>NZ_JBBNAC010000001.1:1268008-1902012 GCF_037996825.1 Bdellovibrio sp. BCCA | reverse complement strand
GGAGAGATTTCCGAATTTAGAATAGACGTATTTATTCTGACCATAGGAAATTAAACGATCTTGATCATCGTATTCGCCTTTAATAGCAACCGAACCAGATTTAAAACTTAAACGGTTGCCGTTATCATAAATGACTTTATCAAATTTGCCGAATATTTTTGGCACGCTATAGTTTGAAATCCGGGAGCCATCCAAGTCGCGCCCCAACAGAGTAGGCCAAAGCAAACAACAAAAAAGCGCAACAGAACAGCCCAAGGCCTAACCAAAAAAGAACAAATCTGCGCATTCCAGGCGTGGACTTGGGATTATTCCTGTCATTTAAGACAATTTTGAAAGTATTTAATATTGGCTTGAATCCGAAGATACAAGCCAATATTAAGACGACTACTATAGTTATGTCTTTCGTACTCATTAATATGACTCTACCTGCAAGCGCCGACTCCCTCAATAGTTGTTCCAATTGCAGTACCAGTTAGTAGCGATGCCCAGAATTCATTGGTTCGTGCAAGACCAAGCCCGATGCTTCGCCCAATGACCGGCGTACCGTAAAATGCGGCTGTTCCAACCCCCAATCCGACGCCTGCTCCAATTCCACCAGCCAGAGCACCTATACCAATCTGGGAATAATTCAGGGCGCTAAGCGAGGTCCCTGTTGCGATCTGATTTACTACACTAGCGCTACCCCCAATTACCGCATTCGCAGCAATTGCAGCTGTCGCTGATGAGGTGAATGCACTTACCCCCATGGATGCGGCTCCAGCAACAGCTCCCACCGCAGCAGAAACCGCGATTGTTTTCACGTCACCGCCAGCTAAATAAGCTGACACTCCGGAGGCCACACCGCCTACAACCGCGCCTATACACCAAGGACAATTCCCAGTTGGGTCAATATAGCTCACAGGGTTATTGGCAACATACCCATACAAATTCGTATCTCCGCCATTAAATCCGATAGGATCTTTATTTGTCCACCTTCCAACGATAGGAGAGTAATCACGAGCGCCAAAGCGTACTAACCCGGTGTCGCTATCATTTACTCCGCCCGCAAAACCAAAAGGAAGATAAGCGCTATGTTTTCCATTTAAAGAAACACCGAACTCGTCATAATTTAATGACTCAATGATTTTTCCTGTTGCCGCTTCGACAATTACTTTCGGTGTTCCGACTTGGTCGGAGATAATACGATACTCTTTGCCCCCAGTTACAACATAATCAGGAATATTGAGTTTTGATCCGTATACAAAACGTCGGATGATTTTGCCAGATCCGTCGGTTTCGGCAGCGATTTGATATTGAGATTGAAATATAAATCCTTGAACAAGTTTTCCGTTTATTTTTTTCCCAATTCGGCGATTTTGGCCGTCGATAATGTATTCGATTAAACGTCCGTCAGGTAACTTTACAGCGCGAAGATTTCCCATGGAGTCATAGTCGTACTCGGTGATTCTTGGTTGTTGCGACGGTGAAACATATTCTTCAACTTTTGCGAGATTTCCGAATTTAGAATAAGTGTACTTATTCTGACCATAGAAAATTAAACGATCTTGATCATCGTATTCGCCTTTAATAGCAACCGACCCAGACTTAAAGCTTAAGCGATTGCCATTATCATCGTAGGAGTATTCGCGAATGCCGTTGCTACTTTGAACTGCAACTAGTCTTCCTAATTTATCGTAGCTATAATTCAATTTTTGAGATGGATATGATGAGACTGTTGTCGAAATTCTTCCGAGAGGATCTCTAGAATAGGTTAAATTTGCAATGGTCTTTCCATTTACTGAATAAGCATCGCTAACGACATATCCATTTAAGTTGTATTGCGTTTGTCCTTTAATTACGCCATGAGATGAGCCTTGAACTCGCCCAACTGTATCCAAGGCGAAAGAAATACTTCCTACTTTTATCGGAAGACCGTCGAGATCATAGCCAAGAGCATATGAAAAAAGCTTTCCATCCGCCCCTGCTACATCAATACTGGCCAAGGTCGCATCTGCATTATATTTATAACGTAGAGAAGATGATACAGGGCCTTGCGTATCCACAGCCACTGGCAACTTCCAAAGATATGAATAGTTTATTCTAACGCCATCGGAAGTTACCAGAGAGCTTATTAAGTTCGTCGGTTTCTTATTTTCATTCACGGCGTAAGCAATTCCAACTGTAGCATGACTATTTTTAACTTCAAACAATCTGGACTCTTGAGCTCCATATTTGTAAGAAGTTGCTGAGATACCACCAATCAAAATTTCCGAAACTCGATCTTCATTATCATAGCGATATTCAATGCCGTTATTTAATTGCTCCGACAACGGAGGATAATAAGCGCCAAAAAGCACAACACCTTCATTTTGAACTCCAAACTTTTGCTAGTTTATAAGAGTTTTGATAAGGACAGTAAATAAATGAATAAGTGTTTGTAAGAAAAATAATAAAAAACCCACAGCTTTTAACTGTGGGTTTTTGAATTTGCATTTGTATCTGCAGATTAGAACAAGTTGATGTTCGTAGACAATGCAACGTTTGTTCTGTCAGCTCTGATATCAAGCGGAGTGAACTGAACGTTTGGATACAAGTAGATGTCACGAGTTACAGAGATACCTACGCCCATAGATTGGTAAGGTGTTTGTGACTCAACTTGACCAGCAGGCAATGCACCTGGTTGACCATCTTTGTAGTGAACAGCTTCGAAGTAACCGAATACAGTTCTGAAAGAGTAGGTGTCGTTGAAAGAGTACTCAGCAAATGGGTAGATACCATAGCCGTAGTCATCTTGCTGCCAACCGTTTTGAACACCGATATCTGGAGTATCAGCGCTGTAAAGTGAGTAGTAGAAAGAGAATGCCAAACCACCGGACCAATTAGAAGTACCGAAGTCAGCCAAAACAGTTTGATCCAAGCTGATAGAGCCAAGAGCTGCTGTATTTTGGATTGAATCTGGGTCAGTCACGTGAGTGTAACCAGCAGAGCTGATCATTTGAAGGCCAGCAGCTTTATAAGCGCGGCTCCAGTCAACAGATGGGTTGCTTACGTAGTAACGGTCAACCTTTTTACCAGCTTTAGCTTTACGAGGATCCGCAAAGTCAGAACGGCCAGTTTCATCGTGGAATGGATTTCTCATCGCAACACCAGTGCTCAAAGAAAGGCTGTCTCTGTCATTCATACGGTAGTTGATACCGATAGAACCAGAAAGAGTTGTCAAAGCTTCTGCAGAAGCAGATGCACGGTAGTTAGGACGGATTCTTTCGAATGGTTTTTGAACAGATCCACCGTTGTAAGCAAGAGCAGATTTGAAAGACCATTTAGACTTAGAACCCAATTGTGCTCTCATACGAGCATTCGTGATCTCTTCGTCGATGTCTTTTCTTTGCTCATCTTTGTTTTGAACATCAGTCACTTTAATAGTGCTTGTGTTTGAGCTTTGGTTTTGAGCTTGCTCTTCAGCGTGAGCCGCTACAGTAACCATTGATCCCGCCAAAATCAGTGACATTAGAACTTGTTTTTTCACTGGTTTCCCTTTCCTTCGTGGTTATTTATTTATGTTTTCCTTAAACTATTTAAGTTTCTTCAATTCAAATTCAAATTCAAATACGTTCCATCATTTCGGAGACCTGAATACCTTCAGTTCCGAAAAGGGTCAACTTGGTCCCAATTTGGAGCCACCGATCCCTAATGAGCAAGTAAGGTGCCATGACTTTGGTCCCGTTTCAACACCATTTCTTAACGAAATCCTAAAATGTTCCGCGGTTATATTCGATTTAAAGGCGTTTTGGCGTCATTTATTTCAATGCGGACATATGGGATAAAGAAGTTGTTCTGTGGAAATCACAATCGCTGATGAAAATTATTCACCTTCTCCGGCCGGCTTCCGGACGTGCAAATCTACAAGTTGCACTGGTTCTGAGGTCTCCGAATACTGTTTTGAGGAGGTCCTTATGATTGACCCGCACAGTCAGCTTTATCAGGAACGCGACTTTCTTCATGATGTAGGGGTCTCATTAAATGCGGCTCTCTTTATCGTCGATCGCCTGATTGAAGAAATCAAAGAAGAGGAAGGACGCTTGGAAACGGATGCGGAAATCGAAAAGCTCTTTCATCACCTGGCGGGCTATTTAGTCAAAGTCGATAAACTTGTGAAGACTCGTCACACACATTTAGCGGAAGTTTTAGATGAAGAGATAAAAAAAGAAAAGGAGAGTCAACGCAACTCTCCTTCCCGTCAGTTATAAAATTTAAATCATTTATTTAATTCCAGAGCTTGTCGAATTCCCGCTGGAGTTCAAGAACCCCACCATACCGCGCGGATCCATGGAGTCTGAGCCCATCAATGGTAAAGCTTTCTCTGGAGTGAACCATTGATAGCGATCTCCATCAGCCGCTCTTTCGTCGAAATACTTTCTGACACCTTCTTGAATGACCATTTGATTGTTTTTATAGATTTCCATGGCAGCGTAATAAGGTTGGCAGTCGACAGTTCCGCACATCGCATGAAATACAACAGTAAAGCCTGCGACATCGACACGCCCTTCAACAGTCTCAGTTCCCCAGTGATGAGTCGTCACGGGCATCTCTTGATTATTAATGAGAATCTTTGCCATCACCACGCGAGGACCCGGTTGTCCTTCGGGAGTGAAGTATCTTTGAATATCTACAACGTCAGCCAAAAGACCTTGAGCTTCAGCGCGCTCACCGGCTTCCTGGGTTTTGGCTCCGTCAGCCACACTGGCGCCCATTTTATTTTTCGCGTAACGAGCCGCAAACTCAGAGTCCTTTTTAGCACAAGCACTCATTGTCATAGCAGCTGTAGCAAGCAGAGCGATAAATAAAAATTTAAAGTTTTTCATAGGGCACTCCTCATTCAACGAAGTGAAATGCAAAGCCTTCGCCAGAGGAAGAACACGGTTAAGCACTCGAGACTACAAATGAATCTCATCTTGAGACAAACTCATTTAAAGAGATAACAAAGAAAAAAGACATTTTTGGGAAAAGTTCGAACAGACTTTCGACATTAATTCTAAGAGAGAAAACAGATGCACAAAATAAAAAAGGCGCCGGGAGTCAGCGCCTTTCGTTTTCATTGAAAGAAAAAACTATTTCTTAGCAACAAGTTTCAAATTCAATTCAAACTCGTCGTTGATGATCTTGTCACCAGCAAGTTCTTTAAAGAAGTTGCCAGAACCATATTTAAGACCCCACTTCGTACGATCAATTTTCACAAGAGCTTCACCAGTGGCAATTCCCTTATCAACAGTAAACTTCACAGGGAATTCGATAGGATTTGTTTTACCGATCATCGTCAATTCACCTTTTACAACAGCTTCTGTCTTAGACTTCGCAGTCACATTAGTGATCTTAAAAGAAGCCGTAGGGAATTTTGTGACGCTAAAGAAATCATCACTAGAAAGATGACCAACAAGTTTCTTCTGATAGTCAGGACTGTCTTTCAAATCATCATTAGTCACAGTCGTCATATCAATAACAACATTACCACCCGTCAATTGCCCTTTATTGAAAGTAACATCCCCATCCTTAACAGAGATCCCACCATGATGAGAACTCCCCATCTTCTTAGACCCCTTCCAAGCCACAGAACTAGCCTTAGCATCAATCTTATAAACATCAGCAGCATGAACAGAACCAGCCACCACCAAAACAAGAGCACCCAAAACAAACTTCATCATCGTAAAACTCTCCTTCAAAAGTTACATCCATGAACAAACAAACTATTTCGCAATTGATTAACAAGATCAACTTTTGACAAAAAGAATTAAACTTAGATCCATAAACCACTCTCAAAAAGCTTTCATCACCAAGACCAAAGAAACAAAAAAACTAAAAACAAACCGATCAAAAGAATCAAACAAAAGGCGAAAGCTCTTTTGTCCCCCTCCTTACGTGGACGTCGTCTTTCAAAGTTGGTTATGTACTTACCTGCGGAGTGAGACCTCCGGCCCCGCAGGATGCGGTATTCCAGGCCGGCGAGCGCCGGACGCGCGAGTCTCACGCAGCGGGTAAGTACATAACCAACTTTGAAAGCAACCGAGAACCAACGAAAGAAGAAAGGGGATAAAATAGAAGAGAGCCGCTCGGGCTCCCTTTGACGAAGCAGGTTTTCCTTCAATGGAATCAATAATCGAGTGAATGATTATTGTGGCTTCGTTTCATCTTCATTATCTCCCCTTTGTATTTTTCTACAAGTCTAGAAATCACTGTTAAAAAGAACACGAACATATTAGTGTTTTAACAAGGGGGTGAAAGAAGATGTCGTCCCTAAGTCTTGTCTTATCTGGTGGCGGAGCGCGCGCGGCTTATCAAGCGGGCGCGATGGTCGCCATTGCAGATATCTGTGATGATCTGGGAATCGCCCATCCATTTACGTACTACACCGGAATCAGTGCCGGTGCCATTAATACAGCGATGCTCGCTGCGACCGAAGGTTGTCATATCGCAGAGGGTAGTAAAAAACTTGCGGATCTTTGGAGTCGTGTCAACTCGGAGCAAGTTTACATCACAGATCCAGTTTCACTTTCCGTTGGTGGCTTGCAATGGATTGCCGATCTTTCTTTGGGGGGATTGATGAAGCCAACGCCGCGAAAATCTCTTTTAGATCCGAGTCCTCTTAAAAAACTTGTTCACGATAATTGTCATTTTGAAAACATACAAAAAAATATTCATGATGGAAAATTTAAAGCCGTTGCGGTTTCCGCTTTGGAATATTTCTCCACCTCTACGGTGACTTTTATTCAAGGTGGAAATGAAATTCCGATGTGGCAAAGAGTGCGAAGACAATCTGAAAGAAGTGATATCAAGATTGATCATGTTCTGGCTTCTGCGGCGATTCCACTGCTGTTTCCACCTATTCAAATTGGCGACCGTCATTTTGGCGATGGCAGTATTCGCAATCAGTCGCCCTGCGGGCCTGCGATTTTTATGGGGGCAAACAAACTTATCGCCATCGGAGTCAGAAAGCGACAAGATGTCTGCTTTACTTCTCGCCATCTCAATGAAAACAAGCCTCCGTCCGTGGGACGTGTTGTGAGCGTCCTTTTGCACACCTTGATGATGGATGGTCTTGAGATTGACATTGAAAGACTGGATCGCATCAATGCGAATATCGCAAAGCTCTCTGAAAACGAAAGACGCAATCTTTCAGTTCGTTCTATTGAATATTTATGGATTTCGCCATCGCGGGATATTTCCGAAATTGCGTCTCACCACGTGCGACGTTTGCCGGGAATGATTCGCTATCTTTTGCGTGGCTTTGGATCTCTTCAAGAGACCACCGAAGTCGCCAGTTTTCTTTTATTTGATCCGGCTTATTGCGGGCAATTGATTGAGCTTGGTTTTGAAGATGCGATGCGATCAAAAGACGATATCACTCGCCTTTTGACGTCTTAGATTTCAACTTGAATACCCACTTCAATCACTTGATTCGGAGGAATACGGAAGAACGCCGTTGGTCTTTGCGCATTTTTCGACATCACGGCAAAAAGACGCTCGCGCCAATGCGACATCCCCGGTTCATCACTGTTGTTCGGGCCTTTATCGGCGATGATTGTTTCACGGCCTAACACAAAAGTCGTATCGTGCACGTTGAAATTAATGTCTTTTTGTCGGCACGCCTCAAGAATGTGTTTCATCTTCGGCGTCTCCATAAATCCGTAGTACGCAAGAATGCGGTACATATTCGGAATGACTTCCTGAATGGAGATGCGATCTTTTTTCGTCACAAAAGGAACTTCGCGCGTTTGAATCGTAAGAATCGCCACACGCTGATGCAGAACCTTGTTGTGTTTTAAATTGTGAAGCAACGGCACTGGCACACCCCAAGGATCTCCGGTCATATAGATCGCCGTTCCTGGAGCGCGCAGAGGCGGCTCACGCAAAATTTTCTGACAGAACTCTTCAATCGGCATGGAGCGTTCTTTCAAACGGCGGAATAAAACCTGACGGCCTTTTTGCCATGTCGTCATCAAAAGATAAATGATTGCACCAATCACGAGCGGCACCCAGCCACCGTGTGTGATCTTACGAGCATTGGCTCCGAAGAAAGCCATGTCCATAATCAAGAAAGCGCCAAAGATAGAAGAAGCTTTTAGGAGGCTCCAATTCCATTTTTGTCGGGCGACTTCGTAAGCAAGAACTGTCGTGATGACCATTGTTCCCGTCACGGCGATACCGTAAGCTGCCGCCAAGTTGCTGGAAGTTTTAAATGTTAAGACAAGCCAGATAACACCCGCAAAAAGAGCCCAGTTCACGGCAGGCACATAGATCTGACCGATTTCCTGACTTGAAGTGTGAATGATTGAAATACGCGGACAGAAACCCAATTGAATGGCCTGGCGAGTGATTGAAAATACGCCCGAGATCAAAGCCTGCGAAGCGATCACGGTAGCTAACGTCGCTAAGATAACCATCGGAAGAAGCGCCCACTTTGGAGCGAGAAGGTAAAACGGATTTGAAACCGCATCCGGATGATTGAGGAGCAAAGCACCTTGACCGAAATAATTTAAAGTCAAAGCTGGAAGCGCAATTGTGAACCACGCCAAACGGATCGGTCTTTTTCCAAAGTGTCCCATGTCAGCGTAAAGGGCCTCACCACCTGTTACGACTAGGAACACAGAACCAAGAACGATAAAGCCATGCCAGCCATTGCGGAAGAAGAATTCAAACGCATGGTGCGGAAGAAGAGCTTCAAAGATGTGAAGATTTTCAGACATGCCGTTGATGCCTAAAGCCCCGAGGGCAACGAACCAGATCAGAAGGATGGGGCCGAAGATCACACCAATACGACCCGTGCCGTATTTTTGCATCAAGAACAGGGCATTCATCACGAAGATGGTTAAAGGAATGACGAAGGATTCTAAATTGGGCGCGACAAGAGAGAGACCTTCCATCGCAGATAAAACCGAAACGGCGGGAGTGATAATTCCGTCTCCGTATAAAAGAGCCGCACCGAAAAGTCCTAAGATGGTCATGATCCAACGACGATGAGTGACGTCTTTATTGTGCTGACTGCGAACAGCAAGAGCCATCAAAGAGAGAATTCCTCCCTCCCCTTTATTGTCTGCTCTCATCACGAACGCCATGTACTTGATGCAAATCACGGTGATAAGAGTCCAGAAAATCAGAGAAAGAATTCCGATCACGTTTTCCGGCGTGGGTGCGAGACCGTATTCTCCAAAGCACTCACGAAGGGCGTATAGAGGACTCGTTCCGATGTCCCCAAAGACCACACCAAGAGCCCCCAGCGAGAGCATTAAAATATTTGCATTCTTATTATGGCCCGGTTTTTCGATGACACAAACCCCGTCTAAATTTTCGCAATAAGCCCTGAGTCTAGAGCGGAACCAGACGCTTGTCAGTAGGTGCTCATTAAAAATGACGCACAATCCCTCATTACAAGAAGTTTAGTTGCCTTCATTTTGAGCGGTTTGAGATCATAGAACTACTATGACACCGATATTTCGTTCTAAATGGTTACTAGCAGCCCTTCTAATCCTAGGATTAATTTATTTTGAGGGCCGCGTTCACGATAAGATGGTTAACCGCGAGCCGACGGCTGCTTCTTTTGCTCGATAACCGCGTTAGCATCAATCT
Source organism: Bdellovibrio sp. BCCA (assembly GCF_037996825.1). Lineage (NCBI taxonomy): Bacteria > Pseudomonadati > Bdellovibrionota > Bdellovibrionia > Bdellovibrionales > Pseudobdellovibrionaceae > Bdellovibrio > Bdellovibrio sp. BCCA. The sequence goes on along the minus strand of NZ_JBBNAC010000001.1, from coordinate 1,892,415 downwards.
TAAATGAACTTAAAGCCTGCGTGAACTTTTGGAAGCCCTCGGCTTGTTTGACCAAAAGCTGCTTAATCATGTCGTCCTGCACCTGTCCGTCAGCACTTAGTACTTTATGCACATTCATAATGAAAACGCGCTCTGGATAGATAAAGGAATTTCTGTATCCGAAAACTTGCTGCAGATGTTCCACTGGGCGAAGAGCACCAAACATTCCGCCAAGACCTACGAAACATACCGGACGAAATTCAAAAGACTCGGGATAACGCCAGTGATCGATAAAGTACTTAAGAACGCCCGGCATAGAGCCATTGTACTCGGGACAAACAACAATCAAACCTTCGCTCTTTGCGATCTTTTCCAGATACGGCTTTAAACTTTCGCTGGTTTTTCCGTATTGCATGTCATCGTGAAGATCTTTTTTCATCACTTTAAGATCCATGATCTCGACATCTTCACCCAAGTTTTTGTAGATGGCTTGGATGTATTTTGAAACTTTCAGAGTGTTCGAATCAGGGCGATCTGTTCCAGCGATAATGTACTTCATGAATTAATTCTCCTAGACAAAGTGATATACCTTTCGCTGTAATAAAACACAAGAGTCAACTGCGAGGAGCACGTTCGTGGCGCATCCAAAGATTTGGTTTATTCTCAGCGAAGGTCAAGTAACGGGACCTTACGATCATGAAGAGATCGAAGCACGTTTAAATTCTGCAAAGGAACCGCAGATCTGGGGGCGTGGTCAATCTGAATGGATGACTCCTTCGCGCTGGAGACAATCTCTTAAAGAAGCGTTCCAAATCACACCTCCGTCAGCGGAATCCCAAGGCATTTGGAAAATGCGCATTGAGGGGCAAGAAAAAAGCCCGATGAAGTATTCAGATATGATTGCTCATCTTAAGACCCTTAAAGATTACTCTGCAGTGGATCTTCTCCCTGAAGGCAGTTCTTCTTGGAAAGAGGTTTATGCCATCCCACGTGTTGTGGAAGATTTGGGCATCAGTCGTCGATCCCATCCGCGCGTCCCAATCGTTGGAACCTTGAAATGTGAAAGCGACAAAGGTGAATTCACTTGCCGCGTGATTTCTATTAGCGAAGGCGGCTTGGGTGTCAATGATGCGCGCAACCTGCAAATTGGTGAGCGTTTCGAATCCACTCTGACCAGTCCGAATTTATTTGTCACCATCACGGCCACTTGTGAGGTCGTCTATGTGGGAAATGATGGATATGCGGGTCTTCGTTTTGTTGGACTTCCTACAGAGTTTAAAAGTTCCATCATTGAGTACGTGAATAAATTTGCCACCACTTAGTGATATTTCACACGCAAGTTCGTGTGGTTTTCTAAATCAGGGTATGGTGTTCTTAAGGGTATGAGAAAAGTCCTCTTTGTTTTATTTTTTCTTTTAAGTGCAAAAGCTTTGGCCGCCCGCTCGAACACGGAGTGGAGTTTGCACTTGGACACAAAGTTGGATGTCACGTATTTCCGTGAAGTGTATGGCGAGGACACCAATCAAGAATTCTACAAACTGGAACTTGATCCCATTTACGACTGGAAATACAAAGATTTTTTTCGTTTTTATTTAAAACCTACTTTTATCGCGGACCCCAACAATAAATCCGATGAAGAAAAATATTTTTTTGATTTAAGCGAAGCCTACGTTCGCTATCAGACGGAAAGCTTTTCGATCAAAGCTGGAAATAATATTTTCACCTGGGGAGTCACTGACGGATACAACCCGCTGGATGTGATCAATTCCAGACAGTATTTTGATCCACTTCATAGTCGCAAATTAGGAGCCACCTCTTTGGTTTATGCTCACACTTTCGATAATTGGGATTTAGAAGCCGTTTATATTCCCAAAAATCGCGGATCTACAATGCCAGGCCCGCAAAGCCGTTGGTTGCCTCGCGAAGTGTTTGTTCCTGAAACTCCTGATAACGATATCGTTTTACTTTTACCGAAAACATTACGTTACAGTTACACCTCAAGGCAGGATTTGGATCACGCGCTAGATAACAATGCCGCTCTTCGCATTCAAAGACGCGGGAGCTTTATTGATTTGGGCTTAACGTATTTTGAAGGGGTGGCTTCATTTCCTTTAGTTCAACCCATGGTGACTGGGACGATTGTGCAAGTGTCACCAAAGACCGTGGTGCAAGTCGATCCTGACGTGGTTCTTAACACCAAAAATTATCGCATTCGTCAGGGTGGATTTACTTTCGTGAGCAACCAATGGGATTTTTTATTTAAATATGCGACGGCCTATACGCAAAGTCTTGGCGACGACAAAAATCTTCCTGGGTGGACCCATGAAAATGTTTTGGGTTTAGAAAAGACTTTCAATATTGGTTCTGACGCTGTTTTAATCGCGATACTTCAACATTCTTTTATTTCTTCTCAGCGGGAAAACGACTCGAATCTTTCTTACACGGAAATCTTCCGTCGTGCTTGGATGCTAGGCGGAAGAATGACTTGGAAAGAAGTTTGGAATTTTTCTCTTTTGGGTCTTTACGATGAAATTCACGGTAGCAACTACGAAGAAGTGACGTTAGGCCGCCGCTTCTTTGATGCGTGGCTTGTTTCGCTCACGGCGAGCCTTATTCAAGGCCCGAGTGATACACCGCTAGGAGTGTACGAGAAAAATGACTCGTACACTCTGTCGGTTTCTAGATCCTTTTAAGGCGAGAGTTGCAGAACGATATCCTGATTTGCTGGAGCAAGAACCTTTTTGATTTTCAGTGAAAGATCATCGCTTAAAGGAATATTCGGAACGGCCACACTCACCGTCTGCCCCCAAAGAGAGCCCACGATGCGATCCCGGATGGTTCCTGAAGAGAATTTTCTATTGGCTCCATATTTATTCACGTAGCTGGAATCCCATTGCGGCGTCAGTCCCATAATAGGATCGACAAATGTGGCTTGAGCTTTTCCGCTTTCCACTTTAAGTCGCACTGTTGAATTTAACGGAATAGAAAAATTCATAAACGGAATATAATTTCCGCTCATCGGAGCATTCATTTTTGCAAGAAGTGTCGACTTCATTTTGTATTCAAGACCTGAACCTTGAATGTCCACGTCTTTATTAGAATACACATCAAAGCGGAACTTCGCTGACTTTGAGAAGTTCATAAGTTCCGGCCAGACCCACCATTGCGAAAATCGGGAGTTCATCAAAGTAGAAAAACCGGGAAGCTTGTCCGATGTTACCTGATGCAACCAAGAGTTTGCAGAATAAGCTCTTCGCATAACTTCTTTGACAAAGTTTTGTGGAAGACGCAAACGTGCCTGGTCTGTTTTAACGTCATTAGCCTTGGGATCTAAAGTTAAAACTTTGAAATCCGCATCAGCAGACTTTTGAAATTGAATTTCTAAAACACCTTTAATCTTGGCACCATCATTTCCAAGATCTTTGTATTCATCTACTTTCATCACGATACTCAAATCGGGACGAGCCACAATGAGTTGACGTGGTTTTGAAAAATCAATTTGAATATCTTTGAGATAATCTTGGACGTATTTTTTTAATAATTCTTTTTGCGGCTCAACGAAACTTTTTGAATCATTGGCGACTTTATTAATCTCTTGCTTAATAAGATCCGCAAAACCTTCCACTCCTGAACACTGAATTCCTTGCGAAGTCCAACTTCCCGGCAACCAAGAAAGATTCACGGCTTGAACTTCCGTTCCTGCGCGCGTGTTTTCCAACGACGGCGCAATCACCACAGAGAAAGAGCCTTTTCCCGGAGTCAAATTAAGAACGACATCTTTACAAAGCGCCTGAACACGAAAGCGACCGATGATGCCGCCGACTTCACGCTCTACAATATGATCAACTGAAACTTCGCCCATATGCAGTTCTGCTTGCATATTCTTAGACATCAATTCCAACATGCTTTGACCGTCGCTCAGAGACGGTTTTTGCAAATTCGTTTTAATCTTTAAAGAGATCTGTTTGAGTCTTACTGGGACATCTTGAGAAACGATCTCCTGATCAGGAAATTGCCAGTTTCCCTGGAATTCTTTGTTCATGAGCGTTTCCCATTTTTTATCAATGATATTTTGTTGAAACTGTCTAGGTAGCGACAATTCAAATTCTGAATTAATTTGCGAAAAACAAAATCCGTGTGAAGATATAAAGAATGTAAATAGCGCGGCCGATAGGCCTTTCGTCGTTATCATTGTTTTTTTCATCATTGTTCCCATCATCATGTTTCAAGAATACGGCGAGAGAAGAAATTTCTAAAGGATCTTGTGCAACAAGAATCGAAAGAAGACATACGCATGAAGAAAAAGAAAACTGAAAATTCTAATTTTCCAAATTCCGTCAAAAGAATTTCCATTTCCTCTCTACTTGTAGTTTTCGTTCTTACAGTCCTAGGACTTTTCGCTCTCCCAAAATTACAGACGCAGTACAGTTTAAAACAGTTTCTTCCCCAGGATAATCCGCTATTGAAGAGGGATGAACACACACGACAGCTGTTTCAGCTTTCTGACTCGCAACCGTTCATCATTACAGCAAAAATTCCTTCCGAGAGCGAGACCTGGTTTCAAAAAGAAAAGATTCAAAGCTTAGAAAGGCTCACAGATCTTCTTGCGCACTTCCCAGGAGTGAAAAACACTCTGAGTTTGGCGACCGTTCAGGGTGCAATAAATAGTGACCATGGTCTAAGTGTGGGACCGCTTCTGCAAAGTTTACCTACAGAAAAATGGCAGTCTGAAACTTTGAACAATCCTTTAATTTCTCCGACACTGATTTCTAAAGACGGAAAAACGGCTTCGATCATTGTGAACATCCAGCCTCTGAATACGCAAGAGCTCTTGCATCTTCGCCAAAACTTGGCTGTGACAGCCAGTGCCTCCGTGCCATTTTCTCACGTTGAAATCGGCGGAACTCCGGCTGTACAAACAGATGTCGGCGTTCTTTTGCAAACCGAAATTCGCAACTTCGTGGTTCTAGGGTTTATCGCATGCTTTTTAGTCTTAGGTCTTATCTTTGCGAACTGGTCGCCTCTGATCATTTCATTTATTGTGATTATTTGCGCGAACATCATGGTGCTTGCGGTGATGGCGCTTGCCGGATATCCGTTCTCAATTCTTTCCAGCACGATTCCTATTTTGACGACTGTGGATGTCGTGTCTTTATGTATTCACACGCTTTTAAGGTTTACGGAAGAAAGAAAAAATCAACCGCATCTAAGTCACCATCAATTGGTGAACTATACTTTTAAAACTCTGTTAGGGCCGAACTTCTTTGCCTCAACAACAACGATGATTGGTTTCTTGGCTTTGCTCACTGTGAAGGTACCCTTAATCCGCGATTACGGTTTAACGGCGGCCATGGCTATTATCATTGGTTGGATTGCAACGACAGCTCTTCTCTTTCCTCTTTTGCATTTCCTGCCTGGACCACGCGCACGCGAATGGGCGTGGAGTAAGGCGCGTTGGGCTTTGTATCTTTTTAGAAGATCCGGTGTGTGGGCGTTCTTAATTATTCTTGTGTGTTCAGGTTTAGCCTTGAAAGGACAAAGCCTTTCATGGTCTGCCCGTCTTTTTGATGATCTTCCAACAAATCATCAGGTGCGTTTATCGACGGAGACGATTGATAAAGAACTCGGTGGCATGATCCCGGTTGATATTGAAATCAAAGGGGCTGCCGATGTATGGAATGATCCAAAGCTTTTAGCAAAGCTTGATCAACTCTTAAGTGATATTCGCGCACTCAATGGTGTTGGCAGCGTCGTGGGCCTTCCGGACTTGGTGGCTGCCGCCAACCTCCATCACTCTCGTCTTCCGGCGAGCCGTTCTTCAACGGCGGAGATTTTCTTTTTGTATTCGCTTTCCAACAACAGTCCTTTAAAGAACTTTTTAAATACGGATTCTTCCAATACACGGGTTTCCGTGCGAACGCGCGATTTGCCAGCTAATGAGCTTCACTCATTGGTTGCGAACATCAAATCTATTACGCAAAACAGTTTTCCGCAGATGACAGTGGAAGTGACCGGAATGGGCTCAACCATTCATCATTTAAACAATGAACTTTCCCATGAATTGATCTTTGGTTTCTGGCAATCAATGGCAGCTATTTGTTTGGTTTTAGTTTTTGTCTTTAGATCTTTGCGCTGGGCCCTGGTGGCTTGTATTCCAAATTTAGTTCCCCCCGCAGCTCTTTTAGGGTTTCTTGCGATTTCACAGACACCGATTAAGCCGAGTGTTGCGATTATCTTTTCAATCGCCTTGGGATTGGCGTTTAACAACACGGTTTATCTTTTAGAGAGGCTGCGCCTGATCCAAAAGGCCTCGAAATCAAAAAATCTTGAGATCGAAAAAACATTGTGGCGTGAAGGAAATCCTTGTTTGATATCAAGCCTAACCCTTCTCGCAGGATTCTCCGTGTTTATGGCGTCTTATTTTGCCATGAATCGCATCTTTGGCTTCTACATGCTTTTGTCGATGCTGGCTGGTCTTGTCGGAGATTTGATTCTTCTCCCAACACTCTTGAAAAGTTGCCCGTGGCTCTTGACTTCAGTACCGTGGAAAAAGGAGAAAGTTATGGCTATAGCGTCTTCATTTGTTCTTGTTCTTGTGATTTCATTTGCACCGCGCTTTGTTCAAGCCGAAGCAACAGCAGCTCCTTCGGTGCAAAAAATTGGCGAGGAGATGAGCAGTCGCTTGCGTTCTCATGATGAAGAGTTCGTTGTGAATATGAAAATCATTGAAGCCGACGGTTCAAGCAAGGATCGTCAGATGCGTATTTGGAGGTTGAGTCCCGAAAAAAAAGAACACTATCTTTTGGTGCGCATGCAAAAGCCGCAAGATCTTAAAGGCACGGCCCTGCTTGCCACTCTGAAAGGCGAACAAGAAGACAAGTGGATTTATCTGCCATCTACTAAACAAACACGAAGATTGACTGGCGAAAGCGGCCAAGGCGGCATTCTTGGTTCTGAACTCAGTGTTGAGGATTTCGATTTTAACCGTGAGCAAGGTGCTCAGAATGCTTTAAAAAAAGAAATCGAAGTCAAAGGGAAGAAGTATTATTTGATTGAGAGCGATGTGAATTCCACATCGGCGAACTATTCAAAAATCGTAAGCTACGTTGCTGCGAGCGACTATCTTCCTGTAAAAGCTGAATGTTTTGATAAGCAAGGAAAACTTTTAAAAGTTCTAGATATCACGGGCTACAAAAAAGTATCCCCGACAAAATGGCGTGCGGGAAAAATTAAAATCCGCAACGTGCAAAACAAGCGCGGAACTGAAATTACTATTTCTCAGGTGAAAATTGATCAAAACATAAAATCCAGCCGCTTTACACCAAAGGCTTTGGCTGAAGACTAAAGATGATCTGCGAAAAGATCCTTCACGCGTTCCGGCGGAAGCTGGAACGTGATCGCTCCTAATTCTTTTAAATAGATTTCTAAGATTTGATTGTCGTTGAGCTTTGGAAATTCTTTTTTCAAAGCCTGCAGCAACATGCCTTCAGCCTCGCGGATCATCAATCCGATCTCCCCGCCTGTATTTCTTTCGAGATAATAAAGAACGAAAAGATAAGGCATCTTTTTTACGTCTTCGAGAACTTTTTTAAGACGTTCACGGATTCCCATGGATTTTGTGCGCTCGATATTAAAGAAATTTGAAAGCACAAATTTGTAAGCCTCTTGCAAGGCTGATTTCTTTTCTTTTCCGAAGTAATAATAAATCAACGATCGCGTGATCCCGGATTCGCGGGAGATATCCGTTAAAGTCCACTTCAAGTGGCCTTTTGCAACTTCCATCTTTAGAATCGCGTTACAGACAGCAAAATAAATATCTTCTTTAGACTGAGTTGCCATACCGCAATTTTGACAAAAACCCTGGAAAAGTGTCAATGGAAGATCGAGTTTTCGACAGATTTGCCCCTTTCCTGTCAACTCGATTCCGCGACATAGGACCTAAACTCAAATAGATTACCTTCATCAAAACAAAGGAGAGTTTTATGTTCGCAATGGATTCTGTCGTACAAAACTTGGGTCAAAAATACTTAAAGACTTATGCAAACTATATAAGCGTGAAGCGCGCCGATCTTTTAACGAAACAAGAAAAGAACTACGCAAGCCTGCGCAGAAATCTTTCAGGCACCCGTTTACACAAAGATCTTCGCCTGTCCCATATTCGCAGCTACGAAGAATTCGTGAACCACGTGCCCGTGCATGGTTATGACGACTATGCTCCTTATGTTGATATGATCGCAGCAGGACACAAGAACATCTTATTTAAAGACAGCGTTGAACACTGCGGTCTTTCATCAGGAACCTCAGGTAAGGACAGTAAACGCGTTCCTTATAACGAGCGAATGATTAAGATGTTCTTAAAATCCCAAAAGCGCATTGCGAGCAAACTCAGCACATTAGAACCTGATATTAATTTTCTTAAAGTCGGTCGCCTGACGTTTGGTTCTGATCCTTATTTGTACTCGCAAAACGGTATTAAATTTGGATATATTTCTGGAATCTTAAGCACGCGTGTTCCAAAGTCTTTGGCAAAAAATACTTTTCCTTCCAGCGAAGTATTGGCGATTTCCAATTGGGATCGCAAAATTGATATGCTTATCAAAGAATCCTTAGAACAAGACATTCAAGTCGTCAGCGGAATTCCAACTTATATCATCAGTATCCTTGAGGCGATCTTACAGAAAACCGGAAAACAACACATCAATGAGATCTGGCCTAATCTTAAAGTTTTTATTTATGCCGCAACACCCATTAAGCAATACCAAGAGCGCATCAACCGTCTTGTGGGTCATGAACTGAACTATTATGGCGTTTATGCCGCCACAGAAGCCGCTATTGGTCTTCCTTATGAAAAATATCAAAATGGTCGTCAACGGTATATTTTAAATCCCGATCTTCTTTACTCTTTTACGCCCGTTGTTGGTGAAAAAAAGAACTTAGGTCTTCATGAAATTGAAATGGGCGTTGCGTATTATATTAACATCGGTGCACCAAATGGGTTTATTCATTACTCCATGAAAGATGTGATCTGCTTTGAAGAATACCAAGGAGATTTGGTATTTGAATTCGTCGGCCGCAAAAGCACCGGAATGAATTTAGCCGCAGAAAAAGTCAGTGATGATGAGATTCTAGATTGTTATTTAGCGACAAAGAATCTCACAAACGTCGATCTTCGCCATTTCTTTTTATCTCCGATAATGAAAGACGGAAAAGCATCTTATCTTTGGACTTTGTTTGTGCCTGCGCACAGCGAAGTGAACACGGAACTTTTAGCGCACACTTTTGAGCAAGAAATGCAAAGACTGAATGGCGACTACAAAGACTGCCGTGATGTCGGAGTTCTAGGTCCTGCGCAAGTGACCCTCATGAGTGCTGATTACTTGCAAAAATACTTTGAACAAAACCGCAGCCGTGGCCAGTTCAAAATGAAAACGACTTTTGAAACGGCGGAAGAATATTTAAATTTCATCCGCGCTCACATCGGTCAGGGCGAGGTTCTCCAATGATTTTGTGGTTGATCCTTGTCGGATTTCTTTCCGCCTTTGCTTTGGGTCCTGCGAGTTTTAATATCATTCGCAGTCTTATTAACAAACGCACTTGGCCTTGGGGTTCTATCGCGGGATTTCTTTTAGGTGATATTTTTTATATCACCTTGGCTTTGCTTTTACTGCAAAGTCCGCTTTTGCAGCTTACTTGGCTTAAAACACTTTTAACGGGACTGACTGTCGCTTCTCTTGTTCTTTATTCCGGGAAAATTCTTTTTCCTTCACTGAAAGACAAAGATCAGGAAGTGAAACCTTTGCAGCAACAACAGCAAGGCTTTAAAAACAGTCTCCTTTTAACTCTTTCAAATTTCCATTTGGTTTTTATTTACGCAGGACTTTTCGTCAACATCAGCCACAGCAGGCATTTTTCTTTGTTTGCCGGAGTGATGGTTTACTTTATGGCCTTCCTTGTGACTTTCTTTGCGCTTCTTTGGGCACTTCGCTCTTTGCAGAGTTCTTTAAAGAATGTTCTTAGAAGAATCGAAATGGTCGCGGCTTTTGGATTTCTAACTTTTTCCGTCTATCTGTCTTTGGAGATATTATGAAACACATCCTTTTTATTTTTTTGCTTCTTCCGTCTTTGTCATGGGCTGACTGTATTCTTAAGCAAGAACTCCACGGGCAAAGGCATTTTATTTGCCAAGCCTCAGGGACCAGCAAAGCGATTCATGTGCTGGACCTGCAAGGCGGATTTGGAGAGACGGCTTACTATCATGGCTATTTTCTTCGCAATGAAATTGAGCAGGGCGTTCTTAAAGGCGTGCAAACTCGTGCAGATCAAGCCTTCGGTGAGCTGAGTGGCAAAGAGCGTGAACAGGTCATGCTTATCAAAAGATGCGTGATGGACAACTATCGCACCAGTGTCTCTGACGATTTCAAATCAGGTTTGCAGAATCTTTATAAGGGTCTTAAAGACGCCGGCAGTCCTGTCGATTGGAAAACTTTTGAAGAGACCAATTATATGGTTGAGTTTTCGATTTTCACAGATGCCATGCAAAGACAACTCAGTGAAAATCCACGCAAGGGAAAAATACAAGTGTTCGCCTCTTGCGCGCCTTATTTTATCGGACATTCACTTTTAAAACCCTTTAAGATTTTAGCAAAGGGCTTACGTTCTATTAAAATGGGATGCACAGGGATTAGTGCCTCTGCCAGCGGTTCCAAGGACGGAGCCCTCGTTCACGGAAGAAATTTTGATACCGGTCTTCTGGGCTTCTATGAGCCCGAACAAGTGGTCGTGATCAATAGACAAAGAAATGGCATTACTTCTGTAGGCTTAGGCTCTGCAGGCCTGCACTATGCCGGTGGCATCAGTGGATTTAATAACTATGGACTTTCCGTAAGTCTTCACGAGTTGCAAACGGAAGGCACAAAGATTCGTTATGAGTCTGGAACATCAGACATTGCTCCTTACCTTCTTCATTCAATCATTATGAAAGCCCACACTTTGGATGAGGCTATCTCCATGATTAAAACAAGAAAAGGCTTTGGCGCATGGACCTTCTTTATTTCAGATTCTAAAACAGATGAAGTCGCATCTATTGAATTAAGCGGAAACACCGTTGTCGTCGCTCGCCGTGCGAAAAATAAATTCTTAGGACAGAGTAATCACTTCTTAGGCGATGCGACCAGTCAAGAGGGCTATGAATACAGTTTGAATAAAACTTTAGAAACCAGAGCCCGCCTTGCTCATGTCTCGCGCACTTTACAAGAGGACTGGGGACACATTGATTATCAATGGGTGATCAATCGTCTTTCAGGACACCAAGATGAACTGGTAGGTCCGCGCAGCTTCGGTCGTACGACAACAAAAGTTTATACAGCAGCCACACACGTGATGGTTCCAGGTCGTCAAGAATGGTGGATGAGTTTGCCAGAAACTTACCCGACAAACCGTTCTCATTTTGTTGGTTTCAGACTGAGCCAAGGCGCCACACCTGTTGAAATCATCGGCGTCACAAAAGCTTGGGAAGATCCCAATAAAACGCGTTGGTATGATTCGATGAGTTCTTACATCCGCGCTTATCTCTCGAATGAAAACGACAGTAAAACAATTGCAGGTATTGATAGAACCTTGGGACTTTTAGAAAATGCGGCTCGCACAGCGGAAGAATCCCAGGTTTACGAGTTCCCTTATCACTTCATGTGGGCTCGTATTAAAGTGTATCGTGCGGCCCGCTTGATTATGCAGGGGCAAAAAGAGATGGCTTACCAGGACCTCGTCGAAGCCCAAGAAAAGTTCGCGGAAATTTCTACTAAGGTCAGTTCAACTTTACATCCTTACGAACAATTCCAATTAAATCTTTGGAACTTTCGCGCAGAGACCTTAAAGCCTCGAGCCAAACAAAACAAATCTTTCCAAGGTTCAGCGCAAGTCCGAGCTCAACAAGTGATTCTGAACTTGATTCAACAGTATCCTCGTCAAAGCGAACTTTATGATTTGCAGTGGAGTTTAGGCGAAAGTGCTCAGCTCTATATCGTGCTTGATGCGGAAATTCGCTTAGGCACCGTCGAATAAGTCCTCTACTCAGTCTCAGCCAAAACACGGCTGAGACTGCCGTCTTTTTTCATGCTTTCGATCGTTTTGGAAAAAATCTCTGCGAGCATTTTTCCTTCTTCGGTATTTTGAAAGGCGTAAAAGACGACTTGCTGGGAAAGAGGTTTATCCTTATCGAACTCAATGTCTTTTTCACCGCTGAGTTGCAAGGCTTTTAGGCCGGATCTTTGCTCGACAACGAAAGCATCAATTGTTCCGCGCCCCAATTTTTTCATATTCAAAACATCATCCGCTGCGAACTCGAATTTGATTTTTTTATTTTGCACAAGTTCCTGAGCATAAGGATAGCGGAACGTAAGCCCCACCTTGCGTCCTTCAAGATCTTTGATTGTTTTAAAAGGATGATTTTTTTTATAAAAAATATAATCGGTTTTATAATAAAAAGGTGCTGTCCTTGCTGAAAGCTTCGGGACATATACGTCGAGCGCCGGAAAAATTCCGTCCACTTTATTATTACTAAACTCCAAAAGAGTTTTTCCCGTAGGATAGACAACAATACTGATGTCACGATTGTTGCGCTTGGCGATTTCTTTGGTGAGATTAATGAAAAGACCTTTTTCCGTATTCTCTACCATTAAAGGAATAGGAAATGTTGCAAGAACCAAAGGCTTTGCAGAGACAAAGAAAGGAAATAGCAAAGCTGCGAAAACGTACCGAATTATTTGCATAACTAAGTAAATGTTTGTTGAAAAAATTAAGCAAGTCTTTTTTGCGGCAGTGAATGTTACAAATTAAGTGCAATATGCCTTACACCCAATGTGGAATTTCGTTTTCCTTGAAAACCCTCACGAACAAAAACTTCAAAACCTTCTCTGCGCAAAGCACGCTTTAAACTCCCCTTGCAGGCATATGTCGAAAGCACACTTTGTTCTGCACTGCCTTCATGAAGCAGCTGCACCAAGAATTCTTCTTCCCAAAGATAAGGAGAAGTCTTCGAGCTAAAAGCGTCATAGAGAATGCAGTGATATTTTGAGGTCAGTTTTACATCCGCCGATAGGGCGAGTTGAATGTCCGCTAAAGACAAGAAATGAAATCTTAAAAACTCTTGAAGCGATTCTTTACTTATATGTGTATCTTGAAGAACGGATTTTGCGACAGCGTCATAAGTCTCGACGACTTCTTTGTTTAAATTTTCAGTTTTTCCATGCAACCACTGATAAAAAAACTCGCGCAGCTCAGGAACGCTCTCATAACTTGTGATAAGTCCGATCTCCTTTGCCGTTTTCCCTAAAAGCAGAGCTTCACGAGCGATCGTCATCTCTATATATCCAAGTCCCAGGCCCACGATTAAAAAGTGAGGATTCTGAACTTTTTTAAGAACGTCATGAATAGGTTTTCCATAGATCAACAACGTCTCAGCACAAGCTCCACCAGAATGATGCATGGACTCACCGCGATCCTTCGTCGGATCCACGGATTCTAATAGGCGCAAGCTCGGGCTTTGGTCTCCTGTGATCTCAATTTCAAATCCAATGTCTTTCCAAGACTTCATTTGATTGACTTCCCGCAGTAAAAACTTGTACAAGCTTCCAATGGAAAAAGGTTGGTTAGGTCTTCCCTATCATACAATTAGTGAGCACTACAATAAGCTCTTTGGAGAAAAGGTCTACAAGGTCCCGGTCTCTGTTGTGGATGATTGCCCTAATCGCCGCGGCCTTAAAGGCATGCAGACTTGCGTGTTTTGCGACGTGTGGGGGTCTGCCGCCAATGCCGAAAGCCTTTCCATGGAGTTGCGTACGCAGATTGAGACTTATCAATCTAAAATCAGTGCGCGCTACAAAGCCAAAGCCTTTTTGATCTACTTCCAAGCTTACACAAACACGTTCACGAAAGTGTCTGCTCTTCGTCACAACTTTGATGTGGCTCTTTCTTATCCTTGGGTGAAGGGTTTCACCGTGGGAACTCGTCCTGACTGTTTGTCGAAAGCAGTTTTGGATTTGTGGCAGGAGTATCACGAAAAATCTTTTGTCGCCGTGGAACTGGGCGTGCAGAGTTTTTTTAATGATCAGCTGGAATTCATGCGCCGGGGTCACACAGCCGAAGCATCGATTGAAGCGGTTCACAAGATTGCTTCGAATACGAAAGTGGATTTAGGAATTCATCTGATCTTTGGAAATCCCGGTGAAACTGACGAGCATATTATTAAGACCGCTGAGATCGTGAACACTCTTCCGATCACGAATGTGAAACTTCACAACCTGCACGTCTTAAAACAGACGCCGCTGGAAGAAATGTATCATCGTGGAGAGTTTATGCCGATTGATCGTGATACCTACGCTCATCGCGTGGAACTCTTCTTACAGCATTTGTCTCCCCGTTTTGCTCTCCACAGGCTGGCGGCTTACTCTTCTCGTTGGGATGAGTTGGTGGCGCCGGAGTGGACAAAGGATAAAATGGGCACGCACCAGTACATCATTGATTATTTGCGCGCGCAAAAGTCGTATCAATCGCAGCATTTCCACGCCCAGAGCGAAGAAGATGTCCTGGCACAAACTGTTTTGCAGAAAAAATCGATTCCTTTGGCCTCAGACCTTGCTTAGTTTCTGCACAATTTAAGATCGTGTAAGATCAGTACAGGAAATTCCTCGTTTAAAACAGCCCTAGACAGACTTTTCAAGCTAGACTTTGGTTTTACGAGGTAAAATGACAAGCTCTTGCCAATTTTGTTTGCATTGGAACTGAGTCAAGCAGATCGCCCGATCTGCTTAATTGATGAGCAACGTCACAAAAAAGTTGGCGTTAATTGAAAAAATATTCTTGCAACTTCAAAGAAAGAATTACAGGATCAGAATTGAGATCGATACCCGCCTTATTGATGAGGCACCCACAAGAGACCCCTAGATATAGGGGTGAGACTTAAGGGAGGTTGACGAGCTACAACTCTGGACCAACAGCTAAGGATTAGCGATTCAGTCTCAAACAATACTTACATTTATATATTGAACCGTGATCTGAATTTTTGCGAGGGGCAAAAATCCGGGTCAGGGATTTTTTTGCCCAAATGGAACGGGGCAGAGGGGATACACCATGTTGGAAACAACAGCTCACATCATGAGAGTTAAAAAGAGAGATGGCACACTTGAGCCCGTCGACGTAACAAAGATCGTTGAACGCGTGACTCGTAACTGCCAAGGCCTGACACAAGTGGATCCACTTCGTGTAGCAACAAAGGCGATCAGCGGTCTTTATGATGGAGCAACAACAAACGAGCTTGATAATCTTTGTATTCAAACAGCGTCTTTGCTGATTGGCGAAGAGCCAGAATATTCTCGTTTGGCGGCCCGTCTTCTTTCTACATATATTGATGAAGAAGTTCGTTCTCAGAAAATTCAATCTTTCGCGGACTCTGTGGCTTTCGGTCACTCTGTAGGTCTATTGTCTGAGACGACTTATAAATTCGTAGAAGCTAACAAAGCAGCTCTTTGCGCGGCGATTGAGCCTTACCGCACAGACCGTTTTGAATACTTCGGTTTGAGAACTGTTTACGATCGTTATCTTTTGAAAAACCCAATGTCACGCCAAGTATTTGAGACTCCTCAATACTTCTTTATGCGTGTGGCTTGCGGTCTTGCTCAATCTGTTGAAGAAGCTATCGAATTCTATCGTTTGATTTCTTCTCACGATTACATGGCTTCCACTCCGACTCTTTTCAACTCTGGAACAACTCGTCCTCAGATGTCTTCTTGCTATCTTTTGGACTCTCCAGATGATGATTTGCAAGCGATCTACAATAAGTACACAGACATTGCTTTGCTTTCTAAATTCGCGGGCGGTATCGGTGTTGCTTACTCTCGCGTTCGTTCCCGCGGTTCTTTGATCAAAGGAACAAACGGTCACTCGAACGGTATCATTCCTTGGTTGAAAACAATGGATTCTTCTGTTGCGGCTGTAAACCAAGGTGGAAAACGTAAAGGGGCTGCCTGCGTTTATCTTGAAACATGGCACGCGGACATCGAGGAATTCCTTGAACTTCGCGACAACACAGGTGACGAAGCAAAACGCACTCACAACTTGAACTTGGCAAACTGGGTTCCAGATTTGTTCATGAAGCGCGTTGAGACAAATGGCATGTGGTCTTTGTTCGACCCACGCGTAGTGCCTCATTTCGTAGACACTTACGGTCCTGAATTCGAAAAAGCTTACGAAGAAGCTGAAGCGAAAAAACTTTATGTAAAACAAATCAAAGCTCAAGACTTGTATGCGCGCATGATGAAAACTTTGGCGCAAACAGGGAATGGCTGGATGACATTTAAAGACGCTGCCAACATGAAAGCCAACCAAACTGGCGAAGCTGGCAACGTGATCCACTTGTCTAACCTTTGTACTGAAATCCTTGAAGTGACTTCAAACAAAGAAACAGCGGTGTGCAACTTGGGTTCTGTGAACTTGGGTCGTCACGTTGAAAACGGTCAATTCAACTTCGAAAAACTGGCGAAATCTGTTCGCACAGCTGTGAAGTACCTCGACCGCGTTGTTGATATCAACTTCTACCCTATCGAAACTGCAAAGGATTCTAACCACAAATGGCGTCCGGTAGGCTTGGGTGTGATGGGTCTTCAAGATGCGTTCTTCCAATTGAAGCTTCCATTTGATTCAGCAGCGGCTCGTGATTTGTCTGCGAAAATCCAAGAAGAGATTTACTACAATGCTCTTTTAACTTCTTGTGAATTGGCTGAAAAACACGGAACTCACGGCGCTTATGAACAAACAAAAGCGGCTAAAGGTTTGTTGCAATACGACCTTTGGGGCGTGACTCCTTCTCAACCAGAGCGTTTCAACGCTTTGAAAGAAAAAATCAAAAAGCACGGTTTGCGCAACTCTTTGATGATCGCGATTGCTCCAACAGCAACTATCGCTTCTATCGTAGGTTGCTACGAAGCAATTGAGCCTCAAGTATCTAACTTGTTTAAACGTGAAACACTTTCTGGTGAGTTCATGCAAATCAACAGATACTTGGTGTCTGAATTGAAAGCGATCGGTCTTTGGAATGAAGACATCCGCAATGAGATCAAACTTCAAGATGGTTCTATCCAAGACGTGGCGGCAATTCCTCCACAATTGAAAGAGTTGTACCGCACAGTTTGGGAAATCCCAATGAAGTCCTTGATCGATATGGCGGCGGATCGTGGAGCTTACATCGACCAAGCTCAATCTTTGAACTTGTTCATGGAAAGCCCCACTATCGGTAAAGTTTCTTCTATGTATATGTATGCATGGAAAAAAGGTGTGAAAACGACTTACTACTTGCGCTCTCGTCCAGCGACAAAGATCGCAAAAACAACTGTGAAGTCTTCTTCTACAGGAGCAGATCTTTCAGCAGCCGCGGCGAATTCTATGGATGCAGCCCCCGTTGCTCAAGAAGCTGCCCCTAAAAAGACTTACACAGACGCTGAAGTGATCGCATGTTCTTTGGAAAACCCAGAGGCTTGTGAAGCTTGTCAGTAGGCGGCGGTAGCCGCGAAGAGTGAAGGCGTCCTTCGGGACGCCGGAACTGAATCAGCGACAGAGGTCGCGTAAATAGCTCCCATGGAGCAAACACTTTTTTTCGGAGTACGTTATGATTCTTGATCCAGGCTTTAACTTAACTTTGCGCCCAATGAAATACCCTGTTTTTTACGAAATGTACAAAAACGGTATTAAAAACACATGGACCGTAGACGAAGTTGACTTCTCTACAGACCTTGTCGACCTTCACTCAAAAATGACTCCGGCAGAGAAACATTTGATCTCTCGCTTGGTGGCATTCTTTGCAACAGGTGACTCTATTGTTGGGAACAATCTTGTATTGAACCTTTACAAGCATGTGAATTCTCCAGAAGGTCGCATGTACTTGTCTCGTCAGCTTTACGAAGAAGCTTTGCACGTTCAATTCTATCTGACTCTTTTGGATAACTATATTCCAAATCCAGATGAAAGAGCGGAAGCTTTCGCTGCCGTTGAAAACATTCCTTCAATCAAAAAGAAAGCGGATTTCTGTTTTAAATGGATTGATTCCATCAACGAACTTGAAGTTCTAAATACAAAAGAAGATCGTCGTCGTTTCTTGATGAACTTGATCTGCTTTGCAACTTGCGTGGAAGGTTTGTTCTTCTATGCAGCGTTTGCTTACGTGTACTTCTTGCGTTCAAAAGGTCTTTTGGCAGGATTGGCGTCTGGAACAAACTGGGTTTTCCGTGACGAATCTATGCACATGGCTTTTGCGATTGAGGTGATCAAAACGGCTCGCCGTGAAGAACCAGATCTTTTCAATTCACAAATGGAAGACATGGTTACGCAAATGCTTGAAGACGCTATCGAGTGTGAGATGGAGTTTGCTAATGACGTTCTTCAATTGGGCGTGGCAGGCTTGTCTCCAAAAGACATGCGCCAATATCTTGAATATTGCGCAGACCAACGCCTTGAGAGCTTGAATATTGCTCCACGATACAACGTGAAAAATCCATTCGCGTTCATGGAGCTTCAAGACATGCAAGAACTTGCTAACTTCTTTGAAAGACGTGTTTCTGCTTACCAGACTGGTATCAGCGGCGCGGTTGCTTTCGACGAGACTTTCTAAGCGCCATTGAAAAACTTCATATTCTGGTTTTTTTTCTTTTTAATTTGCATGGGGGTAGGATTTCTTCACGGAGTTCTCCCCCAAGGTCTTTCTAGAAGCTACTTTATCAGTCCAACTAAAATCCAAGTCCTGACCACGGATGAAATCTTTTTTCCTGAAGACCTTCGTGAAAAACTAGAGGACGAACTTCATGTGAAGTTTTCTGTCACCATCACTCGTGATTGGGATGGAATTTTAGCTAATACGGTTGCCAGCCCCTCTGCGGACTTGATCTTTCTTCCCTCTTTTTGGGCCAACACTTTAGTTCATCAAAACTTGCTTTCTGATATTGCCGGACCTCGCAAAGAACTTTTGCAGAGAGTGGCTTCTGATTTTACCGGGAAAGCTCAAGAAGGATTTTATTTTCTGCCGTTTTATTGGATGAAAACGGGAATTAAAATTCCTCAAGGGGAAACGTTCCCCGACTTCCTTAAAAACAAAAAAGAACCGATTTTATTTTTACTCGCCGATGAAGATCTTTTGTTGAAGCACTTTCAAGTGTGGAAAGAACAAGGTCTTTGGGATCAAGTGGCGCAAAAGAAAATCCTGACTTTGCAATTAGATCAGCTTACCAGAGAACTCCCTAAAGAAGGCGCCATGGAAGCCTCTTTAACTCAAGAGTTTAAGGGAAATTCCTTTCCGCAGCTTTCGGCTCTTTTGATGTGGGGAGCCGCAATTCCGGTCAACTCCAACCAGAAGAAATTAGTTTTGGAAGTTTTGGATACTTTGACGACTCCAGAGTATCAGGAAAAGTTTTTATTAAAAACACCGTTTAATTCGGCCTTCTCGACTGTGACCGGGAATGAAATTCCTCTTCAACGTCGCGCCACTTTTATTCGTGATCTGCAACTTAAAGACACCTTGATCCTTGAAAGCAAAGATCAAGAAGCTAAGAACAAGCTTAAGAATCAGTTTAATTTTATCTTGTAGAGAGCTGCTTCAGCTTGCGCACCCATGGTGCTCCAGCACTGCCGGCGTCCGCCGCATTACTTCGAAAGAGTGACGTTACTAGCGCCTTGAGCGTCGTTAACAACTAAATTGTTATCTTTATCGAAGGCCTGCAAGATGAAGCGAAGAGAATGAACTCCGTTGGCTAATTGCCCTGTATTCAAAGCCAGATTAAAGCGGCCGTTTTTGCAACTGGCAGTGTTTGAATCAACAGGTGAAGTAGGATTTATATCCACAACAAAATTACTTAGCTGAACACCGGATCTTAAGACGATGATAGAATGCCTTGGGTAAGTCGAAAGATAGCATTCACCGGAAACCTCAACACGATCTAAACCTGTAGCTTGAATGGTGGGGTTAAAAACCTTCAAATAAAGTTCTTCAGATTTCGGATTTGGATCTACAGCATTTTTTGAAGACTCTTCTTTTTGATCCGTCAAAAGCGAATTGCCGTTGATCGGCTGACACGCCGATAACAACACAAGAAGACTTGAGATTCCTGCAAGTTTAAACGCTGAAGATTTCATAGATCCCCCACTCTTATAGAATAAATGAGGGAGCCCCAGAGCTAAATGAGTTTTTAAGAAGGTCTAGTTTTGAGACGCTTCAACCATCCCCAATTGCTGCCGATCCGTTCCAAAATGAGAGGGTTTAAGAACAGGAAATATGTCGACACCATGGTCGTCGCAAAAGGTCCTAGCCCCATAAAGATGCCAATTCCCGCGTGGAAGAACAAGCCTAATAACAACCACAGGTTGCGCGTCTTCGGCCAAGCGACCATCGCCGGGAAATAGATCTCAAAAATAATGGTTAAATAAGCAATAACTGGAATGCTCCAAGGAACGCTTCTTAAGAAAGAAAAATCCATGGTGGTCATTTGCGGGTTGGCCATCACACTCCAAAGAGCGGTGCCGTCCCACCAGCTTCCCCCTTTGAGTTTTTCCCAACCGGTGTAAGCGTAAATCACACAGATCTGCACCTGCATCATGCGAATCATCACGGAACTCAACGTATCTGAAAACTTAAAATCCGTTTTCTTACGAAGAAGATTTAAAACACTCAAACGCTCGCATGACTGTGAAAAAGACATATAGAACAAAAACAAGGCCGCGATAATATCCGCACCAAAATTCACCGAATAATTTCGCTGAATAAAGCCCATATCAATGATCCAAGCGATCCACATAATCCAACGGCCGCCGATACCCACAGTTAAAAGAAGCAAAAGCACGACCAAAAGAACATGGATCACTAGATTTAAAGAATCCGGCCAAAAGCTCCACAAAAATAACGGACGATACAGCTCCGGCAAAGCTTCCAAAGCCATCGAGCGAGGCATCCAACCATTGTCGTTATAATAATCCAGATTCAGCAAACGAACGGCATACATATAAAACATCGTTCCACAGAGCAGAACGCGCATAAATGCCAGACCTAAAAGATTTCGCGGAGCAAACCAGAACTGATCCCAAGTCGACCAAAGCTTTTTTATCATAGCGCCACCTCGTCGTTCTCGGCACCGGCGCATGAATAGAATTCGCGAATGTACTGAAGTTCTTGAGATAGATCTTTAAGAGATTCATCTTTCAGCGTCACCACTTGGTCCAACGGTGGCACGGTTTCAATCACGTGCTCCATTTCAATGGAAGTAGAACCTGGATATTGCTTACAAAGCCAGGGTCCTAAGAATAAACGCAAACGCTTTGGATCAATAACCATAAAGCGCATGGCATAGAGTTCTCTTTTACGAGACATCTCGGGAATGCCTTTGTTTTTTTCTTTTGGAAAATAACCTTCAACAGATTCTTTGGTCTCGTTGCCTTCAGTATCGAGATAACGAATGGTGTAGCGAATATACATGGTGTGAGCCGGATCCGGAGAAAAAAAGTTCCAGCTCGCGTTGAGCCCCACTGTATTGGCATACGGAGTGAGAAATCGGGATGTGACCCGCCCAAAGTAGGCAGCTACATTGGGCATCACCAACATGGTCAATATATTATAAACTATCCACAGGCTCAGCAGAGCCTTAAACAGAGGCTTCGCCTTCTTCATCAATATCATCCGCTTCGCCTAGGAATGGCAATTCTTCGGATTCAGCCATTTCCATGGATTCCATTTCTTCCATAGAATTTTCTTCAGAAACTTCGTCCATCATCATTTCAGATTCCTCTAATGAACCTTCTTCAACGGAACCGTCAGTTTCTGACATTGGTTTTTTCATGAAGGCCGCTTTTTTCTCGGCCGCAATCGCAACAAGAGATGTTCCTGCCGCCAAAGCTTCGTCATATTTTTTCAACCAGTTTGCATCACGAGTGGACACCGGCTCACCGAAGGCCAATGCATCACGGATGGTTTGTGCACGGTCTTGATCGCGCTTCTCAGCTTGACGACGTTTTTCTTCTTCAAAGAAATTTGTCGTTGTAGCGATATCTTCAAGCTGCTCTTGAATCTTCATAAGCTCTTCTTCTCCTTGAGAGTAAGAACCTACGAAAGTCTCTGACATTGAATCTGTGATTGTTGCCAAAGTCGGTTTTTCTTCCGCTTGTTGTTCGTCGATACCTTCTGGAAGAAGTTCATCGATTTGTGACAACGTCGGAAGCTCTTTCAAACTTCTCAGACCAAAGATCTCTAGGAATTTTTTCGTTGTTCCGTATTGCATTGGACGACCAGGAAGTTCTGATTTTCCTTCGAAAGCAACCAAGTTCTTTTCCATCAACGCACGCAACAAGTGACCTGATTCCACACCGCGGATTTCATCCACTTCGGCTTTCACAGTCGGTTGTTTGTAAGCCACGATAGAAAGAACTTCCAAAGCAGGACCTGAAAGTTTGAACTGACGAGTTTTCAATGTGCGCTTGAGGAAATCCATATTGTCGATTTTCGTGCGCAATTGATAGCCACCTGGAACTTCTTCCAAAGTCACACCACGGCGTCCACCGGCGTATTCAACAGCCAATTGGTCAAGAGCTCTGCGGATTTTATCACCCTTAATGTTTGTGCCTTTGAAAAGAAGTTTCAAAGAGGCCAAGCTTACGGGACGATCGCTGGCAAAAAGAACGCTCTCAACGATACTTTCAAGACGTTCTTCTTCAACGAATTCAATTTCTTCAATTTCTGCGGAATCAAAATTATCAAGCTCCGTGCCTTCCACAGACACATCGTCTTCAGAAGACATTTCCATTTCTTCAACATCTTCTTCACTGGCTTCAGGTAAGAAACCTTCAGACTCTTCTTCCTCTTGAAGAAAGACAGAGGCGTCGGATTCAATACCGTCTAATTCAGAAGACATCTCTTCAGAAGATTCTTCAGAGGCTTCAAACTCGGTTTCTACTTCAGTTAGATCGTCGTTCGACGATTCCACTCTGTCGGCTTCCGCCGCTAGAACTTCAACTTCAGACTGAACTTCTTCGTTTTTTTTGCGTTTTCTAGCCATGATTTCCTCTAAACTTCTGACACATCATCTTTAAATAATTCATTTTCCATCGCCAAGATTTCTTCATCGCTTGCGATGTCTTGGCTGGCTTCTTCAAGAGAAACCTCTTGTCCGTCCCCTTCGACAAAATCAAGGTTCATGGACATTTGCGGAGATTCTGCGAATTCAAATTCAGCTTCGGACTCCTGGCCTTCTGTGCCGCCGGCTTCCGCTGCATCCGCCAAAAGATCTTCCGTTGGATCAATCTTTTTAGACTCTTCCATCATCTTGGCAGCAACTTCGTCCGCTCTCATAGAGTCGTATTCTTCCACGCGAGACAAAACGTCCGTTTCAATTGGCTTTTTTGTATCAACCCAGATGTCAGAATAAACTTCAGACTGATAAAGGCTAACGAAACCCATTTTACCAAGTTCAAGTAAAGATAAGAATGTGATCAAAGCTTGGCGTGCGCGATCTTCCGTCGCATTCACAAGCTCCATCAATGTGACTTTTTGACCTACGATCAAACGATCTTTGATCTCAAGAACACGGCTGGAGATAGATTGAGCTTTCGCTGCCACCTGATGGATTTTCTTTTTCACCGATCGAAGCATTTTACGGTAAGTCGAAATCAACGAGAACAAAGCGTTCTCTTCAAGAATAATTTCTTCTTCCTTTTGATCGAGAGATTCACGAGTTCCGCGAAGCCATACGTCACGACCCACCAAAGGACGGTCGTAAAGAAGTTTCGAAGCTTCTTGATATTTTTGGTACTCAAGAAGTTTTTGCACAAGTTCTTTGCGCGGATCTTCTTGCTCGATCACTTCCCCATTTTCATCGTACTGAGGAAGAAGCATGCGGGATTTGATTTGAATCAATGTCGAAGCCATGGCGACAAACTCGCCGGCCACTTCAAGATCCAATTCTTTCATCAACTTGATATATTCAAGGTACTGCTTGGTGATCTCATGAACTTTGATATCCATGATATCCATTTCTTCTTTACGGATAAGGTAAAGAAGAAGCCCTAGAGGTCCTTCAAATTTAGGCAACTGAACTGTAATACTCATGAAAGATGGTCCCCTCTTACCATTTCATACTCGAGCGCACGATTTCCAAAGTTTTTTGGGCTTCCTTGCGCGCTTTGTCGCATCCAGCGTCGATGATTGAATCAAGGCGACCTGGATTATTCAACAACTCTTTTTTCTTTTCTCGCGGCTCTAGCGAAATCTTTTCGATATTCGCCGCCAAACGTCCTTTGCAGTCCCCACAACCGATTCCTGCAGAGCGACATCCAGCCTCCACCCACTGTAGATCTTCCGCAGAAGAATACAGTTTGTGATAGCCATAGACAGAACATTTTGTTGGCTCACCGACATCTTCGCGACGAACGCGGGCTGGATCAGTGACCATCATATTTACTTTTTTCTTTAAATCTTTTTCGGAATCCTCTGTGAGATACAAAGTGTTGCCATAAGACTTCGACATCTTTCTGCCATCAAGTCCTGGAACCAAAGGAATTTCCGTCAAGAGATGATTCATCTCTGGAAGTTTTGCTTTATATAAATTATTAAAGCGACGAACGATCTCACGAGAAATTTCCAAGTGAGAAATCTGGTCAGCGCCCACCGGAACTTTGTGCGCACGGTAAATCGCGATATCGGCCGCTTGCAAAACTGGATACGCAAAGCGTCCCAAGTTGTGCGTGTCATTCGCCTTCATTTCTTCAACGGCGTCTTTCCACGTGTTCACACGCTCAAGCCAGCCCATCGGAGTTAGATTTGCGAAGATCATAAAAAGTTCAATATGCTCAGGAATGCGGCTTTGAATAAACAAAGTTACTTTTTCTGGATCGACTCCCCAAGCAAGAAACTCAGCGATCATTTCGCGCGTCCACGGAGCGATTTCTTTGGGAGATTTGTAGGCCGTGGTCATCCCGTGCCAATCCATCGCCCCAAAGAAGCATTCATACTCGTCTTGAAGTTTCACCCAGTTTTGCAGAGCCCCCCAGTAGTGACCGATATGCAGACGTCCCGTCACTCTCATACCAGACATTACGCGCAGTTTTTTAGCAGGTGGGGCTTGAACGACTCCGTTGACTTCAGAACTCATATTCCAAAGCCTCCCAAAGCCAAGGTCACAAGATTGTTATATCCCCAGATCACAGGAACTGCGAGAACGCGCAAAGCTCCAGTTAAAACCAAGGCCATTAAGATCATGCTTGTGATGTGTTCGTTCTGTTCCAATTTGTAGTTGAGTTGTGCCGGTAAAAAACGCGCCAAAACTTTTCCGCCATCCAGTGGATGAAGAGGTAAGATATTGAAAACCGCTAAGAACAAATTCGTGATGATAAATGTTTTGAGGATTTCGATCAGACCGCCCGCATAACTAAGAGCGATGAAATACTTTGCGACGACGGCGATTAAAATCGAACCGACAATCGCCAAAAGAATATTAGAAAGAGGTCCTGCCAAAGCAATCCAAAACATATCCACTCTTGGATTTTTCAAATTGCGCGTATTGACCGGAACTGGTTTTGCCCAACCAAAAAAGATCGGTGTCGCCAACACGATAGAAACGATTGGAAGAATCAATGTTCCGATCATATCCATGTGCGCGAGAGGGTTCATCGTCAGACGTCCCATCACCTCCGCCGTGTTGTCACCGCGACGACGCGCCACCCAACCGTGAGCGTACTCATGGAAACAGAGTGCAAAAAGAAACGGAATAAAATAAATGCCAATCTTGGCGCCAATCTCGACGAAATCCATATCACCTCACGCTAAAGCACGCCTAGACTCTTGTCTAGCATGTCGAATCACTTGCTTATATAAAGTGCAAACAGTGTAACACAGCTTGTTAAGAGAAAAGCTCTCGTCTTTCCAAGACCTTGAATAAATTCTTTGAACCATATACTTTCAGGCGCACTGTTATAACCAAACTGAATGGAGTGACCATGTCTGACGTATCTAACGCTCGTCCAGCTTTGACGATGCTATCTGAAGACGAAGCCGCGTTCCGCGATGCTGTTCGTGCTTTTGCTGAATCTGAAATCAAACCTCATGTGACACACATGGACGAAAAAGCAGAGATGGATCCTGCTATCGTTAAAAAACTTTTCGAAATGGGCTTGATGGGTATCGAGACTCCAGAGAAATACGGCGGAGCGGGTTCGACTTTCACAATGGCTTGCTTAGCTGTTGAAGAAATCGGTCGCGTTGACGGCTCTGTTTCTGTTCTTGTTGACGTTCAAAACACTTTGACGACAAACGCGTTCCTTAAATGGGGAACAGAAGCTCAAAAAGAAAAATACTTGGGCAAAATGGCGACAGAGTGGGTTGGCGCTTACGCTCTTTCTGAATCTTCTTCTGGCTCTGATGCTTTCGCATTGAAACTTAAAGCAGAAGATAAAGGTGATAAATGGGTTTTGAACGGTTCAAAACTTTGGATCACAAACGGTAAAGAAGCCAATGTGTTTATCGTTTTCGCAAACATCGACCACGGTAAAGGCTACAAAGGCATCACAGCGTTCGTAGTTGAAAAATCATTCCCAGGTTTCAAAGTCGGTAAGAAAGAAGATAAGTTGGGCATCCGCGCTTCCTCTACTTGCGAACTTCTTTTTGAAAACTGCGAAGTGCCTAAAGCCAACGTTCTAGGTGAAGTCGGTAAAGGTTATAAAATTGCTATCGAGACTTTGAATGAAGGTCGTATCGGTATCGGCGCACAAATGATCGGTATCGCTCAAGGCGCTTATGAAGCAGCTCTTGGCTATGTTAAAGGTCGTGAGCAATTCGGAAAACCTATCGCTCACTTCCAAGGCGTTCAATTCCAATTGGCAGAAATGCGCACGGAATTAGAAGCGGCTCGTTTGATGGTTTACAATGCTGCTCGCCTTAAAGACGCGGGCCAAGACTTCATCGAAGCGGCTGCTATGGCAAAACTTTATGCTTCTCGCGCTGCTGAAAAGATCACTTCTAAAGCGATCGACCTTTTCGGCGGTAACGGATTCACTAAAGAGTATCCTGTAGAAAAATTCTGGCGCGACGCTAAGATCGGCCAGATCTACGAAGGAACAACAAACATGCAATTGCAAACAATTGCGAAAATGGAACTTGATAAATAGTTCTGACAAAAAGGCCTCCCCACGGAGGCCTTTTTTATTTCGTTTCCCGTAAATTCTGGTTAAGCTTAAAGCTATGAAAATCATCTTGGCATTTCTTCTTTTATTTTCTTCGGGAACTTTTGCGGCGGAAAAGGTTTTTCGTCTTCACCTTTCCAATGAACCTGGTGGGCTTGATCCGAACAAACAGCGCACTTCTTCTTCAAGCTATGTTTTAGGAAATCTTTATCGCAATATTTTTAGTTATGACGACAGCAAAGGTCTTGTTCCTGATTTAGGAACAGGATGTAAGCGCGATAAAAAACAAAGCCTTATCTGCTCTCTTAAAAAAGATCTTGTGTGGAGTGATGGTTCGCCTCTGACTTCCGAAGATTTTCTTCGCACCTATAAAAAAATTCTAAATCCAAAAAACGCCACTCCCCGCGCGGATCTGCTTTTTAAAATTAAAAATGCGGAAGACATCTTTGCTGGCAAAAAGGGTCTGGAAACTTTAGGTGTTTCGGCTCCGGATAAACTTACTTTGAAATTTGAATTTCAAACTTCCGATCCTGATTTCGAATACAATCTGGCGAATTTTCTTTTAGCGCCGACGAAAGAAGATCTTTCTGCTTACAATGGTCCTTACAAGCTTAAAGAATGGAAAAAGGGACAGAAAATCATTCTGGAAGCCAATGCCCTTTACAAAGGCGGTCATCCGCAACGCCCGCAGGTCGAATTTCTTTTTATTGAAGAAGACACTGTGGCTTTGCAACTTTATGAAAAGAACGAATTGCAGTTTTTAAGACGCCTTCCCACTCTTTTTATTCCTTCTCATAAAACTCGCAAAGACTTCTACTGGTATCCCGTGATTCGTTTGGACTATCTTGGATTTGGTCCAGAATTAGCGACACAAGAAGATGTGCGCAAAGCTTTCACTTATTCTCTTAACTACGTTGAATTGCAAAAGATTTTTTCTTCCGAAGGAAAACCTGGTTGTATTGGACTTCCCGACTCTTGGTTCCCAGAAAAAGCACCGTGCTTCGATTATGATCTTAAGAAGGTTCCCAAAATCACAAGCACTAAAACTTACACATTGATGTTCTCAGCACTTGGTGGCGAAGATCACAAACGTGCGACCGAGTGGTTGCAAAATCAATGGTCTAAAAATGCGGGGCTTAAAACGCATCTTGAAGTGAAAGAAAACAAGGTCTTTCTACAAATCCTTCAACAGAACCCTCCAGCCCTGTTCCGTAAAGGTGTGTCTCCGGATCGACCCACCTGCCTTGCGGCTTTAGAAACTTTCGCGCCAACAAGCCCTGAGAACTATCTTCGTATTAAATCGCCAGAATACGAAAAGATTTTGTCCTCACTTGCGCAGACGAAAAAGCCCGCAGAGCAAAAGAAATGGTGCCTTGCCGGAGCTGATTATCTGATGAAGAACCATTTGATGATTCCACTGGGAGCCATTCACTTCTCAATTCTCGTAAAACCTGAATTTATTGGATGGAAATTGAATCAAATGAATCAGCTGGACTTGTCGGACCTGCACTTAAGACCCTAAAATGGTTTCTATGAATTCAGCAACTCAGTCCGTCGACATTCACAAAGATCAAATCATTTTTAGCGAAGGCGATGCCGGTGATTGTGCCTATATCATCGAAAAGGGCCGCGTGCTGATTTACATCACTAAAGACAAAGAGGAAATTCCTCTGACGATCTTAGGTGAAGGCGAAATCTTTGGTGAGATGGCTTTAATCGACAATCAAAATCGCTCCGCCTCCGTGCGCGCTCTTGAAGATGTGCGCCTGGCTATCGTCACAAAACAACAAGTTCTTGAGCGTGTTTCAACAGCCGATAAAGTCGTGCAGCTTTTAATGCGTGTTCTTCTTAAAAGACTGCGCCGTAAAAACTTAACCACTCCGACAGGCACGCGCGTGACGGACGTCGAGTTTGATAACTCCGGTGCTGGTGATGACGGGACTCAAAGTGCCTTAGATCAAATCAAATTGGAAAATCAAATTTTCCAGGCTTTTCAAAATAAAGAATTCGAACTTTTCTATCAGCCGATCGTGAATTTAAAAACCAAACAAATCACAGGCTGCGAGGCTTTGCTTCGCTGGAACAGTCCTTTGCATGGCTTGGTGTCTCCGAATCTTTTCATCGATGTGATTGAAAATTCTTCGATGGTGATTCCGATTGGACACTGGATTATCAATCAGGCTTTAAAAGATTTGCGCACAATTCAGGATCAATTGCGCTTAAACAAAAAAGACAAAATGGCTGACGAGTTTATGATGAGTATCAATATCTCGGGCCGTCAGTTCACGCACTCTGATTTCGTGAACAACTTAGAAGACCTTCGCGAAAAACACGACCTGCAAACAAAGAACATCAAACTTGAAATGACTGAAAGAATCATGATGGACGGCGCGATCGCTCTTGAAGCGCTAAATCAGTGCCGTAATCAGGGTTATGCAATCTCCATTGATGACTTCGGAACAGGTTTCTCAAGCCTGCAATACCTAACACAAATGCCGATCAGCTTCCTTAAGATTGACCGTTGCTTTGTGATGAAGGTTTTAACCGATCCAAAATCCAAAGCCGTTGTGAGTTCGATCATCCACTTGGCCCACGCCATGGGAATTGAAATCATCGCGGAAGGTATTGAGAACAACGAAGAATCACTGGTTCTAGAAACTCTAGGCGCCCGCTATGGCCAAGGGTACCTGTTCTCGAAACCCGTCGACATGGGCCGCTTCCTTAAATTGATTTAAAAGGTACCAGGTACCTTTTTCCCGGATCAAAATGAGACTGTCTAGGTACGTCGTACCTTTTTTCGTTTAGGTCCTTAAGTCCAAATGACCTCCTCCGATAAGTCTTATGTCTTAAGACAATCAACCAGCTTAAGATTTCAACTGGAGGTCACTCAAGATGGCTGACAAAAAATTCGAAAAACAAATCCCAAACAATGTAGTTTCCTTGGAATCGGCTCGCTGCTGCGGCGAAGGCTGCAAGAAAAAGTCTGAAAAGGCGGGTTTCTGCGCTGAACACTTTGATTGGTTCAAAGCAGGCTTGATCACGAAGGAAGGGATGAAAGCTCCTGACTTTGATAAGAAGTATTATCACTACGTCGCGAAAAAAGCGGCTTAGTTCGTTTGCATTTCAAATTTCTACCGTTAAAGAGAGCCGGGACCCAACCCGGCTTTCTGCTTTTTAAGGAAGCTGTCCCCAAAATACAGAAAATAGGATAAGGCCTACAAAGAAGAATTTTATTCCGACGGAAAACGCTTCGCGCATGGACATGACTTCTCTTCGGTCCCCGCCTTTGCTAGTATAAGTCCAGTTTAACCACAGGGGATGTGCCATGAAGAAAGCCGCTTTAATTACCGGAGCTAGTAGCGGGATCGGTGCTGCGACAGCTATTGAATACGCTAAAAACGGCTATTTCGTTTACCTCATGGCTCGCAATAAAGAACGTCTGCAAGAAGTCGCAGCCAAGTGCCGTAGCGGTGCTTCGATTGTCTCTTGTGATGTCACCGATGTCACAGCCTTGAACAAACGCCTTGATGAAATGCTCACCGCAAAAATCCATCGTATTGAAGTCGTTGTGAACAACGCCGGAATTTATCAAACGCATTCCACGGAAGAAGGCACTGACGAGATTTGGATGAAACAGTTTGAAGTAAATCTCTTAGGACCTGTGCGTATTGCCCGTGCTTTTTTTCCTTACTTTAAAGAGCAAGGCGGCGGAAGCATTGTGAATATTTCTTCCACGCTTGGACTTCGCCCTGCGGGACCAACCTCTTCTTACTCTGCCAGCAAAGCGGCGATGGTAAACTGGACTCAGTGTCTGGCTCTTGAAGGTGGACCTTTTAAAATTCGTGCAAACTGTGTGTGCCCTGGAATTGTCGACACACCCATTCATGGTTTCCATAGTTTAGACGCCGACAAAAAAGCGGCGGCTTTAGATAAAATGAAATCGCTGCAACCTCTAGGGCGGATTGGTACACCTGAAGACGTCGCGAAAGCGGCTTACTTCCTGGGTTCGGATCTTTCAAGCTGGACAACGGGAGCTATCCTGACTGTGGATGGAGGAATCAGCCTCACATGATTCTGACTTTAAAAAGCTCATTTAGCAGCGCTCATTTTTATGCTCAGCCTCTTTGGGATAAAACTCAAAACGAGAATACTTTTGGCCGTTGCTACACACAGTACGGCCATGGACACAACTACACTCTGGAAGTCGGTTTTGTTCTTCATAACTCTCAAGAACTTTCTAGAAGATCAGAATACCAAAATCTTTTAACTCAACTGACGACGCGCTTGGATCACGAACATCTTAATTTTGTGATTCCAGAGTTTAAAGACAAAGTTCCGACTACGGAAAACATCGCACTTTATTTTTTAGACAAATTAAAATCATCTGTTTCAGAAAAAGATCTTTCTTATATCAAGCTTTATGAAATGGACACTCTTTGGACGGAGATCCGCCTATGAGCGAAGAAAAAGTACGTTTATCAAAACTCATGGCTGAAAGAGGCATTTGTTCCCGTCGTGAAGCGGATGAATACATTGCTAAGGGTCTTGTTCTTGTTGACGGTATTAAAATTGATCAATTGGGAACAAAAGTAGATCCCAACGTTAAAATCACCTTGGAAGCGGAAGCTTTAAAAAAACAAAAGCGTTTAGCGACGATTATTTTGAACAAACCGATTGGTTACGTGTCAGCGCAACCTGAACCACCCTATCAGCCTGCGATCAAACTGATCACGCCAGAAAATCAGTTTGGCGATTCCAAACAGCGTTTACGTCAGGAACACTTTCAAGGATTGGCTGTCGCCGGGCGTTTGGATATCGACTCTCAAGGTCTTTTGCTTTTCACGCAAGACGGTCGTATTGCCAAAAAAATCATCGGTGAAGAAACCAAACTGGAAAAAGAATACATCGTGCGTGTGCAAGGCACTTTGCCTGACGACAAATTAAAGCTGCTCAATCATGGGCTTTCTTTAGATGGAAAAGCCTTAAAGCCTGCGAAAGTGGAATGGCTCAATCAAGACCAATTGCGCTTTATTTTACGTGAAGGAAAAAAACGTCAGATCCGTCGCATGTGTGAAGCTGTCGGACTTAAAGTGACCGGATTAAAACGCGTGCGCATCGGGAAACTTCGCTTGGGTCAATTGCCAGAAGGTAAATGGCGCTTTCTGGAAGATGACGAGACACTTGATTAATCTATGAAAAAGATTTTTCTTTTCCTGTTTCTGATTTCGCTAAAAACTTTTGGACAAGCTCCAAACGCGACGGAAACAGTAAAACCTCATGGAGAGTCTTTCACCGTTTACG
Organism: Bdellovibrio sp. BCCA; assembly: GCF_037996825.1. Classification (NCBI taxonomy): domain Bacteria; kingdom Pseudomonadati; phylum Bdellovibrionota; class Bdellovibrionia; order Bdellovibrionales; family Pseudobdellovibrionaceae; genus Bdellovibrio; species Bdellovibrio sp. BCCA. The sequence continues at coordinate 1,859,943 of NZ_JBBNAC010000001.1, read as the reverse complement.
TTGAGAACGACACCCGTCGCTTGGGTGGTCCTAACTCAGATCAAGGTTATACCAATGGAATTCGTTTTTCTTACGTGTATGCGGAAAACAAAATTCCTGGGTGGATTCCGCCTCTAACAGGTTGGTCGGAGCGACTGAATAAAGAATTTAATAAATCCACGACAAACTTCGGTATTTCTTTAGCTCAACAAATTTACACTCCTAACAACAAGAACACAACGGAGCTTATTAAGAACGATCGTCCTTATGCGGGTTGGCTCTATTTAGGTTTTACGGCGAACTTTAAAACGCCAACACACAGTCATTCTTTGGAGTTAGATATCGGCATGATCGGCCCTGAAGCCATGGGCGAAAAAGTACAAAATAGTTTTCACGATATGATCAATGTTCCAGACGCAAAGGGGTGGAAGAATCAGCTTTCTACCGAGCCGACTTTGCAAGCTTCCTACTTTCAAAAAATTCGTTTCTTTGAATTAGAAAACGAATCAGGACGAAGTTTTGATTTTATTCCTTACGGGGGAGCTTCTTTTGGCAACGTTCTTGTCGCCGGTCATATCGGCGCTATAGCTCGCGTGGGCGTCCGTCTTCCCGATGACTTTGGTCCTTCCCGCCTTTCTTCCGCCGACGGTGATGCTATTGTGAATTTTGATGGCAAGCCTCATCATATTCCTTGGCGTGTGTATGGCTTTGCCGGCATTCGTGGAAATGCCATTGCTCGAAATATTTTCTTAGACGGAAACACTTTTCGTGAAAGCCATCGAGTTAAAAAATATCCCTTCACGGCGGAAACTGAAGTGGGTTATGCCGTGCAGATCTCTCACTGGAGTTACTCTTGGCGCTTTGTCACAGTGTCACCTGAGTTTGAAGAAAAAAGTGAATTTAGCAGTTATGCTTCGATCTCGCTTTCTTACTTCCGGGATTTTGAATAAACCCACCGTTCACCTTCTGTGAACATTTATCGATAAACTTATCGTTCAGATATTTTCATCCGGCCTTTCCTTGTAAAATCAAACACCGTCGTCTTGGCTTATAAAAAACAAGGCATACAGCTTGCTTTCTTTGGTTTCACAACAAAATCAAAGAAAGGAGATTTTTGTGAAGTCAGTTATTATTGCGGTTATTTTCCTAAGCTCGTCGTTTGCATCGGCGGGTCAGGGCGACACTCCACCCGAAGAGCTCTCTCTTCAAATGGTGTGCAATGCCATCTTTAGCATCCTTGAGGAGAAAGACATGTTGGCCTGTCGAGATATCGGGATCGCTGCCGGTATTGATTTTAGAACGGATTCAGTTCTAGAAGGTTACAATCAGGCTTTAGATCTTTGCACCTTTGGCGATACATCTCAGAACATCAAAGATTTAAGACAAGATGCTTTGAACGGTCTTCGCCGCGTTCGTGATGCGAAGGTAAAAGCTATTGGCAGCACCAATTCTTTGTGTGATTTGCTGTAAACGTCTTTGGTTTCCTCCTGTCGCCTGACGGGAGGAAACTACATCGGTTTTAAGAAATCCAAACGCAGTTTTTCGTAGTACTGAATTTCTTCTTCAGTGAACCCCGCTTTGATTCTTAAATCGCGATTCAAAGGTTCAATACGTTTGGGGAGCCTTTTTCTTAAGGAGTCCATTCTCTCTGGAAAATCCTGAGAGGGATCAAGTTTTTCTTTGTTGCAAATTTCGCGATACCATCTTGAGCCAAAATCAACGTGACCGATCTCTTCGTAATTGATCTGCTTCACGATTTTTTGAATGGTGTTCTTTCCGTCTGTTCCTTCTAAGCGACGGATCAAGGTGTCTCCCGCATCAAGGCCACTGCCCTCAAGATAGCGGTGCACAATCAAGATACGATCTAAGAGCGAGTCTTCAACGCTCACCGCTCGCCACAAGGCCATGTGCACGGGCCAATCTCCCCATTTAAAGCCAAGATCTGCGATGCCCTCTAAGCACATGCGCAAATGTTGAGCTTCCGAGACAGTCACAGCCAAAAGTTCTTCGCGGAATCCCTGCGGCGCATCCGGATACTCCACCAAGGTGCGAACTCCGAGTTCCATGGCCTGAAGTTCGATGCTGGCCAAGTCATGAAGCATGCGGGCCTGACCTTCAAGGGTCGAAAAACCTTTTTTAGGAGGATGAAATTTAGGGTGCAAAACGGGGACATCCCGGGCCGGTTCTTCGGGCACAAGATAAGGAGAGCTCAATTTAAGAGCCTCTTCACAATATTTTTCGATATTTTGAATCTTTTCCCAGACGTCCGGGGTGGAAAAACTGAACATATCCCCTTTTACATCCTGCTCCCATTCTTGCCAAATATTTCCTGATTTGCTGCAATATATATCCTCAAGGCGAAGAAGGAGACATATGGGAAAATCATGGAAAACCGCCGGTAAAGTTGAGAAAGCTCAACAAAAAGGCCAAATATTCACCAAACTTGCGCGCGAAATCGCAGTCGCTTCAAAAGCTGGTGGCCCTGATCCCAATGCCAATGCCCGTCTTCGCATGGCGATCGATGCGGCGAAAAAAGTATCTTGCCCGAATGACACCATCGAACGCGCCATCAAAAAAGGTGCGGGTCTTTTGGATGACGGCAAAATCATCGAAGAGATCACTTACGAGGGCTACGGTCCTCACGGTGTGGGTGTGATCGTGGAATGCCAAACAGACAACAAACACCGAACAGCTCCGGACATGCGTCATGCGTTTAAATCTCATGAAGGCAATATGGGCGAGGTGGGCTCTGTGGCGTGGATGTTTGATCGCGTGGGTCTTATCGAAGGAACTAAAGAAGGTAAATTCGATCCGGACGAAGAAGCGATTGAAGCGGGAGCCAACGAAGTTTATGCGGATGAATCCGGAGCGTATGAGTTCTACACAAACGCAGACGACTTAGATGCAGTTCGCGACGCTCTTATGAAGCGTGGCTGGAAGATCACAAAGGGTGAGCTTTCATTCAAAGCAAAGAACATCACTGAGCTTTCTGATGAACAAAGAAAAGACGTTGAGGAGTTCCTAAATTACCTTGACGATATGGACGACACGCACCGCGTGCACGCAACTATTTAATCTTTTTTGAGAATGAAATAAGAAGACGCCGCTTTAAAAGAGCGGCGTCTTTTTTATTTTCCTAAAGCACCTAAAATCAGTCTCTGGTAAAAGAAGTCTTTAGCAGTTCTGGTTTTATAAAGCTCCATGCGCTCTAATTCCGCACTGTATTTATTTTTAGAAACACCAAGCCCTTTTACAAAGAAGCCGAGAAGTTTCTCAGTGTGAGCCTTCTTAAGCTGATTCAGAGATTTCCCCAAATTGATTTCTTCAATCGTAAAATCACTGCCAAAAGGAAAAAGTTTAAACTCGTCTTTATAAGATTGAACAAACTCTTTTACTCTCTTGAGTGAATTGTCTTTCGCATAAGAAGGAATTTTATACTCTTTCGAAAGCTTGCCATTTCTTTGAGCCGTTTCGACAAGTTCTTCTTGAAACTCACTATCAGCAATTTCAATCAATCGACGGATCACGGTGTCGTCACTTTCCCCTTTTAGAAAAGCTATGCCATACTCCGTGATCACGACATCCCGCAGATGGCGAGGAATCGTAGCGTGACCATGGACTTCCAGGATGTTGGAGGCTTTATGATTGTTTTTTAGATTCGTACTTCGCAACATCAAAACCGATTGTGCGTCTTCAAGTTCATGTGCCATTGCAACGAAGTTATATTGACCGCCCACCCCACTCACCACCTGGCCATTTTCAAGAGTGTCCGAAGCCGCCGCCCCCAGATAAGTGACTGCCATACAAGTATTAAAAAAGCGTGCATTTTTTCTTTGCTTTCGGATGGCCAGTTCGTGGGGATCATAGAGATCATTGACCTTTGAGACCTTCGTCATCGAAAGCCCTTCATAGTCCGCACCGGAAAGTGATCTCAACCAGTGATAAAAATCTTTAGATCCCAGAAAAAAAGCCCCATGCAAATATCTTCTTGCGGATTCATCATGATCAAAGATTTCGCGCTTTAAAATACCGGCCTTTCGTAAATGCATAAAACCATCCATTAACATTTCACTCGTTCCATAAAGGCCTTCTTGCAAAACGTTTAAATGAATTTTCTGATGCAGATCCGCGCGTCCCTTCCACAGATGTTCGGAGATTTTACGATAAAGAGCATTGTTCTTTTGTCGCATGATCATTGCATTCACCAAGGCATCTGAAAGAGACCCTATACCTATCTGCAAAGTTCCGGAATCCACGACGAGTTGGCTTGCATAAAAGCCAATAAGGTGCTCGGCTTCATCTACTGACACGCGAGGAACGGCAAAAAGAGAATGGCGAACTTCTTCACTTTCAACAATGAAATCAAAAAACGAAGCATCGACCTCAGCATCTCCTCCCAGATAAGGTAAATCCGGGTGGATTATCCCGATCATAAGAAGTGGTTTCTGGGATTTTTTATAAAGCTCCATCACATCCAAAGTTAAATCGGGATTGCAGCTCAAACTGATTTTGCTGCGGTCTTTAGAAAGAGCGACCATTTGTACAATCACATTGATATCGTGATCCAAAACCGCTCTTGCCACGTGGGTGTAATTAAGGCTGATGTAGGACTGCTGGGCGTTTTCATTTTTTAAAAGAGTGCCTGCCTGAAAATAAAATTCATGCAGATGAATATTCGATGGTACTTGCTTCTTGTGAAGATCTTCCAGATAAGTGAGATGAGGATAGTCATCTCCAAAATGTCTGGAGTAAAAAGGACCTAAAAAACGTTTTTCCAATTCGTTCTTAGGATTTTCAAAATCCAAAGAAAGAGCCGTAAATATCTTAAGTGAAATCCGTGAGTCTTTTTTAGCTCTTTCATAGATACGATTCACAAGCTGATTTGGTTTTCCCAATCCCAAGGGAGTGGCCAGCCTGATCGAAGATCCCAAACGCGAAAAAATAAAATTTTCGGCTTCCGCTAAAGATTTCGCAAACTTCATGTCTTTCATCATTTCGCTCTTTAAGATTGAAGTCAAAGAACCCCAAGGTCCAGCGTTAGACGACACTTCGCTTTTTACCCGTTTATTCCATGCTAGAATAAAGTTGTCAGTTGATGACAGACCATTACACAAAAGGAGGTAGTTTATGAGAACAGCTCTTTTGGCAGCCCTTCTCTTAATCATTCCTCATCTAGTTCAAGGCGTTCCTTACACAGATAAAATGCAGGTCAACGGAGAAAGTTCCGCAGCCACGCGAATCGTAGAACGTAAAGAGAAACAAGAAATGTTGAAACAGCAAACACAGCGTGAACCCGCGAGCGACATGAAGAAAGATCCCTCACTTGTCCCCTGCCCTGCAGGTCCACAAGTCAGAGAAGGCAAACTACGTGATTTAGCGAAAGTCGAAACTCATAGTACGACATGTCCTGGTGATGGAGAACTTCCCGATCATCCAAGCACCCATAATATGGATAAATCCGGAGTGCCCATCGATGTCGAATAAAAAAAGGGAGCTTGTGCTCCCTTTTTTTCTAGGCTTTCGATCTTTTATTTTTTCAAAGCATCCACGATGTAAGAAATATTTGTAACATCCTCACCACGACAACCGCCGTCAGCGCATTTGTTACTCATTGTGCATTTTCTTGCTCTGTCATAAGTGAAATCACTTGCGCCACGAACAAGAATTCCTACGACTTCATTTGTTCTTGCATTGAAGACCGCAGAACCCGAGTTTCCACCGTAAGTATCCAAGTTCGCTTGAAAGTAAGCGCCTTGTTGGCTACGAACATTGGCACCATCGGCATACTTTGTCGGCAGACCTGATGGATGGCCGACAACATATATCCCGTCACCGGCTTGCACAGGAGTGCGCTGCAAAGTCAAAGGTCTGTGCCCACGGACAGGACGATCCAAACGAACAAGGGCGTAGTCTTGAGCGCTTGTGTATTCACGCGCTACGATTTCCTTACAGTTATAAACTTCAGAAGCCGACAATGACTCCGGAGCTGTTTTCGCGTCAGCCATTTTAAAACCAAATACAAATGCATAAGCAGAACAATCCGCATTGCTGACGCAGTGACCGGCTGTTGCGATCAAATCGTCTCCGACAAGAGAACCTGAGCAATTCGCTGCCGTTGGTTGATCAAAGAATGGTTCATCAGAGCACAGGTTCATTTCTTTTCCGAACTGAGAAGAAAGAATTTTTACGAGGCCATTTCCGCTATTCACGATACTTCTTGTCGGAATCAAAGCGACTGTCGAATCAGCGACATCACGGATGTCCGCTCTTTCCACTTGATACACATCAACACGATTGTCGTCGCCGTAGATTACTTTGGGTGTGATATTGACAAAGCCAACTGAAAACGTTGCTGCAACAGCGACACTGACGGCCGCCACGAATGAATTCCTTTTCACTTTTTCCCCTCTGAACGTTCTTCCTGAACATTCCCCTCTAAAAAAGTCTCTGTAAATTGACAGGGAAAAACAAACTATTTTTTAGTTTTTAGTAGATAGTCGAAGGCCGTTGCATAGAGTTTGATTTGCTTAAGCATCGAGTGCAAGCCGTTGGCCCTGCTAGGAGAAAGGTTTCCTTCGAATCCCAAAGCTTTCAAAAACTCCGGCGGAGTCGCAAGAATTTCACTCGGAGATGCCCCTGAATACACGGACAATAATAAACCCACTAGACCCTTCACAATCAGCGCATCACTGTCGCCTTGAAGAATCATCTGACCTTGTTCGTTCAGATTCGCTGAAAGCCAGACTTGTGACTGGCATCCTTTCACCGCATTCTGTTCAGTCTTCAAATTTTCCGGCATCTCAGGAAGAGCTTTTCCCATCTCGATGATTTTTTTATAGCGATCTTCCCACTGTGTGAGCGCTGAAAAATCTTGGATAATTTTATTCTGTCTTTCTTGGATGCTTGCCATGTCTAGTTCACTTTCAATGTCGGAATGATCGAAAACAAATCTTCTTCCAACGATTGACCTTGTTCACCGATCAACTCGTGGAAAGATTTTTTATTCATGTTAGAGATAACTTCAAAACATTTTTTATAAAAGCCTTCTTGGTCTTCATAGTAGCCATTCCAAAGTTCTTTGGCTTTGGTTTCGGGCATGACCCAGGATTTTTTCTCGGCCGCCGTTCCATCGTGACGATTGTGATAATCCAGCAACGTCATAATCTGGCGCGGTGAAAAATCCAGCATAACTAAAGCTTCTTCCAGCAACGCCAGCTCCACATACCAAAGATAGCTTCCTAACTTTTCCCAGAATTTCAATCCCGGTTTTCCGTAAGAGCTTTTGCAGAAAAATGTCGTGCACACCACACCGCGATTTCTCCACACGTTGCAGTTTTGTTTTTCTTTATTGTAGTAAGGGCAAAGCCAGTCTTCTCTTTGACCAAAATCCCCTTCTTCGCGGTGATTGAACTCCACCTGATAACGAACGGGTGCCACAAGGCCAATCGGCAAAGCGTACTCACGGCGGGAAATCTTATCGCGGAAAATGCGATGTGCTTCCGTTGAAGAACTTTCGTTAAAAAGAGCTCCGACCATGTAATTGGGAAGAAACGGATGAAATGTGCAGCACTTCAGATCTTCGCGGTAATGGATTTTGCCGCGATGTCTGGGACGAGACATCGCGCAGGTATCACAAGTGGCTTTTGTTTCTTGTGGAGAGAAATCTAAAATTTCCCGAGGCAGAATATTTTCGTAAACACGAGGCAGCTGGTACTTTAATAACATGAAACTATCTTACGGCTTAATTCGGCAGCGATCTACAATACGAGCCTTAAGTAGTGTCATAATGTCGAAACGAGAAAGACTGTCATCCCATTTCCACACAAAATCGCTGCAGTTCACGAAATACGGAAACGCGACGATTCCTTCAGATCCATAAGCTTTGGATTTGACGATATCCACGGCCACCGTGCTCATCATTGTTTGCACGGCTTGTGTGCTTAGCAGATGTTCTTTTTCCATTTCCAAAGCGATTTCAATCGGAGTTACAAAGCCGATTTGATCTTCAAAAAGCTTCGCTCCCCATTCCACAAAGAAAGATTTCGAGTACACGATGCGAATAAATTGGTGAAACTCGATACCTTGATTCGCGTATTCTTTCACGATGGTGTTATAAACCTCGGGGTCTTGCTCACCGTTATCACCGATGAAAACAACTTTGCGAGGCTTGATGTCGTTCATAAGCTTGCGCAAGTTTTTAAGCTTGTGCACATCCGCATCGTAATTCGTGCGGCCGATGTAAGTTCCCGCCGGAAATTTTCCATTCACTAAAAAACTCTTATGAGTTCCCTTCATGAACCATTCAGGAGCTTTTGAAAGATATACGATCGATACATCAGATTGTTCTTGCGCGAAGAGATTATAAAGCTCGCTCATTCCGATAAAGCGGCTTTTGTCATCGAAAGCGTAACGAGCGGCTTCGGAAATATCCTGAACATTGGCCAGCTTGATCGTGTCATCCACATCACTGACAAAAAGAGTTTGTGCGTGCGCTGAAAGCGAAAAAATGAACAGAACTAATGCGATGAAATGCTTCATGGAACCCCCTCCCCACGGAGAGGTTTGTATAGCACAAATATGACAATCATCCATTAATTCTGAATAAGGAAGGGCCTCTTTAGAGACCCTGAGCGTTAAACTTCATCACGAATATATCGGGTGTTGCTTCAATCGAGAACATCGACATTTCGTCACGATAAGAAAAACGATCGTTTTGCGTATGGAACTGTTCGAAAATAGCCTTAGCGTCTGCGCCACGGGCTACGAATTGAGCTTTTCCTGGGCCGATAGAGGCGAAATTAGATCTGTGAATTGTAATGGAGCACTGGTAATTATTCTCGCCTTTTTTAGCACAGATAAAATTCAAAACTTTCTGAGGTGTATCAAGAACCTTTCCACGACCCACCATTGAATCCTGCTCAGGACGATCCATCGCTTCAAATAAAACTTGCGGAGAGCCATCTACCGAGCCGTCATAGGACGTCGACCAGATATTTACGAGCATCTGCAATCCCACGAACTGCCCACGCGTGGTTGCGAAAGATGTTGAGAAGGAAAGACTCAAAAGAGCAAATAAAAGAAATCTCATCCGACACGTCCTTGTTTGATTTATTTGAGCTTAGCGAGTGTCTAAAACATATTCAACCGCATTCCCAAACCTGTCATGTGAGGGCCCTAACACCCCTTTTCTGGCATGACCCATTCTGAGACTGTTTTATCTAGTTATTTCAAGTATTTATGACGCATTGCGGGCGGGTATTTTGAGCCCTTCTGGCACCTGCCTTGCTCCTATAAAAGACAAAGACTGAAACCTGAAAAAGGGGGACCTTATGAAAACACTTCTAACAATCGCACTCTTGGCTTTCTCGTGCACCTCATTTGCTTGGTCAAGCAAGGGCACTCCAGAAAAAGAATTCACCTTCAAATACAAACTCTCGGGCCAAACACTTGAAATCAAGAGAACGGCAGCGAGTTATGAGGACGCTTACGAAGGCGCGGCTCAACAATGCTTTAATTTCTATAAAGGTGCTGGCAAAGTCTCTGAAGACCGTGGTCTTGACATCATCGACGTGTGCGCAAATCCTCGTTCTTAATTTAGGCCTTCCCTTCAGGTCACTCCTCGCTTATATTAAAACCGTTATTTAAGGAGCGGTTTTAAATGGGAATTCTCAAAGCCATTGGCGATTTTTTAGTAGGAAAAGATCCAGACATTTTCGACGAAAAAGGAAATGTGTCACACAAACTTCCAAAGAAAAAATGGGAAGCTTGGCACAACCGTACTAAAACAGACCCTCAATACAACTGGCGCAATCACACTGGCATGGCCGGTGGTGCAAAAAAGAAAAACAACAGCAACTAATTCAAATCGTATTTCTGCCTCAAGGCTGCCAGCAGTTCTTGAGGCTCACGATCCGCCTTCACAAAAAAGATATCGTCAACCTGACGACCCCATGTGTGCACACGAGCGGATTTCACACTTACACCCAAATCACTTAAAGATTTCGCAGCAGAGGCCAACAACCCCGTCTGATCCGGCGCTTTAAAACTAATCACAAGTTCCTTGTCATCGGCACTGATCAATTGAATCGCATCAAACTTTACCGCAGGAATCGGTTTTGATTGTACTTGCGCGTTTTCTAAAACTTTTGCCAGTTGTTGGATGTTTTTTGAAGTCGCTACCTGGAACCAATCGTAAACACCGACCTTCGAGATGGTGTGAATCGAAGCGTGACGGATTCCCAAGCCCAATGAATACAATTGCCCCACATAATCCGCTAAAAGCCCTTTACGGTCTTTTTTCTCATGGAAGCGAATCCAAAGATCCCCTTTGCGAGTTTTATGAACCCAAGGCTTTAAAGACGTTTCACTGAGTTCGGCTTTCTTCATGTCATCAACAAGATCTTTCACTGCAAGACTGTCGAGCAGGACTGGACCCAGCTCTTCGACGATCTCCGATGGAATTTGCAATTTCTTACGCAAACGCAGAGTTTGGAAATCGAAATAGTCTTGAGCTTTTTTGGATTCAAGACTGATCACAAGTTCCTTTAAGAGTTTTGCTTTCCATTCATTCCAAGCTTCCGGATTGGTCGCACGGATATCGATGGCGGTGAAAAGAGCTAAGCGATAAAGCCTTGCACCTTCGACTCCTCTTTGACGAAGTTCCTGCCACACTTTCGGGTCTTTAGGATTTTTTCTGAAAGCAGCTTGTGAAAGCTCCAGATGGTTTTTCACCATCCACTTTACCTCTTCAGTTAAAGCTTTACTTAAACCGTAAGATTTAAAATCTCTCTCGGTGATGGTCACACCAAGGTCGGAGTGATGTTCAGAACTTTCCAAACCTTTTGCAAGATCGTGATACAAACAACTCCAGGAAAGAATGCGCCAGTCTTCTTGCGTGAGATTCTTATGAATGAATTTGAGAGGTCCCAATTCGGATGGCTTTTTATAGATACGTTTTACTTCACGACAGGCTTGCATGATGTGCGAATCGGCCGTGAAACGATGATATTGATCGTGTTGAACATAGCCCACTAAGCGACGGATTTCTGGAACTAATTTATCAATCAATCGCGAGCGGAAAACGCTGACTAAAAGTTCATCCTCTGCTTGAACATTGAGAACTTGTTCTAAAGCAGCCCCTCTTCGTTTCGCCGTCGTTTTAACTTTCTTATCAGGCAAAAAAGTGTCGAGGTTTTCACGGACTTTTTTCTGGACTAAAACGCTGGAATTTTTATGTAACGCATTCGTAAGATCTTCGATCTTCTTAAATTCCAATTGTTCAATTTGCTTAAGCTCTTTTTCAGAAGCTTCGGCCACTTCAACAATCCAATCCGAATAAAAATGCACACGCGAAAGACCGCGCTGCAAATCACGCATAAAATCTTTATGGCTTTTAAAACCCATCCATTTACCAAGATCAAATTGAATGGCACTGGACAAAATATCACCATGACCTTCCAAATGAAGCTTCTGACGGATGTTCAGGAAATAACTGCGATAGTATTGAAGAACATTGAGCGCATGTCCTGGGTGCGTGAACTTTTCAGCGAAGAGTTCATAAATTTGCAGACCTTGCTCAAGATCGCGCAGACCTCCTGGACCATATTTGATATTCGGCTCAAGATAGTTCGTGATCGAATCAAAACGTTTCGCACGGTTTTTACGTTCGTCTTTTACAGCCTTTAGCAAAATACGACGGTAGTGTTTTTTCTTGGCCCAGATTTTTTTCTGTTGTTCAAAAAGTTTTTTGGCCGCCTCCGGAGTCCATGGACGGGCCTTCAGCAATGCCAAGATATCAAATGCTTCGACGTTCTCAGTCCAATCCTCCGGATTATGAGGCATGCGGTAGCGAAGTTTTAAACCTCGCTCTTGAACGGCATCGACAAACTTTTTTACTTTTTCTTCGTCACCACAGAAAAGAACATCGATATCGGATTTGGGACTGAGTTCTTCACGAGCCCAAGATCCCAAGATGACCGGATGACAGTCTTCCCAATCCTTTGAAGATTTAAAAATATCTTCCAGGCGTGCACCCAGCCAGTTCGAAAAGTTCTCAGTTGAAAAGCAAAACACCTGACGAACATCTCCGTCAGGTGTCATAAGAGGTGGATTCAACACTTCTTTAGCTTGCTCCCACTGTTCAGAACTTAAGAACGACTTTTGCGCCATAAGTTTTAAACTTCCGTTCCGGCGCGAGCGACAATCTCTTTCCACTTCGCGATCTGATTCATCGCCTCAAGAGGACTCATTTGCATGAGCGGATACTTTTCAACTTCCGCCATCAAGCTCTTGATTTCTTCAGGAACTTTTGGAGTTTCAATTTCAACCGGAGCCGCATCATCAAGTGCAAAAGAATCTAAAAGTGATAACTGACTTGTGGCCTGCACGCGTTTTGATTCCACTTCACGAAGAAGGCTTTTCGCACGCTTCGTGACTGAAGGCGGAAGTCCCGCCAGCTCTGCCACTTGCACCCCGTAAGATTTCAAAGCAGGACCTTTCACCAATGTATGCAAGAAACGAATTTCGCCGTTTCTTTCAGCCACTGTCATATGCGCATTCGTGATTTGGCCAAAGCTTTGATCTAAGGACGTCAACTCATGATAGTGAGTCGCAAAGAACGTTAACGCTTTCACATCACTTAAAAGATGCTCAAGGATTGATTGCGCTAAACACATTCCATCAAATGTGCTTGTTCCGCGTCCCACTTCATCCAGAATCACCAAAGATTCTTTTGTGGCATTTCTAAGCATCGCCGAAGTCTCAGTCATCTCAACCATGAATGTTGAAAGACCTTCAGACAACTGGTCACTTGCTCCGATACGCGTGAAGATCGCATCAAAGATTGGCAAAGAAGCTTCATCGCAAGGAACAAAAGATCCCATTTGCGCCATGATCGCGATCAAAGCGACTTGTCTCATCAAAGTCGACTTACCGGCCATATTCGGTCCTGTAAGAAGCAAACAAGAATGCGGACGAAGTTCAATATCATTCGCCACGAAATTCTTTTTCACTGTTTGTTCAACAACCGGGTGACGGCTGGCTCTTAATTTCAAAGAACCATCTTGAGTGAATTGCGGGCGCACGTATTTTTCTTCAAGACTTAACCAAGCAAGAGCAGAAACCACATCCACTTCGCTGCACTCATGCGCAAGATTCAACAAGGAAGGACATTGCGCAAGAATCTGCTTACGAAGAGCTTCAAAGAATTCAAACTCAAGATCGGCACGTTTGGTATTAGCGCTAAGAACTTTTCTTTCAAGCTCGACCAATTCATCTGTGCAATAACGTTCCGCATTTGTAAGCGTCTGCTTTCTTTGATAGTGCGCAGGCGCTTTATCTTTATGCGTGTTTGTGATCTCGATGTAATAACCAAAAACATTGTTATAGCGGATTTTAAGACTGGAAATTCCGGTCTTTTCTTTTTCTTCCGCTTCCATACGAGCAACCAACGCTTGAGAATGCGTTGAAAGCTCAATCAAATCATCAAGCTCTGCGGAAACACCCTGACGAATGAGGTAACCTTGTTTTGTTGCAAGAGGTGGTTCCTCAACGATGGTGTGCTCAATTTTATAAGCCAATTCACGGAGAGAATCAAAGTTCGCCGTTCCACCTGAAGCGTGAACTAAAACTTCCAAAGCACTGATACCCGCATGAACACTTCCCGCCAACGCCAGAAGATCACGACCGTTGCACTGAGGTTGAGAGATTTTTCCCAGACGACGTTCAATATCGCCCATTTGTCCCAAGATTTGACGAACGCGTTTTAATTCGACAACGTGACTGCGCCAGAACTCCACAGAGCTAAGACGGCTTTCGATGGCCTTCGGATCACGCAAGGGGAAACTCAACCACTGACGAAGGAGACGGCTTCCCGCAGAAGTCTGCGTGCGATTGATCGCGTGGAATAAGCTTCCAAGACCTTCGCCTTTATACGTTGAGAAAATTTCTAAATGACGAAGCACTGTTCCTGAAATTTCAAGACGATGTTCTAGATCTCTTTCAACAAACGGAGACAAAGTCGCTAGCGACTCTTCTCCAGAAAGACTTTTTACGTATGAAACCAGACGGGCCGCTGACATTGGCGCTTCATTTTTCAAAAGGTCATGAAGCATATCCGGAAGTTCATCATGACGGCTGATCAAAATGCCTTCGACACCTACAAGCAAAGACTCATCTTCACTTGCGATCACGATCTCTGCGACAGGAAGGATTTGCAAGAAACGCAAAAGTTCAGATGTCTTTTGTGATTTAAAAAAGAAAGCCTCGCCCGTTGTTGCATCCAAGAAGCTGATCGACTCTTTATCAAGACCCACTAGGTAGTGAGGCTTTGTCCCATCCAAAGTGTCGGAATCATAAACCATTCCCGGAGTCAGAACGCGCGTCACTCCACGCTTCACAATTCCCTTGGCCATTTTGGGATCTTCCAACTGATCACAGATCGCAACTTTAAAGCCAGCTGCTAAAAGTTTATTGATAGGTCCCGCGATCGAGTGATGAGGCACTCCGCACATCGGCGTTTCGTCCTGGGATTTTTTATTTCTTTGAGTCAGAGCAATACCGATCACCGGCGCTGCTTTCACAGCATCATCAAAGAACATTTCGAAGAAATCCCCCATGCGGAAAAGGAGAATTTTATCTTGGTGAACGGACTTAATGTCCCAGAACTGCTTCATGAGTGGAGTTTGATTCGACATAGCTGAAAAAAGTATCGAAGGCGGCACGGCGTTTCACTCAAAAACGCATCGCATCTGAGAGGGAAAATGAAGGTTTAAAAAAGAAAACCGCACCCTTTAGAGATGCGGCGCGTTAGTTGATTATTTTAGAGTCACTTTTAGTTCTGCGGAGTGCCCGTCGTCACCCATTTTTCTACGATGGCTCTCATTTGCGATGACATCAAACCTGAACGAGGCATCGGGCTTCCGGCATCGTTGATACGAGTGAGGATCTTGCTCGCGGCATTTTTTGAAGCCGTGTAGTTGCTAAGATCAAGACCGCCATTAGCTCCCGCACCTGTGTGACAACTGAAGCATTGAGTTCTAAACACATTCAGCGTTCCTGTGGTTGCGGTTAACTGCGCGAAGCTCACTGTGGCAGGTGTGTTATCAATTGGAGCTGCGTCTGTAGAACCTGTACCGCACTTCGCCGTGGATTCCGCTTTTTCAATCGAAGTGAACTGCAACGCAAACTTGTCTGTATTTTTGATTGGCGACATTACAAGAAGCTGTGCATTTCCGACTGGCGCCAAATTCAACGGGGTACCAGGGCACACAACTGCATTGATATTACGATAGACCGTTGCTGAATCTAAAAGCTTGCTATTCACGTAAAAGAACAATGCCTTCACGCGATACTTCGCTGTCCCCGAAGTGATGGACATTGTTGGATTACGAACCGCATACCCGACTTCGTTGCCACTCACTTTAGCCACTTGCGCTTCCACCGTCATTTGCAGAGGAAATTTCGGCATGTTCGCTGCGACTTCCGTATTCAAATTCCAAGCCAAAGTCGTCCAAGTCGCCGAGTTGGCTTTTGATGCAATGATGTTTGCATCCGTTTTATTTACTGTCACGATCGACTTATCTTGCGCATCAGATCCCTTACACTGCAACCACGCCGCCTGCGCCGATTCCCATTCTTGTTTCAAACTGCTGATGGCACCGTTATTATGCGCGCCTGTCGCTGGAGGATTGTGTTTCTCGCTCACAGCATTGTTTGAAATCGCCAAATAACCTTTGTCTTTAAAAACTTGATAAGAAGCGAGAACGTTTTTTGAAGCAAATGCCGGTGCCTCATGATTTCCATCATGGCAACCTGCACAGTTCTGCTTCAAGAAGACGTGATAGCCGGATCCAAATTTCGCCAGCAGCTGATCTTCACAAAGATCTCCGGTGCTCGCCTCACCTAAGTCTTCATCACCGTCACCAGCAGGAGTCTTTGTTCCTGTATCGACATTCCCTAAAGAATTTCCTTGGCTATTCAACTGAACAGACTTGGTGTCGATTTGGAAACCTTCCCCTAATTGCTGCCCGCAGTTTTGAAACGCCAACAAAAGCAAAACCGTTCCTGAAACTGTGCCTAAAATTTTAAGAGCCTGAGGTTTACTCATTCTCATCGTCATCCCCTCTTAAGCAACGTGCAATTTAACTACTTTTTCAACGTCGTCCGCTTGCAATGTCGCAGGAGCAAGCTGTTTAAACATTCCTAATTTTTTATTTAAATTAAGATAGTTCGCAAGAACCGCTGCCGCAACATAATCAGGACGAGACCCCACTAATGTGGTTGTATCCACGCTTTGATCATCCAAGTAGTGACCGATTTGAGTTCCACTTGAAGCGACTTTACCATTCGGATCAAAGGCAATAATAAACTGCAATGAAGATGAATAGTCACTGGACCAGATGCTCGTTGCTGACTCAGAAGTTTCTGAAACGCAGGCGCCATCTGTCGTCACAAGAATGAACAATGGTTTTTTCATTTTCAATGCAAGCTCCAACATACGGCCGATTTGCACGCCCGCTGTGAAATCCTTAGCATCCGCTTGAGTTCTTAAACCCGGAGCATGATAGTCATAGCCACCCATTGTGATGCGACCATGAGAAATATTTCCATTCAAAGCATTATAAACAACACCCGCAGCCATCGCCGTGGCATCATTTGCCGCCGTCGTTGCCGTGATTTTATAAACGGCTTGAGTCATGGCGTCTTTACGCGGATCCACGCCAGAAGCACCACCGGCCTTGATGATTTCACCGGATTTAATACCTGCTTCTTGCAAAACAGTTTTTAAACCATCGTCTTTGGAATTGAGCTTGGCAATTTGTGAACGAGTCATCTTCGACACAAAAGAACTCAAAGCTTCTTTTTGTTTTTTACTTAAAAGACCATTATCCGCAAGAACACTTGAATAATTCAAGGCACCGAACATTGAATCAAGGCTCGCCATTTCTAATGTCGAGTTAGGGGCACCAAATACAGGTTTTAAGTTTTCTGCAGAACTTCCTAAATGCACCGTCGGAAGAACTTTGCCGATAAGACCCGCTTTTTCTAGAGGACCCGACAAATCATAAAAGGGACGTTGCGCCACTAAGGCATTCGTGTCGTTGGCTGTATTCGTACAAAGAGCAACCAGACGTGATTTAGAAAGCGCTTCGTTTGAAGCTACAGATTTAATTCCTTTATGAAGCTGCGCCGTTGCCGCAAAATCAGCACCTAACAATTTCTCAGTCGAGAATCCCGCATTACCCAGACCTAGTTTTGTATAAGCACTGAGTAAATCTCCGCCGGCATTTTTCACGACGAAATTGCCGTGAAGAGCGGCGCCACCGCTGAGACTTAAAGTCACGAATGGCATCATCGATCCCGCAGCAGCTTGCGCTTCGGCTTTTTGAGTCATTGTTAAAATAGAAGTGACTGCTCCTGGAACTGCAATACGAGCCGCGAATGAAATCACGCCCGCTTCAAGAAGTTCACGACGAGATAGGCGAAGGCCCGGCAAATCCGTCTTAGCGTCCAAGACTTTTTTTAGTTTGTCGTTTTTCATGATTCCCCCAATTCCCCTCGCGCTAATCAAAGAAGATAAGATTCAGGAACAGCTAACATGCCCGTGCAAATAAAAATCGCTAGCTTATCAGACTCAGCAGCTTTCCCCATCGCTGTCGAGTCCAATGTACTGAAATACTCGTCCACCGCTTCTGTGATCGCTTGCAATTCCTCTTTTGAAGGCTTGCGCATCCACAGACGGTCTACCAACGAAATATAAGTATTGATTGCACCCATTTTTCCGTAAGCCTTAGGACCTTGAGAAAAATCGATGAACTTAAAAATATCGCGAGTTCCCTTTTTCTCTTTATTCACCGCCTGCTTACAAACCACGCCAGCCAAAGAGGTCATGGCAATGATTGAAGGTGAATTTAAAAGAGTGATATCGTTCTGAGGAACAAGCAAATTACGACGATAGTTGATCTCGCTATTCACTTCATTCATATTGATATCCTTCGGAGTTAAACCTAATAAAGACATCATTGATTCAAGTGATTGCTTCGCATCTGTCGGCGACACACCTAGATCACTTTCCACTTTGGTAACTGGAGTGTCCGTGCCACCCATTGAACTGCCATTCACGCTGTCGTTGGCCTCAAGGCTTGCCATATCGACTTGTTGCGCACAGTTTTGAAACCCCAGACCGACAATCAGGAAAGAAAAAGTAAGACCAATGAATGCACCAATTTTATTTTTTGTCTTCATGGTTTACTCCCCCTTCATCACGCCACAGACTGGGTCTAGAGCGATTTCCTGATAGAGATTTTTAAGATTGTAGTTTAATGCTTCAAAGCGGTCGCCTAAACGAACCAATGTCGTGTACTGAGTTGATTCCAGTTTTTTAAGGCAAACACTTTCGTACACACGTTTAGCCATACACTGACTGAATCTGCGCGAATCGCCCAGCATACGACCGAAATCTTTAAGGCCGTTACCGCCAGACTTGTTCGGTCCTCTCCAGCCAAAGAAAGTGGATTTACTTCCCAATACCGCGTTGTTCACGAAAGAATCGCTTTTCACAACGAAACCATAAGGATAACTTCCCTTATTCATTTTCGTAGCAACACCCGTTTCAGAGTCAAAAGCATTGCGCGCATAAAGCTTTGAAATGTCTTTCGCTTGAAGATACGGAATGATCATATTTCCATTTGATGCGCGACCTCTATTGATCAACTTACCTAAAAGGCGGTCTTTTTCGGCATCCGCAGTTTTACTTGCTGTCAAAGCATTAGAGTAATGCGCGTAGATTAAAGACATGTCTTTTTTATTGTCGAGGTTGCAAAGTAAAAACTTTTCTTCTTGTTGTTGCTGAGTCAAAGCCGTATTGCTGAAATGATCCAAGCACGCCTTAACGTAAGTTGCTCTGTAAGTCGTGTTGTTTCTGTTTGTTTTAAGATCCGCCAAAAGCGTCGTGTTTTTAGCACGGAAATCGGCAATCAAGTCTGTCGCAATTTTGGGATCACGAACCGTATTTAAAACCGCGTCTAAGCTGGATTTCGCTGAAGCTGCGGCCGTTCCACGAGCAATCAAGAAATCATAGCGAGTTTTATAATAGATTGAATTTGCCTGATTCACTTCAAGATCCGGAATCACGGCATTTGTTGTAGGTGTCACGACATCCGTCACGTACTTAGAATAGGCGTTGGCAATGTCTTGATCTTTAAAGAAATCACCATGCATTTGCGAATAAACACCTGTCGCTGCCGAATTGGTAAAGTTATCGTAATCCATTTTTGCAAAAGCGCCACGCATACCGTCCATCACAGAGTGACAGCTCTTACAGCTTGTGAGGTACTTATTATAGTCACCGGCAGGAAAGCGTTCAACGTCACGACCGACATATTGGTCGGAAGCACTTGAATCCGCCGCTTCCGCCATAGAAACACAAAGAAACTGTTTCAAAGAAAATTCCACCGCACGACGGTTTGAACCTCCACCCAGATTTCTTTCAGCAAATGTTCTGGTTGTAAAAACACCCGCCGCATCTTTGTTAGGTTTTGTCACCATAAGAGGATAGGACTTTTGATTTTGCATGTAAGGTGTATCGTATGCCACCGTGACCATTTGTTGCTGACCTCTGAAAGTCAAAGCCTTCATCAAATCAACATAAGCCGTTTCAACGGCTGCAAAATTGTTTTGATTAAAGTATCTTGTTCTTAAGTCATCGTCATTCGCAACACCTGTGATGTCGTAGTAATAATCCGAAGTTAAGATTTCACGGAAGTCTTTGTTGTCACGAACAACACCCACGATCAACGCAGAAAAATCGTTGAACGGAACTTTCACGGATTCATCTTTATTGGAAAGACGAAGTGAAAGATTTTTGACCTGCACATTTAAAAAATCAGACGTGGTTGTAATATACTTAGCTGCTTCTGCATTTTTACCTAGCGCCAATAGATCCGCGACAGTTTTAAGCTCCGGTTTCTTTGATGAAACCTTCACCCCTGTCATACGTTCATAAAGTCGCTTTGCATTGCGCATATCCGCTTCTGAAGCTGCTGCACTGGCATTAACTGACGAAAATACCAATGAAGCCACAACTAGCAACTTGTAGCCCCTCATATTTCACTCCCCCGAGTGAATACATTATCGTCTAAATTTCCAAAAAAGGTGACTCGCGATAGCCCCTTCTGAGAGAGCGTTTGGGGACATTTCGCTAATGAACATCACAGAATGAAACGATTTTTATCAAGCAACAGTGTTAAGTATTTGATAAGAGGTCATGAAGTGCCTCAGAACAAGATGGAACACTTCATAACAAACTGTTTCCTCACTCCAGGAAAACACTCTGAGGAACACCAAAAGTGAACCACTTTGAGACCAAGAGCCCTCTATGCGAGGGCCTTTAGCAATTTTCCATAGATGCCGTCAAAGCCGCCGTTGCTCATGATCAAAATCACATCACCGGTTTTTGCGCGCGATTTCAAAGCTGCCACGATATCATCAGCCGTATCGAAATCCGCCGCCGTGACTCCGGACTTTTTAAGATCCTCAATAAGCTCATGAGAAGAAAAACGGTTTTCTTCATCAATTTTAGATTGATCAAAAGCCTTCGCTAATAGCACTTCATGCGATCCTTTAAAGGCATCCACATAGTCTTGCTGGAAAACTTTACGACGAGACGTCGCACTTCGAGGTTCAAACACCGAGAACACCTTGCGGTTTGGATATTTTTTCTGAATCCCCTTCACCGTCTCACGCACCGCTGTTGGATGGTGGGCAAAGTCTTCAATCACAAGGACACCGTTTGGTTCTCCCAAGATCTCCTGACGGCGTTTAACACCTTCAAAAGACTCCAACGCGATTTGAATTCTATTTTCAGAGAATCCCAAGATCTTCGACATCGCAACAACAGCCGTGGCATTAAGAACATTGTAATCGCCGGTGATTTGCATGGCATAAGGTCCTAGGATTTCACCCTTGTGGTGAACTTCAAATCCCAAACCTTTTTCATTTTGGAAAAGCACTTTAGCGCGGAAGTCCGCGTTGCTGTTAAATCCATAAGTGAAAGAGTTTTTGCACTTAGCCAGCTTACGAAGCTCCATCACGTTGGCGTCTTCTGCGCACGCCAACAACGTTCCATTTTCTGGAATCAAAGTCATCAAACGCGCAAAAGCGTCTTTCACCGCTTGCAAGTCTTTGTAAATATCGGCGTGATCAAACTCAACAGAGGTCAAAATCACATGCTTTGGTTTGTAGTGAATAAACTTAGGCACTTTATCAAAGAAAGCGGTGTCGTACTCGTCCCCTTCGATAATAAAGTAATTGCCTTCAGGATTTTTAAAGGACTGAGAGAAGTTCTTTGGAATCCCACCAATCAAAAAGCCCGGCTTCACACCCGCGTTTTCCGCAACCCACGACATCATGGATGTCGTTGTCGTTTTCCCGTGAGTTCCAGAGATCACAACGCTTTCGCGATCTGCAATGATAAATTCACCCATCGCTTTAGGAAGTGATGCGTATGGAATTTCCAGTTTCTTAAGCTCCTGGGCTTCTTCATTGTTTGCAGAAATCACGTTTCCAACAATCACGAAGTCTGGTTTTGGATGAAGATTTTCAGCCTTATAACCTTTCATGATGTTGATGCCCAAGCTTTCAAGCTGAGTCGACATTGGAGGATAAGGATTTAAGTCACTGCCCGTAATTTTAAAGCCACGGTCCTTAAGAAGACCGGCCAAAGAAGCCATGGCTGTGCCACAAATACCCATCAAATGAATATGACTGCCTGGTTTTAAATTCATAAACTCTCCCGCGCTACACTCCGCTACGTCTGTAATTTTCGACAATCCAATTATGTATCTCAGGACGCAATTTTCCAAAGGCTTTGTTATCGGCCCCGTAAAGAACTCGATTGGAAAGAATGATTACACTCATATCCATCTTGGGATCATACCAAATGGACGTTCCTGTAAAGCCCGTGTGCCCAATAGAATCCAACGAGAAATAAGTTCCGCAGCTTGCTGAGCCCGGTGTCGGCATCATATATCCCATCGCCCAATCGCCTTTTCCTTCCGGAAGAGCCCGCTTAGCAAAAAGTTGCGCGGTCTTTTGACGAATAGAATAACGGGCAATCCCCATGAGCTGCGAACGCAAATGCAACGAGAACCAACCTGTATCATCGATACTTCCGAAAAGACCTGCGTGGGTCGAAACCCCACCCAAAGACCAGCAGTTCAGATCATGAACTTCGCCTTGGATGAGTTTTTTACGCACAGGGCACTCTTCAGTTGGTGCAAACAAAGCCGCTCTGGTTGTGAATTGATTTTCGGGATGGAACTCCAATGTCGTTCCCAAATAAAATTTATTTTTTACTTCCTCCCAAACATCCAAAAGAGGTTTGTCGAAGAATTTTTCTAAAATAAACCCAAGGACCAAAAAGCCAACATCGGAATACACGGCCGTTTCTTGTTTTTCAATTTTAAGGCCTTTAAGAATATCTTGAAGCTGCTCACGACGCTTTTCCGTCGAAAGCTGCGTATTGATTTCCTGGTACAAAGGAAGCCACCACGCGAGGCCTGAGCTGTGTGTAAGAAGTTCTGTTATTTTTGTTTCCTTATGCGGAAACCAAGAAAGAAAATCAGAAACCTTCGTTTCAAAATTCCACTTCCCCTGTTCATAAGCATACATCATCGCTTGGGTCGTAAAAATAACTTTCGTGAGACTCGCAAGATCATAATACGCATACGTATTTCCCACAGCGACGTCACAGATAATACGACCGCCTTGATAAGCCCGCACCATCACGCCCGGAGTGGTGTCGCGAATACGCTCTTCAAGCTGTTTAATAAGGTTTTTTTCTAAGACTGAAAATTTCATTTACGCCCTCCGGTTTGAATCACCAAATGGCCCTTTCCTTTTGTTACATCCAAAACACACGGTGTATTAAAAGGAACAGGTCGTTGAATCACAGCGTGGCCTGCTTGCAGTCCCTGAAACAAAGGAATCTCAAGATCCTGGGCCCAACGCTTAAATACTAATTTAAAATTATTTTTTTGAGTGGCGGGCTCTTCGCCGCCGATAAAATCACCTAGAATGATGCCATCACATTGTTTAAACAATCCCGCCTGGCGGAACTGTTCAAACATACGGTCAATACGATAACCGCGCTCACCAATGTCTTCCACAAAGAGCAAAGACTTTTTCGTCTGCAATTGCCAAGGTGTTCCCATAGAAGATTGAAGAACCGTGAGATTTCCGCCGACAATTTTTGATTTGAGGCTCTTTACCTTGCGAGCGGCTTCGTTGAGCGGTTTTAAATTCTTAAACACCACATCAGTCTCTTGACCAAAAAGAATGTCATGCAATTCTTTTTCAAACTTTGGTGCCACCAGGTTTCTTCCCAAACGATCCAAAAGCGGAGCGTGCAAAGTCGACCAACCCCACTCCTGAATAAAAAAGCTATGCAAGGAAGTGATATCACTGATGCCGATAAGAAGTTTTGGCTCTTTTGGTTTTTTAAGTTTTGCCAGCATCGGGATCAAACGATTGCTGCCGTAACCACCACGCAAACACCAGATCACGCGCGAGTCTTTAGATTCGATCGCCGCCTTTAAAAACGCAAAGCGCGCCTCATCTTCGTGAGCGTGCAAAAAATGCGGCTTGATAAGACCTTTAGGAATGCGCGGATGCAATTTCCATTTCAAAAGAAAATCGTGAGCGCCCTCAACTTCATGAGGCTTTGACGGGTAACCTGGAGCTACCACATCAACAATGTCACCTTCGTTAAAAAACTTCCAATTCGCCACGATTAAACTCTTTTGATAATTTCTTTGATCGATTTCTTATGTTTTTTCCCTGTGAAGATCTCATCGATCTCTTTGGGTTTTAAAAGTCCGCGAACTTCGTCATCCACCATGAGCTTGTCTCTTAAATGCTCACCGTAACCAAGCGAGTGACAAAGGCGTTGCACCAAAACGTAAGCATCTTCACGACGCATGCCTTTTTGTACAAGTCCCAGCAAAACATGCGAACTGAAAATCTGTCCTTGAGAACTTTCGATATTGTCGAGCATGCGTTTTTTATTCACATCCAGACCATCTAACAAAATGCTCATGCGGTTTAGAGCATAGTCTGCCACGATAAACGCATCCGGAAACACCACGCGCTCTACGGAAGAATGACTGATGTCACGCTCGTGCCACAAAGCCACGTTTTCAAGTCCCGCAATCGCGTAACCGCGAAGCAAGCGGGAAAGTCCGGTGATGTTCTCAGCACTGATCGGATTTTTCTTATGAGGCATTGCCGAAGAACCCTTTTGACCCTTCGTAAATCCTTCTGTCACTTCCGCCACATCACTTCTTTGCAAGTGGCGAAGTTCGATTGCCAAACGCTCTAGTCCCGTCCCTAAAATCGCCAAGGCATTTAACATCTCAGCATGGCGATCGCGCGGAATCACTTGTGTCGCGATTGTTTCCGCTTTCAATTTAAGCTTCTTTGCAACAGCCGCTTCCACTTTTGGAGATTGGCTGGAGTAAGTTCCCACCGCCCCGCTAAGCTTGCAAATCATCATGTTATCCAGCGCGGCCTTCACGCGTTTTTTATTGCGTTCCGTCTCCGCTAGGAAACCCGCCATTTTAAAACCAAATGTTGTCGGCTCTGCAAACATGCCGTGTGTGCGACCAGCACACAAAGTATCCGCATGTTTATTCACTAAAGACTTTAAAGATTTCTCAAGACCTTCGATAGATTTCATCAACACAGCGCCCGCTTCGCGCACTTGCAAGCTAAAGGCTGTATCCAAAACATCTGACGACGTCAGACCGTAGTGAATGAATTTTCCTTGAGGACCAACGTTTTCAGCCATGTTCGAAACAAAGGCGATCACATCGTGCTTCGTTTCTTTCTCAATTTCCGAAATACGTTTGACGTTGAAGCGAGCTTTTTGCGCAATCACCTTGGCTGCATTCTTAGGGATGATGCCCATTTGCGCTTGCACTTGAGCCACGGCGATTTCGACTTCCATCATTTTTCCGAATCTATGATCTGCGTGCCACAAAAGGCCCATTTCAGGTCGGGTGTATCTTTCGATCACGGAACTTGTTCCTTTCTCTTTTCTTTTTGCTCTTTCAACAATTTTTCTTTCCACCAGCTTACAAGCTGACTCAAAATCATTTCGTGACGTTCAAAGTAAGAACCCCACGCATAATGAGGCCACTCTTCAGGCCCATCGAGTTGTAAATTGCTGTAAAGAACTTTTCCGCGACGGGAGCTTTGCTTTTCTCCGAAAACCGGGAAGCGCGCAGCCCCAAGTTGTGCATAAGTATAATAATACTCTTGCGGAAAACTTAAAACTTGAGGATCTGACAAAGACATACGTTCGACCAGATTTGCTTTCATGCGCAGACTGCGAACTGTGAGGTATTCTTTGTTAAAGCGTTGCACCGTCGGGATTCTCATCCACACATCAAACTGGTCCGGTAATGTCGTTCTTTGCAGGACCATCATATTTTCATGAGTCCAGGGAGAATAAAGATCATCCATCACCAGTGTGTGCGCCGGAAGGTGATCGCGCTCAAAGCACTGCTGAAGACTCACACGGTAGCGAACCCAGCACCACTCCGGCTCTAGAGGTCCTTCCGGGAAAAAGTATTTTCCTAGGCGTTCATTTAAGAAATAACTTTCCTCACTTGTGAGCATCCATACGATTTGCTCAAGACGGAACAGACCTTGCTTCTCTCCGGAAAGCTCAAGACCCGTGATGGATTTTCCTCCACCAAAAGAGGCATCGACGATCTGCTGAGGTCGGATGACTTCCACACCTTTTGTCGCGAGCCATTCCAAAGATTGCTCGAGTCCGTTGCGTGTGGCCTGACGAACCAAGAAAGAAGAAAAAAGCGGAACCGCTTCCCCGGCCCTTGCGCCTTGAGCATTGGGCTTGTAAGTCGTCCCCGCCCACTGATGAGCGAGATGCAAAAGCCAGCTTTGTTCAAAATTAAACGCATCCAGATTTTTATATAAAGCTTTTGTATTTTTATTGCCGGTGCCGCTTAAAAGAAAATCTTTGATGTGTGAAGACAAAGACGTTTTTTCGATTTTAAATTTTGTCGTCGGACCTTTGAATTCAAAAGGACCTTGCTTCTGCCACAGAGTAAATCCGTTGGGAACTTCATCGTAAGGATCGTCGGCGTACAAACGTTCCATCTGCGATTCAGAAATTTTTTCGTTACGAAAAAAACCAAAAGGACCTTCCACGTCTTCCGAAGGCCACACACCCAACTTCGAAGACACGTCCACGAGAGTTGTCTTGATACCTTCTTGCGCCAAGGCCGCCGCCAACCAGTGACCGCGCCCAAAAGCAGAAATCAAGATGACCGGATTTCCCAACTCCATCGCTATTTTACTCCTCAGACAAAGAACGACCTAACTTGAAGTAATAATTAGAAAATCAGGCCCTCGCAAAGTCAAAGCCGCGCACTGCATCTAAACACTCCTTCAGGGCTTTTTCTTGTGATTTTTCGAAGTCCCTCTTAGACTCTCTTGAGGACGAGGTGAGTATGCGTTTTCTCTTCATTTTTGCCCTGATTTTTGGCTTGCACACAGCAGGCTTCGCTAAAGACGCGACAGAGAACTTCTTTGATCTTTCTGCGGCAACCTTGACGGGAAAAAAGATTAATTTTTCCACCTACAGAGGCAAAGTCGTCCTTGTGGTTAACACAGCCTCCCAATGCGGCTTCACTCCGCAATTGAAAGAACTTGAAGAATTGTACAAAAAATACGCAGACCGTGGTTTCGTCGTTCTTGCCTTTCCTTCCAATGACTTCAAACAAGAAAAAGCAGACGGTGCCGCCATTCAGAAATTCGCTGAAAAAGAATACGGCATCACCTTTCCATTTTTTGAAAAAGCTCCTGTGAAAGGTCCTGACAAACAGCCGGTTTACGAATTTTTGACTCGTAAGAAACCAGGCCTTCTTTTCGCCGATGTCAGTTGGAATTTTGAAAAATTTCTGGTGAATCGCAAGGGCGACGTTATCGAAAGATGGAGCTCGATCACGAAACCTTCTTCCGATTCGATTGTTAGAGAAATTGAAAAAGCTTTAGCCGAACCCCTCTAAACACGACCTTCACCAGAGGGAAGTGTTTCAGCTTGAGACAAAGCATGAAGTCTGGACTTCGTTTTGATACTTTTTTTTGAAGTTTTGCCCTCTTTTATTCGATAATACTCAGAGGGGGAACTTGTGAAAACCGCAGCACCACTATTTCAGTTTATTCTTCTGGCTTTCCTGCTGGGAATTAGCTTTTTACCTACTCACGTCCAAGCGCAATCTGACCACAAATCTTATCTTATCTCTCAAGTGGACCCCGATGAGGCTTATGACCCCTTCACCGACTACAGTGAATTCGACGAAGAGTCTGATGAAGAGGCCGATATTAACTTTTTCCGTAACGGTCGTTTCTTTACAGTGGGTCTTGCCGGTGGCTATCGCGGCTTTACTGGGAACTTTGCCGACGCCTACGAAAGTGCGCCAACTTTCGGTATTTTCTTAAGCTACTTCTTTGACCTTCGTGTGGCGATGAGCCTGGGTTTCCAAACTGGTGATCACGCCGTGAAATTCACGGTGAACAATGAATCCAAAACTTACACTGGTAATGTGTCTATCACTTCCGTGAACTTCGACTTAAAATATTACTTAAACACGCAAAACGTAACGCGTGGTCTAGCGGACCTCAATCCTTACCTCCTCGGCGGCCTTGGGCAATTCTACCGCACGTACACCATCGCGGGTCTTGATGGATTCAGCCGTGACTCAACAATGGGTTTTGATTTGGGTGCGGGCTTAGAGATTCCCTTGATGCGTAAAAAAGCTTATTTGGGAATTCAGGGAACGTATCACTACGTGAACTTCAGTGACGAAAACAAATCCTACGTGGATGGTTCTGAAAAACTAGATAAAAACCTGACGGGGGATTTTTATAACTTCCTCGTGATTCTCGGAATGAACTTCTAAATCTACTTTAAGAAAACGCCAAGGACTTGAAGAACAAGTCCTAACACAATCACGGCTGGCGCAGCCCATTTCAAAGTAAAACTCCAGTGTGGATACATTGTATAGCTGACAAATTTATCTTTATCGACAAAGCTCAGCTCCTTTTCTTTTTCCGTCGTACCACGATTATAGGCGATAAGAATTCCCAACGCCACCATAGGCAAGAACCAGTTGATCAACAACGAATCCAAAGACTCAATCAACGATCTTCCTAATACACGAATGTCTTTAAAGACCGAGCTTGAAAGAGCCGGAAGAATCGTCAGCACCAAGGCAAAAATACCTGAGTACCAAGTTGCTCTGCCGCGATCCATTTTCTTTTGCGCATCCACCCAGTTTGAAACGACAACCTCTAACAAACCGATGCTGGCATTCAGTGCCGCCATATAAAGACACGCAAAGAAAGCCAAACCAAATAATGTTCCACCGCGAATACCTAAAAGATACTTCGGTAAAACTTCAAACATCAAAGCCGGATCTGTTAAAGGCACATTCGACGCTTGAAACGCAACAGGAAAAATCATCACGACCGCGATCAAGGAAATCGCTGTATCCACCAACGTCACACGGAATCCCGCTGTCGGCGCGTGATCAGACTCACGCATATACGAACCAAACGTCACCATGGTTCCAAAGCCCACAGACAAAGTGAAGAACACGTGACCTAAAGCATGATTTAAAGAAGACCAAGTCAATTTTGAAAAGTCAGGATAAAAAAGAAAACGTAAAACCTCTGGTGTAGAAGGCATCGAAAAAGATTTTACGACCAGAATTCCCACAAGCACTGCAAAGAGCGGCATCGTGTAACCGATCCATCTCTCTAGACCTTCTTGCACACCCTTCACAACAACGACCACGGTGATAAGTAAATGCGCACTGGCAAGCATCAACTGCAACCAACCATTGGACATCAATGCTGCAAGATTCGTTTTTGCCGTGACCATTTCAGGAGGACTAAAGAATGAAATCAGGAATTGCGTCATAAAGTGTAAAACCCAACCACTGATCACGGCGTAATACGACAAAACAACAATACTTAAGATCACCGCAAAGCGACCGGCCCAGCGAAAACCACGACCGGCTTTTTGACCCAACTGCTGAGTCGCCACAATCACCGAACGACGGCTATTTTTACCAACCATCAATTCGGCAATCAACATCGGCGCACCAATCGCCAGAGCCATGAAAACGTAAATCAGGATAAACGCCCCGCCTCCGTTTTCACCCACCACGTAGGGAAAACGCCATAGATTTCCCAGACCACAGGCAGAGCCAATGGCCAAAAGGTAAAATCCAAAGCGAGTTCTCCACGAGCCGCGTTTATTCATTATCTCCACCACCACGACGAGACTTCATACAGAAAATACGAATTGGCAGACCATGAAGATCCCAGCGCTCTTTGATATTCTTAATCAAGAAACGACGATACGAATTCGTCACGCCGTCAGGATGATTCGCAAAGGCAATAAATGCCGGAGGTCTTTGATAAGTTTGTGTGAGGTAATAGAACTTCACATTCGTTGTTCCCCAAACCGGAGCTGGAGCTTTACGAATGGTCTCAAAGAAGAAGTCATTCAACTCGGATGTTGGAACTCGGAAGTTCATCTGACCAGATACCTTCGCGATCATTTCAAAAAGATCGTCGATCCCTTGACCTGTTTTCGCACTTGTAAAGACGATATGAACGTCTTTAAAGAAGTGGAATACGCGCTCAACCTGTTCACGGAAAGTCTTACGATATTCTGGAACTTCTTTACCACCAAGATCAGATTTATTGGCAACCAAGATCACACCTTTGTGATCCTCTAAGATCGCTTGCATGATGCGCGCATCTTGATCCGTCGGTCCTATAGTTCCATCGACCATCAAAAGAACAATATCAGCACGGCGAATGGCTTCCTGAGATTTAAACGCTGAGATGATTTCTAGATCTTCTTCACGACGAGCTGATTTGCGAAGACCTGCAGTATCAACCAACGTGTACTTTGCCCCATTATAAATAAACGGAGAGTCCACAGAGTCAATTGTCGTTCCCGCAACATCAGAAACGATCATGCGATTGGAACCAAGAATGCAGTTACAGATAGAACTCTTACCAACGTTCGGCTTACCGACGATAGCGATGTTCATACCTTCTTTCACTGTTCCTGGATTTTCTGGAACTTGGTTTACGATCCACTCAAGGATCTCACCCACGCCTCGACGTTGTTCAAAGGAAGCCGCGATGATGTCGACACCGAACTCATAGAAGTCCGCTTTAAACATGTCTTCTTCAAAGACTTTGTCGACTTTGTTGATCACAAGCAAAAACGGTTTTCCCGTTTGTTTCGCGACACGAATGATGTCACGATCTTCAGGCACAAGTCCTGCGCGACCATCCATCACCGCCACGATCAAATCCACAGAGTGCAAAAACTCTGTGACTTGTTCACGGATGAGTTTAGAGAAAATATCTCCCGCTTCCGTGATACCGCCCGTATCAATTAAATCGAATTGTTTTCCCCAGATATCCACAGGCTCGATGATAATATCACGAGTCACTCCGGCTTGGTTTTTCACCACGGCTTTACGGCTGTCAGTAATGATATTAAATAACGTCGACTTACCTACGTTGGGACGACCGATAATCGCCACCTTCGGCGAAAACTCAGCCCTCTGATTTTGTTCCATAGCCCAACTCCTTCATCATTCTCTTATTCTCAAACCAGTCTGGTTTGCTGATCACTTGGAGGTCTAAGAAAATCTTCTCCCCCATCAGTTTTTCAATTTCTTTACGTGCTTCCATTCCGATTTGTTTGATCACTTTTGCTTCTTTACCAATCACGATCGCTTTGTGATTGTCTTTCACGACGATGATCTCGGCATGGATCTTTGGAACCGGCGCTGCGTTTTCATCAAATTTTATGATACGCACAGCCAGTGAGTACGGAATCTCTTGATGAAGAATCTCAAAACACTTTTCGCGAATCACTTCGCTAGCCATTTCACGCACGTTTTCGTTTGTGTAAAGCTCTGTATCGTAAAGAGGTGCTGGAGATTCAGGAAGAAGCTCAAGGAACTCAATAAGCATAGCTTCACGCTCTTCATTGTCACCTTCCGAATCTTTTACAGATACGGACATGGCTTTACCGCCCTTTTCTTCGATCATCTTTTTAAGAATCAAAACGCGGTGAGCTTTTTCTTCAATATCCGCTTTTGTGATCACGCCCATCCAAGGTTTGCCGCTTTTAGAAACCAGTTCGATCACTTTTTCAGCGTCTTCCGGTTTTTGTTCATCAATGCTGATCACCGCTAAAAGCGCGTCGGATTCAGAAATCACGTCTTCAGCTTCTTTTGCCAAGAAACCATTGAGGCCCTTATCTGCTTTGATAATTCCTGGAGCATCGACAAAAACGATTTGTCCTTGATCCGTGCTCCAAATACCTAAGATACGACGACGAGTCGTCTGAGGTTTTGCCGAAACGATAGAGACTTTTTCATCTACAAGGTAATTCATCAAGGTGCTTTTGCCAGCATTCGGCTGCCCGATGAGTCCTAAAAATCCCGCTTTATATCCCATTAATGAGTCTCCTTACATTTAACTTCCAGGGCGTTTTTCGCTGCTGATTGTTCCGCATTTTTTTTACTGCGCCCGCGCCCCTGGGCCCACACTTCTTCTTTTACTTTCACACACACTAAGAACTCACGATCGTGAGGAGGTCCTTCTTCCGCCAGAACCTCGTACTTCGGAGTCTCTTTCAAAGACTTTTGCACCAGTTCCTGCAAGCGTGTTTTATAATCTTTCTCAAAATCCTCACTGCCACAAACTCGCGCCGTGAGAGTTTCAAATTCGCGACGAATAAAATTCTTCGTCACTTCAAAACCACCGTCCAAATACAAAGCTCCGACAATGGCTTCAAATGAAGAGGCTGTCAGACGAGGCTTCTGCGCGCCTCCGGTCAAGGTCTCCCCTTTTCCTAAGTGCATGAGCTTATTCAGTCCCATATCGAGTGCGAGTTCAGAGAGAACTTCTTCATTCACGATACTGGCGCGTTTTTTAGACAAACCACCTTCGGTGTCGTTCGGGAATTTTTCAAAAAGAAATTCTCCGACAACTAAATCCAAAACAGCATCGCCTAAGAATTCCAACTTTTCATTGTGCTCCGTCGGACTTTTAAGCTCATTGGCAAAGCTTTTATGAGTGAGCGCTCTTTCTAAAAGAGCCGCATTTTTAAACTGGTATCCCAGTCTCTGCTCTAACTCCTTCATGATAGAACCTCGCCAATTAAGTGTCCTTCCATGTGCTGTTTATTAGAGTGATCATAGCCCGTGATTTTAACATCAATTTCTTGTCCCGCCCAATGCTCCAGGAAGCTTTCTGCTCCTGAAATGTCGACAGGCCAATAGTCGTGACTTAAACCTTGCCCGCCTTTGGCAGCATTTTTTAGAATCAAAACTTTTTTAATTGTTCCTAATTGAAGTTTTGCTTGTTCTTCGTAACGAGCAATACTCAAATCGCGTAAACGAGCCGCGCGCTCTGCACGAATGTGAGGATAAACCGAAACATCCATGGCTGCCGCACGAGTTCCCTGTCTTTCGCTATAAGGGAAAACATGAAGCTTCGTCCAAGGAAGTTCTGCAAGAGTTTTATACGTGTCTTCAAATTGTTCGTCAGTTTCTGTCGGGAAACCTGTGATCACGTCCATTCCGACAAAAGAACCTGGAACGCGCTCAGCAATAGCGTTGAGAGATTTACGAACGTCGTCTTGCGTATACTTGCGTTTCATATGGAAAAGCACGTCCGTATTCGCACTTTGAATACTCATATGGAAATGCGGGCACATGCGTTTGTCTTGATAAAGCTCCAAAAGTCTTTCAGAAACTTCGACAGGCTCTAAGCTTGCCAAACGGAAGCGCGGCACTTTTGTTTTTGCCAGAAGATTTTCAATCAAATCTTCCATAACATATTTTTTGCCACCGACTTCGTCTTCGTAATCACCGATATGAACTCCCGTTAATACGACTTCGCGGGAGCCTTCCGCATAGAGATCATTAATACGCTGAACAAGGTCCACCACCGGAATAGAACGGCTTTTCCCGCGCGCATAAGGAATAATGCAGTAAGTGCAAAAGCTATTGCAGCCATCTTGAATTTTTAAGAACGTGCGTGTGTGGGATTTTTCAATACCACCACCAGCTTCCAAATCTTCTTTTTTAAAGATATTGGACTTAAAGACTTTTTCAGTGAGTTCGCCTCTGAAGTGTTTTGTTAAAAGCTCCGGCAAAGATCCTTTGTGGGAATTTGCCACAATCAAATCAGCGCCCGGCAAACTTGAAAAGGAGCCGGTATCAACTTGTGCTGCACAACCTGTTACAACAACAGTGCAGAACGGATCTTTTACTTTAAGACGACGAATATAGCGAACCGCCTCTTTCGTCGCTTCGGCAGTCACTGCACAAGTATTAAGAACATGAATGCGCGCATCTTTCTGTCCTGAAACCACAGGAGCAAAACCATTCGCATTTAAATTCTTCTGGATCAAACCTGCGTCGTAAGTATTCACCTTACAACCAAAGGTGTGAACTTGATATTTTAGAGAGTGATCCATCCGCCTCCCACAAGTTCTTTGTCACGATAGAACACAGCTGCTTGACCTGGGGTCACCGCTCTTTGTGGCTCTTGGAATTTCAACTTATAGCCCGTCTCTGTTTTAAAGACTTGCGCCAAAGAACCTTTATGTTGATAGCGGATTTTTACGCTCATAAATTCGCCGTCTTGAACTTCACCCAAAAGTTTTGGATCAACCACATCCACTTCGTGAGCAAACAAGTGACTTTCGTCGCCCACCCATACCGTGTTGTCAGCGGCATCGATTTTAATCACGAAAAGTTTTTCGTGATGATCCATGCCAAGACCCTTGCTTTGTCCAATTGTGAAGTTGTGAATGCCGTCGTGATTCGCCATCACCTCACCTTGAGGATAGCGTTTGATTTTACCGGCTTTAGACGCCAACACCGTTTTATCCACTTGGCCTTTGATAAAATTCTGATAGCCCATATTCCCCACAAAGCAAATGCCTTGGGAGTCTTTCTTACGAGCCGTCACAAGACCGCGGCTTTCAGAGTAAGCACGCACCTCGGGCTTTTTCATATCGCCCACAGGGAAAAGAAGTTTTGGTACAAGCTCTGGATCAATCGTGAAAAGGAAATATGTTTGGTCTTTCCAGTCATCCGTGGACGTGTGAATCGCCGCTTTGCCATTTTCATCGTAAACGATTTTTGCATAGTGACCTGTTGCCAGGTAATCACACTCAAGCTCTTTCATCTTTTTCACAAGATGATCGAATTTTAGATAGGTATTGCAGTTCACACAAGGAAGTGGCGTTTGTCCTTCCAAGTAGGCCTTTAGGAATGGATCAATCACAGCCGCGCGAAATTTCGCTTCGCAGTTTAAAACATAAAATGGAATTCCCAAACGGTCTGCAACCGCACGAGCATCATCCACGTCGATGCTAGAACAGCATGTGCCGTTTCCTTCTTCGATATCGCATGTGGAATAATCCCACACTTGCATCGTAGCACCGATCACTTCATAACCCTGTTCGACCAAGAGCGCAGCCGCGGCAGAACTGTCCACGCCTCCGCTCATAGCAACAAGGACTCTCCCTTTAGACATGACAAGAGTCTCCTTCATTGTTGTTCAGTGAACGCAACCTTGCGACCACCACTTTTAATGCTTCAATAAAACCATTTACTTCTTCAGCCGTGGTCTCCCAACCAAGACTGATGCGCAAACTGTTTTGCGCTTCTTCACGAGTCAGCCCCATCGCTAAAAGCACAGGGCTGGGCTCTGGATTTCCGCTCGAACAGGCTGCTCCCGTAGAAACTGCGTAGCCTTTGATATCCAAAGACATCAGCATTGTTTCTCCGTCAGCCCCCTTCACCACCAAAGAACTTGTGTTAGGAAGACGAGGTGTTTCACCGGCTGTCACTGTGACGTCCGGAATTTCAGCAAGAATGCGGGCTTCCATGTGATCGCGAAGTTTTGCTAAAGCTTCCGCTTTTTCCGCAATCAAACCCACCCGCTTTGCAACCACTCCCAAACAACCGATACCCAACGTGTTTTCAGTCCCCCCACGACGGTGACGTTCCTGACCGCCACCATTGATCAAAGAGCTAAAGTTAGATCCTTTTTTTGAATACAAAAATCCAGATCCTTTGATCGAATAAAATTTGTGACCCGAGAAAGAAGCGAAATCAACCCCAAGCTCTTGCAAATTTACCGGCACTTTTCCAAAGCCTTGAACGGCATCGGTGTGGAACAAAGCCCCTTTTTTGTGAGCCATCTCCGCCATTTGTTTTATTGGAAACAATGTGCCTGTTTCATTATTGGCAAACATCACAGAGACCAAAGCGGTTTCTTCGCTAAGGTGCGCTTGATAAAATTCCAAATCAATTTCTCCGCGACGATTCACGGGAATAAAATCCACGCGGGCGCCCAGAGACTGAATGTGCTGCATGGCTTTGATCACGGCCGGATGTTCAACGGCTGAACACATGTAGTGCGTGCGCAGACGTTGCTCGGGAGTGAGGAATTGAGCTGTTTGATAATAATCAAAAAGACCTTTGATCACGGTGTTGTTTGCTTCACTTCCGCCGGAAGTAAAAACGATTTCAAGCGGACTGCTCGCGCCCACCGCATCGGCCACGGCTTTTCTTGCATCACGAAGAATATTCTTCGGCTGTCGACCGCCCCAGTGAATGGAACTTGGATTGCCCCACGCCTTCGCCAATTCTGGCAAAGCCTCAAGGACTTCTTTGCACACAGGGGTCGTGGCATTATGGTCGAAATAATGAAACACTTTTGACTGGATCATAGGTCGCAGGAAGGTAGCACACTTCTTAAGTATTGAAAACTTCTAAGAATATTTAAGCACTTAGGCTGTCTATCTATTCGCCTAGGCTGGAAATTATTCATGCGCGCTTGGCGCAGGAGGCTGCCGCCCGAAGGGCAGAAGCTGGACTAGACCTCGGATTTCCTTATGTTTTACCCCAATCTACCGATAAACAAAGAGATGAGTCATCACGTATGGTTTGAACATTTTAAAGAGCAACTTCAAGGACTTACAGAATCATTTGAACAAAGTGGTTCGCCTTTAAGTCTTTTAGGGTATGCCTTGAAGGAACAACGCCTCCGCTCGGATGATTATTTACCGTGGGCGATGACTCACTACAAACTACCGAAACTTCAGTCACGATTTTTTACAGAGACTCCTCTTTCCCAGGAAATGTTCGCAAAGTGGGCGACCCATTACCCGTGGTCTGTGGAGTGTCTGCCTGTGGCGGAGTGGGACGGTTCACTCATCGTAGCATGTCTTCAACCGCCACAGGATTTCCCTTCCACTCCTTCAAGCGTTATTGTCTTAGCAAGTTTTGAAGACTTGCAAGAGGCTTGGAGAAAACTTCATCCTGAAAAAACTGTGGCACCGGCTCCCGTTTCGTCGGCTGTTGAAGATGCACCGGAAGGCATTGATCTTTCTTTAGCGACCGTGACGAAGCATGGCGCTTCGGACAGTTTCTCGTTTGATGATCTTGGTGTTGATGAAGAAAAAGCTCCGGCTGCTCTTGATGAATCAGCCGAAAAGTCAGAGAGCATGGATGGTCTTTTTGACGGACCGACCGTGATTCGCTTAGAGGCATTATCTTCAAAAGAAGAAACTCCTCAGGCAAATTCAAATCCTTCTATTGAAGTCGTTTCTTCAACTTCCGATGCTGCTTTACAGGAATTTTCTGCGGAACTAGAGCCAAAAACACAAGTCGATGAATTGGTTTTAAGTGAAGATAAAACGCCGATTCCAGTTCCTATCGCGGCAGCCCCTGCTGCGGCTTCACCTGTTGCAGATTCTTCGGCGCCGAAAAAAGTTCCACCGCCTCCTCCAAAATCGGAGATGCCTCCGCCTTTTGAAGACAGCTTTGGAAACAAACCGATTCCTATCGTTCCCCGTCCTGCAGGCGTTGCTAAACCAACGATCAATCCTGTGGCGAGTGGAAATTTCTCGTTAGAGAAAATGAAAAAGAAAAATACCGCTTTGATGAACGAAAAGGTGAAACAAGCCTTGAGTGAAATGAAAGTGCATTTTGAAAAATCCATGATTTTGACTTTGGACGATCAAGAAACGCAATTGACGGCTTTTGCTTGGGATGAAAATTTCCAGGGAATGAAAGACACGTCAATGCGCGTTCCTTTGAAAACGCCAAGTATTTTTAATATCGTAGCTTCTACACAAAAATCCTTCCATGGCTATATCTCTTTAAACGAGATCAATGAAAAATTCTTTGAAGGCTGGAACCAAGGTCGTATTCCAGATCACGTGACGATTTCCCCTATTATTGTGAATGAAAAACTGGTGGGAATGCTCATGGGATTTGCGGAAAAATCTGCTTACAATAAAGTCTCCTTGAATTTGGCTGAAAAATTATCGACCGATTTTGTCAAAGGATTGCAGGCAGCTTAAAAACAAACAGGAGTTTCGGTGACGTTCTTTCTCCTCCTCATCAACTTAGTCTTCGCTCAAGGACAAAACGCCTGCTCCCAACACAATCCCATGAGTTCTGATGTGCCTGCATGTCCCACGACAGGCAGCACTCTTCTTTCCGAAAATTATCCGATTATGGCAGCCACAGTTTCTGACTACGAAGGCGGTCCTGAGTGGGTGAAGTCTTATGTAACAAAAGTCATGAAGGCCCAACCGCAAAAACCTCCGCAGTTTTTTCTTCATGTGACACCTGAAACTTATGAGTCCGTTGTTGCCGAACTTCGCAAACAAGCTCCTTCACCGCAAGTCGCCGACCAGTGGATCAAAGGTTTAACACGTGTTGAAGGAAACAATCGCTGGAACTGGCAGCAAGATTATTTCGACAACTTTTATAATCCTAAAACGGGCCAACCTGTTCTTCGTGAGGTTCAAGGTTACGGACGCCATGGAGATTCTTACACTTCCATGATCAACTCCACCGCCAAAGAATGTAATATTCATGCCGGCGTATTATTGGAAAATGCTCAGTACAAATCCGGTCACAGCGGTGGAAACATTGAGGCCGTCAATGGACTGTGTCTTTTAGGAGCGGATCACTTCAACAACAATGAATGGGACTCTTACGCTAAATCCACTTGCACTAACATGGACGCCGCAGTGAAAACGCCTTCTGATTTTCTTAAGGTGGGTCATACCGATGAGATGTTTAAAACTCTCAAAGATCCTTCGCAAAAACCACCTTGCGATTTTGCCTTGGCCTTTGCAAGCCCTAAAAAAGGTCTTGAAGTTTTAAAGGGAAATCCCGACGGAAAAGTTTTCGATTTCCCCGGTGTTTCTGGCGAAGAACTTATCACTCGTGTCAGACAATCGGGATATCGCGAAATTTGTGCTGCTTACACAGCCAGCAAGAGATCACAAAATCTGCCTCCTTCCCCAGGGAAAACCCGCTCAGGAAAAGGCGTTTCGCAACTGCTTTGGGATCTGTCGATCACAAAAGCTTTTGCCGGAGTTCTGTCAATCACAGATCCGAAAGTTGAAAACCTCTACAAAGAGCTTCAGGCCCTTGATGATATGGAACCGAAATCTGTGGAAGAAAGACAGCGACTTCTTGCTCGCAAAAATGAAATCCTCAACAAAATACAGCAGCAGATGAAAAAAGCAGGCTATTTGAAATCAAAGGCAAAAATGGATGAAGCTAAAGAGTGCCTTGAAATGACGAACAAGGATTTGGCGAAAATCATTGAGTCAGACAAAGAATTTAAAGATTTCAATGAGTCCGTTGAAAAAGCCATTCAACAATTCAAAAAAGATCTTTTAGCGAAACTAAAACAAAAATATCCTCAGTGCTCTCCAAAGACTCTCGATATTCCCGATATCTATCAAGGCATGATGGACTACGATAAACAACCAGCCTCGTATGCCATGGGTACAGGCCTTTCCTTATTTCCGAATCCTACAAATGGTGAAATTGTCGGAAATACCTACATCATGCCTGAGCCCGTGAATCCCGCGTTTAAAGCCGATATAGACAATCAAATAAAAGGTCTCGGATTAAAAACAGATTACATCGACACCCATTTCGCTCACGTCCAACAAGGCAACTTGCATTGTTCAAGTCACGCCATTCGCTACTGCCGTCCTCAAGGGGGTAAGAAATAATGAAAACCGCTCTCAGTACTTTTCTTTTCTTGGGGATTCTTAATACCGCCTCGGCCGCAGAGACGCTTTACTCTTGCAAAATCAATGATGCTTGGTTGGAAAAACAAAATCTTTCCGGCTTGGTGAACGTCAGCGATTTGGATCATGCGGAAATTAAAATCACTTCGTCATCTGACACCGTCACCTGCCCCATGGCTGTTGAAAGTGTGCAGGACAGTTCTTCGGGTAAAATTTCCGAAGTCATTTTTAAAACAATTCCGGAAGCTTGCAGTCCCTTTGAAAAATCGTTCAATCGTCATCTTCGCAAACGCATCACTTTAAATGTTTCCACTCAGCCCGGAGTACCCCCGTCTGCACAGATTGCTTGGCGAAATCGAACTGGTTATTCCGACTGTAAAGAAGTCACCAATAATCTGAAAGATCACGGAATTGGCGCCCGTTTTCCACAGTCACAGAAAAATCCTTTGAACAAAAGAAGCAAAGGCAGCAAGTAAAGCGTCGGTTTTTTAGACACTTTAGTATTTCCTACTGACTTAGAAGCCTCGTTTTAGAGGCTTCTTGCGTTTCCGGGTTTCGCGAATTAAGACTGCAATTTATGAATTACCTACGCAGTCTTTTATTATTGATCCTTCTTTTCCCTGCCACTCTTTTTGCTGAAGGCATTCGCTTGAAAGTTGTGAGCGTTCACGATGGCGATACTCTGACGGCTGTCGGCGTTGATGACGACGAAAGATACAAAGTGCGTTTGATGGGTGTGGATACCCCTGAAGTCGATTTCTATAAGAACACACAAGGTGACGTTTCCTTGAAAGCTCGCGACGCTTTAAGAGCGATGGCGCCTGAGGGTTCTATTCTTATTCTGTCTGAAGACAGTGACGTTGATAAACACGGTCGCATCTTAGGTCGTCTCTTAAAGGACGGAAAAGATTTGAATGAAGAAATGCTTCGCCAAGGTTGGGGCCTGATTTACTTCATCTACCCTTTTGATAAAGGTGTCGTGAGCAAGTTCAGCAAAGCCGCGAAAGAAGCTTTTGACAATAAACGTGGCGTTTTCTCGAATGAATATAAAGAAACGGAAGCTCCGTACTTATTCCGTTTAAGAGTTCGCAAGCAAGTAGGAAGAAATCCCGTGGGAGATTTCGAACTTAAAAAAGTTCTCTCTCCTGAAGACATCGAACAAATTCCAGTGTGGAAACGCGTTTTCTTTCCTGACTATGATTTAGCTTATAAAAACGGATACAACTAACGCAAGACAATGCAAAAAGGTACGGCGTACCTTTTAGATAGTTCGGCAGAGGATTTTTCGCGACTCTGCCGATGTTTTTTCAAACTTCACTTCGACTCTTTGCCAATTCAGTGGCAAATAATCAAAATCCAGGCGATTCGCCCATTCGATAATGATCAATCCTTGTTTCGGTGCGAAGAGATCCCAGAAGCCTGAGCTTTCCAAATCATCATCGTCTTTCAGACGATACAGATCGATATGATCTAAAGATTTTCCTTCGGCATTTTCATAACGCAGATGAATCGCAAATGACGGCGACTGAACATCGCGCATACCGAGAATTTCAGCGATCATTTGTACGGACGTTGTTTTGCCGGCACCGACGTCACCGCTCATCAGTAAAATGCAGCGCTCACTTAAGTGGGGCAAAAATTCTTTCCAGAACTCTTTAAGCTCAATGAGATTATTCACTGTTCTTTCCGAGTTCAGGATTTTCGACATTACTTTAAGATCTTTCTCATCTTACGAACAGAATCTTCAAGACCGTCTTCAAGAGCGTAACAGATCAACGAGTGACCGATATTCACTTCCTGAAGGTAGGGAAGCTTGTTGATAAGTTTTGAATGGTGATAATCAAGACCGTGACCCGCGTGAACATTAAGGCCCAAGTAATTAGCCCACTCCGCTGTATCTACCAGGCGATCCCATTCTTTTTGCTTACGAGGACCTGTGAGGTGAACCCATTTTCCCGTGTGAAATTCAACAGCATCAGCACCAATTTCATAAGACGCTTCAACTTGTTCCATGGAAGGCTCAATGAACATTGAGATCTCAATGCCGATACGTTGAAGTTTTTCAACCATCGGAGCCATTTTCTTAAAGCCTTTCTTTACATCAAGGCCGCCCTCGGTTGTAAGCTCCGCTCTTTTTTCAGGAACAAAGCACACCCAATCAGGACGATATTTTTTTGCAAACGAAACCATTTGTGGAGTCGCTGCCATTTCAAGATTTAAAGGCACGGGGCAAGCCTTCGAGAGAACCTTTAAGTCTTCCAATTGAATATGGCGACGGTCTTCACGAAGATGGATTGTGATTTGCTCAGCGCCACCTTTTACGGATTTTTTCACCATGTCCAAAAGATTTGGATAAGGTGTAGTTCCACCTCGGACCTGACGTAGGGTCGCTACGTGGTCCACATTCACACCAAGACGGATTTTATGTTTCATACTATGACAGCTCTTTTTCTAGGAAGGAGGCGATCTCTTCGGCAAACATACTGATTTGCGCTTTATCAGGTCCCTCGACAAGAACACGGATCACCGGCTCTGTGCCTGAGAAACGAACGAAAACACGTCCATCGCCATTGAGTTTCTTTTCAATTGTACGGATAAGGTCGTTGTAACCCGTCAGCTCGTGAAGCTCTGTACGACGTTTTACCCGGCAGTTGATAAGGACCTGAGGCACGTCTTCAAAAACGCGGTTCAGCTCACTCATCTTCTTGCCCGTTTGTTTCATTACC
Source organism: Bdellovibrio sp. BCCA (assembly GCF_037996825.1). Taxonomy (NCBI): domain Bacteria; kingdom Pseudomonadati; phylum Bdellovibrionota; class Bdellovibrionia; order Bdellovibrionales; family Pseudobdellovibrionaceae; genus Bdellovibrio; species Bdellovibrio sp. BCCA. The sequence continues at coordinate 1,818,021 of NZ_JBBNAC010000001.1, read as the reverse complement.
GCAAGAACTCCAAGGGCCGCTATACAACCATCCCCTGTTGTTGTGTGATCTAAGAAAATGATATGACCTGATTGTTCACCGCCCAGGTTGTAACCATTTTTTCTCATCTCTTCGACAACGTATTTATCACCGACACCTGTTTTCACAAGTTTGATGCCGGCTTCATTCATGCGTTTTTCAAGACCGAAGTTCGACATCTGTGTTGCCACCAATGTGTCACCTTTCAGAAGACCACGCTCTTTCATGTGCAGAGCGCAGATCGCAAGAATACGGTCTCCGTTTACGATTTCGCCTTTTTCATCCACCATGATCACGCGATCAGCGTCACCATCAAGACTGATACCGACATCCGCGCGATACTGTTGAACCGCTTCAGAAAGTTTTTGCGGATAAAGGGCTCCGACTTTGTCGTTGATGTTTGTGCCATTTGGATCATCACCCAACTGAATCACTTCCGCACCCAACTCTTGGAAGACGGAAGGAGCTACTTTGTAGGAAGCTCCATTGGCTGTATCAAGAACGATGCGCATTCCATCAAGTGTATACTCAAGTGGGAAAGTGCCCTTCACGTATACGATGTAACGACCTTGAGAGTCTTCAATACGTTTCGTGCGGCCGATTTCTTTGCTCGCTGGCAAAAGAGTGCTTAAGTCTTCTTCAAGAACCAGGCGTTCGATTTCTCTTTCCATCTCTTCGGAAATTTTAAAACCATCCGCACCGAAAACTTTAATACCGTTATCATGAAACGGATTGTGAGAAGCAGAAATCACGATTCCTGCCGCCGCTCTCATTGTGCGAGTGAGATATCCAATACCCGGAGTTGGAAGGGGGCCGACAAGTTGAACGAAAATTCCCATGGAATTCAAGCCACTCGCAAGAGCCTGTTCGATCATGTAACCAGAAAGACGCGTGTCTTTTCCGATAACGACTTTGCGAGACGCCGCTGGCACATTCAGAGATTGTTTTTGCAGAATATAACCAATCGCCTGACCGATTTTAACTACCATATCCGGAGTCATAGGCCACTGATTGGCAGTGCCACGGATGCCATCCGTACCGAACAACTTTGTAGATTTCTTATCAACCACTTTACTGACCTTTTTGTTCGTCATGAGTTGGGCCTTTCACTTTGACTACTTCCGCCTGAATCTGATTAGGACGGACACCCAGAATTCTTACACCAATGGGCACTTCTATTTTATTCAAAGGAATATCGACATAAACGACCCCTTCGCCCCTTTGTGAAATATCAAGAGAAATACTCTGAGATAAAGAACTCTCCAAGAACTTTTTTAGAGCCGATCTTGGGCCCGAAACTTTTACCTTGATGTGGTCTGTAGTCTGCGCCACGACATGGGTTCCTGGAGCTGTTACAAGCTCAATATCAATGTTTTTGCTTAGGACAAAGTCCCTGCGCCCTAGAATAGTGAGCCAAAGGATCAGGGAAATAAAAAGAGCGACGACTTTATAGCTGAAATTTTCAGTCAGCATACTCGACCAACGACGCTTCATTACGACACCTCCCCTTGCTGAGAGAAGGCTTTGTATTTAAGACCGAAAGTCTCATAGAGGGCTTTGCGAATGTCACCTAGTTCCACGTTCGGGCTCAAGTGGCCCCCTTGAACGATACCGATGGATTTATTTTCTTCAGAAACCACAAAGACTAGAGCGTCGGTTTCTTCTGTTAAACCAATCGCAGCTCTGTGGCGCGTTCCCAGGTTTTTATCAAGAGCTGGATTTTTACTCAGAGGCAGGAAACAACCCGCCGAGTGAATTTTTCCGTTACGAATCAAAACAGCCCCATCATGCATGGGGCTTTCCGGATGGAAGATGGAGGCTAAAAGTTCCGCTGAAACTTTTGAATCCATTTCAGTTCCGAACTCGATGTGATAGTCGATCACGATCTCACGCTCAACCACCACCAAGGCTCCGAAACCTTTTTGCGCTGTGAGGATCACACCTTTTGCGATCTCTTCGATCACCTGAGTTTCTTGAATTGTCGAAGCATCGCTAAAGAACGGATTGCTTCCGATATGAGCCAAGGCACGACGAATCTCCCCTTGGAACAAGACAACCACGATCACAAAAAGATTTGAGAAGAATTTTTCTAAGATCCAGTTAAAGGTGAAAAGCTCAAGCCAGATACTTAAGATGTATCCGATCGCGAGAACGCCTAGACCTGAAAGCATTTGGATGGTGCCGGTTCTTTTGATCAGAACCAGGATGCGATACACAACCATCCACACCAGAAGCATATCTATCGCGTCTTGAACGCGCAGATGCTGGACGATGAATACCAAGTTGTCGACAAACTGTTGCAACATCAAGATGCCTCTAAAACGTTAAAAGGCCCAGGCGATGTGCCTGAGCCGTTGTCTGCAAATTATTAAATTGTCACAGGACCAGTGTTACCAACGGGGTCGCCGGAAGTGTCCTTCTTAGGAGTCACCGCCACGCCCAGGCCGCCGTCCTTTTTGCTGTTACGGTATTTTTCAATCTCCGTCACAGCAGCACCGTTCACAAGCATTTCTACTTCGTGACCGTCGATAGTTTCGTACTCAAGAAGAGCTTGCGCCAATCTTTCCAAAGCGTCTTTGTAATCAGTCAAGATACGCACGGCTGTTTCATAACCGTGATCGATAAATTTAGAAACTTCCGCGTCGATTTCTTCAGCTTTTGACTCTGAATAATCTTTATGACCTTGATGACCGTATTGCATTCCCAAGAACACTTCGCCACCACGTTTTTCAAATGCCAAAGGTCCCAATTTACTCATACCCCATTCACACACCATACGGCGCGCGATATCAGTGGCACGTTCAATGTCGTTTCCAGCACCTGTTGTGACATCTTTAAAGATCACTTCTTCCGCGGCACGGCCACCGAACAAGAAAGCAATCATGTTTTCCGCTTTGCTCTTAGACAAAGACACGCTTTCTTTTTCAGGCAATGTTTGTGTCACACCCAAAGCCATTCCGCGAGGAATGATCGTCACTTTGTGAATAGGATCAAGACCCGCCAGTTTTTTACCAACAAGCGTGTGACCTGCTTCATGATAGGCCGTCACTTTTTTATCTTCATCCGAAATCACCATCGATTTTCTTTCAGAACCCATGATGACTTTGTCTTTGGCTTTTTCAAAGTCTTCCATCTCAAGATATTTTTTATCTGTGCGAGCTGCGATCAAGGCCGCTTCATTCACCAAGTTCTCAAGGTCAGCACCTGAGAAGCCTGGAGTTCCGCGGGCAATTTTCGTTGCTTCCACATCAGGACCCAATGGCGTCTTACGCATGTGAACGGCAAGAATTTGCTCACGACCTTTAAGGTCTGGCTTATTCACCACCACACGGCGGTCGAAACGACCTGGACGCAACAACGCAGGATCTAGAACGTCAGGACGGTTTGTCGCTGCGATTAAGATCACACCTTCAGAAGATTCAAAACCATCCATCTCAACAAGCAATTGATTCAGAGTTTGTTCACGCTCGTCATGACCACCCCCCATGCCAGCACCACGATGGCGACCTACGGCATCGATCTCGTCGATAAAGATCAAACACGGAGCATTTTTCTTACCTTGTTCAAATAAGTCACGGACACGGCTCGCACCGACACCCACGAACATCTCAACGAAGTCAGAACCAGAAATTGTAAAGAATGGCACACCTGCTTCACCCGCCACTGCGCGTGCAAGCAACGTCTTACCTGTTCCCGGAGGACCTACAAGCAAAACACCTTTAGGAATACGACCACCCAATTTTGTATATTTTTTTGGATCTTTAAGGAAGCTCACGATTTCTTGCAAATCTTCTTTCGCTTCATCCACACCAGCGACTTCTTTGAACGTCACACGGTTTTTATGCTCTGTCAGAAGACGCGCACGGCTTTTTCCAAAAGACATCGCTTTACCGCCGCCAACTTGAATTTGGCGCATGATAAAGAGGAACATCGCTACGATAAGAATCAATGGCAACCAATTCACAATAAATGTTTGGAAGAAGCCACCGCTATCGGCGCGTTCATAGTTTGGAGTGATTCCGTGTTCTTGAAGGAAGGCAAGGCCCTTATCGCCCGTGTTACCCACGATCGCAAAGTGCGTTCCGTTGTATTTCTTTTCGAATTCTGGTTTTAATTCGCCGACAATTTCACTTGTGTCTTGGCGGAATGTGACAGAAGCCACTTCACCAGATTTCACCGCTTCAGAAAATTTCGGGTAGTTAAAATCAGTGATCACTTTTTGGTGCTTACTCTCATAGGCTTGAAATAGAAAAACAGCCATGATGATCAGGAAGAACCAGAGAGCCAGCGTTTTCTGAGTTGATCGCATTACAGTTCCTTTCGGTCAGAGGTCAAGTCACCCTCAAGGGTAACACGGATGCCATCTCAAAAAAAGAAACTTCGCAAAGAGAATGACTCCCTCTCAAATCAGGACTGGACCTTGACTTGCTCTGCGTTAACTTCCCAGTGACAGCCACCTACTTTGAATGTGATCACTTTTTGTGACTTGTCCAGGCGCTTTTGAATTTCTTCAAGATGAGATTGGGAAAAATCGCGTTTTCCGAGGGCAAAAAGGTACTGCGCCAACAATCTTTTTTGTTCAAACGGGCTTAAAGTGAGATAAAAACCACGCGAAAGCCCCTGTGTCTTATAAGACTCATTTTGACTCAGGAGATCACCCCACGGACGATTTTCAATTTCAAGCGCAATAGTTTCCAGTGAGCGTGCTAAGGCCGCCGATGCACCTCGCGCGCGACGTTCTAACTCCTTTAACCACTCTTCACGAATCCAATTACGCAAAGGGTCCAGTTTGGAGTTCGAAGGATCCTCAAAAATGCGTAATTTTTCTTCACGCAAATATTTTTTCAGTTCTTTTTTTGTGATTTCTAAAAAGGGACGGAAGACGCTGTCTTTAAAAACGTGCATTGCTTGAAAACCTTGCGCGCCCGTTCCGCGAATCAATCTTAACAAACGCGTTTCTAAAAGATCATCCCGATGATGTCCCGTCGCTAAAATCTGAAATTTCTCGTCTTTCATCAAGCGATCCAAAGCTTCATAGCGAAGCTCTCGATACTCCGCTTCCGACTTGGCAAGCATCGAAGATTTCAGAGGGAAAAAGCTAATTCCCAATTTTTTGCAGAGCTTTTCGCAGAAAACCTGTGCTTCTTTGCGATACTCTTGATTGGAATCTTCACCATGATGGAAATAACAAGCACCGAGCAATTCTTTTTTATGAACTTTTGAAAGCACACGAAGAAGAGCAACAGAATCCGTGCCGCCGGAAAGAGCAACCAAGATCTTTTTTTCCTGTAAGGAGTGAAGTTTAATCAATTTCCAAACATGATGATCAAGATCCTGCTTTGCTCTTAGTAACTTCACTTCATTTCCCCTGCGACGGCCACCGTTTTAATATTGACGAACTCGAGAATTCCAAAATGTCCCAATTCCCGACCGTAGCCTGACTCTTTCACGCCGCCAAATGGAATGCGCGGGTCGGACTTCACATAATCATTCACCACGACAAATCCAGCCTGCAACTCTTTTTCTATGAGTTCTTTTCCTTTTTTAAGGTCGCGCGTGAAGATCCCACCGCCAAGTCCATACGGAGACGAATTCGCCGCTTTCAAGGCCTCCTGCGTGTTTTTCACAACAAGAATTGAAGCCACAGGTCCGAACACTTCCATTTTATGAAGCTCAGGATGGTCCTTTTCAAAAACAATCACGGTCGCAGGATAAAAAGCGCCTGCGCCCTGCGGAGCCGATCCGCCAAGAACCACTTTACCGCCCCAGGATTTTAGTTTTTCAACTTGCTCCATGATTTGTTTTTGAAATTTCACACTGGCCAACGGCGCGATTTCCGCTGCCTTCATTTCCCTTACGAAAATATCAATGAACTCTTTAGAGACTTTTTCATCAACAATAAATCTTTTTCCCGCAACACAGCTTTGTCCGCAATTCACAAGACGCGCTTTCACACAAGTTTTTGCGGCCATTTCTATATCGGCATCATCAAGAACCAAATAAGCATCACTGCCACCTAATTCCAAAACGATCTTTTTTAAATTTTTAGCTGCTTCAGTAGCAACAGCTCGCCCGCCAGCACTGCTTCCTGTGAAGGTCACTCCTCGCACATTGGCGTCGGCAATCACTTGCGCTGCCACTTCGTGATCCACTTGAATATTGCGCAAAAGTTTATAGTTGGGAGTGATGTCCGCAAAAATTTTCCCCAGCAACTCGGCTGTTCCCGCAGTGAGATCGGCGTGCTTTAAGACGATCACATTTCCCGCCATCAAGGCTGGCGCCGCAAAACGAATCGTCTGCCACACAGGGAAATTCCAAGGCATGATACTAAAAACAACTCCCAAGGGTTGAAAGCTGACTTCAGCAGAAGTGTAAGGCGAAGACACCGCCGGTTGATTGCGCAACATTCCCGGAGCTTCTTTCGCATAAAATTCGCAAGTGACAGCGCACTTTTCGATTTCTGCCTTGCCTTCACTTAGAAGCTTTCCCATCTCTTGATTCATCATCTGCGCAAATTCGGTCTTATGCTCACGCAACGCCGCCGCCAGCTTATGAAGAGCTTGCGAGCGCTCTTCCCAAGAAGCTTTTCGCCAAATTTGAAAATCTTGAGACGCGGCTTGAATCGCTTTCTGCGCTTCATCCCAAGTGACGTGTTGATAAGTTTTAAGGGTGTCTCCGGTTGCAGGATTGACAGTTGAAAATGAGCTCATAACAACCTCCAAGAAAAGGCTGCCATAAACAAAGCCCCAGGTAAACCGCGGAGCAGTAGAGATGTAATTAGAGAGCTGTAAAGACTTGTTGAAAGGACACAACAAGACCCACAAGGAAAGCACCTGTCATAGCACCCCAAGCGACAGACTTGTAGAACTTGCCAAGCTGCATTGCTGCACGCGCATAAGGTCTTTCAGAAGCCAGAAGCGGGATGGGTGTCACGATAGTTTTGATAAACTGGTGACAGCATCCGCAAAACAAAACGACTGAAATAAGGCTTAAGAGTTCGTGTTCCATCATAGAACTTATCGGCCAAAAGCGTCTCAACTTGAGATCGCCCTTGGTCGAGTTTTAGAGTTTTTCTGAAGGGTCTTTTTTAACGATATCGATTTCAGCTGTGATTTTAAACTTATGAGTTTCTGCAAACTTTGAAGCTTCTTTCACGAAATCGATTTTTTGAATGATACCGACGATTTCTTTTGTCACTCGTTGAGTGATTTCGTCCTTGGATTTATTTGCTCCCTGCAAAAGCAAATTCAAAGCTTCTTTCGGGAGTTTCAATTCAGAAACATACGCGCGCAAGCTTTCTTCAGTCATGAAAGCCGCACTGACCCCCGCCGTAAAAACCTTTTTTACGGTGTCACCCAGAAGACCTTTAAGATCTCCGGGTTGGTCTTTTTCGTCTTTCTTTTGACTGTCATCAGACGCCATAAAGCTGCTTTACTCTCTTGTGATAACTGCTGATCATATTCGGAAGATTCACGCTGACCAACGCATTTGCAATCGGGCCGGGAACAAACATACTGAACGTCGCTTCCACGGTGTAAGTCGCGCGCGTTTTACCAGCTTCATTATCAAGCTTCCAGGAACCGACAGAGGTTTTAAAAACATCGCCAGAGGCAAACTCCCAAGTGATACTGTTCGGGGCATTCTCCGTCATCCACAAATTGTATTTGAAAGATTTGATAACTTGAACGCTGTATTCCACAAGTTTTCTGTTGCCTTCGGTTTTTAAAACCGTGCACTTTTTCACTTCCGGAAGAAACTCGTGATACTTTTCGTAGTCAGAGATGATTTTAAAAAATTGCTCAGGAGTACAATTGAAAACTTCGGTGGTTGATGCTTTTGCCATAGGCTTTTAGTGTGTCTTTACAGTAACACTGAGTCAATCGCGAGCTGGACCATAAAGCGATTATGTTACATTTAAAATTCATGCGGACAACTGACATATTTCGTAGGAAGCGCTTGCGAGCACTCACTAACGGAAGCAAGCTTCGAGTGAAATATTTTTCGGAGGTGTTTATGAAGGTCGCAAGAATTTATTCTTATGGAAATTCAGATGAAATCAAAATCGAAGAATCACCACAACCCCAGGTGCATAGCGAAGACATTCTCGTGAAAGTTCACGATGCCGGTGTGAATCCCGTGGATTGGAAAATCCGCGAAGGCTTTATGAAACAAACAAGTCCGCACTTCCCTATCACGCTGGGACAAGATTTCGCTGGAGAAATCGTCGCTGTCGGCGATCAAGTTCGGGATTTTAAATCGGGTGATAATGTTTTCGGTTTTGCACCAGGCTCGTACGCTGAATACGCTTTGGTCTCTCCAAATAAAATCGCCCTAATGCCAAAGTCTTTAAATTATGAAGCAGCGGCTTCCATTCCCACCCCAGGGTTGACAGCATGGCAGCTTCTTGAGAAAGCCCAACTCAAGGCCAATCAAAATATTCTTATCCATGGTGCTGCAGGTGGCGTCGGATCTATCGCTTGTCAAATCGCTCTTTGGAAAAAAGCAAATGTAATTGGCACGGCTTCCGCTGATGACGTTTCATATTTAAAAAAATTAGGCGTGCAAAAAACGATCGATTATAAAAAAGACCGCTTTGAAGAATTCGCAAGAGACGTTGACGTCGTGATCGACCTTGTCGGAGGAGACACGCTGGCACGATCTTATCAAGTGATGAAAAAAGACGGCATTGCTCTGTCGACCGTAGGTGCCTTTAAAGAAACCGATGCTGCGAAGTTCGGCGTTCAAGGTGCAAACTTCGTGATGAGTCCTAACGCCAAGGATCTTTCCGAACTTGCTAAACTCTTTGATCAAAAAGTGATTCAAGTCCGCGTGGGCGAAGTGCTTCCTCTGAAAGAAGCAAAACAAGCGCAAGACATCAGTCAAAATGGACATGCTCACGGAAAAGTGATTTTAAAAATTTAGGATTTTTTAAAAAGAGCTTCGGCCGCAGCTCTTAAGGCTGCGGCTTTATCGACAGCTCCGGCGCCGCCTTTGCGGGGCTGAAAGAAATCACAGAAGTTCGCGCGGTCTTTTTCGCGCACAACGTCAGCCGAAGTTTCGCGGCATTCATTATAAACCTTGGGATCATAGAACTCACAGTTTTTGCAAACGTGCACATCCGCACGACAGTGAGGGCATTCCTCACGTCGCCCGATATTTCCAGAGAACGTCATCTCTTTGTTGCAATTAAAACAAATAAGTTTTGTATCCATAATCCCCGGGGAAAAAGGTACCTGGTACCTTTTTAGATTTTTGGTTTACGCTCAAGATCGTGTTGAGCTTCAATGGTACGGATTGTACCAGTTGCAGAACGCATGACAATAGAATGCGTTTTTGCAATACCATTACCCAGGAAGCGAACACCTTTAAGCAAGGAACCATCTGTCACTCCGGTGGCGATAAACATCACGGAACCAGAAGCCAGTTCATCAATTGTAAATTTCTTGTCTGGATCACTAAGACCCATGCGCTTGGCGCGAGATTTTTCTTCTTCGTTTCTGAATTTCAAACGACCTTGGAAGTCTCCACCCAGGCACTGCATCGCTGCTGCAGAGATCACACCTTCCGGCGCTCCACCAATACCCAAAAGCAAATCAATACCAGAGTCTTCCCACGCTGCTGCCACTGCCGCAGAAACGTCACCGTCACCGATCAAGTTAATACGCGCGCCGGTTTTGCGAGCTTCTGCAATCAAAGCCTCATGGCGAGGACGATTTAAAATCACCACAGTCACTTCGCTGACGGGCTTGTTCAGCGCTTGCGCGACAGCTTTGATATTTTCTGTCGCTGATTTATCAATATCAATTTTCCCGCGAGCCGCAGGACCGCACGCGATTTTATCCATGTAAGTGTCTGGTGCATGCAAGAATTTACCTTGCTCCGCCACTGCGATCACAGAGATAGAACCCGGTCCACCCGTCGCACAGATTGTTGTTCCTTCCAAAGGATCTAAAGCAATATCCAACGCCGGAGCGTCTTCTGTTTTGTGACCAACTTTTTCACCGATATAAAGCATCGGAGCTTCGTCACGCTCCCCTTCGCCGATCACAACAGTTCCATCCATGCGAATCACGTCGAAGGCTTTTCTCATGGCGTCTACGGCTGCCGCATCAGCTGTTTTTTCTTCTCCACGGCCCACCCAGCGAGCGGAAGCCAGAGCTGCTGCTTCTGTCACACGTACGAATTCTAAAGCCAGGTTTCTGTCCATTGTTCACTCTCCATGGCGGCTTTCATATCAGCCGGTAATCTTAAAAGTTTTAAATCAAGTCCCAATGACACGTGCACTGTTTTCGCCACCGAGCAAACTTCGCCGTTTCTTCCTCTTAAACGATATTGAAAGATGATGCGATTGCCTTCGGTTTTTCCCTGCACTTCAATTTCTAAATCATCACCGAAAAAAGTTGGTTTCATGTGCTTTACTTGCGTTTCATAAACAGCAAAGTGACTAGCTGAACCCGGTTTTTGATAATCAATCAGACCTTTTTCATGCGCCCATCCTACCCGCGCTTCTTCATAAAAACGCAAATAGTTGCTGTGGTGGACGATCCCCATAAGGTCGGTCTCGTAAAACTGCACTTTGTGACGATGAATAAACATTGATTCTTTCTAGTCTAAACTGATAGGTTGAAGCAACTAAAAGGACAAAAATGGCCGTCACAGAATTTCAAAAAAGTCTTCCTATGCGAATCACCATGAGTCGCATTTTCGCAGTGCCTGTTATTGTGGCAATGATGTGGCCCAACACGCTCTACTGGAATGTGGCTGCGGCAGTCTTTTTTATTTTCGCTTCTGCGACGGATTATTTCGACGGCTATTACGCTCGCAAATACAATGCTGTCAGCAATTTTGGGAAATTCATGGACCCAATTGCTGATAAGATTTTAGTGACGAGTGTTTTGGCGATGCTTTTAGCTCAAGGTAAAATCGATGCCTGGATGGTGATCATTATTCTGGCCCGCGATAACTTTATCGGAGGTATCCGCTCGGTTGCTGCGGCAGATCAAATCATTATTGCGGCCAAACCCGCCGGAAAATGGAAAACGGCGATGCAGATGGTGGCCATTCCCATTGTAATTATTGGAAATATGGACCCATATGTTCCGTATTTGGACAAAATTGGCTACGGCGTCTTGTGGATCAGCGTCATTTTGAGTATAACAAGCGGTATTGAGTACTATTTAGGATACCTTAAAAGCCGGAAGGCTTAGGGATTTTGCTTTATGCTTATGTACCTTTCACCAAGTAACTGGTTTCTGATTTTCTTAGCCTTTCTTTTAACAGGCTATTTGAAAATCGCGTCGGCGAAACCGACGAAACCTGTTTTCTTTGCGAGTTCTTCTTTCGCACAAATTCTTCGCTAATAGTATTTAAGGCGCTCCCTTTCTGAAGCGCCTTTTTCAAAAAAAATCTAATGCCCTCTTGGTTGAACCGTCTGCGCTTCCGGCTGTTGCTGTTGCGCTTGCGGATGGAATTGTTCTTCGGTTGAGCCTTTCAAAGCCCCCGTTGAAGCCTTTCCTTCCATCACGGTCTGCAAAACATGATCAAAGTATCCAGTTCCCACTTCTGCCTGATGCTTCACTGCTGTGTAACCGTGATCGGCCGCTGCGAATTCTTTTTCTTGAAGTTTCACATAAGCACTCATGCCGTCTGTAACATACTGATGAGCTAAATCAAAAGTATGATAGTTCACTAAGTGCCATCCCGCCAAAGTGATGAATTGAAACTTGTATCCGAGTTTTCCAAGACGATCTTGGAACTCGGCGATCTCTTGATCACTTAAATGCATTTTCCAATTAAACGATGGCGAACAATTGTAAGCTAAAATTTTTCCCGGGAACTCTTTATGAATTTCGCGAGCGAAAGTTTCAGCTTCTTTCATATCCGGCTTGGAGGTTTCAAACCACAGCACATCCGCCCAGCGAGCATACGACATCGCACGAGAGATCGCATAATCAAGTCCACCGCGAATGACGTAATAACCTTCCGGAGTTCTTTCTCCAGTCAGGAACGGACGATCTGCGGGATCAATATCTGAAGTCATTAGAGTCGCACTTAATGCGTCGGTTCTGGCGACTATCACGGTCGGAACATCCAAAACATCAGCCGCTAAACGTGCGGCTTGCAATGTACGAATAAAGTTGCTCGTCGGAACAAGAACTTTTCCAGCCAAGTGCCCGCATTTTTTTTCGGCCGCCAATTGATCTTCGAAATGGACTCCGGAGGCTCCCGCTTCAATCATTGACTTCATCAATTCAAACGCATGCAAAGGTCCACCGAATCCGGCTTCAGCATCGGCAATAATCGGCGCATACCAAGAAAGACCTTTTAAATCTTTTCCGGATTGATTGGCGATTTGATCGGCACGCATAAAAGCGTTGTTGATCCGCTTCACCAAAGAAGGAACAGAGTTTGAAGGATACAAGCTTTGGTCAGGATAAGTTTGTCCTGAGAGATTTGCATCGGCGGCGACTTGCCATCCGCTTAAATAGATCGACTGCAAACCGGCTTTCACCATTTGCACAGCTTGACCACCCGTCAATGCTCCAAAGGTGCTCAAATACCCGGGACTTGTTAGTCCTTTCCACAAACGGCCAGCACCCATTTCTGCCAGCGTGTGTTTCACCGGCACACTCGTGCGAAGTTTCACAACATCCATGGCCGAATAGTTTCTTTGAATTCCCGCCCAACGTTTATCGGTGGTCCAATTGAATTCGAGCTGTCGCGCTTGAAGCTCCGGATTTAAAATCATTGTACTCTCCTTTATTTTCTATTTGGTTTAAAATTTCAGAAGCGCTCGTTGTGAAGAACTCAGGAAACTGCTCCGTGAGAATTAATGAATTTAAAAAATTTGTCGCACGGTCCAGATGCGGAAGATTTTCTGGAATCAACTTCTTCACTTCATCGATTAAAATTTCCTGATACAGCTCGGGCGTGAACACACGACCGTCAGAAAGTTTCACGGCGTGATGGAGCCATTGCCACAGTTGACTGCGAGAGATCTCTGCCGTTGCGGCATCCTCCATCATATTGTGTAAAGCCGCTGCACCAACGCCTGAAAGCCAGCGGTCAAAATAAAGCAGACTGACATTGATATTGGTTCGCACTCCTTCTTCTGTGATTTTTCCTTCTACGGACGGCATTCTGAGGAGATCACTGTCATTGACCTTTCCAGGAGGAATCATTGATTTTTGATGTGGGCCTTTAGCGAGTGCGCGATTAAGTTCTTCCTCGGCAATAGGAATAAGATCCGGATGCGCCACCCAAGTGCCATCAAAACCAAGACACGCTTCTCGGAATTTATCTTGCGCGACTTTCATCATCGCTTTGCTATTGAGTTCAGAATCTTTTCTATTAGGAATAAACGCGGCCATGCCACCAATAGCATGGGCATCACGGCGGTGGCAGGTTTGCACCAAGAGCTGACAGTAAGATTCCATCATAGGAATGGCCATTGTCACCTGCGCGCGGTCTGGAAAAATCAAATCACTGTTAAAGTTGAATTTTTTGATGATACTAAAAATATAATCCCAGCGGCCGGCATTTAAACCTGAAGCATGATCTTTCAGAACGTAAAGAATTTCGTCCATCTCAAAAGCCGCCGTAATGGTTTCAATCAACACCGTGGCACGAATAGTTCCGCGGGGAATTTTCAAGCGGTCTTGGGCAAAATTAAAAACATCGTTCCACCATGCAGCTTCTTCGTGGTTTTCTAATTTGGGCAAATAAAAATACGGACCGGTATTTCGTTTTAAAAGTTCATAAGCGTTGTGAAAAAAATAAAGACCGAAATCAAAAAGTGAAGCGGAAATCGGTTCACCGCGGATTTGGAAATTTCGCTCTTCTAAATGAAGACCGCGCGGGCGCACCACAAGGGTCGCTGTTTTTTCGTTCAAAGAATATTTCTTACCGTCTTCACTTTCATACGTGAGCGTGCGACGCACGGCTTTTTTTAATGAATCTTGCGCAAGTAAAACGTTACTCCAGGTCGGAGAAAGTGAATCCTCAATATCCGCCATAAAAACTTTAGCTTTGGAATTAAGGGCATTGATCATCATCTTTGGCTCTGCAGGGCCCGTGATTTCGACACGGCGATCTTGAAGATCTGCAGGGGTCTTTGCCACCGTCCACGCCGCTTGGCGAATGCTCAACGTTTCTGCGGGAAAGCGGGGCTTCTGTCCTTGCGCGAATTGCTGCGCCTGAGTCCGACGTCGCAAAAGAAGATTGCGACGAAGATTGTCGAATTTTTCATGAAGAGAGATTAAAAACTCAGCGGCATCGGGCGTAATGATCTCAGTTTTTATTTTTGGTTCGTTCATGGCGACACTCCTTGACTAGCAATAAGAGTGTCTTTAGAGGCAAGTAATCGACAAGTGACGATCTTGCAATTTCTGCTGGTAGTGACCTGGAGATAAAGTTTTAACTTCGAAGCTTTTGCTCTAACAGTGCCGAGGGACACTGCTAGAGTTTTTAAGAATTAGTGAGCGTCGACAACCTTGTTGGTTTTTTCTTTGAAGCGCAACAAGTAAAGCGGAATGAAAGAGATCGCAAAAATAATCATCATCAAGAACATAAGCTGTTTAAAACTCAGCATGAAAACTTGATTTTGAATTCGTCCGTAAAGACTTTTTAGCGCTGCCTCATTGCCGCTTGCCATACCTAGACTATCGCTCATTTTTTGCGTCAAACCATTCGCTGAAGAATAATAAGCACTCTGAGCATTGGAGTTTAAGAGCGATACTTTCGTCGAGAGATCCAAGTAATTCTGATGACTGTTTTTATTCAACATCGTGCCAATCAAGGCAATACCAATACTGCCTCCGATTTGACGGGCGAGGTTTAACAAACCAGAAACCTGTCCCATCTCAATGCCTTTAAACTGACTTAAGATCGACGAATTGATCGGAACGAACAAGAAAGCCATTCCAAATCCACGCACGAAGAGCATTCTTAAGATTTCACCTTTTGAAGACAGTGGTGAAAGAAGTGTCATCAAATACAAACACACTTCTAAAGACAGAAGCCCCACAAAGATCAACCACTTCGGATTGGTTCCTTTGTACATCCGCTGCCCCACCCACGGCATGACCGCCACTGTGAGCAACGATCCCGGAATAAAGAGCATTCCCGTTTGCGTGGCATCAAAATGCAAAGTTCGCGAGACATAAATCGGCAAGATAAAGACCACTCCATAGAGAAAAAATCCCACCATACCCATTAAGAGAACGCCATTACTCACGATAGGTTTTAAGAATAAGCGCACGTCGATGATTGGATTTTTCACTTTCGTTTCCCACCAAACAAAGAGCGGCAAACTGACTGTGGCAACAACCGTATTGAATAAAATTAATTTTGAAGCAAACCAGTCTTCGGATTCTCCACGCTCAAGAACATATTGAAGGCAACCGATTCCCAAAACCAGGAACGTCAAACCCCAAATATCCAATTCGTGTTTTTCTTCCTTATGAGCCGGATCTTTCTCCCGATCAAAGATCACCATTGCACCAACGAAGAACGCTAGCAAACCTAATGGCAAGTTGATGTTGAAGATCGATCTCCAACCAAAAGTGTCCGTGAGGTAACCACCCAAAGTCGGTCCAAGTGTTGGTCCGATCATCACGCTCATCCCGAAGATCGCACCGGCAATACCGGCTTTTTCCTTTGGGAACTGTTCGTAAATCAAGGTTTGAGAAGTCGGAAGAAGCGCTCCTCCGGCAAGACCTTGCAAGATACGAAAGACCGTAAGAGTTGCAAGATTTGGAGCAAGTCCGCAAGCCACCGATGTCGCCGTAAACAACAAGATACAACCAAGGTAATACGTTCTGCGCCCAATGCGCTCACCCAGCCATGCTGAAACCGGAAGGACGATGGCATTGGCGATGGCGTAACCTGTGATCACCATACTGATGTCTTCTAAGGTCGCCCCTAGATTTCCCATCATCGATGGCAAAGCCACGTTCACGATCGAGGCGTCGATGATCTCTAAAAGAGAAGCCATCACCGCCACGACGACTATTAGAACACCTTCCTTTTTCATAAAATCCTTAGTGTTTGTGAACTTTCACAAACGCGGAAAGACCCGCTTTCAATGCTTCGATTTCTTCTTCAGAAACGTTAGCAAATTTGATTTTTACAGGAACGCGCTGAACGACCTTCGTGAAATTCCCGGTGGCATTGTCTGGAGGAAGCAAGGTGAATGTGGCACCCGTTGCAGAGCTGATAGACTCAACAATGCCTTCAAAACTTTTTCCAGAAATCGCATCCACGTCGATGTTAACTTTCTTACCAGGTTGAATGCCTTCGATTTCCGTTTCTTTAAAGTTCGCTGTCACCCAGCGCTCACCGGCATCAACAAAACCAATCAAAGGAACTCCTGGAGCCGCAAGCTGTCCTACTTCGACCGCTTTCTTAGCGATAAAACCATCGGAAGGGGCTTTGATGTGGGTATTTTCATAGTTCAATTCCGCTTGTGCCACTTGGGCAGACAGCGCTTCAAACTTGGCTTTCACTTCTGCCGCTGTTGTTGTTGTCGTGTCGTATTGTTGTTGAGAGACGACACCTTTAGAAAACAACTCAGAGATACGTTTTACGTTTTTCTCGGCATCACGCTTACGCGCTTCCAAAGAAGAGAGCTCACCCTTCATTTGACGAAGAGTGTTTTGATAATCTCGATCATCGATCTCGACCATCAAATCTCCTTTTTTTACTTTCATGCCTTCAGCGATGTGCACGGCCTTCACGTAACCGCCCACTTTCGCCGCAACCATCACAGAGTGCGCTTCAACCTGCGCATTGTCTGTTGTCACATACATAAGATGTTCATAAAGGAAATAAATCCCGATCAGAGCTGCAAGAACTCCCACACCTGACAATATCTTTTTCTTTTTATTCATTTTCCTAATCCTTAATTAAACTGAACCAATTTTTGACCGGTGCTCAACTCAAGATTCACGATGGCTTCAATCGCCCCGATCTGAGCATTCACGGCACCTGCTTTGGCACGATAAAGTTCCGCTTCGGCATCAAGAACGTCTGTGTTTGTTCTCGCTCCGACCTTCTGACCTTCTCGTGACAGACGCACACTCTCTTCGGCTTTCACGATGTCGTTCAAGCGTGCTTCATAAACAGAGATATAATAAACGTATTTTCTTTTCCAGAAATCAAAGTCGCGCTTAGCCTTAAGTTCTGCCTGACGTAAGGTCTTCTCGGCTTGATACTTTTGCTCAATACTTTGTTTTGAACGAGAAATCGAAGTCATACCGTCAAAGAGATTCCAAGTCAGACTCACACCATACTGGTAAGCATCTCTAAAATTGTCGTAGTCATCAAAACGATCATTGCGATTGTTGTAGTACTGATACTGACCGATCAAAGCAATGCGAGGAACCCAATATTTCTCCGCAGAATCTTCCTGATGACGGAAGCCTTCCGCCTTCTGGCGTAAAGATTCCAAGTCCTTGCGTTCTTCCATTTTAAACTCTTTAAGGTTCGCAACAAGATCCGCTTTAAGACGAGGCAAGGCCCCATCCACTTCGGCCACATCAGCATCCTGACCAAGAGATTCACTCAGACGCGCGCGTGCCACTTCCACATTATCTGTGGCATTGAGAAGCTCCGATTGAGCCTCACTCATTTGCACTTCCACGCGAAGCACATCATAGTTTGTGGAAGAGCCGACCTTTTTGAAAAGACGAACGTCTTTAAGATGATCTTCCAAAGCACGCACGTTTTGTTCTGCAACGGCTTTGAGTTCCTTGGCCGCGACAGCCTTATAAAAAAGAACCGTCACTTCACGCTCCACCGTGAAACGAGTCCAATCGTAATCACTTTTTGCGGAGTCTTCAAAAGCGCTCGAACTAAGATATCTATTTGTACTTGAGAAACCATCAAAGATCGACCACTGCGCCGTCAGATAAAGATTTGTCGTCGGCACCACTTGCGGAATCGACAGCGGAGCCCCGCCCAGATTCACGTCCACCAACGCATATTTCTTATCAAAGAGATACGTCGCATTTGCAGACAACGTCGGTAAAAAACCAGAGTACGACTCTGTCTTTTTCCAACTGGTTTCTCTGTACTGTGATTCGGATCTTTGAACTTTAGGAGAATTATTGAGGGCCTCTTGCAGTGCCTCATTCAGTCTCAAGACTTCAGCCTGAGCTTGAATGGAGGCGAGAGCGACGAAGCTACTAACGAACAGCTTGCTACACTTCATAATGGGATTCATACGCCACCTAATCTTGAAATGTTTTAACCGAAAACCGTTTGCGATGCAAACTATTTGTGTTACTATCAATTAACTCTCACTTCCTTTTCATTAAACAGGAGGATTATTTTGAAACGCAAGCAAGACGATCAGATGTGTGCAAGCTCACCTTGGGAAACACCCGGAGTGCACCCTGCCTTAAAGGTGTATTTTGGATACTGTCTCTCAAAAGCCGCACTCAAACACAAAAGCATGCTTGCGAAAGAACTTGAGAAATACAAAGTTGTCTCCCCACAGCTTGGAATTATGAAACTTCTTCAGATGAATGGCCCCGCTAGCCAGATCTCTTTAGGACAAGATATGCACATCGACAAAGCTTCGATGGTGAAGTTTATTGATGGTCTTGAGAAACAAAAATATGTTCGCCGCGTTCCTGACAAAAATGATCGCCGCATCAAACTTGTGGAACTCACAGAAAAAGGCGCAAAGGATCTCCAGAAACTCGCACGCATTCGTCAGGAAATAGAAGACGAGTTCCTCTCCCCGCTTTCAGCAAAAGAAAAAGAAACTCTTCGCGAGATCGTATCTAAACTTGTTTGAACAATTTGCACAGCTGCCCGCCGGAGATAATGTCACAGTTGTCATGAACACAAGATCGACCTTACGCAGTCAAATACGGTGACAAATCCAAGATCCTAAAATTACTCAAGTTTTTCAGATTCTCTCACTGAAATCGGTTAAGTTGCTAATATTACAATGGCTTTTGTTTATGGAAGTTCCTGGAATGAACCGGAACAAAATGCCTGAGGGGCTTAACTAGAGTGGTGACTCCAGACAAAAACTCCCCTACAACCCCGCCCATGGCAAAACATCACTATCGCGATTATATTTTAAAAGAACTTGAGCGCAGACAAAGAAAGAATCCCTCTTACTCCCTCAGAGCTTATGCTCGTGATTTGGAAGTTCCTTGCTCTCGCTTAAGCGAAATCATCAATGGCAAAGTGGGACTTTCTGAATCTCGCGCTATGAATCTCGCAGTGAAATTAAACCTGGCTCCTTCAGAAAGAGAATTCTTTGTTGATCTTGCTCTTTCCGAACATGCGCGCAGTGCGGTTCTTCGCGATATGGCTTTAAAAAGAGTTCAGGCGCGCGAAGAAGCTTTTGAAAAATTCGGCGAAGAAGAATTTGCAGTTATTTCTGACTGGTATCACACGGCGATCGCTGAAGTTTTAGGTTTGGATGGCTTCGAAGGAACTCTTGAAAATATCGGCAACCGCTTAGGCCTATCTGTTGAAATAGTTGAAAAAGCTTTAGAGCGCCTTGAAACTGTGAAGCTTATCTCTAAGGTCGGCGACAAATGGGTGCCGAACAATAATAATAATAAATACTCTTCATCTTATGGTGGATCTTCGCAAGCTGCACGCAATTACTTTATGCAGATGCAACAGAAAGCTAACGAAGCCATGGACATGGGAAATAAAAAACGTTGGGACATGGGCTGCACGATGGTGCCGACGAACTTACAAAAAGCCCGAGAGATTTCTAAAAAAATCCGTGAGTTCCGTCTTGAGATTATGCAAGAGCTTCAATCTGTCGATACCAAGGATACACTCTTTGCTCTGTCTACAAGCTTCTTTGAATTGACCGAAACGACACATTAATAAAATCGATAGGCGCATCAAATCGTTTAATTTTACGCATGCGCCGATCTTATCGTAAGACCTTCTGTAAACCGGGAGGTTCTTATGAAACTCGTCTTCACACTTCTTACTGGCATCCTAATTAGCGTTTCAGGACTTGCAGCACCCCACATGCATCACGACCCCGCAGCCGTGCATGGAATGCTACTTTTTGGAAGATCGCAGATCTATCTTTCTCACCTTCCGATGTTTCATACACCTCACGACTATCAGGTTATCTTGCAGGCGACCCTCAGCCGCGAAGGCCTTTACGCTTATCAAAAAAGCGTTAATAGCTCCGATGAAACGGTTTACACGCTGGTACCTGAGGCCTTCAGCTTACCAGAAATGCTAAGTCGTCCCGTTCCGTTTAAGGCGCAGATTTATAAAGGCCATTTTGAAAGAGGCGGCGTATTGATCGCTGACAATGTGAAAGTTGAGATTAAGATTCTTTATTTCAAAAAATTTTCTGGTGCTGAAATCAAACCTTCTGTAGGCACTTACATTCTGTTTGGAAATTCACAAGAGCAGTTTTTAGCTCATTCAATTACGGCGGCTCCTGACTTTGATCAGATTCTAAAAGTGAAGACAAATGCCCAAGACGTCGCTGTGGTTAGCTTTAAAAACTTGGGAAATACAGAACCTCTACAAGCCCATCAAGCCTTGGAGATGACTCTAGGAGAGACGGTCTGGCCTATCGAAATTGAATCGAGCCTCTATACTGAATTTGGCGATCTTTCATTTTAAAAAACATATTTTGCTCCTTGAAAAAGCTCTGCAGGATTCGTAAAATGAATCTTGCAGTGGCGCTGCGTTTTTTGCTGGGTGCAAAATTCAAAAAATTTATGCTCCTTTTCGTTCTATGGTTAACGAAGCTTTTCAGGAGTCATAAATGTCGCAAGACAAACAATTCTCAGACAATCAATCCGGTTACAATCAGTGGTCTTCTTTTTATGATAGCTATCCGAATCCAACGGTGGCGATGGATGAACTTTCTTTTCCTCGCTTCTGGCAAACTCTTACAGGAAAAGATGTTTTAGAGATCGGCTGCGGCACAGGAAGACACACGCAAAAGCTGGTCGCCCAAAACAATCACGTTGTGGGAATTGATATTTCTGAAGGAATGCTGCAAGTCGCCCGCGAGAAAATCGCCTCCGAAAAAGCGCAACTGATTCACGCAGATTTTATGACCTACGACGGCTTTCACGAAAATCAATTCGACGCCATTGTTGCAAGTCTCGTGATTGAGCACATCCAAGATCTTTCATCTTTCTTTAAAAGAGTCGCGAAGTTTTTAAAACCCGGTGGCGAGCTGTACCTTTCAGAAATTCACCCTGAAAGAACCGCGCAAGGCGTGGCCGCTCATTTTAAAAATGGAGATCATCAGGAGATCCACCTGAAAAGCCATCCGCACACGGACGAAGACTTTCAAAGAACCGCCGCGCAAGCCAGCCTTGAAACCGTGAAAAATGAAACCATCTATGGCACGGAAGAATTTGCGAACATCAATCCAAAATGGACACGCCATCTTGGAACGCCGATGATTGAAATCTGGGTGTTTCGTAAAGGAAATTAGTTTTTTGCCTCAGTGTCCGATTTGCGACTCTGCAAACCTTTAATATCAAAGAATAAATTCTAAAAACAAGGACGCTCAATTGCAGTGTTCTTACGGCAACTATTGACTAACTTTAATAAGTACGGTATATTACCGTACTAGAAGGGACACTACGTGACGATCATCACAACAGTGTTTGTTTCTAAGTTCGCCGAAAAACAAATAAGGAAGCTACCGATAAGCATCAAAGAGTCCTTAAGGTATTGGGTGGAATCGGTGCAACTTCATGGAATAAGATATGTGCGCACACTTCCTGGATATCATGATGAGCCTTTAAAGGGAAACCGCAAAGGCCAAAGATCAGTTCGACTCAATAGATCCTATAGAGCTATTTATTTGGAAACTGTAGACGGAATTGAAATAACTGTGATTGAGGTTCACAAACATGACTACTAAAAATCTCGCAAAAGTTTTAACAAAAGAGTTGGGCCCTGTTTCTTTTGGCGGATTTCTAAGAGCCGCAAGAACGGCAAAAGATTTAAGCCAAATAGAAATGGCAGACTTTCTTTCGATCTCAAAAAGCACCTTATGTGACATTGAAAAAGGCCGCCAATTCGTCAGTGTCGATCTCGCAGCCAAAATCGCCAAAAAGTGCGGACTATCTGAGTTACTGGCCGTGGAAGCTGCGATTAACGATCAGCTTCGAAGGTCGAATTTGAAGATGGAAGCTCATATAAAAAAGGCAAAGAAGACAGCGTAAGAAACGTCTATTGCGATTGCAAAGTCGGCACCGGGGTTGTCGAAGAGCTTTTTAAGTTCTGCTGGCCCCAAATATAGCCTACAAAATAAGCAAGACAGCCTATTAAAGCGAAAATCATCCATTTTTTGATGCGACTGTACAGTAAAGCCTTCATTTTTTTGATTTTTACCCGTTGACAATATCCGGTGGCAACTGTAATTTTGGTTTCTCTTCGAGCGCGGGAGTAGCTCAGTTGATAGAGCGATGCCTTGCCAAGGCATAGGTCGCGGGTTTGAGCCCCGTCTCCCGCTCCAAATTTTTCTTCGAAGACAGAATTTGGATCTACCCAATTAACTGGGGCAGTCAAAAACTCTCGGGATCTACCCAATTAGGATCTACCCAATTAACTGGGGCAGTCAAAAACTCTCGCTAAGAACAATACTCTAAAACTCTTAATCTAAAATTCTCAAAATTTCTAAATCCATAAGCTCGTCTTATAATTTCTTCCATCCTGTTGTGTAGTCCTTCCGTTATTGAATTGGTCTTACTAAAACGCCACATCCTGACGATTTCCTCCTGCCAAGATTCCAGGGTTTCACCAAGTATTTTCATGTATTTAAAGCCGCATTCTTTGAGCATTTTGATTCCTTCTAATAGATCTGGGATTAGATGGCTTGCTTGATCCTTCGAAGTTACTCTTGCAAGAATCACATTCATAAGAGTTTGCTTAAAGTCGTAAATCACCTCTAGTGCAGGATTTTGTTTAAGATATTTACGAAGCTTCGCTTCTTGTTCCGGTGAAAGATTTTTTCGATGTCTTCGCATGAGCGATAGTAGGCCTCGATTCTTTCTTCCTGCTTCATCAAGTTCAGACCACGTCTTTAGGAAGTGATGATTGATGAGTTTTACGACGTGAAATCGATCCGCCACGATCATCGCATGACTGAAATGTTTCTTCGCGATACTTCGGTAGGTTTCAGATAAATCCATCACGATCACACGACAATTCTTCTTATCGGGAAGCCTTCGCAAGTAAGCATTTAAAGACAGTTCCGATCGGCCCAATGTTACATCATAAACCTTATGTCTTTTAAGATCTGCAAGGGTCGTCATGTAGCCTTTACTTCTGGTAAAATGTTTTTCATCGATCCCTAAAACCTTGGGGCAAGAACCATTTTTCCGGTGGCTATCTTTCATCTTTAAATGGTGTTTATAGCAACGCTCGACTGTTGCTGGACTAATTCCTAAAAGCTTAGCGGTCATCGCACGAGAAAAGCCCCAGTGATGTTTTAATGCGGCTTCTTCACGAAACACTTCAGTGCACTGAAAGCGTGGCTTAACACCCGGAATGCGTTGATTAAAATACCTCTTACAGGCTCGACACTGAAATTTAAATGTTTTGATGATCAGGATGCTTTGATTGGTCCCGATGCTGAGATGTTTCAGGCGTCGTATAAAGGTATCTTTTTTGCGAAGATTATTGCTCGAACAAAATGGGCAGCGATGTTCTCCAACGAAATCAACGTTGAGCTCAACAGCGCCATGTTCTAAAGACTTATTGATCTTTATATCATTCAGTCCAATGATAGGGTCGTAATGGGGCATTAGGGGTCCTTTTGTAAAACTTGTTGTGGTAAACAAATCTTAGCAAAAGTCCTTAACTGCCCCTATTTATGATGTAGACCCCCCAATAGTAAATCTTCCTAACAGAATCTCCATCTATCTTAACGTAAAGAAACATGACTCTGGGGCCTTATGGACTAAAAACAAATCTCCGTCACAAGGAGAAGTCATGGTTTTAAAAGTCGGCGTTGCCGCTTGCGTTTTTGGTTTTCTGGCGTCTTTTGCTTCCGCTTCTACATTTGAAAACCTGGAAGGAACTTATAAGATTCTTTCGTGCACGAACGAGAGTGACTCCCCTTCCCGCGAAGATCTTGATCTTTGTGAGTATACGCAACTCACTGTCCACCCGAGCTCTTACGCCACTGTGATTTATTTTTCAGAGAATAAAAATTCGCAGAATGTGCGTGCCTTTGGACTTCCGAAAAACATGCGCGACATTCCAAATGGTAAATACAATGAAAACGGAGATTCCTTCGCTTCGTACGCTAACATCACAAAAAACTCCGGCGAGATTTTTATTTTAAGAAAAACGGGAACGGATCTTTTTCATTTTTCCATGCACCGCCGCTCCGGCCTTTTTAAAACACTGGATGTTTTTGAAATCGGGTTGCAAAGAGTTTCTCGCAAATCCACTCCCCCACCACCTCCACCGCCCATTGATGATGAAGGCGATCCTTGCGGAGAGCCTGACCACGACTAAGACAACGTCGTTTTAAATCTTTGCCAACTTGCCGTGATGGCGATCGTTGCCATGGCAGCAAGAATAAGAATGTTGAAGACAATCAACCGGGCGTCGCCACCTTTAAGCATTATGTTGCGCAGAAGTTCTATGAAATAGGTTAACGGATTGATGTAAGAAAAAATCCGCATCGCCCATGGCATGTTCTCAATGGGAAAAACCAATCCTGAAAGCAAGACCGAAGGGAAGAGATATAAAAATCCCCCCATCATTGATTGTTGCTGATTCTTGGCGATTGTTGAAATAAATAAACCAATTCCCACCGTACAGCAGACAAAAACAAAAGCTGATAAAAGAAGAACCAATAAACTTCCCCGCAAAGGCATTCCAAAAAGCGCCATCGCCACACCGACAATCAAAGGAATGTTGCTCATGCCTAATAAAACAAACGGAATGGTTTTACCTAAGATCACTTCCTCGGGTTTCACCGGAGCCGCGATCAAAGTTTCAAAGGTGCCGAGTTCTTTTTCTTTCGTGATCGACATGCTCGTTAAAAGAATCGTGATTAAACAAACAAGCAAACTCATCACACCAGGCACTAAAAACAATGCCGTTCGCAAAGCGGGGTTATAAAGGACACGCACGTCAAATTGTACGGGAGGATTTTGTGGATACAATGAACGAACGATGCTTAGAAAATATCGCTCAATACTCTGCCCTCGCGTTACATTTGTTGCGTTGACTAAAAGCTGCACTCTTCCCTCACCGCGCCCCAAGCTTTTATCCAATCCTTCTGATGGCGCCACCAAGACGGCATCAGCTTCTCCTGACTTCACCTGCTCATAGGGATCATTGGAAGTCACCTTGGCGGGAATAAACCACCCCGACGCCAAGGCTTTGCGATGAAGTTCTTGCAAAGATACGTCTGTGGGTGCGCCAAAGACGCTCAGACGAATGTTTTTGGCTTCCGTTGATAGAGCCACTCCAAAAATAGTGAGCTGCACGCAAGGTGCGATAAAAAGCAGCAACCGCATCCGTGGATCACGCAAAGTCTGACGAAATTCTTTCCTGATAAAACCAAGCAGTGTTTTAATCATGGCTCGACATCCTTTTTAAATTTCTTTGTCGCCAGAAAAATCATTAAAACAAACAGCGCACATAGAGCTAAAAACGACGGCAGAATATCCAAGAAACTTGCTCCCTGTAAAAAGAGCTCACGGCTGATTTTGATGAACCACCGCGCTGGCAAAAGCATCGTGAAATAATAAAAAAAGTTCGGCATGTGCTCGACGGGAAAAATAAATCCAGACAGAAGAATCGTCGGCAACAGTCCTGAAAGCATCGCAAACTGCATGCTAAGTTGCTGCTTTCTTGTCACCACCGAAATCAAAAGACCTTGAGCCAGATAGGTACTAAGAAAAATCAAACACGCCGCCAGATAAACCAGAAAATTCCCGCGAAAGGGAACCGAGAAAACCAACTGCGACATGATAAAAACAAAGAACACAGCAATGATGCCCATCACCGAGTAAGGCATAAGTTTTCCAAGAATGATTTCGACAGGCCGAACAGGAGTCGACAGGAGCAGCTCCATCGAACCATTTTCCCATTCGCGCGCAACCGTCAGTGCTGTCAGCAAAATAGAAAGAATCGCGATAATGGCGGCGGCCAATCCAGGCACCACAAACCAGCGACTGTTAAGTTCCGGATTAAAAAGAAAACGCGTCTGCACTTGCACGGGTTCGCGAAAGCGGCCAAATTCATTTTCAATCAATTTTTTTTGGATTCCGCCAAGATATCCAACGATCGAAGCCGCCGATGAATTATCAGAGCCATCAATCAAGATCTGCACCGAACTTTGAGAAAAAGGTTTGATATCCTGACTGTAGGTGGGGGGAATGACTAAAGCCGCATGAGATCTTCCCTCGTCCAAAGCTTGAATAGCCAAAGCAGGACTCATCACAGGACTTGAATGAAAATATCCCGAACTTGTAAACGCTTTTTGTAGATCCCATGAGTTCTGCGTTTTATTTCCATCAAAGACGGCCAGTCCAATACGCTCCATATTAAACTCAATGGCAAAACCAAAAAAAAGCACCATAACCACAGGCATTCCCAATGCCAAGGCCACGGTGAAAGGATCTCGCACCACATGAAAGACTTCTTTTTTGGCAATGGCCACGATGGAGCGAAATTTCATTTTCCCTCCACTTGATAAATAAAGACGTCTTCCAAGGTTACATCTTCGGGATCTTTTTCCGGGAAACTGTTTTTCTTTAAATTGAGCGGAGAATCCAAGGCAATAAGTTCGCCAGAGCGCATAAGCGCAATCCGCTCACAGTGTTCTGCCTCATCCATATAATGAGTTGTTACAAAAACTGTTTTTCCTTCATCGGCAAGCTCTTGAATCAGATCCCAAAATCTTTTTCGATAAGCAGGGCTCACTCCTGCCGTGGGTTCATCAAGAAAAACCAATTCAGGATCGTGAAGAACAGAAGCAACCAAACTGACCTGCTGCTTGACTCCACCGGGAATGTCACGCACTAAAACATCTTCGGCTTCTTTAAAGCGAATGAATTTTAATAACTTTTCTTTTTGTTCTTTAAATTTTTTATCGTCGATTTTTCTTAATGAGGCCGTGAATGCCAGATTTTCTTTCACGGTCAAATCATCATACAAAGTAAACTTTTGCGACATATAGCCAACTTTTTGTTTCACGGCGAAGGCGTCAGATAAAACATCAATATCACAAATTCGGGCTGTTCCATGAGAGGGCAATAAAAGCCCGCAGAGCACACGAATGGTCGTGGTCTTTCCTGCTCCATTGGCTCCTAGAAACCCAAAGATCTCTCCTTTTTCCACATTGAAAGAAATATTGTTCACAGCGTAGTAATCGCCAAACTTCACTGATAATTCTTTAACATCCACCACTTTCATGTGGACTCCAGGGACGAATCGTATTGCAAAAAGACGTCATCAAATGTTTTGCATTTCTGTTCTTTTAAAATTTCTTGCGGAGGACCTTCCAACAAAGTTTGCCCATCGAATAACAAGTGCACTTGCTGACATTTCAGCGCTTCATCCATATAAGACGTTGTAACTAAAATTAAAATTTCCTCTTGGTCGCGAAGATCATAAAGTAGTCCCCAAAAATCTTTGCGACTTAAAGGATCCACGCCATTAGTCGGCTCATCGAGCAGTAAAACTTTCGGCGACGACAACAACGAACAAATAAGCCCGAGCTTTTTGTACATTCCACCGGAAAGCTGTGATGCGAGACGGTCCGTAAACTCTTCAAGGCGGGCCATTTGCAGAAGTTTTTTTCTTCGCTCGACGTAAACATCGGATGGAACCTGATAAAGAGTTTTAAAAAATTCCAGGTGCTCGTGAATACTGAGTTCCGGATAAAGACTTTGTGTTTGCGGCATATAGGCAACGGATTCGCGAATAGCTTGAAACGAAATCTCTTTGCCGTCTTCATGAAATGTAATGGTCCCGGAATCTGCTTTCAAAAGTCCCATCAAATGTCTTAAGAAAGTCGTCTTGCCTGCCCCCTCCGGCCCAATGATCCCGTGAATCTGATGAGGCGCAAACTCCATGGAGAGACCTTTGAGCGCTTGCGTGCGTCTTAGTTCTTTTGAGAGATCTTGAACGCTCAATGATATCTCAGACATCTAATCCTCCGCCGGCCACTCCAAAGTCATGCCGGGCTTCAAAACACCTTCGGGATTCTCAAAATATATTTTCACGGCGTAGACCAATCGAGTTCGTTCATCGCGCGTTTGCACGTTCTTAGGTGTGAACTCAGCTTCGGGATTGATGTAAGAAACCACACCGGAGAATTCTTTTTTATCCAGTTCCGGAACCACCGCTTTAACTTTTTGCTGAAGCTTGAGTTTTGATATTTCATCATGAGGCAAATAGAAATACGCATACACTTTTTCTAGATCGCCCACGGTTAACAACTTCGCTCCGGGGGCTACCATCTCCCCTGGTTCAAAATAAGTCGTCAGAACGGTGCCTTTTAAGGGTGAAGCGATATCACACCAATTGCGACGAAGCTCGGTGTCTTCTTTTTTGGTTTTCACCTGATCAAAGGCTTCTTTCGCGATACTGCCACTGCGATACAGACGGTACGAACGATCATAACTGCTCTTGGCAAGTTCGTAAGCGATCTTGATATCCTCACAAGCCAGCTGCACGAGCATCTGCCCTTTATCAACGACTTGCCCTTCTTTGACAGGAAAAGAACTGATCACCGAAGACACGCGTGCCGGAATATCCACTTTTGTGACTTCCACCGTTCCTGCATAAGAAAATTTATTTTTAAAAAGAATCGCTTTTACAGCGTAGGCCAGAATCAAAAGAACAACTATCACGACAATAGGAAGAATCTTTTTCTTAGACATTCCCCAAGCATAACAGTTCAAAGAAAAGAGTAAACGGCGTTTGTGAGATCACAGGGCTTCAGACATAAAAAAACCGGAGTCTTTTGAACTCCGGCTTTCTTAAAATCTAAAAATAGATTTATTTAGTTTCTACCTGGGTAGAACCAGCAACGAGGACGAGCACCCGCCGCATCACGTGGCGCGTAGCAACTTCCTTGTTTGTAATCTGTATTGCTCAAAGCTTCGCTTTCTTTCGCTACACAGAGCATGCCTGCAAAGTATGTATCCAAACGACATTGAGTCTCTGGATGTTGGTCATTCATGCGAGATACTTCGCGCTTGTCTGGAGTTCCAAAGTTAGGAGCTGTCGCTTCTTTACGCAATGCTTGGAAAAGATTTGCAACAGATTGACCTGCCAAAGAACTTCTCAAGCAAAGAAGACGGTCTTGTTCATTTGGAAATTGCGCTTCACAAGCAGAGCTTGCCACTGGATCCAAATCAAGATCTTTCAAGATCGCTGCGTTGTCGTCTTCAGCAAAGAAACGACGAAGGCATTTCAAAGTCGCGTAATAGTCCGCGCCACCTTCGTTTGTTGCCCATGAACCCATCCAACCGCTGATTTTTGGAGCGCCACCGTTGTGGTGACCGAACTCATGACAAGCAACCAAGGCAAAACCTTCGATAGTTGTTGCTTGGTGACGAGCCAAACCGCCGTACATATTCAAAACTTGAGTGTTGCCTGATCTTTGTGCAGAAGCGTTCACAGTTGGATCATTCCACAAACGGTTGATCTTCAAAGTATCCCCAGCTCTTTGAACATCATCTTTGTAGATTTTCTCAATACGATCCAAAACGTCGTTGAATTGTTTTTCAGTGATTCCGCCCGCAGTGAAAAGTCCCACTGGAATTTTCAAATTATTCTCAGGCAAGAAGCCCGCGCAAAGCGTCTGATTTTCGATTGCTGTCTTATGCGTGAAGCCCAATGTCGCTACCAATGCGACGCCGGCAAAAACACGACTTACTGTCGTTTTTGTCATGACCACCCCTCCTTGAGTCTAGACTTATGAAAAATCGTATCAATAGGATGCGGACAAACTCAAACGATTAATATTTGTAATGAAGCACCGCACCTTTAAAAGAACTGACAAGAGTTTTTGATTAAAGGCCCGTAATAAAAAAGTCGACAAGTAAGAACACCCCTAATCTTGTAAATATGGTGTTGGAGGAGTCGATTCATGAATTCTTTTGGCAGTTGGTTTAAAGGTCTGAGAGGCAAATTACTGTTCTCAGCGATTTTGCCGATCATCGCTTTTACAGCGCTGACGACCGTTTCCCTAAAATCAATGAACACGTTAGGTGATATGCTCACAACCGCCTACACTGATGTGATACCTAACATGGACGGTCTTGGACAAATCGGAATGCAAAGAGCTCGCGTGGGATATTTTATTTGGGCGGCGCTTGCCAATAAAGAAGACCTTAAGTCTCGGACTAACTTTGTCAATAAAGCTAAAGATGCCTTTAATGAATTTAAAAAAGGCCAAGAGTTTTATGAATCAACATCACTCGATGACGAAGAACAGAAAAACTATGCGAGAGCCAAAGAGATCAAACCGCAATTCTATGCTTTAACAGAGGCCATGATCGCCTCTTTAGAAAAAAATACGCCAGAAGAGGATGCCAAGGTTCATAAAGCGATGAATGGTGGAGAATGGCACGTGCTCGCGATCGACACACAAAATGCGATTGCTGCGAATATGAAACTGTACAACGCAAGATCCGTTGAAGCAAACCGAACTCAGCAAGAGGTTCGCACTTTTCAAACACAGCTTCTTCTTCTGATTGCTGGTTTCTGTGCGACGTTGCTTTTCGGTATTTTGATGTGGATTGCTTATCGCGTTTCCAACACCGTAAGCGGCATTGCTTCGGGTCTCACTCAGTCCGGAAATCAAGTTGCTGAAGCGATCACGCAACTGACCGCCGCGGGACAAACTCTTTCTCACTCTTCAACAGAAGCTGCGGCTTCTCTTGAAGAAACCGTGGCGTCATTAGAAGAAATGTCTTCCATGGTAAAAATGAATTCTGACAACGCCAAGCAAGCAGCGGCTCTTTCTCAATCTTCCAAAGATGCGGCTGAACAAGGTCAAAACGAAATTCAACATCTGATTGAATCGATGCACGATATTTCGACGTCTTCTAAAAAGATCGAAGAAATTATCAGTGTGATTGACGATATCGCCTTTCAAACAAATTTGCTGGCTTTGAACGCTTCCGTGGAGGCCGCTCGAGCTGGCGAACATGGGAAGGGTTTTGCGGTTGTCGCCGAAGCGGTTCGGGCTCTTGCTCAACGCTCCGCAGTAGCAGCAAAAGACATCAATGGTCTTATCAAAGACAGTGTTGAAAAAGTCGAAAAAGGGTCTTCTATTGCCGATCGTTCGGGCGAAGTTCTCTCTAACATCGTTAATTCGGTGAAAAAAGTGGCGGATTTGAACAACGAAATTTCCGCAGCAAGTTCTGAACAAACAACAGGCATTCAGCAAATCAGCAAAGCCATGAACCAATTAGATCAAGGCTCTCAGGCCAATGCGGCGTCTTCAGAGGAAGTGGCGGCGTCGGCGGAGGAAATCAATGCTCAGGCTTTGCAAATGAAGAAGATGGTTCAAAGTCTTAATGAGGCTGTCTTAGGAGGAGAACAAGCATCGGCTCCAAAACGTGAGGCGCCTCCTAAAACATCTCCGAAAGTGGTGTCCATCACTGCTAAACAGACAGCACCCAAGGCAGCAAAAAAGCCTGCTCCCGTGACGAAAAAACCACAGGGCGCCGCGGCTGTAATTCCTTTTGATGACGACGAAAGCCCTCGTAAAGTCGGTACGACAGACGGCTTTTAATCCATTGCCCCCTCTTAAGCCTTGTACTACTATGAGGGGGCATGAAAATTCCATTTAATATTCCGCCAAAAAGCTCGAATGAAGAGAAATATATTTCTCAGGCCATCGCCAACAAAAAACTCAGCGGCGAAGGTTCTTTTAATAAAAAATGTTCCGAGTGGTTTAATAAAAATCTTCCGACAAAAATGACAGTGATCACTCCTTCTTGCACATCGGCTCTTGAAATGGCGATGGTGCTTGCAGATATCGGCCCGGGCGATGAAGTGATTCTTCCTTCTTTCACATTCACTTCAACGGCGAACGTGGTGGCTCTTTATGGTGCTGTTCCTGTTTTTGTCGATATCGATCCTTTAACAATGAATATTGATCCTGCAGAAATTGAAAAAGCGATCACTCCCCGCACGAAAGTCATCATGCCCGTGCACTATGCTGGAGTCGGTTGTGATATGGATGCCATCATGACCCTCGCCAACAAACATAACATCTGGGTTGTGGAAGATGCAGCTCAAGGCATCTTCGCATCTTACAAAGGTCGCGCTTTAGGAACTTTGGGCCACATGGCGGCTTTTAGCTTCCATGAAACAAAGAACATTGTCTGCGGCGAAGGTGGTTGTTTAACCATCAACGACGCTCGCTTGGTTGCCCGTGCTGAAATCGTTCGCGACAAAGGAACCAATCGTCAGCAGTTTTTAAATGGCCAAGTAGACAAGTACACATGGCAGGACAAAGGGTCTTCTTATCTGCTTTCTGAACTGTCGGCCGCTTTTCTTCTTTCGCAACTAGAAGAAGGCGAAGCGATCACGGCAAAACGTTTAGCGATTTGGAATCAATACCAT
Organism: Bdellovibrio sp. BCCA; assembly: GCF_037996825.1. Classification (NCBI taxonomy): domain Bacteria; kingdom Pseudomonadati; phylum Bdellovibrionota; class Bdellovibrionia; order Bdellovibrionales; family Pseudobdellovibrionaceae; genus Bdellovibrio; species Bdellovibrio sp. BCCA. Next base: position 1,785,414 of record NZ_JBBNAC010000001.1, on the reverse strand, counting down.
GCAGGTCTTGCTGATCTTGAAAAACAAGGTCACTTGCAACGCATGACTGTGCCTGCTGATTGCAAGGCCAATGCGCATATTTATTATTTCCTTTTAAATTCCGCAGAAGTTCGTGCGGCTCTTTGGAGTTATCTTAAAGAGGCTGGCATTCAGTCGACGACTCACTACGTGCCTTTGCATTCGGCGCCTGCGGGTGTGAAGTACGGCCGCGTATCGGGTTCTATGAAAGTCACGGACGATCATGCCAACCGTCTTTTGCGTCTTCCGATGTTTGCAGATTTAAGCTCCCAAGACGCGGCTTTGGTTCTTGAAAAAATCCATTCTTTCTTTAAGAGGTAATCAATGAAGGGTATTATCCTTGCCGGAGGAGCCGGCTCTCGCCTCTACCCGATGACTCGGGTTATGACGAAGCAACTTCAATCGGTGTATGACAAGCCGATGATTTATTATCCTCTAAGTATTCTAATGCTTGGCGGAATCAAAGATATTTTGCTTATCACAACCCCAGATGACCAACCGTTGTTTCAAAAACTTTTGGGCGATGGTTCTCAGTTCGGCATTAAACTTTCTTATAAGATCCAAGAAAAGCCAAACGGTCTTCCTGAAGCATTCGTTTTAGGTGAAGACTTTATTGGCAACGACAACGTGTGCTTGATCTTGGGCGATAATTTGTTTTACGGGGACTTAGATTTCTTCCGTGCCGCGATCAAATCACAAGAAGCTATGCAAGATGATCTTCATGGTCGTGTGTTCGCATACTATGTCGCGGATCCTCGCGCTTATGGTGTTGTTGAGTTTGATAAGAATTCTAAAAAAGTAAAATCCATCGAAGAAAAACCGCAAAATCCAAAATCTAATTTTGCGGTCCCAGGACTTTATTTGTTTGATAAAACTGTGGCAAAACGCGCGAAGTCTTTGAAACCTTCTCCTCGTGGCGAAACAGAGATCGTGGATTTAATTTTGTCTTATCATAACGAAGGTAAGCTTGGCGTTGAGATGATGTATCGTGGTCTTGCATGGCTTGATACGGGAACACCAAGATCTTTGCTCGATGCTGCCGCATTTATTGGCGCGATTGAAGAACGTCAGGGTTTGAAAGTGGCTTGCCTTGAGGAAATCGCGTACCGCATGAAGTTTATTACTTTGGCGCAGTTACAAAAAATCACGAACGAACTTCCGAAGTGTTCTTACCGCTCTTATCTTGAAAAAATTATTTCTGAGGAACTATGAAGCAGACTGTTTTACTGACCGGTTGTGCCGGATTTATTGGAACTAATTTCGTTAAGACGATTGCCTGCCGCGAAGACGTAAAAGCAAAGTATGATTTTGTGATAGTGGATGCGTTGACTTACGCAGGACGCCTGGGAAATATTCAGCCGGAGCTGGATGCGCATTCGCATTTGAAGTTTTATCAGGAAGACATTCGTGACGCTCACAAGATGCATGAGCTTTTTAAAAAATATCAGTTCTCTGGTGTTTTGAATTTCGCCGCTGAATCTCACGTAGACCGCTCCATTGAAAGTCCCAACATCTTTGTTGAAACAAATGTTCTTGGAACTTTGAATCTTCTGAAAGAAAGCCTTTCTTTGTTTGAGAAAAACAGTTCGTTCAAATATCTGCAAGTCAGCACCGATGAAGTGTATGGAACTTTGCAAATGGAAGATCCTGCCTTTACTGAAGACACTCCCCTTGCGCCGAACAGTCCTTACAGCGCTTCGAAAGCCAGTGCGGATTTGATGTGCCGTGCGTTCTTTGAAACTTACAAGCTCCCTGTCGTAATCACTCGCTGCTCGAACAACTACGGTCCTTACCAAGTGGAAGAAAAGTTTATTCCTTTGATGATCAAGCGTGCGATGGCAAATGAACCCATGCCGATCTATGGAACTGGCATGAACATCCGCGATTGGATTTACGTCGATGACCACAATGAAGGCGTTTGGAAGGCTTTCACGAACGGCAAGGCCGGCGAAGTTTACAACTTAGGCGGCGATTCCGAGAGACAGAACCTGGATGTGGCAAAGTTGATCTTAAAACAACTTGGAAAGCCCGAGAGTTTATTAAACTTTGTTCAAGACCGCAAAGGTCACGACTTCCGCTATGCGATCAACTTTGGCAAATCGCAGAAGGAACTTGGCTGGACGCCGAAAGTGAAGTTTGAACAAGAAGGACTTCTTCGCACGATTGAGCATTATAAAAAACTATGGGCGAAGTAAGAGTTCTTCACTGCATCCAGTCCCTTTCTTGGGGTGGACTTGAGCTTTACACTGTGGAGCTGATTCAAAACCTGGCAAAAGCCGGCGTGAATCAACGCGTGTTTTGCTCTGCTCACTCACGCGTCGCTGAGGAACTTCGTCATTCCGATGTCGAGTTGATCACGTTTCCAGAAAAGAAAATTTCAAAATTCAAAGCGGCTTTGCTGATTCGAAAAATCAGCCGCGAGCACAAGATCACTCACCTGCACTCTCACACCCGTATTGATATGTGGTGCTGTGCTTTGTCGCGCTGGAACTCTGCCGTTCCAAAGCATGTCTACAATCTCTACATGAATGCTCTACCGAAAAAAGACCTGGTTCATCGCTGGCTTTTTTCGAAAGTGGATGCCTTGTGCAGTTCTTCTGAATGGGTGCTTAGCGAAGCTCGCAAGAACTTTCCTATTGCGCCTGAGAAACTGCGTTTGATGCGCTATGGACGTAAGACAGAAGACTATCATACAAACCCTGTCCAACGCGAAGAACTGCGGGCAAAGATGGGTTTTGCTCAAAGTGATTTAGTTTTTGGAACTCTTTGCCGTATTGATGCGGGCAAAGGTGTTCGTGAACTCGTTGAAGCTTTAGACTATCTCAGCGATGAAGAAATTAAAAAAATTCACATGGTGATCGTGGGTGATCCGACAATCTTGGGGAAAAATTCTGAAGGTCAATTGACTTACGAAACTCAATCGTTGGAATTGTCCGAGTGGATCAACCAAAAAGCCTCCGAGCCTCGCTTAAAAGGTCACTTGCACCGCGTGCCGTTCCAAAAGAACTTCATTCCTTATATTGATATTTTGGACGTATTCATTCTAGCGTCTTACAACGAAACTTATTCATTGAGTGTTCTTGACTCTATGTTGATGGAAAAACCTGCCATTGGCACAAATGCCGGGGGAACAACAGAACAAGTTGGAAAAAATGAACGCGGATTTTTAACAGAGCCACGCAACGCCAAGAGTCTCAGTGAAGCCTTGCGATTTTATATTCAAAACCCCGATCAGGTTCCTCAACAAGGAGCCACGGCCCGGCAATGGACCTTGGGGCAACACTCCTGGAATCAAACTCTTACAAAAACCCTCGCTTTGTATAAAGAGCTGGAGGCAAGGTAGTTTTATTTAGATTGGTTGTGGATTTTCGCAACCATCTCTTGCATGCTTTTTAATTCGCGCTCCACGTCCTTAGGAAGATGAACCCCTGAAGTTCCTGTGTAAGCTAAAGTGACTAAGTCTTGGTACTCCTTCAAACAGGCTGGAGCAATGCGGGACTTTGTATATTCTAAAACGCATTGTTTTAGGTAAAGCTCTGGGAGCGAATAAAAAGCTTTCTTGTCCAAACGTCTTTCACAGAAAGAGAGCCAATACAAAATCTCTGGCTTTAACGGAGTGTCTGGATATTGCTCTAGATATTTATATAGAACAGACGCCGTTCGCAGATAAGAAAGCTCTCTTTCTGGTGTAATCTCAAACTCCCCGTGCAGTTCCTTTTTTAAGTTCTTTTCTGCATAGTCGCGCACTTCATCTTGCTGATTTTCCGAAAAAGAAGGAAAAGACTCTTTTGCAAGAGAGCTGCTGGCTTTTTTTAGACCCGCAATTTTCTTTACAATAAAGGGCGGAAGATTTTTATTCTTTTCGTTCTCATTTAATGAATCACTAAGTCCCTTAAAATCCCTTTTGACACGAACAAAGTAATACACTTTTCTGGCAAGAGCCTTCTCCAAATTGTCCGCCGCTGTTCCATTCTTTGGAAAACCATTAAGCACCTGATCATACAATGGGATGGCTTTATCAAAGTTTCTAACAATAAATAAAAACTCCGCTTCATCAAACGGCTTAGTCAGATAGTGATCTTTTTGGGAGAAATCAAATTTCGTGGAAGCAGAGGGAAGCTGTGTATGACAGGACATACAAACGCTTAAAGTCGAACGCAGCATCCACAGCGAATAATCTTTATTTCCCGTGCGGTACACCAATTCAGTTTCACGCAGCTGCTGATTTAAAACTTTTCCGGAAACGGCAAATCCCGACTGACGTATTTTATTTTCATGAGAAATTTTCTCGCTGAGGTCGCCCATCTTTTTTAGCGCCTCATCAACTATTTGAAAATTTTTAGGATCGCGATATTCGGCATCTGAAACGATATAAGGCTTAAGAACGTAAATTTGCTGAAGCATTTGATCCATATAAGGTTTAACTTCAGCCTTTGCCAATGAACAAACGACTCCCAAAATCAGGATGCCAATCGAAAATCTCATGTAATTTCCTCCGCTGCGCTTAAGCTTAAATTTCCCTATTTAAAATTCAATGAAATTAATTTATCTCCACCCGGGAGGCGGAGATATTGAGATGTTGTTTGCTAAAATGAAAGAAAGTAGACTGCGACAGGGAGATTGTCATGACTCAGTTTGTATCCGCAGAAGAAGCTCTGAAAGTTGTTAAATCCGGACACGGTGTTTTTATTCAAACGGCCGCAGCAACTCCACAGCGCTTAGTGAAGGCTTTAACTGCCCGCGCGCCTGAAGTACAAGGTGTAAAAATATATTCTATTCACACCGAGGGAGATTGTTCCTATGCGGCTCCGGAACTTGAAGAGAGCTTCGACGTCCACAGTTTTTTCAATGGCGGGAATCTTCGTCACACACGTAAAAACTTAAACTCCATTTTTGTGCCGATGTTTTTAAGCGAAATTCCTCATTTATTTTACAGTGGCGCTGTTCCTTTAGATGTTGCTTTAGTGCAAGTCTCGCCTCCGGATAATCACGGTATGTGCAGCCTCGGTCCTTCCGTGGATATTTCAATTTCAGCCGTTCGAACTGCCAAAGTTGTTATTGCGCAGGTGAATCCCAAAGTTCCAAGATCTTTTGGTGACGCGCAAATAGAGTTCAGCAAAATTCACTATGCCGTTGAGGTCGACGAAGAGCTTTATATCGCGCCTCGGACAGAAACCAGTGACATTGAAATTCGTGTCGGACGCAATGTCGCAAGCCTTATTGAAGATGGAGCCACTTTGCAGATGGGAATTGGCGCTATTCCGGATGCGACCCTACGGGCGTTAACAGGACATAAAGATCTAGGAGTCCACACAGAAATGTTTTCAGACGGTCTTGTTGATCTTTACAAGACCGGTGCGATTTCAAACCGCTTTAAGGCACGTATGGGCGGGAAGATCGTTTCCAGTTTTGTTTTAGGATCTAGAAAAGTATATGACTTTATCGATAACAATCCCATGGTTGTGATGATGGACGCGGCCTATACTAACGACTCGCATATCATCCGACAAAACCCCAAGGTTGTCGCCATCAATAGCGCCATCGAAGTGGATCTTACTGGGCAAGTGTGCGCGGATTCCATTGGTTCACGCATCTACTCGGGCATCGGTGGGCAAATGGATTTCATGCGAGGAGCCGCCTTGTCTCCCGGTGGAAAACCGATCATCGCCTTACCTTCCAAAACCTCTAAAGGGCAAAGTAAAATTGTACCCTTTCTTAAAGAAGGAGCCGGGGTCACCACCACCCGCGCCCATGTTCACTATGTGGTCACCGAGCATGGCATCGCCCACTTATATGGCAAAACGCTGAAAGAACGCGTGGAAGCGCTTATTGCGATCGCAGATCCAGAGTTTCAAGAGGAGCTGCTAAGATGCTCTCAAAAGGTTCTCGGCTTTTAAAAGTATTTTGCTCAAAACAAAATATTTTACCTGGCCGTGAATCCCCGTTTGAAAAGAATTTGCTTAGTGGCATTCAGCTCTTCTTGGTTTTTTACTTCCGTCACAAGGGATTCATTAAGGCAGAAGAAAAAATCGTTAAGGTCACTATTAGGCACCAACTGATTGAGCGTCAGCATTGATATCCTCAAAGCTTTTTGGAATCCCAAACGCTCTTTCAGATCCCACAAAACGCCACTTACAATTCCTGAATCATGATAAAGTCCGCCATTTTTATCTGAGATCTTTACATCATTCACAACGGATCGGCGAAAAGGTCCTTTCAAATAAGCCACCTCTCCCATATTTGGATGTCCTAATTGCATGGCGGTCAGAAAATCCGCAAATCCTTCGTTAATCGATCCGCCTTCTCCCTCAAAAGGAAGATGAGCAATAGAATCGACAAGCGCATGAACACTCTCGTGAATGACAATCGATGGATCCTGAGAAATGTGCGAATAGGTTTCTCCATCCCCTTCGCCCAGACGAATTTTTCCTTGATAATAAAAAGCCGAATTTGTTTTTTCCGGAGCGCCGACATGCACTTCCGTTTGCAGCTGAAAAGGAATCTTAAAGCCCAACTGAGATTCAAACCAGCTTAAGGATTCATCTAAATAATAAAATACCTGAACTTGGTCAAAACGCGCATCGGTCGGATTAAATTTTAAAGGCTCCTTCGTGCTGGATACTTTTAGTGCAGCTTGGGAGCCAACCCAAAGGCGCGCATTTGCCAAAGCGGGCTCTGCACTTAAATTCTTGAATGTGACGTCCTGGATGTGGGATCTTTTCGGTCCTTGGGGAAAAACGGAGGCCACCGTATCGTGAAATTGCGATCCGACTCTCTTTACCCCCTGCACCTGAAGATGGTTATTCAAACGAACTTCCCAAGAGACACCTTGAGAATCTGCGTAGACAACGCGCCACAAGGGTTCGTAGAAAGTTCCGCGAGCCACGACAATGACTTCGATGACCTCAGGTTTATAACGACGAAAAACAGGAAAAGCCGATTGTAGATCCTGCCTCAAACGATCCCGGTTTTTTAGAAAATCCGCAACTTTCAGTTGTTCCATTTTTTTTTGATTAAAAGACACAAGAGCTCTTATCAGAACATTTTCCCCAGCTTTGTTGCGCAGCTTTTTTACGAAGGCATTTTCAATAGGAACGCCCGAAATTTCTTGCTGTTGAAACACAATGCTTTGATCGAGGGACTTAATTATTTTCTCATGAGAAAGGTCAAGCGAAGACAGCCCCTGAAGAGCTTCTTCGCCGCCGCCTTGTCGCCATTCAACAGGAACAAAATCGGATTTGGGGGAACAAGAAGAAAGAACTAAAAAACACAAACAAAAAGTCTTTCTCATAGATCTTTCCTTGTTTCGGTTTGACCTTATTCGACCAGCAAAGTTTTTTCTAGATAAGTTCCGTCGCCGTTTTCAAATCGCAAAATGTGTTTGCCCGCAAGAAATTTTCCTAGACGAACTTCTTTCTGAAAAGGTACGAGGACCATAACGCACATCCCGCCTTCAGACACAGAAGCTATTGATTTAACTTGGTGGGTGAAATCATCTCTGTGGTTAACTTCAGCACGTTTCCACTTGTAACAACCATTTTGAAAAACGCCATTAACGACAACGTATACATCCGATGCAGAATCAAATCCGCCCGGAACGTAAACGCCACTGATACCAATCTGAACTTCTCTTTGAGACTGAACAGGAGTCTCGGCATTTGCTAGAACCCCAAGACCTAAAAATACAGAAAATACGATCGCTGACAGTTTCATAAAAACTCCTTTTAAAAAAATTCCTGTTTTTATGAATACGGCGCTCCTCCTCCGGTAAGGATGATGAGGATCATGAATGATACGGAGAGCAATGAAAACACACCGTGGGGGTGGAGAACCCCCTACGAAACACCTATAGCTCTTAATCCTTGAACTAGCAGAACGACAAGAACATAGGCAAAGACGTTAAAGGCGATAAGCTGTGTGACTGCAAACTTCCAAGAACCACTTTCACGAATTTGCACACCGACTGTGGACATACACTGCAAAGCAATTAAGAAGAAAATCATAAGACCAATCACAGAACTCACCGTAAATATTTTTTCGCCCGCAGAATTCACGGCGGTACTCATCTGAGTCAGAAGAGCTTGTTGCTGAGTATCTTCATTTGTATCAGTGATATTGAAGGTTAAGGCTAAAGAAGAAACGAAAACTTCACGGGCCGCAAAAGCCGAGATCAAGCCCACACCCACGCGCCAATCAACACCCATGGGATGCATGACTGGCTCAATAGCTTTTCCTAATTGTCCGACGTAACTTTGCTCTAATTTTTGATGTGCGTCTTCCAACTGATAATGAGGGAAGGTCGTTCCCGCCCAGACAATCACGGCAAATGTGAAGATCACAGGTCCCGCTCGTTTCACGTAAGATAAGGTGCGAGTCCAAGACTGGCGAAGCAAGACTCGAACTTTCGGACGGCGATAGATGGGAAGCTCCATCATAAACAGAGATGGATCGTTTGCGGTTTTTGGAATAAATCTGCTGACAACACCTGCAGCAAAAGACCCAATAACGATCGAGCCTAAGTACAAAGCCGCAAGAGCCAAGCCCGCCTTCAAAGCCGACTGTCCATGAAATAAAAATGCAATAAATAGCGCATACACAGGTAGACGAGCCGAACAGCTCATCAATGGAATCACAAACTGTGTGATCATGCGGTCTTTTTTAGAAGGGATATTACGAGTCGCAATAATGGCAGGCACTGCGCACGCAAAACCTGAAAGCATTGGAACAAACGAACGCCCGCTCATGCCCAAGGCCGAAAAAGGGCGATCAATCAAAGTCGCCGCACGCGCCAAGTAACCTGTACTTTCTAAAATTCCGATTCCCATAAAGAGAATAAAGATCTGCGGAATAAAAACAAGAAACGCCGAGAAACTGGAAACAACACCATTAGCTAAAAAATCCGCCCACAGAGTTCCTGGTCCCCATCCTGCGACGATTTCATTAAGTGACGTAAACCAGCCGTCAATCAGATCCATGAACGGTGTTGCGAGCCAGAAGACACACGAAAACAATCCACCCATAATGAGAATAAAAAATAGGAACCCCAGAACCGGATGCAAAAGAACGCGGTCCAACTTTTCAGTTGTTTCAACAATTTTATTTAAGCGATCTTGAGCATGATCGGTTTTATGAGTGAGCGCTTCTTTCGCGATTTGCTCACACTCTTGAAGTTTTTTTTCTTGAAGTTCAAATCCCCAAGGAACGGGGCGAGAGGGTGTTTTTGTGATCGTCAGCTTTTTCGCTTCAGCAACGATTTCTTTAAGCCCCCCAGCCAACAAGCCATCAAATTGCAAAACAGGACAGCCCAAAGTTTTACGCAAGTAATCCATGTCGATCTCAATGCCTTCACGGCGAAGAAGATCGGCCATCGTGACCACCACGATCATCGGGAATCCGGTTTCTTTTAACTGCATCACAAGTTGCAAGTGACGGGAAATTTGCGTCCCATCAACAACAACGATGATTCCATCAACTTGTTTGATTTTTGGATTTTCATAGATCGCACGAAGCGTAACCCACTCATCAGCAGACTTCGGATGAAGACTGTACGTGCCCGGAGTATCCATCACTTGCACATAGGATTCACCTAAGTGCGAAGCCAAGTGCCCCAAGGAAAACTCCACGGTCGCTCCCGGATAGTTCACCGTTTTAAAACGGGAACCTGTTAGCCAATTATAAAGAGTTGTTTTACCAGAGTTCGGTGCACCAACAAGAGCAACGGCCTTACTATCAATAACTAATTCTGCTTCACTCTCGCGCATGCCGCTTCCTCATTTCGCAATGCCAGAAAACTCGTATTAAAGCGGATCAAAAGCGGTCCACCAAAGGGGGCTCTGCCTAAAATCGTAAGAACAGTTCCTACGCGCAAACCCATTTCGTGAAGGCGTTCACGGAAAACGTCTTCCCCTGCAAAACCCGTAATTTCAACGGTGTGGCCCGGCTTTAGTGCGGTATCGAGTAAATTCATGACTTCCTCTGGATCGGTGAGCTTCTAGTTAAAGGCATGTGCAGGCAAATGGAAGTCCTTTAACTCCCCGCAACGTAATTGAAAACCTATTGAGAATGAACCTCAATAAGACCCGGTGGGATCCCCTAACTAAGGTCGTGTTTTTAAGACCAAGGGTTAAGTTCGATCCAGCAAGACCGATCTGAAGTCTGTATGGATTTTAGTATTAAGACCACCCTTGGAATTAGCAGCTTTGTCCTTCTTACCTCTTTGTCCGCGCAGGCCTCAGATGTCGTCTATGTTCCGGCCTACTGCGCGCCACAAGCACTCACAGTGTTTGTGACGAACAAAACTTCGGAACCACAAAGACTGTGGACTCAAGTGCGTTTTGATGGAGAACTTCAAGAGCTTCATCACGATATTGATGCAAAGTCGCAGATTAAGATCGCGGGAACTCAGTTTCTTCCCTCTCAAATGGGTTTTTCCATAAAATCTTGGACCAAGAATTCACTGCAAATCACCACCCGCTGCGATGAGAGTTTAAGTATTCCTTTAAGCGATCTCACATCTCCCCAAGTGAGCCACTGGCTTCCTTCCAATGTAAAGTCCGTGAAAGTGCATTTGTTAAACCTTTTCTTAAAGTCTAATTCCGTAAAACTTCAAGCCTTCAATAAAGCAGGCTCTGTGATTGGCGAGAAAGAAGTTTTGATCGAGAAGTATTATGATACGTCCTCTTTCAAATGGACTTTGCCTGAAAATGCCGCGCGCATCGAAGTCGTTGGTCAAGAGCGTCTTCATTCGTTGATGTTTTACGATCAATTCGGTGAAGAGAAACTAAGTCCGGCTGTAGCTTTAAAACCAGTGAGTTTTTCGTTAGACGATCAAAAAACATATTTCTTGGTTTCAACTAAAGATGCTCGTCCTGAAGAATCTTTTGTGATTGCTCTCAAAGACGATCAACAGATCGCAACGGCTCGTGAGCAAATCAAGAACCCTGCTTTAGAGAAAATCATCGTCGCAGGTATCGAGCTTGGAAACGGCGGTTTTAACCGTGCCTTTAAATCCCGAGACAAATCCCCTTATTCTTGGTCTGTGAATCGCGTGGATGCATTTGCTGATTTCGCGCATATCGACTGCGACGGCAGTCCCGATCTGACAGAAGAACGCCTTGAACAAAAACTCAATGAAGGCGGTCGCATCTGTTTTTGGCGCTACCGTATCATCAAAGAGTTGAGTGCCTCAGAGGTCGCTTCGGGAACATTGAAGCCCTAAGCATCGTTTATGCTCTGACTTCGCCAGAATAGAAAATCCGCGTTGTGAATTGACAGTCATAATGAACTGCACTTTGATACTAAAACTCATAAGAGTTTAGCATTAAAGGAGTTCATCATGTTTTCTAAAGTATTTGCAGCCGCTATCGTGCTTGCATCGGTTAGCGCTCACGCTGCTGACAGCGAATTTTTCTTCCAATCTAAAGCGGGACAAAGCGATCTTACACCGCGCATTGGGTATGTTTCTACGAAGACAAAACCTAAAGGTGGCACTACAGAAACTAAGTACAGTGGTCTGTACAAATCAGGTGTTTCTTACGAATACGGTATCAACGAGATGTTTTCAATTGAAGGGTCTTTGCTTTTCTCTTCTTACGAAAATGACAACACTCCTAAAACAAAAGTATCTGGACTTGAAGACCCACATGTTGTGTTGAAAGGAACTTCAAATATGGGTTCTTCCAACCTTCGCTACGGTCTTGATCTTGGATTGAGCCTGCAGAAAGCTAAAATTGAAACAAACGGTGACATGTCTGCAGCGACAGGTGGTTTCTCTTTCACACCTTACGTGGGTATGGACACAGAAGCTGCTGGTGGAACTATCGGTGGTCGTTTGAACTATGCAGTTCTTCTAGAGCGTACAACTGAAGTTGAAGCTCTGAACATGGATGTAAAAACTAAAGATGGCAACACTTTGGGACTTTCAGCGTTCTACGAAACAACTGTGACTGACGTTCTTTTCGGTGGTTCTTTGAATTACTACAATCACGCAGCACTCAATGACGAAGATGGAAACGAGCTTATCAAATCCTACAATACACTAGGACTGTCTTTGTACTCTCGTATTCCATTTGGAACATGGGCATTGATTCCACGCCTAGACTACGATTTCTCTCACAGCGAAGCTGACACATACAACGTTATCGCGTTGTCTGCAGCAGCTCGCTTCACTTTCTAATTTAATTAGAAGGAACAACGGAGGAAGCCCCCTGACCGCGGGTTTCCTCCACATACACTTTCACTTTTTGCACGCCGTACTGTTTGAATTCTCCGTAAAAATCTTCCGCCAACAATCTTGAAAGCTGTTCAACGCTTGTGTTGGAAACCGGAAGCAAAATCACTTCGTTAGCTGGAAAAACATAAAAGCGATCACGGAAAGTCACTTCCAAAGACTTTGCGGTTTTCTTAAACTTCATATCCGGATGTTTTTCAGGCAAAAGGACGATCTCGTCCCATTGATCCAAGCGCGCTTTGATGTACTTTTTAAAAACATTGAAATCCAAAAAGTAACCTTCCGCGTGAAGATCCGGCTCGGCAGGGGCCTTGATATCAACGCGGACCTGATAATTATGTCCATGCAGGCGCTCGGCATGCTTTTCATCAAAAATAAGGAAATGGGCGGCCGAGAATTTGAAATTCTGCTTGGCTAAATGCAATGTGGTCGTGGACATAATCACCTCAAAGTGGTTATATCTTTAGCATGAAATTCGAACTGAAGCAGCATTTTCAAATTGAATCGGCCCGTTTCCTTCCCCACCTGCCCTCTTCTCATCCATGTTCACGCATGCACGGGCATAGTTTTAAGATCATTCTGACCCTTGTGGGTTCTTTAGATCCTAAAATCGGCTGGGTGATCGACTATAACGACATTCAATCTAAGATGAAGCCTCTTTTAGAAAAAATCGACCATCGCGTTTTAAATGAAGTCGAAGGTTTGGAAAATCCAACATCAGAGCTTCTCGCGAAATGGATTTATGACCGTGCCCTTCCCGCTTTGCCAATGCTCACAAAAGTGACAATTGCAGAGACTCCTTTAACGGAGTGCACGTATCCTGCGTAAGATTTTTTGTGAAGTCTTCGCAATCTGCCTTTGTTATTTTCATAGACCTCTGTTTTTTCTGAAACCGCTCCAAGAATATCATTCAGTGAATAACATCACCGGAGTGATATTTTATGCAGCTTTGCGTTTGGCTCGCGGCTTTTTATCTGCTTTTTACAAGTTCCTTGGTTTCTGCCAATGAATTAGAACTGATTTTCTATCGAGCCCCAAAACCTTTGAATTGGCAGACTCCCGGAAGCCTCGTGCGCAGTGCTTATCAAAACATGAAAGCCCGAGTGAATGGTCACCCTTACCCTCACCCAATTTCTCACGTGAACGTGCGCCTGCAATGCGGAAACGAACCTTCCATTTATCGAGGAATGACTTCGGTCAGATCCAATCTCTCTTATGTTTGGGATTTCGCTTTTAAAGGTGTGGCTCTGGATGCCTTTATGATGAACGTGAAAGGCCGCTCTTACACCGAAGAAGAAGTTCTCTCTTGGTTAGGCACACTGAAGCGACAAGGTTATGTGCGCAGTCTTAAACTTATTCTTAATTCCGATCAATGCGCGCGAGTGCAACGGTATATCCATCTTTATGAAGAACTTCACCTTGATGAAGTTTATGGAGGACTTCGCTCTTTGCCTCACTATGGACAAGGTGCCGGGTGCTCGGCTTACGCTGTGAGTTTTCTGCAAATCTTAGATTTCTTCCCACCGTCTCTTGATCAAGCCTGGAAACGCAAACTGAAAGTTCCCCTCGAACTTTTAAGCTCTCAAACACGCAGTGCACACATCGGCTTTTTTGGATACTTACGAGGAAAAGATCGCCCTTGGGCTTCAGAAAAAGAAGCTTACACAAATCTAGAATTCTGGGACCCGGATTTAATGTATGCCTGGGTGGGAAATAACATGTCGGCCGAAAAAGATCCGAACTCTCCATTTCAAAGAGTCGTTTGGGACGTCCGATCTTATCCAACAAGTACAAAATATTTTTTTGCTTATCGTAGAGGAACTTTAGATAACACGGTTGATTACCATATTCGAAATCGGGGTCGCCTTATGACAGACGAGGAACTTTTAAATAAAACTCCTCGCACTTGCCGTCTTTTTCAGTCTTGTCCGTGACTATTTAACAAGAGCCGCGTTGACTCTGACAACCGGGCCTAAATCCAAATTTGATCCAAACTTCTGACGGAAGCTCGGTGGATAAAGCATCACAACAGTCGAACCCATTCGGAACATGCCAAGCTCAGAACCTTTATGTACCGGGATCTCAGGGCTGTATGTTTTGTGTTGGAAAATATGCGGGCCTTTTTGATTCCCCTTGATCGTTTCATCAAAACTTAAAACGATATGACCTACGTTTGTTGCTCCAACGAAGACAACTCCCACAGGTCCTAAATCGGTTTCAATCTCAACAAGCACGCGCTCGTTCACAGAGAAAAGATTGGGAACATTCGTTGTGCTCCATTCGTTGACGGGCCACAACTCCCCCGGCATGTAGCGCACATTTGTGATTACGCCATCCACCGGAGAATGCACGCGGTGATAATCCGTTGGGCAAAGATAGTAGGTAAGAAAACAACCGCCGGCCCACTTCTTTTGACAATCAGGATCTTGAGTAAATTCATCAAGACGATAAGTCAGGCCCTTGGCTTGAATCAAAGTGCCATTATCAATGGGAGCTGACTGGGTGATACGGCTGTCAGCGGGATGAACCGCCCACGAGTTAGCGACGGGTCGAATACCCGACTTCAGACGACGAACGAAGAACTCTCCAATGGATGGATACTCGGTGTAAGCCTTTTCAGCCTCTTCCAAGTTGATGTTATAAAGCCACGCAAAGCCTCTAATGGAGAGTTTAGCCCACAAAGAAGGGCCTTTCCAATGCATGAAGTAACCGACCCAGCGGCTTAAGCGACGTTTAGGAAGAATTCGTGTAATTGCAGACATAGAAATCTTTATATCTAAACCCGACCCCTTTGTCATCATAAGAGGTTTAAGCTATAGTGCCTTATACCCTAAAAACCCATTGGCCCCGAACAAGAGCCCTGGAAGGATGTATGTCTAAGATTCTTCAGAATGTCGAAATTCCTATTGATCAAGATTTAGAAGAAAAGTTGCAATGGCTGGTCCCCGATCACGGGCCCTATCGTATTCTTCGCCAGAGTGTCGACGCTCGCAGATCTCACTCTCCGCATTTTGTTTACTCTATTGAGGTCGCGGAAAAAGGTGAGACTCTTAATATTCCTCAATTTGATCTTGAGAAAATCTCAACTCCCAAAGAGAAGCCTCTAATTGTCGGCACTGGACCTGCGGGCCTTTTTGCAGCTCTTCGTTTTGTCGAGCGTGGAGTTCCCTGCATTCTTTTTGAACGTGGCTCTGACAGCGGTGAGCGCATTAAAGGTATCAACCAGTACTGGCGCTATGGAAAACTTGATCCACGCAATAACGTTTGTTTTGGCGAAGGTGGAGCGGGCCTTTATTCTGACGGAAAATTGATCACGCGTATTAAATCTCCGCACATTCCTTATGTGATGAATCGTCTGGTGAAATTCGGAGCGCCGGAAGAAATTCAATGGCTTTCAAATCCGCACGTGGGTTCTGATCGCATTCGTCGCGTGATTCCTAAGATGCGCGAGTTCTTAAAGGCACATGGTTGTGAAATTCATTTCAACACTCAAGTCACAGAAATTCTTTTTGAAGGAAAGCAAGTCGTTGGTGTTCGCACAGAACATGGGACTGAGTTTAAATCTCCGCACGTAGTTCTTGCTACAGGCCACTCGGCTGAAGATATGATCAATCATCTTCGCGATGCGGGCGTGCACTTGGACGGAAAATCTTTTGCGATGGGTTTGCGCGTAGAGCATTCGCAAGCTTCTATCAATAAGATCCAGTATCGTCAGTTTTCAGAGCATCCTAAATTAGGAGCTGCCAATTACAAGCTTGCTCACCATAACGATAAAACAGGCATCGGCGTTTATTCATTCTGTATGTGCCCAGGAGGTTACGTTCTTTCTTCGGGAACGGAAGCTGACGGCATCGTCTGTAATGGAATGAGTAACTACAATCGCAACTCCCCGTTTGCGAATGCGGCGATAGTGGTCAGTATTGATCACGAAAAGAATTTCGGTAAAGACGTGTTCGGCGGAATGAAACTTCGTCGCGAACTTGAAACGCGCATGTATCAATCTGTTCTTGATAAAGGTGGCTCGCGCGAACTTCCCGCGCAAAATCTCTTAGACTTCTTATATGGACCTAAAAAAGAAGAGCGTGCTTTGCGTGCAGGATCTTCTCCTTCAGGAGCGATCTCGGTTCGCCTGGATGACATTCTTCCGAAAGACATGCGCAATCGTCTGCGTGAAGGCTTTGAAAAATTTCAGGGCAGCATGAAGGGATTTCTTACCGAAGATGCGCAAGTGTATGGGATCGAATCTAGAACAAGCTGTCCTGTGCGTGTGACTCGCGACAATGAAACACTCCAAAGCATTTCTCATGCGGGACTTTATCCTGCCGGAGAAGGCGCTGGATACGCCGGTGGTATCACTTCCGCAGCTTGTGATGGCATTCGCATCGCTGAAAAGATCATCGAACTTCTGTAACGAAGAAAGGTACCTGGTACCTTTTCTCCACCGACATTTTTTGGCGCAGCCTTTGCAAAATCTTCTTCCGTCATAAATTGGAGGAGGAAACATGCACGCAAAACCACTTTTCGGAGCCATTTTGACTCTTCTTTTGGGAGTGAGCTCATTCGCCGCTCCGCAAGAGAAGACTCAAGATATTATTACTAGAGAACTTTCGAACGGAAACACTGTCCGCACAGAGATGTCTCTGAATGTCTACAGACAAGAACCTTATCAAGCAGAATATACGGAGCAAGTTCCGTATCAAGTCGAAGAAACGTACTATGTCGACGTTCCTTATCAAACGACAGAGACTTACTACGAAAACGTTCCTTATACAGAACGTGTTGCATACACAGACACTGAAGTTTACTGGGACAACGATTACGTTTGCCGTAACGTAACGAAGTACCGTCAAGAGTGTCACAATGAGCGCGTGTGTGCTCCGGGTGGCCGCGTTTGCCAACCTATCACGGAGTGCGGAACAAATGCTCACGGCGAACGTATTTGCAAAACTCGCAATGAGTGCCGTGATGAAGGACCTCGCGACTGCCGTGATGTTCCTCAATGTCGCCAAGTTCCTTACACAGACCGCGAATGCGGATATGAACAAGTTCGTAAAACTCGCACGGTGACTAAATACCGTGATGAAGTTCGCTACAGACAAGAGCTTCGCACTCGCACTGTAACGAAGTATCGCCAAGAGGCGCGCACTCGTACCGTAACTAAATATCGTGAAGAAACTCGTTGCTGCGTAACTAAGTACCGTGACGTCTTTGATCACCAATTCACTCAACCTGTTGCTGTGATCTTCCCGGCGGAAGCCGTGTTGCTTGCAGGTGAAGTTGAAAAAATCCAAGTGACATTGCGTGGAAGCGAAAGCAAACCGGATGTGAATATCTCTGTTCGTTCGGATATTTTCGGCTATGCGATTGATCAAGTTCGTATGGACGGACGTGAGAAAGTTTTTGTTCTTAAGCTTGTTCCTAAGTGGACAGAGCAAAACGCTGGAACTGCGACAGTTCAAGGTTTGAAATTAAGCTTCAATAAAGGCCAAGGTAAAGTCGTCTTTAAAGAAACTGTGGCATCGGCTCGTTTGGTTTCCGTGTATACTTTGGAAATCCGCGATCAACAAAGCCAGGCTGTGATCTTGCAACAACGTCTTGAGGGCACGGAAGCGAAAGTCTTTGAAGTCGCAGCGCCTGAATTGGCTCGCGAAGGAAAATACAGCATCTTGCTTCACGTTGAACGTCACGGTGTGAATGTAACTAATGGAGCTTTGACTTTCGATCAGACGGCTTCTTACGAGAAGAAAGAATTGGATCAAGACGAGATCCAAAATCTTAAGAACAAAGATCAAGTTCAGTTGATGGAGATCGAAGGACACGGTGCTGAAAGCGTTCTTGTGTTCCGCGATCAAACTCCAGCGGCTGAAGAAATCAAATCGACTTATAAAGCTGTTATCTGGAAAAAACTTTCTAACGGCAAGATCGAATGGTTGGGTGAAAAAGCTTTTGCTCGTGAAGACATCACACGTGCAGGCGACGAACTTGCGATCGCCTTTAAAGCTGTGGGTGTAAATCCAGCAGTGGGTACTAAAATTTATATCGACCTTGTTGTCAATCGCACAAGCGCTCAATACTTGGGCTCTCAAAAAGTGCAATTTATCGTGAGCAAGACATTCTAATTTTTGGAACTCTCAAAAAGAAAAAGCCGGCTCCGTGAGGAACCGGCTTTTTTTATTTTTAAATTACATATTACGCATTTGTTCTGGAGTTAACACAGGCATTGTATCGACAATAGGATCTTCCTCAGCATAACCATCATTGGAAGGATCGTTTTGCTCTGGAGTCGTTACAAGCTCAGTGCCACCGCTCGAATCGATACCACCGGTTTCGCTGCCTGAATCTGGATTAATAACAACGTCACTGCCCCCGCTTTCAGAACCAGTTTCTGAACCTGTCTCAGAACCTGAATCAGGATTAGTCACGACATCACTGCCGCCACTTTCCGATCCGCTACCGGGCTGCTCAGAACCAGAGCCTGGCTCTTCCGATCCTGGATCTTCAGGAACAACGATTGGTTTTTTATACGCTGACTTTAACTTCAAAACTGGTTTTAAAAGACATCCACCATTGCCTTGAATAACCACAGATTTTAAAGCATCGAAGTCGACCACGATGTCATATTGATGACCCGCTTCGAATTCGAATTTATTAGTCAGAATAATTTTAACACCCGTTTTTTGTGCGCTTGGAGTTTTTAACTCACAGATAGAATCGTCACTCTTCACCGCATAGTGACCATCCCCTTTCAGCACAAGACGGATCTGCTGAATTTGCAGACCATCCGGAGCAATCACATCTTGCAATGGCAAGGTGACTCCATTTTGCAGAGTGAGTAGATCCACGAGTCCCAGATCTTGAGCCAAGATCACACGACCTGCTTTTCCACGCCCCGCAACCACGACCTCCATATGGTCGATATTAACGAACACGGATTTAAGCTCTTTATTCGGAGCATCCGTTAGCTTGAAACTCACGGCAGCTTCCCGTTGAGTATCTACCGAGCCCAAGCTTGACATCGTCGTAGCTGCCGTCTGCGAACCGTTTTGACTGCAGGCCGCGACCAAAGATACGACGGTGAAAATCGATATCTTTTTAACTAAACACTTCATACACCCTCCTGGTGAATCTTTGCTTTAATGTACGCCTGAAGATCAAAAAATCCAAAAATACCCTCTCTGAAACGCTCATTCTGAGAGAGGTGTCTAATCTTTTGCCAATTTCTAAAACATTGAAATAAAAAGTACCAATAAAAAGTACCTGCTTCCCATCGTGCTGAAAATACACAATGGGAACAGGAAAACAGGTACCAAGTGGACATGAAGGGAAACTGGTATGTTTAAAGATTTCTTCGGTACTGACCGCCGACCTCGTAAAGGGCTTGAGTCATTTGATATAAGCTGCAATGTCTTGCTGCTGTCATCAAGGCTGCGAAGATGTTTCCACCGTTAAGAACTGTGTCCTTCAGGTTTTGAAGTTCACGTTCTGCTTCGGTTTGATGGGACTTTTGGTAGCTATGAACATTCGACAACTGCGCGTTCTTTTCTTCGTAAGACGCACGAGCCAGCTCAATCTTCGGTGGAACGTAATCCGCCGCCATTGTTTTTGGATCAATGAACGTGTTTACGCCGATGATTGGCAAAGTGCCATCGTGTTTAAGTCTTTCATAGTACAAAGACTCTTCTTGGATTTTAGAACGTTGGTATTGAGTTTCCATTGCACCCAAAACGCCGCCACGTTCGTTGATCTTTTTAAATTCATTCAGGACGGCTTCTTCAACCAAGTCCGTCAGCTCTTCAATGAAGTAAGCGCCTTGAGTTGGGTTTTCGTTCTTTGTCATTCCGAATTCACGGTTGATGATCAACTGAATCGCCATCGCACGACGAACGGATTCTTCTGTTGGAGTCGTGATCGCTTCGTCATACGCATTTGTATGCAAGCTGTTGCAGTTATCATAAAGGGCAATCAAAGCCTGCAATGTTGTACGAATGTCGTTAAAGTCGATTTCTTGCGCATGCAATGAACGACCTGACGTTTGGATATGGTATTTCAATTTTTGTGAACGATCGTTGCCCTTATAGAGGTCACGCATTGCCACCGCCCAAATACGGCGAGCCACGCGTCCAAGAACTGCGTATTCAGGATCTAGACCGTTACTAAAGAAGAACGAAAGATTCGGAGCAAAGTCGTCGACCTTGAGACCACGAGCCAAATAGTATTCAACAAATGTGAAACCATTTGAAAGCGTGAATGCCAATTGAGAGATCGGATTCGCACCGGCTTCTGCAATATGATAACCAGAAATACTCACCGAGTAGAAGTTTCTGATTTTGCTATTCACGAAGAACTCTTGGATATCGCCCATCATCTTCAAAGCGAAGTTGATAGAGAAGATGCAAGTGTTTTGACCTTGGTCTTCTTTTAAGATGTCTGCCTGAACAGTTCCGCGCACTTGTTGCAACGTCCAGTTCGCTACATCCGCCCACTCTTGTTGAGTGAGTTTGCGCCCCAGTTCTGATTCTTTCTTTTCAACTTGCTGATCGATAGCCGTATTGAAGTAGAAAGCAAGAATCATCGGTGCTGGACCGTTGATCGTCATACTAACTGAAGTATTTGGATTGATAAGATCAAAACCCGCATAGAGTTTTTTCATATCATTTAAAGTACAAATGCTAACACCGGACTCTCCGACTTTGCCGAAGATATCTGGACGCTGATCAGGATCTTGTCCGTACAAAGTCACGGAGTCAAAAGCCGTGGAAAGACGATGAGCCGTCTCGCCTTTTGTAAGGTAATGGAAACGACGGTTTGTTCTTTCTGGAGTTCCTTCGCCAGCGAACATACGCTTTGGATCTTCATCGGCACGTTTGAGTTGAAACACACCGGCCGTATATGGAAACTCACCTGGAACGTTTTCAAGTTTGAGATATTTAAATCTATCGCCCCAGTCTTTAAACTTAGGAACCACGACGCGGCGGATTTTTGTGCCAGACAAAGATTCACGAACCAAGTCTTGGCGGATTTCTTTATCACGCACTTTAAAGATCAATTGATCTCCAGAGTACGTTTCAATCAACTTATCAAAGTTTTGCAATTGATCGATTTCGTCTTGAGTGAAATCAGCACTTAATTCCGCTTCAACTTTTTTCACAGTGTCGGGATTAGTTCCCAAAAGAGGAGCGACTTTTTTAAGTCCACCCAATTGAGATGCTTTTTCTGCTAACGTTTCCGTGCGTTTTTTATACTTATGCACAGTCGAAACGATCTCTGCCAAATAGTTTTGGCGATCAGCAGGAATGATTACGTGTTCTTCAGCTGAAAGAATGTTGGATTTAAACTTAGGATCAACGCCCCAAAGACCTTTTTGGTGAGATTCCAAAAGGTCTGCCATTTTAAAGAATAATTTATTAACGCCGCCGTCATTGAATTGAGAAGCCTGAGTTAAAAACACAGGAACTTCCACTTTTTCATCAAAGATTTTACGAGAGCGTTTGTATTGTTTTGTCACGTCACGAAGAGCATCTAAAGCTCCGCGGCGGTCTGCTTTATTGACGGCAATCAAATCAGCAAAGTCGATCATATCGATTTTTTCAAGCTGCGATTGCGCACCGAAATCAGACGTCATCACATACATAGACAAATCACTGACTTCTGTGATCGCCATATTGCCCTGACCGATACCGGAAGTTTCCGCGATGATAAAATCAAAATCCAATTGACGGACGAATTTTAAAATCTCTGGCAAGGAAGAAGCGATTTCCCGGCCTGAACCACGAGACGCCACGGATCTCATGTACACGCGATTGCGTGACAATGAGTTCATACGAATACGGTCGCCTAATAGCGACCCACCCGTTTTACGCTTGGATGGATCCACACAGACCACGGCGATTTTTTTAGTTGGATAAGCATTTAAGAATCGTTGAACAAGTTCATCGATCAAAGACGACTTACCAGCTCCGCCAGTTCCTGTGATACCCAAAACCATCGGGTTTGCAGTTCTGGCTTTAAAAGATTCAAGACCAAAGTTCGCCAAAGAGAAATCTTTGTGACCATTTTCAATGGCTGTAAGTGCTACACCCAACTCCACCGAAGGAATGGTGTCGCCAGCAAAGATGTTCTTCTTTGTTTTATATTCTTTTTGCTTTTCAAGAATATCAAAATCACAACCACGGATGACCAATTCGATCATGCCTTCAAGACCGAGCTTACGACCATCATCCGGATGGAAAATCTGGGCGATACCGTAAGCTTCAAGTTCTTGTTTTTCTTCGTGGACGATCACTCCACCGCCACCACCAAAAATGCGAACGTATCCCGCACCGGCTTCATCAAGAAGATCCTTCATGTATTTGAAGTACTCCATGTGGCCCCCTTGATAGGAGCTGATGCAAACACCTTGAGCGCCTTCTTGCAAGACGGCTTTCACAACATCGCTCACAGAACGGTTGTGGCCCAAGTGAATCACTTCAGCACCCATGTCCTGAAGAATACGGCGCATGATATTGATACTTGCGTCGTGTCCATCAAACAGAGCGGCAGCAGTGACGATACGAATCGGATTTTTGAGAGTATATGCCATAAAACCTAGTGACCCTTAAAGTTTGCCTTGCGTTTTTCGATGAAAGCACCAGTGCCTTCTTTTACGTCTTCAGAATTGAAAAGCTCAGCGAAAATTTTCGCTTCGTTCTTTTGCGCTTCTTCAACATCCATATCCCAAGCTTGATTGATAGAGATCTTTGCAGAACCTACGGCAATCGGAGCTTTGGCTAAAATTGCTTCTACTGTTTTCATCACAGCAGGCATGAGCTCTGCCGCCGGGAAAACTTTATTTACAAGACCCACAGTTTGCGCTTCTTGTGCCGTGATCATACCACCTGTGTATGTCAACTCACGTGCGCGACGTTGCCCGATAGCGCGAGCCATACGAACAGTTCCGCCGAAGCCCGGGATCAAACCAAGGCTTACTTCTGGCAAACCGAATTTTGCATTTTCAGAAGCGTAGATGAAATCGCAACCCAATGCGAGTTCACAACCACCACCCAAAGCAAAACCATTGACCGCTGCGATCACGGGAATTTTTAGCAAAGTGAGTTCGTGGAAAATACTTTGACCGCGCTGTGCGAAGACCAAAGCTTTTTCTTCATCGAGATCATGAATTTCTTTGATATCAGCGCCCGCAACGAAAGCTTTCTCTCCAGCACCCGTGATGATCAAAGCACGAGCGTCTTCGTAAGACATCTCTCCGATTTGACGAAGAGCTTCGCCCATTTCGTTGAGCACTGTGGAATTCAGAGCATTCAAAGACTCAGGACGGTTGACGGTAAGAAGCCAAACGCCATTAGTCTTTTGCTCAAGAAGAATTGTTTTATAATTAAAATTTGCCATAAGTAATTCCTATTACTTCGCTGAGTAGTCGTAGAAACCACGACCTGTCTTACGTCCCAACCATCCCGCTTCAACGTATTTCACAAGAAGAGGACATGGACGGTATTTAGAATCTCCCAAACCATCATGAAGCACGTTCATGATCGCAAGGCACGTATCAAGACCGATAAAGTCTGCCAACGTCAACGGGCCCATAGGTTGGTTTGTTCCCAATTTCATCGCGCTGTCGATAGACTCGACAGAAGCGATACCTTCGTGAAGAGTGTAAACCGCTTCGTTAATCATCGGCATCAAGATGCGATTGACGATAAAGCCCGGCATGTCTTTCACAGACTCAACGAAAACTTTATCCATTTTTTCCGCCAACGCTTTTACTGTCGTAAAAGTTTCATCGGAAGTTTGCAAACCGCGAATTCCTTCCACCAACTTCATCAAAGGAACAGGATTCATGAAGTGCATGCCTGCTACTTTCGTTGGACGTTTTGTCACGCCTGCGATTTTTGTGATAGAGATCGAAGATGTGTTTGAAACCAACAACGCTTCTGGTTTTACAGCCGCATCAAGGTCTTTAAAGATCTTAAGTTTCAAGTCGATATTTTCAGTCGCTGCTTCAATCACGATATCGCAATCTTTCAAAGCCGCTGTTTCTTGAGCTGTTTTAATTCGGCCCAACAACGCTGCTTTGTCGGCTTCGCTCATCCCACCTTTTTTGATGATACGATCACAGCTTCCAGAGATTGTTGCGATCCCTTTTTCAAGAGCCGCTCCGCTGACATCCAACATGATGACGTTAAAACCAAAATTGGCCGCCACTTGTGCGATGCCGTTCCCCATTTGTCCTGCGCCTACGACGCCGATAGTTTTGATATTCATTATATCACTCCGCGTTAAATTAGATTGAAAAACCAACGCATTACCAGTACCTAACTTTAGACCAGAGGTCAAAAGTTCTGGTCTTGAGAGGCTCTTCCTCACCCCGCAAAATAAAGAAATGCGGTCCGTACTCTCTCTGACATTGCCAATACTTTTCCTTGTGCCTACTTCTTGGGCTGCTCTATCGACGGACGCAGACACCGCTGTCTCTTTTTTCCGCAACAAGAACAGCCTTTTCGCCTCTGGCCAGGTGAGTCGAACAACTTTGGAAGATAAGCTGATCCGCTCTGAGACCGAAATCTCTTTTCACGCTTCTTGGGACAAAAAAGAATACGCGATGCAAAGCGATCAGATCTTGCGCGATATTGAAGTGGCTCGTTTTGTTGAGACGAAATCAGCTACTCCCCTTTTAAGCTTGAATCGCAGCGATGCACCTCCTGTAAAAAATCTTTCGGCAAAAACTTCTTTGGAGATCGTCACTGTCGAAGATTTTTGGGTCCGCGTGAAAGAAAAAGACAGCAAAGTCGAAGGCTGGCTGCCTTTGCAAGCTCTGCAGAGTCGTCATGATGATTTGGGAATTTACACGAATCTTATCGACACTTATCTTCGCCAGAATGCAGATTCTTCTGCGAGAGTTTTAACGACGATTCCCCGTTTGCGCCGAATAGTTCCTCTGGAAATCACAAAAAGCTTTTTAAAAATTCAATACGGAAATCAAATCGGCTATGCAGACATCACGCACTTTGTTTCACGCGCTGATTTTGCAAGCCTTGCCTATCACCCAAAGAAAAATTGGGTCACTGTTCTTTATCGCAATAACGACGTGATCATCACGCAAAAAGGCGAAACGATTCCGATGAAAGAGATTTTGGGATACGTCACAAATTCTCATCGTGGCATTGTGATTCGTCCCGACAGTGCTTCTTATGGCCCGCCTCTTCGCGCGCGCGTGGAGATTTTAAAACCAGAAGCGCACATCTGGGGCATTAGCAAGATTGATGGCCACGGCGAAGTTTGGTGGAAGAAAAAGAATCTTTTACTTGAAGAACCAGAAGCTCCGTCAAAATCGACTGTCACAACAGATTCACTCTTAAAGCGCGAGATTTATTCCATCGCGTTTGAGAACAAAAACTCCGTACGAGGAATCGTTTCGTCAGAAGGCGTTTATCGCACTGAAGACGGTTTAACATGGACTCAGATTCCTCTTTTTGGAAAACAAAATTATCCTGTGAGTATTCACCCGAACGGAACCTGGTTTGTAGGATCTTACAAGAGCACCAATCACGGAAAAAGTTTTGAACCCTTCATCCGCTGGGACAACATCGCGCAAGCCATTGAGGCCGCTTACCACAGCAATCCTAAGATCATGCGCTTAACTCAAATCGAAGCGCTTCCGAATTCCCGCATTCTTATTCACGTCGACACTGGTGTAAAACAAATCAAACTTCGCAGTTTGATTGGCGATTTGCATTGGGATGTTATTAAGAATTAATTTTTTGTCTTATTGCACATAAGAGCCGATACGGTTAACTCCGGACATTTCTACGTTCTATACCCTTTAAATTCCTTATAAGGCTCCGCCGGGCTTTGCATTAACACGGGTTTCAACCAGTTTAGAAAACTTTTTTTCCACAAACTTGATATATAGACAAAATATAGGTATTATCTAGATGACTTTAGAATTTGATTGGGATGAGAAGAAGAACTTCTCAAACTTCAAAAAGCATGGCATTTGGTTTGAAGAAGTAACCAGCGTTTTTGATGATCCACTAGGTCGTCTTTTTTTCGACTCCCATCACTCTGACGATGAATCGCGATTTATTTTGATAGGAATGAATATCGCTCGTAAGACATTGGTTGTCGTTCACGTGTATCGTGATAACGAAGAAAAAGTACGTATTATTTCAGCTCGCCCTGTTACAAGAAAAGAAAGGGATTTTTATGAAAAAGGAATATAACTTTTCAAAAATGAAAGAGACTAAAAATCCTTATCCTAAAATGAAAAAGAAGGCCGTAGGTATTAATTTAAGCCCCGCCGTTATTACGTATTTTAAGCAGCTATCTAAATCAACAGGAGTGCCCTATCAACAGTTGATAGACCTTTATCTTTTAGACTGCGTAAAACAAAAAAAGAAGCTGACCTTTAAATGGTCGGCTTAAGGCGAGGCCGTGACCGGCGTAAAGCGACGAATGCGGTTGGTACCGTCAGAAACATAAATGCGATATTTGCTATCCACGGCAACGCTTACGGGCACTCTCAAAGGATCGGTTTCTAAACCCGGAGTCGTACTATCAATCTGGGACACAAACGTCCCGGTTTCATCATAGATTTTCACACTGCTCGCTGCCAGATTCATCATATCGATATCAACAACGTAAATATAACCACGCTTATCCATGGCAAATTTAATAATATAACCAAAACCGTCGAGAGTTTTCACAAGATTGTGTTGTGAATCGTATTTCTCAATTTTATGCATTTTAGAAATCCACACAGAGTCCTCGGCATCAATGAAAATATCCGTCGGCATCGAGACATCGCTGCCTCCAAGATCCGGCATTGATATTTTCCCGATATAGTTACCAGCTTCATCAAAAATCCTTACAGGGATAATATAAGGAGTGCCGTTGATACTCATTGAACGCAAGTCCACCACGTACCGATGCCCTTGAGAATTTACGGCCATCCGTTTTGGATCAAGCCAAGCATCGTCAGCCTCTGAAACCGTTTTCGTTACAGTTGATACGACTTGCATCGAACTATTTAAACTCACCATATGATTGCGTTCGGTTTGCTGAGAATCTTTTCCCAAATAAACCAACCGGTCATCTTTAGTGAGTGTCAAACCCCGAGGATAATCTGAGCCTGTTGCAATACTGCTTTGATAAACACCTTGAGAATTGAACTTCTGGATGCGGAAGTTCCCAATATCAGCGATGTAAACGTTGTCATGACTATCAATACTCATAGCACCATTCAGCCCATCCCCTAAGAAACCCGCAAACTCGCCATTGCCAGTTCCGCCCGAGCCAATCCAACGGATTGTGTGATCGATAAGATGATAAGCAAAGATACCATTGGTATTTCCAATAAATACCTCATCATCGATAACGCAAGCCGTGGGATACGTATAGCCATCAAAGAAAATATTCGCCGTGTGACTTGACTGCAAAACACCGGTCTTCGAATAAACGCCGATTTTATAAGGAGCCACATAAGACGTCGCAACAGTCTGAGGAACCCCGACAGCAATGATATTATTTCGATCTTTATCCCAGTTTAAATCCCGCGCATACGGTTTTTTTCCAGCATAATCTGTAAACCCGATAGGAAAGGACTGCTCAAAAACACCTGACGACGAAAAACGTGTCATTGTAGAGATAAAATCACTGCCTGTATTTACAACGTCATAAACATAAACTTTGTCGTTATTATCGATTAGAATCTTTTGCGGATAACCTGCAAATAAATAATCAGAAACTCCATCCGCTTGCTTTGCAAAGACCACGGGATTTCCCGCCACCCACTTATAAAGGTGTTGATAATTTAATGGAGTTCCGTAAGGAACGCTAAAGTAAACTGACGAAGAAGAGTCTACTCCGACAGTTGCTATCTGTTGAGAGATCGAGACGACTTCCTCCACTGTTGAAAAATCAGGACTGATTCGATAGACCTTTCCTTCTTGAGCAAAATAAAATCGCCCGTCAACTCCCATCGTTCGAGCGTTGGGTCCCGCAATATTATGCAAGGCACTTATAGGGCTTTTTTGTTCAAGTGTTCCAATCACAGGACTGATGCGCAGAATTCCCTGGCTACCGCCTCCCATCATGTCCGATAACGACATCGTCATCGCCAAAAGCTTTCCGTCAGCTCGTCTTTCAAGATGGAAAATTCCATAGGGCTCATAACCTTGATAAGCACGCCCTAAAGATAAACCATCAAAACTGGATTTATTAGAAACAGAAGGAGATTTCGTCAGATCAGGAACAAATCCCACCAGGGAAGATGGATCGAGCTTGGCCTCCAATGAACATCCAACCAAAGCAAACGTAAATACTAAAAAAAGAATTCCAAAAACGTTCGACATCACTTCCTACTAGACTTATGTACTTTTCGGAAAAATGTGTCTCGGCTTTTATAGATAATTAATCAGTTTCCGCTAAAACGTTCGGCGACCGGTCAGAAACGCGACTTATAGGGCGCATTTCTATCTCAGAATGGTCGGTGTCTCAGGCGGAGACACATGCTCGATGTACATGAGTTTTAAAGTGAAAAGATCACCCTGACTAAGACCGCGATCTCGGTAATTGCGAGTCACGCAGTAACTCATAATGGAGTCCGGATCATACTCGGTGTAACCACGAGCAAAGATCATCGGCTCTTTCTTACTGCCGTCAATGTCACAACCAACAGCGTTGGGATGATCGTGCTCATGCATAAGGCCTGCTGTATGTCCGAATTCATGAACTACCGTAGATTTAGAAAGTCCACTAATAAAAAACTGAATCGAACCTGCAGCTCCTGGAAAATCTCGAGAAGCGTACATCAATCCTTGTCCAAGTGTCGATTGAGCCCGTGTAACGGAATCCCAACCTATCTTCAATCTTTTACGGTAATTGATGATCACATTGCTTCGATCACCAACAACACAATCTGTGAAACCATAAAAGTAAATCCCTGTACGCTCTGGCGTGTATTCCTGCTCGACCCAGGTTTGCACAAGACGCTTTTGTTCGTCACTCCAAGGACTTCTTTTATAACTCTCTTTTGAATTTTCAACGGGATTGGCAAAACAAACCTTCACCCCATGCCCTCTTCGTGTATTCCAGGTCGTCCATACGAACATTCCGGCATGAGCCTCACCGCTCACCATTAAAAGATATACAAACAAAAGAAGATAGAGTTTCATAAAAACATTCCTTCACCACTGAGAAAATCACAACTGCTGATTAATCACCATTTCAAGCTCATCCAAATCATCCCGCCAAATCCCTTGACTCCATCACCTTCTACGCCCGGAGTGATTTCTTTATCGTACAATGGGTAAATTCTTCGGCCTTTACGGTAAGACGCCTCAGCACCGGCTTGAACGAATTTGGCGAAATCTCTTTTTAATCCCACCTTAAATTCTGAGGAGGCAGGAATATCATAGAATGGATCACCTGACTTATTCCCGACCACTTTCGCAACATCCATAGCAACATAGACTTCGCCAAGACTTCCCAACGGAAACGAGGCCTCAACAACATTCTTGACGGCTTGTGCCGCCATCTTTTCAATGCCCTCAAACAGATACAGTTCACCACGAACGAGCAAATAAACTTTCCCGATCTGTTTATCAAAAATCAAAGAAATCTTGTCAGACTCTGTCACCCATTTTGAAGTGGATGAATAGTGTCCATCTTTCACACGACGAAACGTACGTTCTTGATCCACGGTGACGCTCTCAGAAGAGTAGCTGGCGCCGAGCTTTACACTCATATCCGGAGCACTCATATCTTTCGGCCGTTTGAGGTTGCGATCAATGCTCGATGTCTCTAGCTCCACACGTCCCGTCGTGCGATTCACTCGGGCCGTACCTCGGAGTTGCATATTGTTTAAAAAGACATTTCTTTGTTTTTGCTCCCACTCCATCTCATTGTTGAGGGTCGGAGCTCCCACTTGCCCTGCCGCCACATAACCGCGCGCAGAAAGTCCGAATTCATCAACCAGAGTGTCCGTATAAATACTAACACTCGCACCACTCGCAAGTCCGGCTCCTGAAAATTGATAAATGCCTTCTTCTGAAGAGTATTTTTGATGGAGCATAAAGGCTCTCAGATAAGAACCACTGGCATCTTGTTTTACAACCTGCATACCCACGGAGTTACTTTGATTGCCAATGCGCACTTGTAAAATCGAATCCTCTTTTCCAGCATAAGCAAGTTCTTTAAGACCTTCTTGAACCCACAATGATGTCTGCGGAATATAAGCGTGAAAATCACCGCGCTTTCCCTCTGAATAAACGGTGCCAACAAGAGGACCCAAAACTCGATTGCTGATTTCAAGCATGCTCTGCTGACTCTTTTGTCCCGTATTAATCACCTGGGAGTAGTTTTGAATATAGTACTCGCCGGTTTTTGGATCTCTAAAGTGATAAATAAAATGTCCACCGGAATCCTGGCCCTTCTTGTCTTTTTGCCATATCCCAGTGTGAAGTCCGACGTCTTTAAACCCCAAGGCCTTTGCTTGTCCCGCGAGATACTTATGAATGTCACCGCAAATGCCGCCCTCATTTCCAGACGACAAAGAGTTTTGGAAAAGCTCTTCCGACGTATTTTTATTAGATTCACTTTGCGAATAAAATCCGGCCAAGCGAGATCCTGACAATGATAAGAATAAAAGTTTTTGATCTTGCGTCAGCGATGAAGCTTGTTGCGAAAGAAGATTTAAACTTTCGTTGTAAGATCTTGCTTTAGAAAAAGTTTGGTTATCCAATCCAAAGGCGGCTTTATAAAGATCGACCACTCTGGTGTATTCCATAAGACGACCTTTAAAGGTGTCGTTGATACTAAAGGCCGACACATCAACGTAATCCCCTTCAGGTTCCGTTTCGTAATAGAAGTAAGAATCAAAATGACGAGTTCCCTCTTTTCCCTGCTCTTGCCCGTATTTTTGCTCGTACTTCTGGTCGTTTTCGGAAAAAACTTTCTCCAGATCGCGCATCTGAGTATTCAGCTTTTCTTGTGCCCACACAGTAGAAGTCGATAGCAATAAAACGGATGCCGTGATTCTTTTTAGGTGTTTCATTGGAACACTCTCTCTTTTTGGAAGTTGGACCTTGAAGGTCTTCTTCCAAGAACCTCGCCAACGCCATCAAAGCGTTAATCCACGCTCGGAGTATGAAGGCTGTCAAACCCTTGAAAAAAGACCACTTATTGTCCTCGTTCGCAAAATTTCAACGAACATTGCTGGCATTATTCCAGCAATGTTTCCCTGAACGATCGATCAGCGCGGATATATCGTTGTTGAATAGTAATGTGGTCCCATTTTTGGGCTCAGTGACAGGAGAAATGACATGAGAGTAATTTTTTGCTTTCTAATTCTTGCGATGTTGGGATGTCAGGACAAAGTGACATCATCTTCCCAAAACGCCATAGAACATGAGGAAAGCAACGGAATCGTGGGTGGTGAAGATGTTCCTGAAGACAATATTATAGCTCGCCAGGCCTTGAACTTTAAAATCCGTTATCAACGACCTCCGGTTGACGGAGTTGAACAAAAACCGATTTCCTCTCAGTGTACTGCGAGTGCGATTTCTCCTTCAATCATCTTAACGGCCGCTCACTGTATTATTGCAAACTCTCCGCCTTCACATATGATCCTTCTTAAAAACGCTCAGGGAGAAAGCGTTTCTATTCGTGGTATCGACGTAGTGGTTCATCCAGATTATACTGCGGGAGATAAAAACGCAGACGTAGCACTGATTCTTTTAGAAAACGAACTTCCAAAAGATATTGAGATCATGAATCTCCCAGCAAAGGACTTCGATTTGCATCTAATGCAAGTCACGGCTGCGGGTTACGGCCGCTCGGATGGGCGCCCCGCTTTTCCTGGACACGTGGGTGTTTTACGTACCGCCACTCTTGACGTGCAAAACTACGTAGCGACGTCGTCTTCTTTTATTGTGACACAAAACCAAGGAAAGGGATTTTGCCAGGGAGACTCCGGAGGTCCTGCGATCGTTACTATTGATAACAAAACTTACGTTGTCGGTATTGCTTCAAGAACGTTCTTTAATCCTGAAGTTCCCGTTGAAGACCGCAATCTGTGCATTGATCGCGGTCTTTATATTAATGTTCAATTCCATGACGAGTGGATTCAAAAAAATATGCTGAGCCTTCTCTCTAAGAAAGCCGCAGCAGAAGGAGCGGATTTTTAATTACTTCCAAAGCTTACCCGCGCACATTGAGTAAAACATCTTGAAGTCTCCCATGAGAGACCACCAAGGATGTTTAAATGTCGCGGGTCTGTTTTTCTCAACACCAAAGTGCCCCACCCAAGCAAAGCCATAGCCAATCACCGGCAAAAGCCAGAGCGCCATCCATTCTTGAGTGAAAAGTGCATAAAGCAAAACAAGATGAACACATAGAGTGCCGACGAAATGCAGACGACGATTGATGGGATGAGAGTGCTCTTGCAAATAAAAAGGCCAAAACTCTTTAAATGTTGTCATAAGCACTCCTCAAAAAAACTACTGAGTACTGTCCTCTTGAAAGTACGGCTCCATCACTTTACGAACACGCTCCTGCAATTGAGGTCTTTGTTCAATAGTATACTCGTTGGGATTGATCGGCGGCAAGACTTGCAATGTAACCGTCCGACTCCACACGCCCCAGTTGGGAACTGTGTGTCCTTTTGGTAAAATCGCAGCCGCTCCTTTGACAATCACTGGAACAATCGGCGCTTTCGCATTGATAGCAAAAATAAAAGGACCGGATTTAAAATTCCCTAATCGCTCGCTGTTTTGACGAGTTCCCTCAGGAGCTAAGGCAAACCGCTCCCCTGCTTTGATACGCGCCTCAGCGGCTTGGTAAACTTTAAAGACCTCTTCGCGACGTTCACGGGCAATTGGCAAAATCCCGGCACGGCGCATGGCTGGTCCAAAAACAGGAATTTTAAAAAGCTCAATCTTTGCACCAAAACGGAAACTTCCCAAATATCCATTCATCGCAAAAATATCAAAGAAGCTTGTGTGATTAAACACGTACAAGAATCCGCCGGAAGGACGATTCTCAAGACCCTTTACAACAACCTTCACACCGAACATGCGACATGCATTGCGAGTCCAAAACTCGACAATGTGATCTTCCAAGGGACGATTGTTCATCGTGAGATTCACAATAATCAAAGCCAATGCACAAAGCATGGTGTGAATAGGAAACCAAATGAGCGCCAATAAAGAACGAGGATACGAAAGCAACTTCCAAAACATATAATAACTCTATTCAGGGAACAGACGCTTGCGCGCCGCCAGTCTTTGTCTTTCCTTGTAAGCCTGATGTTCCGAAGGCCCCGACAAAATTTTTTGATGTGCGGCTTGATCCATGATTTGCACCTCGTAAGGATAGAAGAAGCTAAACTCTTCTTTTCCTGCCGTCGGTTTGATGTGAATCAATTTGCGCGAGATAAATTTAATAAAACGATAGTCTTCGCCAGAAAAGAAATTTTCTTTTCTTAGGAACTTTACATTCTCGCCTTGCTCTGCAAGTTTTTGATCAAATGCTTTTTGAATGCTTTTCTCATCCAAAGTATCCAGGCGATGAGCCAGATCATCACACACTTCCATGAACAAGCTTACGGGATACAGGTTATTAGAACTTTGGTCCGGCATGATGTGCGGAAAACTGATCACATTTTCACGAATCAGGAAACGCACGACCTGGAAGGTATCAAAAAGATTGCGTGTGATAAAACGAACACCCAGCTTATCAAAAATCTTCATCGCCAAGGCATCGGGTTTTGCCAAAAGCTTAATCACCGTGCTTGAAGAGGTTTTAAAAGGTTTTACTTCAAAACCTAAAAGCTCAATCGGCTCCATTTTTTCCATGTGAGAACTTTGCAGGAACGTACGATGAGTCGTCCCGTCATGACGAATGCAATCTTGAAAGGGCGTGAGAATCTGCGATTGGATCTCTTCGGAGAACGAACTAAAAAGATCGTTCTCTGCATGAACGAAAACGTGCATACAACGAAGAATCGCACACGCCCAGCGCTGCAATTCCTTTTCATCAGGGTTTTGCGAGCTTGCATAGATCAAAAGCTGACGGATATCAGAAAGTCCTTTGCGGTCTCTAAAGACCTCTGGAAGCTCTGAATCTTGAAAGCCCAGCTTTTCTAGCATCAACACCAAAGCGCGACGGTGGTAGTACCAGAGCTTTTCTAAATCACTCTCACGAGTGACATCAAATCCATAACTGAGAAGAAAGGAACTGGCCGCCTCTAGCGTATGAATGTTGAGTTTGGGGATTTCGATGGCCGAATGCCCCCCAACAACAGAATTTAAAATAGAAGAGTCAAAGATGAAACGTTGAGGCATTCCCCTATCTTTGAACTGGATAGGGGGTGAATCAAGACGCGCCGCTTATTTAATAAGAGCGCACGTGTAAGCTTTGAAGCTGCCAAGAGTGCCGGCTGCCGGTTGGTAACCGTTTACCGCCGTGTAGTTCTGATACTGAACAGTGCCTTGGACTGTCGTGTTGTCGTATTGACCTTGGAAGATGATCTCTCCGTAGCTGTCCTTAAACTTAACTTGGATTTGACGCGTATTGCGATCAATCATACCTTCGCTGGCTTGTTTAAACTCAACAACATAAGGAACGATTGTTTGCCCGTTGTACACTTGGCCAACAAAAGAATCGAAGATCTTAATCACGACTGTTGAAGATGTCGGAATCAACTTCCCTGCCGTGTCGAATTGAAATGAACCGCTAAAGTCGATACCCGTTTTGTCATTAATGTTACCGCTGATTGTACCCAAGCTTTGTGGATCTAATGTCGCAGAGACAAAACCTTTCACTTGTGATTCAAAAGCTGAAGAAGCGTAAGGATCGAAGATCTTACCCCAAGTCATGTTGGCATTACTGCAAGTGTTTGGAGTCGTTCCACCGCTTTGTGAAACTCCTGTTGGAGTCCCGCGACCTGCAACTCTCACCGCACTGCTATCTTTCTTGCCACAAGCCGACAAGGATAGAGCCAATGCTACCAAGACTCCCATCATTGATTTGTTAAAGAAAGATGTTTTCATAAATGCCTCCATACCTACTGTATAGGCAAGAGGTGGACCAGACCTTGGCATTCCAGAACGAATATAAACGGCAGATAAAAAAGAACCCGTCTCGCACTGAGACGGGTTTTGCAATAAGGACCTTTTAGGGAATCAGCTGTTCAAAAGCTTTACATTACTTTTTCTAGAGCAATCAGAGTATTCACCTCGTTGCTCAACCAGCTTGAAGCCGCAGAATCAATAAGACCTTGTTGAAGCAATTGAGAAGCAAGATCTGCAGGCTTTTTCACTGTGCTTAAATCCAAAGTCGCATCGATCTCTTTTAAGAATGTATTGACCTTGTCATATTGAGACTTACGCACAAGAGCCTTCTTCATATCCATATCAAAGCGCAATCCTTTAGAAGAAAGCAGCTTCGCCCATTTCGCTTTTTCTTCAGCTGTCAGGAAGGATTTTACGACTTTCACTTCTTTGGTAAGACCCGCACCCACTTTAACAACCTGCTCACCCTCATTGGCAGCTACAAGATCCAAATAAAGATTTGCCAAGGATGCTGAACCATCTTCGGTTAATAAACCGCGAGGTAACAATGCCGTGATGGACGCCGTCAAGCCGTTCGCGTCTTGCTCCATCTCATCAAGTTTTGGCAGAAGTTCCGCCACACCTGCAGCTAAGACTTTGCGATTTGTCGTGATAAGGCTTTGATAGAATTTAACTACTTTTTCTTGCTGCTCAGGAGTGAGTTCATACTCGCGACCACCTAAAGTTTTACCTTTAGCAAGATAAGGACTGTTTTTAAGCTCTTCGATTTGTTGAGCAAGCCAGTTAGTTGAAATCGTGCCATCAGCATTTCTCCAAAGATCGTTGAGCATCGAAGCATAACCGCCTGCTTCTGCCAAAGAACGCGCACGCTCTTTCGTCAACGCTTCATCCATACCCATTTTAGAGTAAAGCACTTGCCCTGACTTCACACTTTCAAGAGACGCAAATACCGGTGCTGCTGTATTGTTCTTAGAAATATCCATCACGACTTGGCTTACAAACTTCAAAGCATCAAGGTTCGCGCGTCCCCATTTCATCGTGTCTTGCAAAACTGTATCAAGATTTGCAACAACTGTGGGCTGATCGGATGGATACAAGCGACCGATGATCGAAGCAAAAAGAACTTTCGTTAGATTTTCTTTTTCACCTTTTGCATCAAGGTATTTTCTTAAAAGAGGATTGTTACCAGCATCAAAGCGTTCACAACCATAGATTTGCAAAGACTGACTGTTCGCCAAAGAAATATCATCGTCTGTGCAGTACAAAGATGTTTTTTCATTTAAAGCCGTATCGTTGTCTGAATAAGCCCAGTCCATCGCCATTTTATCGTAAGACAAAGCCGCGTACTTGATTCTTCCGGCCATCAAGACATCATCAATACCACTGACATAGTCCATGATGCTTGTCGAAGTCTCAAGTCCTTGATGATTGAGGTCTTTCAAATAAGTTTTAGCGGATTCGTAGATTTCTTTAGTTGAAACTTTCGCAGAGAAGGACCCAGCGAAGTTATGACGAAGTCCCAAAGCGTGTCCTAGTTCGTGGGCCACTGTCGCACGAACACTGTCTTGAGCTAGACGAAGTCTTTGAGAGTCACTGGCTTCGCGAGCGATTTGATTGATCGCATTGAAGCTTTCCGTCAAATCACAAGCAATCGCGCCAGCAGCAACTGGTGTGTTACCATTCAAGTTTACCAAATCCGCTGAGCCCACGCGCGTGAACACAGAAGGCATAAATACTTGCGCACGCAAAACTTCACCCGTGAGAGGATCGGATTGTCCGATAGCGTAAGCGGCACCAGAATCCAACCAAGGAATCCAACGAACGAAGATGCTGCGATCTTCAGGACCCGCTTGAGGATCCACGCCTGTTTTAACAGTCACGATATCGCGACCAAAAACTTTATTCCAGTAAAGAGCGGCTTCCGTCACAGCGCCTACGTATTCAGAAGGAACTGCTGACGATACGCGCACAACGATAGGTCCTTTTGATGGAGAAAGATCCCACTTCGTAATAAGATTTACGATGTCTTGGCTATAGCCTTTCTTAGAAACTTTCGTGACAAAAAAACCGACACGGCGGGATTTATCGTACTCTTTCTTTTTAAATTCGGGAGAAAGATTGTAAGCGCGAATTTGGATATTCATTGCCAATGTTTCTTCGCGCGTTTCAAGACTCATGCTCTTGTTTGCGCCTGCTTTCACAGCATCGGTGCGAACTTTAGAGATTTGCTCAAGCTCAATATTTTTTTCGTCAAATTTGATATTGCGAACAAAAGAATCAATAACTGGAAGTGATTGGAAAGAACTCTCTGTCAGGTCGTTGTTTTTTCCGCGGGCTGCATCGACGTCATAAGAACTCTGAAGGACAAATGTCTTTAAGCCTTGTCCCCAGTCAAATGTGATCGACGTGCTGTCTTCAGAAACCACGTCAAATGTTTGAATGAGGTTCACCGTACGGATCTCTTCGTAGATGCTGTTATAGTTTTCAGCGAGAAGAGCGATCTTAGAACCTGATTTTTCAAAACTCACAACCAGAGGCTTTAGATCGTACCATTGAGGTGTTGAACCCGCTGT
Organism: Bdellovibrio sp. BCCA; assembly: GCF_037996825.1. Taxonomy (NCBI): domain Bacteria; kingdom Pseudomonadati; phylum Bdellovibrionota; class Bdellovibrionia; order Bdellovibrionales; family Pseudobdellovibrionaceae; genus Bdellovibrio; species Bdellovibrio sp. BCCA. The sequence goes on along the minus strand of NZ_JBBNAC010000001.1, from coordinate 1,747,528 downwards.
TTTTCCTGAAGCGATCAGAAGGAAGATCTTTCCCAAAGCGTTTTTTTGAATTGTGATGCAAGAGACTTTATCGCAGGCGTTAGAAGCGGAATCCACGCTCTGTGGCGAGAAAGAGGCACGCATATCGGCAGGTGCTTGTTTTTCAACGATTCGTTCTTCTTTGATGGTGCAGGCAGAAAGAATCAACGATGAGATCACGGTGCTGATGACAGCGGCGTACTTATTAAACGTCATTTCAAGAACCCCCAAAAACTTTTTCAGGTGACATTTATGCCAAATAGTGGCGAAGATCAAAAGGCCTCTGAAAAAAAGAATGAAATGTTCATAATCTTTACAGGAGAATCATGGCTCAAACGGCTCACAATGCAGATAAGACTTTCTTCGGGCATCCGCGCCCTCTTTTCACCCTGTTCTTTACGGAGATGTGGGAAAGATTTTCTTACTACGGAATGCGGGTTCTTCTCGTACTTTACATGATCCAACACCTTTTCCAGCAGGCCGATGCCGGAAAAGAGGTCTTTGGATATGCGACCATCAAAAGCGTTCTAGAGTCCTTCTATGGGGAACTTTCTCACCAGGCTCTGTCTTCACAGATTTACGGCCTCTATACGGGCTTCGTTTATTTTACGCCGTTCTTCGGAGGTATTATTGCCGACCGTTTTATCGGACAAAGACGCTCCGTTTATGTGGGCGGTGTCTTGATGGCTATCGGTCACTTTTTGATGGCCGTAGAAAGCATGTTCTTCCCTGCTTTATTGTTCCTCATTTTAGGTAACGGTTTCTTTAAACCGAATATTTCGACTCAAGTGGGCGGTCTTTACGCCGAGAACGATCCACGCCGCGATGGTGCCTATACGATTTTCTATATGGGTATCAACTTAGGTGCGATCTTGTCTCCGTTGATTTGCGGAACCTTGGGACAAAAAGTAGGATGGCACTGGGGCTTTGGCGCCGCTGGCGTCGGCATGCTTGTGTCTTTGGTGATTTATCACTTTGGTGGAAAACATCTTCCGCAAACAGAACAAAAACAATCGATCAAAGAAGTGGAAGCGAAAGCTCAACAGCCCATGACGAAAGAAGAATGGGCTCGCACGATTGCGTTGACGTTTCTTTGCATGGTGACGATTTTCTTCTGGGGTGTTTACGAACAGCAAGGGAATACTTTGCAGTTGTGGTCCGATCAAAGTACCGATTGGAACTTCTTTGGTTTTGAAATTCCTTCGACTTGGTATCAATCTTTCAATCCATTGGTGATCGTCTTCTTCGCTCCGCTTTTGGATCGTTACTGGGCTTGGAGAGCACGTAGCAATAAGGCTCCTGGCACTGTGACTAAGATGGCAATTGGCTGCGTTCTTGGAGCTGTCGCATTAGTTATCATGTATCTTGCGGCGCAAGCTGTGGGTGCCGGTAAAGGCAATGTGATGTGGCTCTTGGGTTCGACATTCTTGCTGACATTAGCTGAGCTTTATATCTCCCCGATTGGTCTTTCCTTGGTGACGAAAGTTTCTCCAGCGAAGATTGTTTCGATGATGATGGGTGTTTGGTTTCTTGCGACGTTCTTTGGAAACTACATCGCAGGTTATATCGGAAGCTATTACGAGAGGATCGCCAAAGATGAGTTTTTCCTGCTTCTTGCGGGCTTAAGTCTGATTCCGGCGGTTCTTTTCTTCTTCACGCACAAGGTCCTCACAAATGCTCTAGGCAAAGACGTCTAGAAAAGAACCTGTATTTCGGCACAAGGTCTTTTGAAAGCGGGCCACCTCTACGAAAATAAAAGAGGTGGTCTAACAAAGAAGGCCTTTATGGAATACAAAGTTCAATGCCCCTTCTGCCGCGAGAAATTCGGCATCACCATTCACCTCGAGGATGGTGCCGACCAGGAATTTATTTGGGATTGCGAAGTGTGCTGCCATCCTATTGATATCCACGCCATTTGGAACGAATCTCACCACAAATTTTCCCTAAGAGTCGGCCGTGGAGCAGGTTATGACGAGATGCCGATATGATCTTGACCAGAATTTCTGAATATGAGTTTATGGGCCTATGCATATTCGTCCTCTAGAATTATCCGATCTTCCTCAAGTAAAAACGTTCACCGATCGCACGATTGGTTTGAATTATTTTAGCCTTGAAGAACTGCAAGATTGTTATCACAAGTCGCTTGTCGGCGATGTGATGTGCTCTTTTGTTTTGGTAGACGATAAAGGCATTCAGGGGTTTCGTTTGGCCTACCCACCGGGTGCTTGGAGCAAAGGGAAAGGTTCCAAACTCCGTCCTGATTTATGGAATGTTCCTCTTGAAAAAGTGGGTTACTTTCAAAGTCTATTTTTAGCTCCCGAAGCACAAGGCAGCGGCTGGGGCCCAAAACTTTCCGAGGCCGCTATTGAGTGTTTTAAAAAATTAGGAACTTTAGCCATCGTGACTCACGCATGGAAAGAGTCTCCGAATAATTCTTCGATTCGTTATCTTACTAAATTCGGCTTTCAAAGTGTGACGACTCATCCAGAATACTGGATTGATATCGACTATGAATGTGTGCGCGACGGAAAACCTTGTCGTTGCACGGCTGAAGAAATGATCAAGTATCTTTAAGGATAAGTCATGAGCATGTCATACTGGCTCCAAGAAAAAGTCTCTAACTCCCCTACGGCTAAAACTTCGAAGTACGATGTTGTGATTGTTGGCGGCGGAATTGCAGGACTTTCTACAGCGTATTGGCTGCAAAAAGAAAATCCGAAATTAAAAATCGCTATTCTTGAGAAACACCGCGTGGGTTTTGGCGCCAGCGGCCGCAATGCGGGCTTTGTAACTTGCGGATCGACGGAACATTTTATCAAACTCAAAGAGCAGTTCGGTCTTTCTAAAGCCGTTGAGATTTGGAAATTTTCTGAAGAGAACCGCGAGCTTCTTCTTAAGCACATCATTGAAGATTCTTGGGATGAGGTGGATTTCCGCCATACAGGTTCTTGCACCGTGGCTCCTAGTGAAACTCATTGGGAGAAATACAAAAACATAGCAGCTATTATGCGTGAATCTGGCATTGACGTTTATGAAGTCGGCCCGCAAGAAATGGAAAAAGACTACGGCGTTACGGGTTTTGAAGGCGGTATTCAATACACTGGAGACGGCTACATTCATCCGATCAAACTTTTGCAAAAGATGCGTGCGAAACTGAATGTTGATATTTTTGAAGAACACGAAGTTTTAGCGATTGATAAAACTTTGCCGACACCAGTGATTCGCACCTCCAAAGGTGTTTTTGAAGGCGACAAGGTCGTGATCACTTTGAATGCTTATCTTCCCTTGGTTCTTGAGAATTTTAATTCTATCATTAAGCCTGGGAGAGGACAGATTCTTCTTACAGAGCCTTTACCTGCTTTCGTTAAAGGTCCTTGTTATCTGACGAAGCATCTTTGTTATTTCCGTCAGCTTCCCACAGGGCATTTGTTGATTGGTGGGTTTAGAAACCTCGCCATTGAACAAGAAAATACCCACGAAGACGCGACAACTGATTTAATTCAAACAGCTTTGTATGACTTTGTGAGAAGTCATTTTAAGTATGGACCGCAAGCGAAGATCGCACATCAATGGTCTGGCATTATGGGATTTTCTCCGGATGGACAGATGATGTTAGGCGCTTTGCCTCAGAACGAGAATATTCACGTGATGGCAGGTTGTTCTGGACACGGAATGGGTTTAAGTTTTAACGGCGCTCGCACTCTTGTCAGTGGGATGTTTGGCAAAACTATTCCAGCACATTTGAATATCAACCGTTTTAAAGTTTAATTCTTCCTGCCGCTCTTTCAGCACCTGCCGAAGCATCGGCAGACTCTGCTGCCGGGATCTCGGCAAGGGTCTTTTCAAGACGATTTTATGAAGTTTTTACTTCTGAAGAACGTGGCACCGTGGTTGCTTTATTAACTCTGCGAAACGCTAACGCTGATGTTAGCAAAATCATTCAAGGGAGTTTTTATGAAAAAGCAAATCATGTCTTTAGTGGTGTTGGCAGCAGGTCTTGTTTCTACAACAGCAGCGATGGCAGGCCATCAATCTGACGTTCCGGACAATATGCTAAGCCTTCAAGCTCGCAGTGCTGTCGATATCTTAACTAAGCAAGCACCAAAAGGTCCTTATGATGGAGAGTGCTCTTTGGAGGAGCTTCAAAACGGTTGCGACAAAGCGATGATGTACGGCATGGCGATTACTGTAGACTTGAAAATCCCAGCCGGTAAAGAAGTCGGCATTCAAGTCACTGACGGTCCTTGTGACGGCATGGGAGAAATTGTTTATCCAGATCAACGCCGCATTCGCTTGTACTCAGGTCTGACTTTCAACGAAAGTGGCTATTACACTGTGATCAACCAGTCTTACGGTACTTGCAAGGTTCAGTTGAAGTTGAAATAAAGAGGTGACTTCATAAAATAAAAAGAGCCAACTTTATCAGTTGGCTCCTTCATTCATCTAAACTTCAGAACTGATTATTTATAAAACTTGCTGTTCGACTTCGCCATATTTGTTAACGGCGTTGATGGTTTCAAACGAGAAGCTTTACGGCTTGAAGCGTACATCGCTAATTGATCCGCCACGTATTGTGTACCAACGGAATCAGTGTACTTCATCAAACCACCACGGAATGGTGGGAAACCAGTACCCATGATCATTGCAAGGTCCACTTCGTTTGGAGTTTCTACGATGCGATCTTCGATCAATGCCAAAGACACTTCGTTCACCATCGCAAATACTCCGCGCTCGATGCACTCTTTTGTGTCGTATGGATTTGTTGGTTGCCCCAAACCAAGAGCCGCGTAAATAGATTGGTCTACGTCGCCGCGCTTGCCGTCTTCAGAATAGTGATAAAAACCTTTTCCGTTTTTACGACCCAGTCTTCCGGATTTTTCAAGAGCTTCCATGCAAGGAGCAACTTCAATGCGGTCTCCGAAAGCTTTCTTAAAGATCTTAAGAACTTTCAAGCACACATCAAGGCCTACTTCGTCCATCAGCTCGAAAGGTCCCATTGGCATACCGAAGTCTTTCACGTAGGCCTTATCAACCACTTCAATGCTCATCCCTTCTTGCATCAAGAATGCCGCTTCCGCCATGTAAGGCATCAACAAACGATTCACCAAGAAGCCTGGACCGTCTTTAACAACGACAGGCATTTTTCCCATCTTCTTAGACAATTCGTAAATTGTTGAAATAGTTTCGTCAGACGTTTTTTCACCGCGAATAACTTCAACAAGAGGCATCTTGTTCACGGGATTGAAGAAGTGCATTCCAGCAAAGTACTCTGGACGAGGATGACCTTTAGACATCTCTGTCACAGACAACGAACTTGTATTCGTTGCGATGATCGCGTCTGGTCGCATTTGGCCTGCGCACTCACCGATTACTTTTTGTTTGATACCCATGTCTTCAACGATGGCTTCAACAACAACATCCAGATTTTTAAAACCTGAATAGTCAGTCGTTACCGAAACAGCATCCATCTTTTGCTGGAACTGATATTTGTCGATGGATTTGCGCTTCACAAGTTTCATCCAAAGCTCACTGGCGTGCTTAAGACCTTTACCCAAAGCTTCTTGGTTTAAGTCTTTCATACGCACTTGAATACCTTTGTCAGCAGCAACATAGGCGATACCACCGCCCATTGTTCCCGCTCCCAAAATACCCATGGCTTTGACTTCTTTTGGTTTTACGTCAACGCCAGGAACGCCGTTTTGTTTTTTCACCATCTCTGTCAGATAGTAAACATGAATCAAGTTTTTAGAGATTTCCGTCACACCCAACTCACAGAAACCTTCACGCTCAATCCGCATTCCCGCATCACGATCAGACATACCATAAGTTTTTTGAATGACTTCAAGAGCTTTCAAAGGAGCTGGATAGTGACCTTTCGTCGCCTTCATCACACCTTCACGCGCTTTTTTGAAAACAATACCGCGACCCAAAGCACTCTCAAGAACTTTGTTCATCGCACCTTTGGCTTCGAATTTTTTACGACGTTTTTTGGCACCGTCAGCGATAATTTCTTTCGCCCACTTCACGGCTTGCTCTTCAAGCAAGTTCGGGTGAACCATTTTATCAACAAGACCAATCTTCAATGCTTTCTTTGCATTCACTGATTTACCAGCAAGGATAATATCCAAAGACGCCTGCAAACCAAGAACACGAGGCATACGCTGAGTTCCGCCAAAGCCTGGCAAAATTCCTAATTGAATTTCAGGAAGACCAATCTTTGTTGAGTTGTCTTCTGAAGCAATACGATAATCACAAGCCAAAATGAATTCACATCCACCGCCCATACAAGCGCCGTTCACAGCAGCGATTGTCGGCATCGGAAGATCCTCCACCATGTTCATAACATCCTGACCACCTTTAACAGCCGCATCGAACTGCTCTTTGGTGGTCATGCCTTTGATCTCCTCAATATCAGCACCAGCAATAAAAATTTTTGGCTTATTAGATTTAAAGATCACAGCTTTATAAGAAGACTTCTTAAGCTCACCAAGAACCTCTTGAAGTCTCATCATCACTGGAGTCGAAAACTTATTTACTTTCTCCCCAACAAGATCAAACTCAACAACCGCGATCTCACCTTGAGGAACAATTTTAATACTTTCTTGAATAGACATTTTGAAAAACTCCTAAGTTGCAAAATCAAAAAACGAACTACTACAACCAAAACGCACCAAACACATTCTTAGGAAGAAGAAAAAGAAATCTCTTCCGCAGCCAAGGGGATAGAGCCTAGCTCTTTCCTCAATGGCAAGTTCCACAGCAGCAGGTCCCAACGGGACCGCGTCCGCGAGGACTGTCCGAAGCCAGTGAGGGAAGAGCTAGGCTCTGTCCCCTTGGCTACGGCAACGAGGGCTTTTTTTTTTAACCTTCGTTCTCAAGAATCATAGATCCGCCTTGTCCACCACCAATACAAAGTGTGGAAAGACCGAATTGAACATTTCTGCGCTTCATTTCCTTGGCCAATGTAAGAACAATGCGTGTTCCTGTTGCGCCGACTGGATGACCCAAGGCGATCGCTCCACCGTTGACGTTTAAGATCTCATCGCTGATCTCGCCCACTTTTGCAGACAAGCCCAATTTTTCTTGAGCGAATTTGTCAGAGTTCAAAGCTCTTTGGCAGGCCATCACTTGCGCTGCAAACGCTTCATTCAATTCAACAAGGCCCATGTCTTTCAAAGAAAGACCCGCACGCTTCAAAGCCACTGGAGTTGAATAAGCAGGACCAAGTCCCATACGCTCAGGCTCAAGACCCGCAAACGCATACGAACGAATTCTAGCAAGTGGTTTGTAACCAAGTGAATCTGCTTTTTCACGGGACATCAAAAGCACCATCGCAGCACCATCTGTGATTGGGCATGAATTTCCCGCAGTGATAGAGCCTGTTGCTTTATCAAAGAATGGTTTTAGTTTTTGCAAAGCTTCCATCGTTTGATTGTCACGAGGACCCACGTCATCTGCGATCACTTCTTTGTATTCAGGAGCCAAGTACACCGGAGTGGACTCTTCCTTCATACGACCTTCCTTCATCGCCTTGGCAGCCAAGTGATGTGAACGAAGAGCAAACTTATCTTGCATCTCGCGAGAAAGGCCCCACTCTTTGGCTAAGATCTCTGCCGTTTGTCCCATGTTGATTCCAACGAAAGGATCCGTCAGCCCCAGCATCACAGAAATTTGTGGGAAGTAATCATCCTTCATATTGCCTTGAAGAAGGGCTTTGATTTGATTCACGTCCGCTTTGAAAAGCTGCCACAACAATGGCAATGCTTGCTTCGGACCTCTTGCCGCAAAAAGATTATTGTAAATATCTTGGAACTTTTTCGGAGGAAGAGTTGGCATTTGCGACATGCTCTCTGTACCACCAGCAAGAACGACGTCCATTGTTCCATATTTGATTTTTTCGTAACCGTTAGAGATAGACTCTAAAGCCGAAGCACAGTTTCTGTGCACAGTGTATGCAGAAGTTTTCAAAGGAATGCCTGCATTCAAAGCAACAACGCGCGAAATATTCACTGCATCAGGAGGATTGCCAGTATTACCTATAATCACTTCATCAACACTGTTCACATCCAAGTTCGTCTGAGCAATGAGTTGTTTAAGAGCTGTTTTTCCGAGTTCCGCAGGATGCACTTTTTTAAGTTTTGTTCCCGCTTTTGCAAATGGTGTGCGAACACCTTCAACAAGAACCACATCACGTGGTGATTTCATGCGCGTCTCCTTAGTTGTATAAGCCATTAAAATCATATGTCTTTTCGGTCATTCCACCAAATATAAAGAGAGCGAAATGTGAGCAGACTAGACCTGACGCGGCGCGCTTCTTACTCTTTAAAAACCTCAAACCCTTATCTGTCTTGGGAAAGAATGCCTTTTATAGAGGCAGAACTCTAAATTCGAGAAAGTGTCGCTCTTTGTAGACCGAGTCACTTTCGAAAATCACCCTGAACTTACCCCCTGCGCCAAAGTCTCGATACATTGACCCTCTCTCCCCCCCTCTTGTAGAGTAATGGCACTTGTCGCAAGGCTTTCGCTAACCCCTTGAAATGGGTTAATAAAATTCTCTTATCGAGAGCCTCGTTTAACAGCTAGCAAAGGCACAACAAAGGAGCCTCCTTGGATACGAAAACTGAAACCAAATCTGGCATTAGCAACATTGATCAAGAAGCTCTGCTTTACCACCAACAAGGCAAACCAGGAAAAATCGAAGTCATTTCTTCAAAGCCTTGTGCGACGGAGAAAGATCTTTCTCTTGCTTATTCTCCAGGTGTTGCAGCTCCTTGTAAGGCGATCGCAAAAGATCCTTCCAAAGTGTACGACTACACGGCCAAGGGAAATCTTGTTGCCGTGATCTCTAACGGAACAGCGGTTTTAGGTCTTGGTAATATCGGTCCCGCTGCAGGGAAACCTGTGATGGAAGGAAAAGGAATTCTTTTTAAACAATTCGCGGGTATTGACGTTTTCGATATCGAAGTCGCGACGAATGACGTTGATACATTCTGTAATGCGGTTCGCGTTCTTGAGCCGACATTCGGTGGAATTAATCTTGAAGATATCAAAGCTCCAGAATGTTTTGAAATCGAAGAGCGTTTGAAAAAAGAAATGAACATCCCGGTTTTCCATGATGACCAACATGGAACGGCGATTGTTTCTGGTGCCGCGTTACTTAATGCCTGTGCGGTCACAAATCGTAAAATGGAAAACATTCGCATCGTTGTGAACGGTGCGGGCGCTTCTGCAAACTCTTGCGCAAAAATCTTTATCGCTTTGGGCGCACGTCGTGAAAACATCATTATGTGTGACTCTCAAGGTGTGATCTACAAAGGTCGTACCGCGGGCATGAACAAATACAAAGAGTTCTTCGCCGCTGAAACGGAAGCACGTACATTGACTGAAGCTTTGAAAGGTGCTGACGTTTTCGTCGGTCTTTCAGTTGCGGGAGCCTTGACTCCTGAAATGCTTAAAGACATGTCGAAAGATCCGATCATTTTTGCGATGGCAAATCCAGAACCAGAGATCACTCCGGACAAAGCGCGTGCCGCCCGTCCGGATGCCATCATCGCGACAGGCCGTTCAGATTATCCAAACCAAGTGAATAACGTTTTGGGCTTCCCCTCTATCTTCCGTGGTGCTTTGGACACGCGTTCAACGCAAATCAACGAAGAGATGAAGCTCGCGGCCGTTCACGCTTTGGCAAAACTCGCTCGTGAAGAGGTCCCTGAAAAAGTATCTGCGACTTACGGTGGTAAGAGCTTTAAATTTGGTCGTGAGTATTTGATTCCAAAACCATTCGATACACGTGTCTTGATGTGGGTGGCTCCGGCTGTTGCAAAAGCGGCGATGGACTCAGGCGTTGCGACGAAAAAAATCGAAGACTGGGATTCTTACCGTGACACTTTGGAAGCTCTTCAAGGACCTTCAAAAGTTTTCATCCGTTCTGCGATCAACCGCGTTCACCAAAATGCGGTAGCTAACGGCGGCGAACTTCCAAGAATCGTTTTCCCAGAGGGAACGAGCACAAAAATTTTGAAAGCCCTGGCAACATTGGTTGAAGAAAAAATCTGCCAACCGATCTTATTGGGTTATCCAGAGCGCGTGAAAGAAAAAATCAACGCTTTGGATATTCCGGCTTTGAAAGACGTACCTATCATTCATCCTTCAAGTTATCCGAAGTACTATTCATTCGTAGAGAAACTCTATGCTTTACGCCAACGTAAAGGTGTGAACTTGCGTGAGGCCGAGCGCCTCATGGCTGAGCCGAACTATTTTGCGGCGATGATGGTTCATATGGGTGATGCGGATGGCATGGTGACAGGATCATCCATCAATTACGCTGACGCCGTTCGCCCTATCTTGCAAACGATCGGTATTTATCAAAACGGTGTTCCTGCGGGCTTGAACTTCATTCTTCTTGAGGACAAGTTCTTGGTTCTTTCGGATACGACTGTGAACTTTAATCCAACGGCAGAACAGTGCGCGCAAATCGCATTGCAAGCCGCAAAAATCGTCGAGTACTTCGGCATCCAACCACGTGTGGCGATGCTTAGCTACTCCAACTTCAGCGGTTCCGGAGAAACTCCAGCGAAGATGAAGCGTGCCGCAGAGATAGTTAAAAAGTTGCACCCCGGCCTTATTGTCGATGGAGACATGCAAGCGGACACAGCTGTGAATCCTGAGATCATGGAAAGACTTTTCCCATTCTCAGAACTTAAAGGCGGCGCCAACGTTCTTGTGTTCCCGAACTTGGAATCTTCCAACATTACTTACAAACTGATCCAACAAATCGGCAAAGTAGAAGTGATTGGACCTTTCTTGATGGGTGTTCGCAGATCAGCCAACGTTCTGCAAAGAACAACGACTGTGGATGGCATTGTGAACTCTGTTGTGTTCACGGCTCTTGAAGCTCAGTTCATCAAAGATGTTCTGAAGGCGCGTGGTTAATTTAATCTGGTTGTTTTTTAAACTCGGGGCCACTTCATTTGGTGGCCCCGCAGCTCATATTGCCATGATGGAGGAAGAATTCGTCCATCGCCGCAAATGGCTTTCTCGTGAAAAATTCTTAGACCTTATCGCACTCACAAATATTATCCCCGGTCCAAACTCGACAGAGCTTGCGATTCATATTGGCTATCAACAAGCCGGATGGTGGGGATTTTGGTTTGCGGGAATTAGTTTTATTCTCCCCGCTTTTTTGATTGTGACTGCCGTGTCGTACTTTTACACGCAGTACGCAAGCCTTCCTGTTGTACATGATTTTCTTTTAGGTGCAAAGGCCGTAGTTTTGGCTGTGATTGTCTTTGCCTTTGAAAGGTTTTTTAAAAGTTTTTTGCGCATTCAAAAATTCAATGAGGTTTTGCAAAAAGATTTCTGGACCCAGAAACAAAACGTCGTTCTTCTTTTTGTTTTCGTCGCCAGTGTTTATTTGAAAGCTCGCGGCTCCTCTGAAGTTTTAATTCTTATGACGTGCGGACTGATGGCTCTTTTCATCACGGGCCGCTTTCTATTGCAAAAAAACGAATTGGGATCTTTGTTTTGGGTCTTTTTTAAAATCGGTTCGTTATTATTTGGAAGTGGTTACGTTCTTTTAAGTTTTCTGCAAACGGAGTTCGTGCAAAATCGCGCGTGGCTCACAGAGGCGCAGCTTTTTGATGCCATCTCAGTCGGTCAATTCACTCCGGGGCCCGTCTTTACAACGGCTAGTTTTATTGGCTACCTGATGCATGGATTTCCGGGAGCCGTTGTCGCAACATTGGGAATTTTTTTACCAGCTTTCTTGTTTGTTGCTTTAAGCATTCCGCTTTATGCAAAGCTCAATTCTTCACCGAAGTTTCGCGCCATTCTTGCTGGGGTCGTCGCAGGATCTTTGGGATTGTTGCTTTCAACTATCTGGACTTTTGGAGAGTCTATCGTTTTCTCCTGGATAGGAATTGCGCTCTTCATTGTCTCGCTCATTCTTATTCTGAAAGCGCGAATTCCCACGGCTGTCTTGATTTTGGTAGGCGGACTTATATCACTGATCTCGACAAAAATTTAACTTTGACCCAAACCCCAAGCGTGCTAACCTTAAGTCTGTAAGGGAGGATTGTTCGAATTGACTAATCAAGCCCACGTCACTCAGCAAGACAGAGCCATTGTCATCGGTGTCGGATTGAAATCCGAACCTCTCAGCGAAATCAAAGAAAATTTATTGGAACTTGAAGAGCTTGTCTCCGCAGCCGGAGGCGAAGTCGTTGGTTCTTTGATTCAAGTGCTGCCGCAATGGAATCCCGCAACTCTTATTGGAACAGGAAAGGTCGAGGAAGTCGCCGAAATGGTCCGCGATAGCGGCGCCAACATCGTGGTCATGGACCATCAGCTTTCCGGAGTTCAACAAAGAAACTTAGCGCAGATCGTGAAGGCCCGAGTTGTCGATCGCAATCAATTGATCCTCGATATTTTCGCGCAAAGAGCTCAAACCTTTGAAGGAAAACTTCAAGTAGAACTTGCACAGTTGCTCGATCAAATGCCTCGCATGGTCGGTGCGTGGTTGGAGTCTCTTTCTCGTCAAGGTGGTGGCATCGGAACCCGAGGTCCCGGTGAAACCGCTCTTGAAAATGACCGCCGTCGTATTCGCGAAAGAGTCGCTTTAATTAAGAAAAAGCTTGAAGGCGTTCGTCAAAACCGCGCGCAACACAGACAATCCAGAAAACGTCATGAAATTCCGTCCTTTGCCTTGATTGGCTATACCAACTCTGGAAAGAGCTCGATCTTAAATCGCCTTACGGGTGCGCAAGTCATGACAAAGAACCAAGTCTTTGCGACTTTGGATCCAACGACTCGTAAGATCTTTTTACCAGATGGACCACCTGCCGTTGTCACAGATACGGTTGGATTTATCCGCAAACTTCCAACTCAGTTGATTGAAGCCTTTAAAGCAACACTTGAAGAATCCTCTGAGGCCGATGTTCTTTTGCACGTGATCGATTTGTCTTCACCTAATATGGAAAGACAAGTGGAAGTCGTTGAAGCTTTGATTAAAGAATTCAATTGGTCTGATAAAAAGATCATCCACGTTTATAACAAGTGCGATGTCGCACCTTTAGAACGTCAATTTAGAGTGAAACACTATCCCAGAGTTTTCGTCAGCGCTTTAACCGGACAAGGCATGGAGCAGTTAAAGAAACTCATGGCCGCCACTGTGAGCGAAATGCAAACGGATGTTCAGCTCTACTTCCCGCGCGCTGAAGAGTATAAGATTTTTGATTTAGGTCGCGAAGCACAAATCCTTCGTAAGGAAACAGCTACGGAAGGAACTGTTTGCTACACGCAACTCACTCCCGTCTTACTCAGTCGTTGGAAAGACTACGTTGTAAAATAAAATTCACATATGATAAATTTGGTGGATCACTTTTTACAGGTGATCCAGACCTTGGTTTTGGATTTTCCAAAGATCTTCCTTAATCTCTGGCTGATCTCACCGATAAGACCAAGGTGAGACAGTTCTTATCAATTCTTATTTTTAGTACATTGTTCATTCTTCCAGGGATCAGCTCTGCTCAGTATCTTTGCGTGAATGATAAAAGTGAAAAAAAAGGCGCGCAAAACCAGGATATTAATAAGTCCATGGATGCGGCTCGTGATCCTTTAACCCGTGCGTTTCTTCGCTACCGCAACTCACTGGCTCCAGCAAGAGTGTGCGCAGCTTCCGACTATGCTCCCGGAATCAAGAATGACATCTACAATTTAGGCGCTATCCTTGCTCAAGGCACCAAGGTGAAGCAGATCAAAAAAGATTGCATCGAAGCCTCCCTGCAACGCGAACCCGGCAATCAAGGTTATAGCTGCGACGGCGATACTAAAAAGAAATTTGAAAATGCCGGCGCCAGCATGCCATGCCTTAATCAAAAGACTGTCGACTTCCTGCACTTTGCCGTCAACCAAGCCATCAGCTGCATGTCTACAGGACGAGTGCCGATCGATCCCCGCATTGTACTTAAAAAATTTAATAACGAGACGGCCTTTAACTTTTATCTCGCCTATTCAGGAGGAAAAGGAATCGGCCAGTTAACGTCCGATCCTGTGAATGAAATTGCCGGTTACTACAAAGGGAAAAAGTTTGTGGAAGGTAACGGCTTTCATATTCTTGAGTCACTTATGGACAGTTCAAATCCGGCCTGCACACCGTTTAAAGAAATTCTTCGCGAAGATTTAAAATCACCTCCACCGTCCCCTGGCTCCCCTAAGAATTACTGCGACTGGATTCGTCCAGGTGATGGTATTGCACGAAATTTAATCTATTCTATGGGCTACTACGTTCACGTGCGCGATAACATCATCAAACCCAGTGTTGAAAGACGCTCGACGAAGTTTGCGAGCAACAGCGAGACGCTGAACTATTTAACATTGGCAGCTTATGGTCCCGACGGTCCGGCAGGCGCAAAGGCTTTGATTGACCGTCTTCGCTTAAATAACAATATGAGCGCAGCCGAAGTTAAGAATAAAATCATCAAAGCCAATGCCTATGTAAGACAAACAGAAGAAAAGTTTGCAGAAGAACTTCTTCCGGTGATGAAACAAAACATCACGGATGCAGACAAGCGAGGCGATACATGCGTGCAGTAGTCTTTGCCTTAAGCCTTCTCGCTTTTTCGATCTCCTATGCAGACTTGAAAAAAGCGGATGATTTCTATAAGGAATCAGAAACTGCTTACCAAAAAGCACTGAAAGAAAAAACGTTTTCAAAGAAAGCTTCTTACCTTAAAGACTTAAAGAAATCCTTTGAGACTACTTTGAAAGAATACGAGAAGAAAAATCCTGATGAAGGTACGGATCAAGAGCAAGAAGTCTCTACCTTGTATTATACTTTAGAGCCTGCCTTTGAATTATCCGCTTTAAATAAAGTCACCGAGAAAGAGTGTGATAAAAAAGAACTCACCGTGCGCAGTCAAGCCGGTCACGGCAAAGAAGAAGGCGCAAAACTCAGTGCTCGCGCCGAAGAAGCCCTTCGTTGGATTGAAGTGCTCTGTAAATAATTATTTCGTTTTATTCATCAAACGGATTTCGCGACGCTTTTTCGCTTCTTCAAAGCGACGTCGGTCCGTCTCTGTCTCTAGGATAAGCCCCGGAACTTCGATCGGTTTGCCATTAGCTCCCAAAGCTACGAAAGTGCTGTAAGCGGAAGCGGTGTGAAATGTCTCTCCCGTTTTTGGGTCTTCGGCATCGACACGCACACCGATTTCCATGGAAGTTCTTGAAGTGTAATTCACACTGGCTTTGAGGTTGACGACCCAACCTTTGTAAACCGGAGCCACAAAATCCAAACGATCAATACTCGCCGTCACCACATCTTTGTTGGAATGTCTTTGCGCTGCTATCGCCGCCGCAATATCAATCCATGACATGATCGTTCCTCCGAATACGGAACCCAGGGCATTTGTGTGAGAAGGAAGAACTAACTGAGTCATGATGACTTGAGATGATGAAACGGGCTTGGAGTTTGCCATTGGTGTTTGCTCCTTATTTCCAAAAAACAAAGCGCAGGTAGTATGGACCGAAGTCCGCACCCCCGCGCTCTTAAAACATCTTAAAGTCCAGTTAAGACTTAGATGCCACCCATACCGATATCGGAATTACCACCACGGTTCAATCCGCTACCAGGAAGAGTTGTTGTACCTGCAACAGTCGCAGATCCTGCTGGGATCGTTTGAGTTGCATTGTTATTGAATGCAGTCGCTGCAGCTGCATTTTGATTGTTGTTTTCAGCGCGTACTTCACTCTCAACAAAGCCAAGATGAGGCAAGCACCATACAATCAATTGCGCACGAGACTTAACATTCATTTTTTTATAAATGTTTGTGAGGTGAAATTTTACTGTTTTTTCAGTAACAAAAAGCTGATTCGCAACTTCCTTGTTGGACAAGCCCTTTGAAACAAGTTCAGCAACTTCTGCCTCTCTGTTTGAAAGACCTTTTTGAATGAGGACATCTCTGAGCATCCTTGCTCCCTCCCGCTAAATTGTTTTTAGTTTTAAAAACTCTGTCTAAACCTTTTACGCTACCTAGGACTCATGTCCAAATGTAGCACGACCACCTGTAATAAAGTCTGACAACAATTTTAGGAATTCGCAATAGGTTTGGACTCTAGTTTTAAAAAACTAGACCGATAAGCATGAGGATTTTACAGGCTTTCACCTTTTCAGGAGATATTATGTTTCCCACAAATACGAAGTTTTTGGTCGTTGATGACTTCGCAACTATGCGAAAAATCATTAAAAAAGTGCTAAATGAGCTGGGTTATACCAACGTCGAGGAAGCCGATGATGGCAAAACGGCCCTGCCTATGATCCAGGCCGCTCATGATGCAGGCCAGCCTTATGGCTTTGTAATTTCTGACTGGAATATGCCAGGAATGCAAGGCATCGACCTTTTGAAAGCATGCAAAGCGGACCCTCGTTTTAAGTCTGTTCCTTTTATGCTTGTGACTGCCGAGTCTGAACAAAAGCACATTCTTGAAGCTGCTAAAGCCGGAGTTTCTGATTACGTGGTGAAGCCATTTAATTCAGCAACACTCAAAGGCAAGATGGAACGCGTTTGGGCAAAACACAACCCTGCTGCTCAAGCAAAAGCTTCTTAAAGAGTCGCTAGGAGAATTCAATGTCAGCAGCACCAAAAGTCGAAGCTTTAAATCCTCTTTTCGACAAACGTCTTATCAATGCGTTTGTTGATGGAGTTGTTAAAACACTTAAAACAATGGCACAAACCGACGCCTCTCCCGGCAAACCTTTCATCGAACCACAGTTCGTTTTGAAGGGTGAAATTGCGGGCATGGTGGGCATGGTCGCTCCTCCTCTTAAGGGAACCCTTTTGATCTCTTATGGTAAGGACAGCATTTTCCACATTTTGGAAAACATGCTTGGAGAAAAACACACGTCGATCAATGGTGAAGTTTCAGACGCCGTTGGTGAGATGACGAATATGATCTACGGTTCAGCGAAAACAACGTTGAATCAATTGGGTTATAATTTTGAAATGGCCATCCCGACTGTGATTTCTGGTGATTTTAAAATCAGTCATGCGGATAAAGCGGCGACTCTTGTTATCCCCTTTAATTTAACAAATGGTTCCACCTTCTATGTGGAGATTACGGTTCATTAGACGATGAAAACCACTTCAGGTCCGACTGTTGACGTTCTAATTGGGAGTCCTCGAGACTCCTTCTGGGAAGCCGTCAAAGTCATCCTGAAGGGGTATTATCCGTACCAGCTTAAACACTTCCACACGATCGACGAAATTCTTGAAAGCTCTGAACCAAACTTCTCTCCTATCCTTGCCCTGATCGATGGCCAAGACGGAACCGCTCAAACCAACGAGTGGGTTCAATCAACCAAAATGAATTATCCTGACTGTCACATCATCGTTCTGCATGCTTCTGCAGGTTCACTTAATTTCGACGTCGTTAAAAAAAATGGCGCCGATGAAGTGATGCATATCAACTTCGATCGCGAGTTTATTTCCGACATGGTTTTGCAATTAGCTCCCATTGAAATGGAGGGCGATAATATCCCGATCACAGCGTTAATGCCTGTAGATCTACGAGATATGGAAGCAGAGATGAACATCAACTTTGATGTGTATGTTCACCTCCCCGTCAATCACCGTTCCATTTTATTGCGAAAGACCGGCGACTGCGTTGACGAACGTCATTTAGACAAATTCAAAACTTTGAAGCAGCAGATGTATATCAAAAAAACGCAGATGAACGCTTTTTTTGAATACGCGAGAACTGTAATGAGTTTTAGAAATATTCAGCTGCCTGTTTCAATGACCGAAAAGTTTCATCGCTCTAAAAGGGCGATCTACGAAATCATGGCTCAGTTTCTTAACGGCGCGGGCACGGACTATCAAGAAGGAAAATTGATTTTCGATAAATGCAAAAACATTGTAGCCGATTTTGAACTAACTAAGGATCTTTCCCCCCAAGAAATTTTTGACGAGATCTTCCGCTTTACGGGAAACACCCGTTCTCTTTACCATGACTGCATTTGTCTTTCGGCTTACGGCGCTTATTTTGCGCAACTTTTGGGTTGGAATCACGAAAAACGGGAAAGTGCGGCGATGGCGGGGCTTTTACATAACATCGGCCTTGCGCAATTACCTGCTTCTGTGGGCGATAAAAATCCTAAGAACTATACCAACGAAGAACTTTCAGAATACATTCTTTACCCTGATCGCTCCGTGATTATGGTGAAGGGAAAGAAAGTCCCCTTAACGCCAGAAATTTCAGATGCCATCGGTCAGCACCGAGAAAACGGCGACGGATCTGGCTTTCCCAAAAAGCTCACGGCTGAAGACATTTCTGATATGGGAAAACTAATGGGTCTTGCTTACCGCTTTCATGAAATGACGGCCCTTCAAGACAGCCAACAAGCTATGACGGCAACACAGGCAATCAGTACACTCCGTGAAGCCGCCCTAAATGGAAATGGCGAGCTAGACCTAGTTTTAACAACTCAGGTCTTTAAAAAATGGAAAACTTAGAGCGTTTCTAAAACCACTCTATCCATTTGACGAATGTAGTTCTTGTACGTCGTTCTTACAACACGGCATTTGCCCGCTCCCAATTCCATACCGAGTGTGATGCACATACGACCTTCAGTAGATTGATCGATCTCATGAAGACCTTTCATAATTTCCGCGAGTTGTTTTTTGGCGTAGCTAGGAATCACCTGGTTGTATTGGATGATCACATTAAGACGAGCGACAGCGCTATCACTGGAGTCCGCCTTAATTCCATACTCTTCCGCAGATTCACGATACACCATTTTAAATTCTAATAAATCCGAAGCAGCGTGACCAAGAGAAGAGAAACCCATCACCGCGATCATTGTAGATAGAATCATTTTTTTCATAATTTATTTCCTCGTTCTTATATTGTTTTTTTGTGTTTTAAAATCTTCAATCAATTTCCAAATGCAATGTACCCGATGACTTCCGATTTCCACAAGAGCAGGAACGAGTGAGTGTATTCTTGAAAAGATGCTACAAAAGATCAACGATCGTTCACAGAGAGTGAACGCCTGCCTCCTGCTTATATTTCATTCTATTATGAGCAGCACACAACAGCCGCAAGTTCTCTTCCGTGCTTTTTCCACCTGCCCAAACAGGTTGAATATGATCAATCTCCAACTGCCATTTGGAAGTGCATTTCCTGCCCGTAGTTTTATCAACGTGCTGACAGCATTGATCTCGTTGAAAAATCATTCTTCGTAATGGTGCGGGAATATATTCTCTTTGAATAGCAACCTCTGTTTTTGAATTTACTTCTAAATGATTCAAAATATCATCCGACCCCAAATCTTCATCTGTGTCATGCTTCAGAACGGCAGTCTGTCTCTCACGGATATCCGCTGATTTAGCTGATTTGATTATCTCACTAGATTTTGAAGTCCTCGGTGCCTCAGAGTTTTTTGAAGTTCTTCGAGTCTTCTGCTGAATGACTTTATCTGCAATAAACTCCAAAACTTCATCCCAACTTCCATTTGGCAGTGAATGTGACAACATTGAACGCATTTCCTCCATTTTCTGCCATTGTTCCTTGGAAAGACTCACTTCAAAGCGAACTGATTCATCGGCTTGATGCTGAATCTTAACGGCTTGCTTGATTTCGATGCTGAGTGCCTTAGCAACGAGCACTTCAGACTCTTGATGAGACTTACCGACCAGCTCATTTAATATTTCTTTCTTAGTCTCTACAGGTATTGCCATATGTATTTCCTTTTGAGTTTGACGGATGGCTTTCTGCAACAGACTCACTTGAGAAAGATTCAAGCTTCCAATTTCAAGGCTTTCAGCAACTTCAGGAATATCGCGGGACAGTCGAGCCGCATCAATTCTGCGCTGTGCACTTCCTGCAGAATATCCGAGATGCTTAGTAAGATAATCAAAGAGGCTTGGAAAAGCTTTCGATAAATATAATTTGCGACGATCCACTTCGGCAATATGCAAAAGAATATCAGATAGAATTTCTCTTTCTTTTTGAACTAATGACTTCAAATTATGTTCAAGATTTTCATCAGATAAATATCGAATATTCATAACTCACCTCTTTTCAGAACTTGTATACCATGACTTTTAAAAGTGAATATTTGGCAATTTTTTTGTAGGTAAATAGAGAATCACGAATGGTCAAAATACTGATTTATTGGCTCGTAATTCGATTCTACGGAATGAAAAAAATTAATTCGAGATGCTTCCGGCCCAAATAAAGAAAACAATACCAAGCCGTTTTTACAGAGACAAAAACATCGTCAATAAAAATATTTGAAGAATATATCTGTAATAAAAAACAATGCACCGCTCTCACAAGTGAACAGAACAAGTGAATTAGAAGTTTTTTTTACTGCCAAATGGAAGTGGATTTTCTGTTTTTACAGCTGTGCGGATGTCTTTGTGGGCTGTCCATCCTTGAGAGGGCTGTTTCCTGGCCGTCGTGGCCAGGAAAGGAGGTATTAGGGGAAGATTTTTGTTTTTTTGTTTTTCCTTTTTTGATTCTTCTATTTTTAGAAGGTCCCTTATCCAAAATTTTAAATCTCTCCACTACTCTCTCCTGACGAGCACGATGCTCGTCAGGAAGGCCTTCCCATGGATGGAGGACGCTCGCGCAACTGTCTCTGCCCTTCAAAACAATGAATTACACCAACGCAAATAAAACGAATCACTCACCGAGTCTGATCGACAAGTGTCAGGCTTACTCGAACCTCGGCGGCCAAGTAAGTTGATGACACTAAAGATCCTCGTAATCGTCCATAACCCCCGAAAGAGAATCCGAATCCACAAGCGCGCGAAGATCCACCTGGCGGTTTTCCCAGTCGATCACGTGAATGAGATTTTTAGCGGAATGAAGACCATCGTAGATGTAGAAAATAATCAAAAGACTTCCCAAAAACCAGCGAAGGCCGGCTCTTTTGCGGCGAGGCGTGAACTGCACGACCCGAGTTTCTGCGACCCAGTCAGCGATATGGGTGCGGTCATAACGAAAGAAGGCCGCCGCATAAATAGCCCAAGAGAAAAACAACGACAAACGCTCTGTGAGAGGACGAAGAATACACTGACCCCAGTGGAGTTTCTGCGCTGGATTTGAAAACGGAACAACCTTTAAACCCATCAGCCATTTACCAGGTGTCGCCTGCATCAGAACTAAAAAAACAAATTCATAAATCGCAGGAATCAGGAACATCAAAAGCAAATGCCCTAAGGAGATCAGCACTTCTTCCTCTGTAAAAATCAAAGCAAACAAAGCTTTCGCAAAAGGCAGATAAAAAACAACGCGGATTAAAGAGTCCACCGCCTGGGCGACTAAACGTCTATACGTGCTAGGAACATAAATATTATCCATGCGAATCACTTTCTAAATACTTCTGCAACCACGTTAAAGCCTCGTCTCGAGTTTGAAGCTTTCGTTCTAATTGCAACTCAAAGGCGTCAGCAAGACAGACGCCAATAGCTTTGCCCGTAAGTTTCCCCTTAAGATCTTCTCCTGTTAACAAAGGACGAGGAAGCTGGTTTTGCCAAAGCTGCCATTCTTTGAAAAGATCTTTTACTTGAGAAGCCCAAACACTTCCTTCAAGCATTAAGATCTGCAGGGCCCAAAAAGATCCTTCTTCCGTCAGTTTTTGCAGTTGTTTTCCTAAATTCAAAGCGAAAAAATCATCCGGCTTTTGCCAAAGAGCCCAGGCCTTTTCAATGCCTCGTTGTTCTTTCGTGGAAAGTCTTAAAAGCTGAATAGCGGAAGAAAGTTCGTCCTGCTTCGCATTTCTAAAAAATAACGCCAGCGTTTGCCAAACTTCTTTGGCTCCGTAACTTCCCAGCCATTCGTTATCACGCAAACGAAACGGAAAAAGAAGCTGCATCAACTCTGTAGCAACCATCACTTCCAAACCTTTAGAAACCGCTTTGGATTTTAAAAGCTTTCCCATCTCATCGCGAAGACGTTCGCCACTCACGGTTTTCACCAGCGCAGCCATTTGCTTAACAGCATCAAATGTGGTTTGCTCCAAAACGAAATCCAATTGTGCAACAAAACGAGCCGCTCGTAATAAACGCAGATGATCTTCACGAAAGCGTCTTTCCGCTTCACCGACGGTGCGCAGGATCGCATTACGAAGATCGGCCTCCCCTTCGACAAAATCTAAAACATTTTTTGAAGCCAAATCGTAAAAAAGGGCATTCACAGTGAAATCCCGGCGCTTGGCATCTTCTTCCGGTGAAGAAAAATGCACTCCCTCGGGACGGCGGCCGTCTTTGTAGGTTCCGTCAGTACGAAAGGTCGCCACTTCAATATCGGCGCCGTCCACCAGAACTCTCATCACACCGAAGACCTTACCGACGTTCACGGTCTTTTCAAAAAGTTCCTCAATTTGTTCTGGCGTCGCGTCCGTGGCGACGTCCAAATCATTGGCCGTAATCCCCAAAAGAGCATCTCGCACACAGCCCCCTGCCAAAAAGGCTTTGTAGCCATGAGCTTGCAGTCTGTGGTAAATTGTTTCCACAGCCGACCAATGAGGGTGAGATTCAAGTAACTTTTGAACTTGTGACATCTCCTTCAGTGTAGAAAAAGACCGGAACGAAAGAAAGAGTTTTGCGTGACGCCACAGGAGATGAAATCTCTCATTGATGAAACCCTGGAAGATTTGGGATTTTCCCACTTCGGTTTCACGTCTTTAAGCAAACCTTTAAGTTTTGAGTTCTATAAAGAATGGCTCAACCAGGGATTGCATGGAGACATGAAGTACTTGGAAGATCACGCTCCCATCAAAGAAGAACCACGCAGCAAATGGCCTCGGGCGCAAAGCGCTTTGGTTTTTGCCATTCCTTATTTTCCTCATCCTGAAAAAAAGCAGGACTTCCCTTTAAAACAAGCACGGGTCAGTCTTTACGCTCAGGGAATGGATTATCATTTTTGGTTTAAAGAACGCATGACAGAACTCTGCAAAAAATTGCAGGGTCTTATGCCTGAAGAAGAGTTTCTTCCATTCACAGATAGCAGTCCGGTTTTAGAAAGAGATTTAGCCAAACGCGCGGGGCTTGGTTGGGTCGGAAAAAATACATGCCTCATCCACCCCAAAAAAGGCAGCTTGTTTTTTATTGGCGAGATCTACACATCCTTGAAGTTAGAAACTGAGATAGAACCGTTACCGGATTTTTGCGGGACGTGCACAAGGTGCATTGATATTTGTCCCACAGGCGCTCTTCTTGAGCCGCGTAAAATGGATGCACGAAAATGCATTTCCTATCTCACCATCGAATCAAGACAAGTGCCTTCCGAAGAATTGCGCTCTCAGATCGGCGATTGGTTTTTTGGGTGTGATTTATGTCAAACCGTCTGCCCTTGGAATCAAAAAGTTTTTAAAGGGCAGCTTTCGATTGAAACAAATTTAACTCTTACACAGGAGAACGAAGAGCTCCTCATCGATGATCTTCGATACATTCTCACAGCCTCAGGAAAAAAAATCGGCCGAGATTTCTTGGGGACCCCTCTGGCACGCGCGGGATCTTTCGGATTAAAAAGAAATGCTTTGATTGTTGTCGCAAATAAAAGAATCAAAGCACTTTCCGAGGAAGTAAGAATTCTTCTGGAGCACGAGAAACTGGGCGAACTCGCAAGTTGGACTCTTAAACAAATTGAATAAAAAGCCCCTCGCAAAAAGGGGCTTTTTTATTATCAGATATGTGTCGATTTATCGCTTGAAGGTGTGGATTTTCTAAATTCTCTTTGGGCAACTTCAGATGAGTTGGAAATATCCTGAGCTCCGGCAGCTTCAAGAATTTTTTCAGCCTTATCTTCCCACTCGTTATCGTCGACATGAACAGAGATCAACATACCTCCGTCTTTCACATATTTTTCATAGCGTTTGGCTTCATATTCGGGAATACCGATACCCACTAAAGCACCAGTGACTCCGCCGACGGCTCCACCCACACCGAGTCCTGCTAAGGCGCTCATAATCGGGCCGGCCGCAACCAAAGGTCCCAATGCTGGAATTGTTGCAATCGCACCGATTCCGACAAGCCATCCGAAGGCTCCACCGAGAACAGCTCCCGTGCCTGTACCGATAGCGGCACCCTCTGGAGCTTTCGTTTGTTTTTCATGCGCAAAAGTCGCCGTGTCCCCTTTTTCAGGCATCAACACAGATACGTCTTCCGCTCTAAAACCGTCTAAACGTAATTGGTCTACACAACTTTCAAGTTCGGAGCGATTTTTAAATATTCCGAACACCACTTTTCTGCCTTGTTTAGCCATAACTGCCCCCTATTTGACGACGGTCTCGTTCACAATGATTTTTGCTCCTGAGACGCTTTTCGCAATGGTCTCTATCTTGTTTCGTTCTTGAGTTGAATCCACAGGACCTTTCAATGTCACACGACCATTTTGTGAAATGATTTTAACGTTTTTCGCATTCACAGAAAGACTGTTATCCGCGACAATTTGTTCGCGCACACGTCGAGTCAACTCTGTGTCGCTTGCATTCATCATTTGATCTTCAGCCGTCTTTTGATTTGTAGTATTTATTGTTTTTTGATTGGTTTGATTCGCTGTATGTTCTCTATCGTTTGCCAAACCAACATTAAAAGAAGCCGCTATTAAAACGGCTGATATCCATTTTATATTTGTGTTCATAACTTCACCTCACTTGTAGGCGTTTTTCTACATTATAGGTGAATTTTTTTAAGACAGACGAACGAGCTAGACGTGTTTAATAACACCCGACCTCTTTGATTAGAGGCCCAGCTTTTTCAAAAGATCGTCGATTTCTGACTGTCTGAGTTTTTGAGGGGCTGTTCCTGTGCCAACACTCATACTGTATGCTTCGCTGAACTGACTAGACACCCAACGAAGGCGTTCGATAAAGGCTTGAGGAATGGTTTCTTTCAAAACCTTTCCTTCCTTTTCGATGTTGTTAAGCAGAACACTTAAAGTCTCTGTGGCGTCTAAAAGAAGAGCCACGCAGACATCGTAAAATTGTTCATTGTCATTGATCTGAGAAGCCTTATATCCAACCGCCTTACAGAGAGCGGCGTAGTCTGAAATCATGTGCAGAGCATGATCCGGTGGTGCCATCATCGCCAAACTTTTTGCTCCCCCCATAATGCGATCGACATTGTTTCCGTAATCAGCCAATTTTTGAACCTGAGAAAAGTCACCTTCAATACTTTCGAGAAGGTCTATCAACTCTTCAATTAAGGACTTTGACTCATTTACAAAATCTTCTACAATTTCTTTATCAATCGACATAACTTACGATAACAACCGAAGGACACAGAGGCAATGGATTATGTTTCTATTCGCGTAAGCACCCTGCGCGGAGATCAAAAGATCGACTTCAACGCTTACGTTAAAATCAACGAAAAGATGATTCTCTACCTTCGTCGCGGCGACAGTTTCGAGGGAGAACGCCTCAAACGTCTTAAGGACAAAAAACTTCGCAAAATGTACATCCTTACAGACGAGGAAACAAGCTACCGCAGCTATCTGCAAAAAAATATCGAGACGGCTTACGACAACTCTTCGAACAAAGACATTCAAACTCGTTCAGAAATCATTCAAGGTTCCCAACAAAACAACGCCGAAGAAGTTTTTGAAAATCCCGACAACGTCGAATCCTACAATTACGCCAAGGATGCGGCTGGCAAGTACGTGAACTTTATCATGAGCAATGCCCAAGCCATGTCCTCGATCATGAATATCGAAAATACGGATAAAAACATCGCCCATCATGGCGTGACTGTCGCAACACTTTCAATCGCTCTGGCACAGAAATTAGGAATTAGCGATCCAAAGAAAACACAGCTTCTTACTTTGGGCGCTATCTTACACGACTACGGCCACCACAACTCTTCGCTCAATCTCAATCAGCCTTTAGATACTATGAGTGAAGCGGACCGCGCCGTTTGGAACAGACACCCTACAGATGGCGCCACAAAAGTTCAGGATAAGAAACACTTTGATCAAACTGTGATCAATATCATCGCTCAGCACGAAGAAACGATCAATGGCGCCGGCCCCAAGGGTTTGCGCGAAAAAGATCAAGATCCGTTGGCAGTTCTCGTTTCTTCTGCGAACGCCATAGATCGCCTGATCACGTTTGAAAGTGTGCCTAAAGCGGAAGCCGCGAAAAAAATGATGATCGACCATGTTGGTAAGCACCCACTGCAACATATTCAATTACTGAACGATATACTTAAAGGTCTTTAAATAAAAAAGGGCTTCATCATGAAGCCCTTTTTTCCGAAATTCCATTTTCAGTTTTAAATCTAGAACACAAATCCTAAAGTCAAAAGCGGAAGCAATTCATCTTTTTTATATTTTGTATCGCTTGTCGTTTTGTATTCAATTGAACGGTAAGTCAGTTCAACACCCACAACAAATGCACCCGTGACATTGGTAAGATACCCCAGATCACCTTGCATCCCTTTACCCTCTTTAAGATCACCCAATTCGGCAGAAGCAATATAGTGGCCCATCACAAAAAAGCCATTCGCCGCGACATAACCAACGGAACCGCCAAGAGCTTTTCCATCTGTAGTCGTACTGCCAGTTTGCGAGTTGCGCAGAGTATAGATACCACCCAGATACAAACCGCTGCCGGTTAGATATCCCAGCTTGATATCATAAATGCTATTCTTGGATTCAATCTTTGTCCCGTTGTTATCGTCGGTGGAATTATAGATAAAGGCATTGCCCGTTAACATCACGCCGCTTGCACTTCCGCGCGCCTCGGCATTTCCCGCCACCACACTTGCAATCACTACAGCCACCAGAGCTAAGATTTTTGCTTTCATCCGCACACTCCTTGTTAGGTCTCGCAAATCAGTATAGCGTCCTGACAGAGAGAGAAAAACTTATTTTGCCACTCTTCGGATGATAGTTGAGGTGTTATTTCGTCACTCAGCAAGGCCCTCTGTGTGAGTTGGTCAGGCGTGTACTTTCTATCTTCTTGTAATAAGTCGATGAATTGCGCTTCATACACGTCTAGTGCTCTTTCCACCACAGTCGCTTTCGCACCACTGTAAACAAAAGCGTACATACCTTTGTCTCGCTTTAAAACAGCGTTGTTTTGAGAGAATGAAACGATCTGCAAACTAGGATTTACGATCACGACGTTTTTTTCTAGTCGGCCCAAATCAAAAGGCTGAATTTCAATCCACGCTTGCACCCATTCCCAATGGGCGGTTTCCATAAGCCCCGGCTTATCTGGAAACATCTGACGAAGAAAGCCTACAAAATAGCGCCAATGATCTTGAAGAAGCCAACTGCTCCACTCCATCTCATCAAGATAGCGATCCCGGATTTTATTTACGGCGAACCCCAAGGCCTTGGTTGTCTCAGGAAATATCTTAGAAAAGAGAACTTGTTCTTCGTGAAGAAAATCAAAGATGTCTTTTTTCTCCGTTTTCACCGGACGAAGCCACTGCAACGTTCTGATGAGCTCCGCCTGATAAATCGACTGCACGGATTCAGGAATCATGCTTTCGTGGGTATGCAAAATAAATTTTTTTGTTTTTTGCAACTCTTCCAACTGATGGCGGCGCAATGCTCCCGTACCGACGACGTCAATGTCGCGCACAATAAGAGTTTCTGCCGAAGGAATTTCTCCGCGCAAAGGAAAAGAAAGCTGACTAGTTCCGTTATCGATAGACATTTATATTTATATTATGTGTGCTTAGATCATTGGAGCAAGCAATGTCGATGAATCTACAAGAAAAAACGTGGCCACAAGTTGAAAAATACCTAAAAACAAAAAAACACATCATCGTTCCGGTGGGCTCTACAGAGCAACACGGTCCGACGGGTCTTATTGGCATTGATTATTTGTCTGCGTGGGAAGTTGCGAAAGCTGTTGGAGAAAAAACAAAAACTCTGGTGGCTCCGCCGTTGTGTTTTGGAATGGCTGTGCACCACATGGCTTTCCCTGGGACGATTACTTTTTCTCCCATCACTTACATTCAAGTGGTGACTGAAATCATTCAAAGCCTGGGAAAGCACGGCTTTAATAAGTTTACATTTATCAACGGTCACGGCGGCAATATCGCCCCTTTGACTTCGGCGTTCTGCCAAGCCAAACAAGATCAAGAGACTTTCGATATTAAACTTTTCAACTGGTGGCATCTTCCTGAGGTGACGGCTTACGAAAACAAAGTCTTTGGTAACGAAAATGGTTTTCATGCGACATGCGGAGAAATCTCCGTCACAATGTTCACTCATCCTGAAGCTTATAAAGATGTTCCGAAGATGGATTTCAAACCGACGAAAGATCGTCCTCATTGGCCAATGGCTCCGAAAGAGTTCCGTGAAACTTTCCCCGATGGTCGAATGGGTTCAAACCCGAGCCTTTGCTCGGCTGAACACGGGAAAGTGCTATTTAATTTAGCAGTTGACTCGATCTGTCAAAAAATGGAGTAGAAATACTATTGACCGAGCATAAGAGCCATGGAACAAGGTGGGGCATGAGATTATTGTTTTTCGTCCTCAGCCTTGCTGTTTCATCTGTGGCTTTTTCTTCTCAACCGATTGTTGGGACTATAGAAAGAGACTTCACAGGCGTTTATTTGCATTCAGGCGATCTCTGCCCTCGCTATGTTATTGATTCAAAATCAGAAGATGCTTCTACGAACATCCGTAAGCTTACGACGGGCGATACAATCACAGCAACGGGCCTTCTTGATGTCCAAACTTGCAAAGCCGTGATTGAAAGCGTTGAGTATGTAGGTCTTAAGAAAATGCTCGGCTACTGGTATAGCCAAGACGGCATTATCACTGTTCGTGATTTCAACTCTTTGAGTTTTTATCCAATCAATTTAAAAGATTTCCAAAACGGCGCTGACTACAGAACAGCCGACCCGATCACTTATCGCTACAGCGTCACACCGACGGAAGGAAAAGAGTGGGTTGTCTTCTTGTCAGACACCACAAGCACTACTTTTGCGACGATTCAGTTTGGCAAAAGCAATGCGACCATGAAAATCTATGATTCAGAGACTGGAGATGTTAAAAAAATTCTCCGCATGTCTAAGTGGGGCAACCTGAGATAATGAGCTGGTTTCATCCGATCGACAAACATCTTCTTTTCACCAAAAACGACAAAGAAGATCCGCGTCTTGGAGAATGCGTCCAGCCTTTATCAAAGCCTGATCTACAAAAAATTTCCGAACATGATTTTGACTTCGCCATCTTAGGTCTTCCTGACGATGAAGGCATTGCTTTGAATGGCGGACGCCCTGGAGCGCAAGCGGCTCCCCGTGAGGTTCGTTTTTATCTCTACAAGATGACTCCACACTTGGCTTCCATCCGCCTGCCAAAAATTTTGGACTTGGGTGATCTGGCGGATAAAGAAAAACCTTTGGGCGATCGTCACGAGAAAGCGCGCGAAACTGCACGTGCGTTGGCTGCGTCGGGAAAACGCTGGATCTCCCTTGGTGGCGGTCATGATTATGGCTACTGCGATGGTGCAGGATTTTTGGATGTCTTTAAAGACAATGCCGTCTTGATTAATTTTGATGCTCATATGGATGTCCGTCCGACGGATAAAGGTTTTAATTCGGGCACACCTTTTCACCGTGTACTTTCAGAATTCAAAGGTCACGTGGACTTTGCTGAAGTTGGAATTCAAAACCAATGCAACAGCCAAGCTCATATCACTTGGGCGAAAAATCACGGGGCTTCTGTTTTCACTTTAGACCAAGTGAATGCCGAAGGACTTTTGCCCGTTCTTAAAAACTTCATGAAGGATAAAGAAAAGAAAAAAGTTTTCTTAAGCATCGACATCGATGCCTTCACTTCCAATGAAGCCCCAGGTTGCAGTCAGTCTTGGACCACGGGTTTATTTACAAAAGAATTTTTAGAGAGCTTCTTGTGGCTGAATCGCGAATTTGATGTTCGTGGTATTGGTATTTACGAAGTTTCTCCGCCATTGGATCAAGACAATCGCACAAGTAAGTTAGCGGCTCTTATCGCGCACAATTTTATTTTCGCAAATCTGAACAAGGCCTAGTTATGAAACGAGGGTTTGGCAGCGACAATCATGCCGGAGTTCACCCGCAGATTTTAGCTTCTTTGGCAGAAGCCAACGTCGATCACGCTCCTGCTTACGGAACTGATGAATGGACGGAAAAAGCTATTGCGGAATTTAAAAAACAATTTGGCTCAGACGCGCAGGTGTTTTTTGTTTTCAACGGCACAGCTGCGAACGTCACGGCATTAAAAGCCCTGACGGAATCCTACCAAGCGATCTTCTGTTCTGATGTCGCACACATCAATGTGGATGAGTGTGGCGCTCCGGAATTTTTTACTGGCGCAAAGCTTATTGCGTTGCCTTCCGTGAATGGAAAAATTTCTGTCGCTGATTTAGAGAAAACCTACATCCGTCGCGGCGATCAACACTACTCACAAGGACAAGTGTTGTCGATTACTCAACCCACCGAGCTTGGAACGACTTACTCTATCGAAGAATTAAAAGTTTTAATTGGCTTGGCCAAAGAAAAGAAAATGCACGTGCATATTGATGGCTCTCGCCTTTCAAATGCCGCCGCTTATTTAAAGAAAACTCTGAAAGAAATCACAGCGGATTTAGGCGTCGATGCAGTGTCTTTTGGCGGTACTAAAAACGGACTTTTGATGGGTGAAGCTGTGGTGTTCTTTAATAAAGAGCTTGCGCAGAATTTCAAATATATTCGCAAACAGAGCGCGCAACTTCCTTCAAAAACTCGTTTTATCGCTTGTCAGTTTCAAGCATATTTTCAGAATAATTTATGGCAAGATATTGCCAACCACTCTTGCTCCATGGCGCAGTATCTTTACGAAGCCGTCAAAGATATTCCTGGCGTGAGTGTGCGCGAAGTTCCGCAAAGCAATGCGGTCTTTGCAAAAATCCCCAGTTCTTGGGTGAAACCTCTGCGTGAGAAATATTTCTTTTACGTGTGGGATGAAAATACATTCGAGTGCCGCTGGATGACCTCTTGGGACACTCGCAAAGAAGATATCGATGGCTTTGCCGCGGCTTTAAAGGAGCTTTCACGATGAAATACCCTGCAGTTCACTATCATAACTATCTTGGCCTTGACGCCCTTTTATCTGCACAACATCCAAAAAGTGCCGAATACGGAAAGCCTGCTCACGATGAGATGCTTTTCATCACTGTCCACCAAACTTACGAGTTGTGGTTTAAGCAAATTATTTTTGAATTGGATTCTGTCCTTGCGACATTTAAAAAAGACTCCATTCCTGAAAGAGAACTTGGTGTTACCAGTGCCCGTCTTGAGCGCATCGCGAGCATTTTGAAAATGATCATCAACCAAATCGACGTTCTAGAGACCATGACCCCAATGGACTTCTTGGATTTCCGTGACATGCTTTACCCGGCTTCAGGATTTCAAAGTTTTCAGTGGCGTTTGATTGAAACGAAGCTTGGTCTTCGCATGGGCGATCGTTTGGCTTACAACCAGGCGCCGTTTTATAAGTCTTTAACGGAAGAACAACAAAAAGAGATGATGAATGTTTTAAACTCTGAATCTTTATTTGATTCCGTTGAAAAGTGGCTAGAAAGAACGCCGTTCCTACAAGGCGAAAACTTTAATTTCTGGGATTCTTACAAACAAGCTGTGAACAAAATGTTCCAAGCAGATATTGATGTTGTGAAGAAAAATACACGTCTCACCGAAGAAGAAAAAGCCCGCGACATCGCAGGCCTTGAAGCGACGTTGAAAAGCTTTGATGCTCTTTTTAGCGAAGACGTTTACAACCAGCTTCGCAAAGAAGGTCAATACCGTCTCAGCTATAAAGCTTTGCACGCGGCGATCCTGATCCCGCTTTATCGCCATCAGCCTATTCTTCAAACGCCTTTCCGTATCATCAGAGCCTTATTAGACATTGACGAGACGATGACAACTTGGCGCTACCGTCACGCGATGATGGCTTTGCGTATGCTCGGACAAAAAATCGGTACTGGCGGATCTAGCGGTCACAAATACTTATCCGAAGCGACGACGAAGCATAAGATCTTTGGAGACTTCTTTAATCTCACAACTTTCTTTATTCCAAGCTCGCAAGTGCCGCCACTTCCCGAGTCGATCGCAAAACGCATGAACTTCAATTACTAAAAGGTACGCCGTACCTTTTTGAATTGCAGGGCATAAAAGGCGCGTAGGTTTTTACGCGCCTTTTTATTTCTAAATACTTCTCATTCTTATCTGTTCTTTCAAATCCTGCAGCAGTCTCTTCAATGAACTTACGACACTTTTTCCTTCGCCTCGTTTACGTATGCTCACCGACTGATCTTGAACCTCGCGGTCTCCAATCACCAGCACATACGGGACTTGTTCCGCTTGGGCTTCGGCGACTTTCTTCGAAAGACTTTCGATGCGCTCATCAATCTCAACACGCACAAAAGCGTTATGTAACGCTTTTTGCACTTCTCTTCCCCACTCAAAATGCCTTTCTGCAATGGGAAGAATTTTGACCTGCACCGGCGACAACCATAAAGGAAAAGCCCCTTTGTATTTTTCAATCAAGAACGACACCATTCTTTCGTGAGAACCTAGCGGAGCTCGATGCAAAATCAAAGGTCGTACAGCTTTGCCATTTTCATCGATATAAGAAAGATCGAATCTTTCAGCGCTGATGAAATCCAATTGCACAGTGGAAGCGGACTCTTCCTTGCCGTAAATATTTTTAAGCTGAATATCAATCTTAGGCCCGTAAAACGCGGCCTCGCCCTCTTCTTCATTGAACGGCCATTGCAACTCGATAAGGACATCTCTTAAGACGCCTTCTGCCCACACCCACTTCTCTGGGAAAGGAACATATTTTCCGTCAGAACTTCCTCCCCATTTTGAAAGTCGCACACGGTATTCAGAAATTCGTAAGACACGATAAGCTTCTTGATACATTTGAAGAACTTTTTTGATTTCGTTTTTTACTTGATCGGGACGGCAATACAGATGCGCATCGTTCTGACATAGACCTCGCGCACGCATAAGACCTGACAGCACACCTGAGCGCTCATAGCGATACACTTGCCCGTATTCTGCTAGTCGCAGCGGAAGATCTCTGTAACTTCGTAGCTGTGACGAGTAGATCTTATGATGGTGAGGACAACACATAGG
This sequence comes from Bdellovibrio sp. BCCA, assembly GCF_037996825.1. Classification (NCBI taxonomy): domain Bacteria; kingdom Pseudomonadati; phylum Bdellovibrionota; class Bdellovibrionia; order Bdellovibrionales; family Pseudobdellovibrionaceae; genus Bdellovibrio; species Bdellovibrio sp. BCCA. Next base: position 1,714,385 of record NZ_JBBNAC010000001.1, on the reverse strand, counting down.
TCTTAACCGATAGCGCACGTTTTCAAGCTCAATGGGCGGAAACATCGAGTCTTCGTAATAAGGCAAATGTCCCGATTGATGATAAAGGTCTTCTTTAGCGATATGCGGACTCACGACACGCTGAAATCCTGCAAAGAATTCCAACTCGCGTGCGAACTTTTCAAGTTCATCCCGCAAAACAACGCCTGCCGGAAGCCACAACGGCAGACCTGCTCCGATATTTTCCTCTGAATGATAATAGTGATGCTTTTTATTTAATTCACGATGGTCGTGCTCGTGAAGGCAAAGCTCGGCCTTCACGTTTTTTTCTTCAAAAGACATGAGAAAACTCCAAATAAGAGATTTAAAATATATAAATTAAAAAAATGCAGACGGTTTGCGCTTTGCTAAGAAAGCGACAATATAAGAATGATCCCCTTACGGGGTGGTCGTAGAGAAACTAAGAATGAGGTTTAAGAAAACAGAAAAACACATGCTCTGAAAATAACATAAGCCATGACAAGACCCCAATAAATAATTTTTGGGGCCCTCATAAGAAAAATTTAGGTTTATTTAAGACCTTTAAGGAATTGCAGCATCTCGGCTGCGTGGCCTTGGGCTTTGATCTTACGGAATTCACCGACAAGTTTTTGATCTTCGTCAATGATGAAAGTGCTGCGCTCGATGCCCATCACTTTTTTGCCGTACATATTCTTTTCTTTGATGACGTCAAAGAGCTTGCAGACTTCTTCGTCTTCATCGGAAAGCAATTGAAATTTAAAATCGTATTTGCAGATAAATTTATCGTGCGACTTCAAACTGTCACGAGAAATTCCTACGACTTCCGCATTCTGTTTTTTAAACTGTGAAAGCATGTCGTTAAATTCAATGCCTTCTGTTGTGCACCCTGGAGTGCTGTCTTTCGGGTAAAAATACAAAACGACTTTTTTACCTTTGTAATCAGATAAAGAAAAATCTTCCCCACTTGAAGAAGCGATTTTAAAATTCGGAACTTTTTTACCTAATGCGACTTTAGCGGCCATAAACTCCTCCTGCGGCAGGTGGCGCTGGTGGCACAACGTCTTGTGGCTGTTGTGCACCATCTTGCTGAGGAACCTCTTCTATCATTTCATGATCTTCAGGAACAGGTCCTTGTTGATTTTGTTGTCGTTGCATCATCACGTCAGGGTCCACGGCTTGTCCACGCGGTGGCGGCAAATGAAGCGGGGTTAATGCTGGCGGTTCGCCCTCTTCAGGCACTCCCACTCCCGGAGGGACGACTTGCACAGCTCCTCCCTCCGGAGGCAGCGTCAACGGCGGAGCACCCGGTGCTCGCTCCTGTGCGGCCGTCGCTTTCGGAGTCGGAGATGGTTTTGGTGTCGGTGTCGGCTCTGGAGGATAAAGCTCTGTCTCGGTGACATAGATTTTTCCTTCCATTGGAATATCCGCTTCAATTTTGCGCGTGTCAGATAAGTTTTCGTATACCTTGCCACGCAATTTAATTAAATTCTTGCCAGCTTTTTCGTAATCGTAGACATCCAAACGGATCATTTGTTCTTTTGTTCGATCTTGCGACCAGTCTTTGCATTTTAGTTTTTGCAATTGTCCCTGTTCATCGCCATTAAAAGTACACTGGATGTGTTTGTTTAAAACCGTCGCACCAAGACCTAGAATTTCTTCTAAGTTCTCAGGAAAAAATGTCGCCTGAATTTCTTTAAGACTTGGAGCTGAAAACTCAGCGATTTTTTTTGCTGCGATTTTCTCACTGCACTTTTCAAAAATCTCGGCTTTTTGCGGGAATCCGTTCGCTCCCAGCACATCGCGCTTCACCAAATAGCGATCGCAACTAAACATAGACTTATTCGTAAGCTTGATATTTTGTGAGGCCAACAAAGCTCTTTGAACTTTACCAAAGGGAGATTTTCCGATGGGAGGACGTTCATTGGTCAAAACCCACCAGGCTTCGCGATGGATGGCGTCCGCCTGTTCGAAATAACGCGCGAACACATCGAGACTTTTGTCTTTGCTCGACGCATCTTGCTCCGGTGACACGGTAACTTTTTGCACCGTCTTAGGAGCCTCCTCCACAGGAGAAACCTTCTTTTCCTCACGGGAAAAACACGAAGCCAGGGATAAAAAGAGTCCGATCAGGACCAGTTGTCGCAGCAATGCCATCCCCTCAAGTTTTGCAAATACCTTTTGCGAAAACAAGATTTGTTTCGCGAATTTACTTTACCCAACCTGGGTACTTACTCTATCCTTTTTCGGAACATAATTTATTAGCATCAGGAGGGAAGAATGGAAAAGATTTGGCTGAAAAACTATCCAAAAGGCGTTAGCCCTGAAGTGGATGTCACAAAATACACTTCCCTTGTCGATATGTACGAAGAATCTGTTCGTATGTTCACTTCCAAAAAAGCTTTCACAAACATGGGAGTGAGCCTCACCTTCTCAGATTTAGATCGCAAGGTGGATCAATTTGCTTCCTTCCTGCAAAACGAATTAAAACTAAAAAAAGGCGACCGCATCGCGATTCAAATGCCGAATGTTTTGCAATTTCCGGTGATTGCATTCGCGGCACTTCGCTCAGGCCTGACAATCGTAAACACGAATCCTCTTTACACAGCAAAAGAGATGCAACACCAATTCAAAGATTCAGGCGCCAAAGCTGTTGTGATTCTTGCCAACTATGCTCACCTGCTTGAACAAATTCTTAAAGACACAGACATCGAAAGTGTCGTTGTTACGGAAATCGCGGATCTCTTCCCGACTCCAAAAAGAATTCTTGTTAATTCGGTTGTGAAATATATCAAAAAAATGGTGCCTGCTTATAATATTCCTCACGCTTACACCTTCCGTCAGGCACTGGAATTGGGCGCGATGAAACCTTCGCAACGAGTGCCAACGACTTTAGATGATATTGCATTCCTTCAATACACAGGTGGCACAACAGGTGTTGCAAAAGGAGCGATGCTTCTTCACCGCAACGTTCTTGCGAACGTCATGCAAATCCGCGATTGGATGCAACCAAAACTTCGCGAAGGTGAAGAGGTGGCGATTGCCGCTCTTCCTTTGTATCACATCTTCGCTTTGACTTTGAACTGTTTGGGGCTTCTTCGTTATGGTGCTGAAAATATTTTGATCACGAACCCTCGTGATATTCCAGGCTTTATCAAAGAACTTAAAAAGACGCCATTTACAGTCATGGCTGGCGTGAATACTTTGTTCAACGCTTTGATGAACAATCCCGAATTTATGACGGTGAATTTTAGCCGTGTAAAAGTGAGCGTCGCAGGTGCAATGACTTTGCAAAAATCTGTTGCTGAAAAATGGATGGAGCTTACAAAATCCGTGATCGTCGAAGGCTACGGCTTAACAGAAGCCTCCCCTGTTGTGTCTTGCAATCCCATTGATGGCACGGACAAAGTAGGATCTATCGGTCTTCCTTTTCCTAGCACAGATGTAAAACTTGTGAATGATGACGACCAAGAAGTTCCGATGGGAGAACCTGGAGAACTTGTTTGCAAAGGCCCTCAAGTGATGGCGGGTTATTGGAACCGTCCGGATGAAACAGCGAAAGTTCTTAAAGACGGCTGGCTAAAAACGGGCGATGTGGCTGTTGTTGACGCTGACGGCTTCTTTAAGATCGTCGATCGCAAAAAAGATATGATCTTGGTATCAGGCTTTAACGTTTATCCAAACGAAGTGGAAGAAGCGATTGCTTCTCACCCTGGAGTCTTAGAAGTGGCTGCGATCGGGGTTCCTGATGAACACTCTGGAGAAATCGTGAAAGCGGTTGTCGTAAAGAAAGATCCAAACTTGACGGCAGAAGATGTAATTGCACACGCTCGCAAAAGTTTAACAAACTATAAAGTGCCACGTTTGGTAGAGTTTAGAACAGAGCTTCCGAAAACAAACGTCGGAAAAATATTACGTCGTGCTTTAAGAGAAACGACTAAATAAATCGGCGGACGCCGGCAGAGCGAAGCGGTCCCGGACCGCGAAGCTGGAGCAATATAAAAGGGGCTTTAAAAGCCCCTTTTCTTTTTGAAAGCTTAAGCTTTCTTATTCCAAGAAGCACACCAAGCATTCGCGTAAACAAGTTTACCAGCGAAGATAGTGCAAGTTCCTGCTTCCTGACCGTTACGAGTTTCTTTTTTAGCGTAGAAACCGCAAGTCGCACAATGATTGCCTTTTGCTTCCGGAGATTTCTTGTGATCCTCAATATACTTTACTGCTTTTGCAACTGAGTCATTTGGATCTACCATTGGCATAGCACCACCGGCTGCCGGAGCACCACCACCGCGTTTTTTCTGAGCTTGCGCTTGAGAAGAAAACACGCTTGTTAAAACCGCAGGAGCTACGAAAGTCACACCCGCAATTTTTGCCATTGTTGAAAAGAAACCGCGACGATTCATTTTGTTATCGATCATGTTGCCTCCAAAAAATTTATTCTCAACTACCGATACTATAACTTTTCATTTGGTTTTCAATTGTAAATTTGCAGAAGATCCAGGTTGCTGCATGATGTGCCACACTTTGCTGCACTTCTGCCGTGATCTGTCGCCGTCACCGCTGACAGCCATTGCTTCAAAGAAATTAGACAGCCAACACGGACTAAAGTACTCGGCATAGACATTGATATGTGATTTGCGGGGGAAATGGGGATGAAATCTTTAGTGTGTTTTGCCGTCTTACTTTCAACGTCAATTTGTTTTGCTGATTCTTGGTACACGAAAAAGATCGAGGGGAAACTTCTCTACGATCTCTACAAAGACTCCGGCGTACCGAAGGAAGCCCTTGAAAGAACTTTTGAATTTCTCGACATCAACGATCAAAAGGAATTTAAAGTAAAACTTTATGATGAACCTGCGACAAAGAAAATCACCAATAAAAACTATGCTGTTATTATTGACTACTCCAAACCCTCATCCTCTCGCCGTCTGTATTTGCTGGACCTGAACAAAGGAACCGTCGAGAAATATTATGTAGCTCACGGAGTGAATAGCGGCGAAGACGAAGCCGTCAGCTTTTCTAACCAGATTGATTCTAAAAAATCATCTTTGGGGTTTTATATCACGGGCTCCACCTACTATGGAAATCACGGCGAATCTTTGTATTTACACGGCCTTGAGAAATCCAATAACAATGCCTTTGAACGTGCGATTGTCATGCACGGGGCTTCTTATGTCTCGATGGATTTTTTAGAGCAATATGGGCGTATGGGACGAAGCTGGGGATGCCCCGCCGTCTCTGAGGCTATCAGCCAAAAAATCTTGCCATTGATCAAAGGCGGAGCTGTGCTCTACGCTTATCACAAAAGTTTAATGAGCGTGGCACAGGCAAGCCCGGCGGTTCAAAACGTGAGCCGTGACAAGGAACAAACCGCCGAAGATGGTCACAATATCGTATTCGAAGAACTCAACCCATGAGTGAGGAGCAACCGAAGCTCCTCCCACCATCAAAAGCCCCAATACACCTAGGGCAAAAACTTTTGTTTGACGATGATGTTTATATCCGGACCAGAAAGCAAAAATTCCTACCGGAATCACAAAAATAGCCATAGAGATGTGGACCCAACCTTGATGAAAGAAATCTCCTAAAACCGGAAGAGCCAGAACAAGCAAAGGTGTCGCCAGACAATGAATCGCACAAAGACTTGAAAGAAAAATACCAAGCTTATCCCAACGATCCGTTTGCGCTTCAAAGGTTTCGTGTGCGGAATGATCTACATCACAGCAATGAGTTTCAACTTTTGCGGGAGCAGAGGGCTCGGAAAGGATACGTTCGTCCACGAATTACCACCTTTGAAACTCTGTTTTCTTCTAAATGCAAGTAATTGTCAACTAGGGAAAACTCATATTGCGTTTCCATGAACTTAGTTCCATAAAAAGGAGTGTCTTCAGCAAACGTTCCTCCCATTTATGAATTAGGCCCTGATTTCTACGATGAAGTCGAAGCGGCGCGTTTTCCTAAAGCTATTTTACGCTATCGCAACCAGGCCGCGGCAAAACAAATCGGATTAGATAATTTAACTCCTGAGCAGTGGCAAAAACACTTCTGGGCCTTTGAAGCGATACCAGGGAATATCAAAACACCTTTGGCACTTCGTTACCACGGCCATCAATTCCAGACCTACAATCCACAACTCGGTGATGGTCGCGGATTTTTATTTGCACAGTTTCAAACGCCAGATCGTCTTTTGGATTTAGGCACTAAAGGAAGCGGACAAACACCCTACTCTCGCAACGGCGACGGCAGGTTGACTCTCAAAGGCGCTTTCCGCGAAATTCTGGCCACCGAACTTTTGGAATCTTATGGAGTGAACACAAGCAAAACTTTTTCCGTCTTTGAAACCGGAGAAAGTTTAGAAAGACACGATGAACCTTCGCCGACTCGCGCCGGAATTCTTGTTCGTTTAAGTCACAGTCACATTCGCTTTGGAACTTTTCAAAGACTTGCGTTTTTGCAGCAGCCTGAAAACATCAAAAAATTGCTGGCGTATTGTGTGAAGCATTTCTACCCTGCTCTTGAAAACCATCAGGATCAAGAACAGGCCGCTGTGTTTCTGCAATCTGTGTCGCAAAGAATGGCTAAGCTTGTCGCCTCATGGATGATGGCAGGTTTCGTTCATGGTGTGCTGAATACCGATAACATGAACATTACCGGAGAAAGTTTCGACTACGGCCCTTACCGTTTTCTTCCCACTTACGATCCGAACTTCACAGCCGCTTACTTTGATCATTCCGGTCTTTACTCCTTCGGTCGCCAACCTGCCAGTGTTCTTTGGAATTTGTATCAACTGGGCGGAGCTTTAAAAGGAGCTTATCCTGATTTACCATTGGATGAATTGCTTGAAGGTTTTGCCGATGATTTTAACTATGAAATTCATCAAGAACTTCTAAAACGTTTGAATTTACGAAATCCGATGCAAGACCCGGCTGCAGTTCAAGAACTCAACATCGATCTTGTCAGTCACCTTTTCCAATTTATGGAAAAAGAAAAATGCCTTTTCGAACAGACAATGTTTGATCTGCATTCAGGAGGCATTCGCGAGCGCTTGGCTCGCTCTCCGCAAGGTGAGCTTTATCAGAAAGAATCTTTCTTAAAACTCAAAGACACTTTGGAGTGTTTTGAAATCGCTTCTGAAGAAAAAGCACAGCATGCTTATTTCAAACAACCGAAAGCCTGCTCTCTTTTAATTGATGAGTTGGAAAATATTTGGAAGCCCATCGCCGAAAATGACGATTGGACTTCCTTTGAAGAGAAGCTCGTGAGTATTCGGAGCTTCCGTGGAGTTTATTCTTAAGCTTGATAACCTGTGATCTTCGCAAGTTTTGCGCGGAACCACATTTTGAAGTCTTCAATAAATCCAAACGCTGCTGGCACAATCAAAAGTGTCAGCAATGTCGAGCTGATCAGACCGCCGATGATCGCAATACCCATAGACGTTCTCATCGCAGAAGCTTCATTCAAACCAATCGCAATAGGAATCATACCGGAAATCAATGCAAGTGACGTCATCAAGATCGGACGAAGACGCGTGCGGCAAGCTTTCAGCAATGCCGCATTTCGATCCAAACCTTCGCGGATCAAATGATTCGTATAATCCACAAGAAGGATTGAGTTCTTCGCCACAACCCCTAAGAGAAGCACGATACCAATGAGCGAGAAGATGTCGATCGTTTTACCAAAGATCAACAAGCCCAAGAAGGCTCCCGTCATCGCTAGTGGCAATGCCAGCAAGATCGCAAATGGTGTGATGAAACTTTCATACAAGCTCGCCAGAACAAGATAGATGAACGTCACGCCTAAGAAAATCGCTAGCAACATGTTTTCGATCAACTCTTTAAAGTCATCGGCTTGACCTTGGAACTTGTAATCCACTCCTTGGGGAGGTGGAAGCTCTTGTTTGATGATTTTTTCAATCTCTGCCGAAATCGTTCCCAAAGCACCGCCTTTAGCTAAGTTTCCAGAGATCTGGATGTAGCGGCCTTTGTTTTGACGATTGATCTGTGAGTAACCAAACGCTTCTTCACCTTGCGCAATACGCGAAAGAGGAATCATGTTGAAGTTCGCATTGGGTACAAGCGTCGATGCAAACTGAGTTCTTAAGTCACGGAATATTTCTTCAAAACGCACGCGCACTTTGTAATCGATTCCGTTTTCACGGAAGATTGTCTGCTCATTCCCTTCGGTGCGGTTACGGAGCTCTCCCCCGGCCGTAACCGTGGAAACACCGAGTGCCTCTGATTTTTTACGATCAAAGACGACATGAAACTCTGGCTTTCCAGAACGGAAGTTTGTGTCGACGTCTACCAGCCCTGGAATCTTCTTCATTCTTTCAACAAGTTTCACGGCGTAAGCATTGAGCTCTTCTAAGTTTTCACCCTGAATATTGACGTTCAAAGGTTTTTGACCAGAGTTCACGGCATCGATATCACCGAGGGCCACGATGGCTTGTCCTTCAAACTCTTTAAGTTTTTTACGAAGAGTCTCTTTGTAATCCGTTGTCGACATACTGCGATTTTTTCTTTCCACTAGACGTACGAACAAAGAAGATTTATTAGCTTCATTGTTGGCATTCCCCACAATCGCAAGAACCATATCGACAGCTTTGTCATTATCAAAAATCTTTTCGATCTTTTCTGTGAAGGTGCTTGTTGCCATCAAAGAAGAACCCACTGGCAACTCAATATTCACCATAAACTCCCCGTTATCCGGAGACGGTAAAAACGTTTTCGGAATAAACGCAATCGTCACCAATGATCCAAAGAAGATCAAAGTTCCGGCTAAAAGAATTTTCTTCGGGTTGTGCAAAGTGTATTTCAATGCCCCTTCGTAAATATCCTCAAGCCATGTTTGGAAACGGTCAAAGCCCGCCAGCATACGGCCAACAATACCGTCACCTTTGTTATGTTCATTCGGGTGCGCCATATAGGCTGAAAGCATCGGCGCCACGGTGAAAGCGTCAAACAATGAAATCAACATCGTAAATACGACCGTTAAACCAAACTGTTTAAAGAATTGTCCAACGATACCTTGAAGAAAAGAAATTGGACCAAACACCGCGATCACAACCAATGTTGTTGCGATAACGGCCATCGCCACCTCTTTGGTTCCATCCAAAGCGGCATCTTTTGGTTTTTTCCCCATTTCCAAGTGACGGAAGATATTTTCCCGCACCACGATCGCATCATCGATCAAAAGACCCACGGCCAATGAAAGAGCCAAAAGAGTCATCAAGTTGATCGTAAAACCCATTGCATACATGATCACGAAACCACCGAGCAATGAGTTCGGAAGCGCCATGGCTGTGATGAATGTTGAACGCGCAGAACCCAGGAAGAAGAACACCACGATCACGCAAAGAATAATACCGATGATGATCGATTCTTTAACGTCGTAAACGTTCATCTGGATCGGACGAGACGTATCACGCACCATCGTCACGTGTCCTTGGATGTTTTTTTCTTTTAACATCAAGTTCACTTTTTCAATGTTCTTTTTGACGTTCTCAGCAACCGCAACGGTATTTGCGCCACGCTGTTTGTAAACGTTCATCAAAAGAGCCTTTTGCCCTTTGATACGGCCCATGGTTTTTTGATCTTCGAGACTGCGCACCACGCGACCCACGTCCTGCACCAAAACCGCTTTATCCGAGCCCACGAAATTCACGTTCACTTCGGCGATTTGTTTTAAGGAATCAAACTCCCCGTTTGTACGAAGAGTGGTTTCCGCTTTTGGATTTTCAATTTTTCCGATCGGAATATCTTTTGAAGTGTCCAAAATACGTTGCGACACTTGAAGCATTGAGATTTTGCGGTCTTGCAATTTGTTTTTATCTACAAGAACGTGAATCTCTTGCTTGCGACCACCAAAGATGTCCACTTGCCCGACGTCTTTAATACGTTCAAACTGCGGTTTGATAACTTCATTGGCAAGATCGTATGATTTTCCGTCATCCATTTCAGATGTGATCGCCAAAGTCACAATTGGCTGATCGGCAGGGTCAAAGCGGCGGATCACAGGTTCGTAAATATCCGTAGGAAGATCACGACGGATATTCCCGATACGGTTACGCACCTCTTGCTCCACCTCTTTGATGTCCGTTCCTAATTGGAACTCAAGAATGATGACGGCAACACCATCCAGATTGTTGGACGTCAAAGTTTTAAGACCGGAAATACTTCCGACTTCATCTTCAATAAGCTTTGAAACTTGTTTCTCCAAATCCAGAGGCGAGGCTCCAGGATAAGCCACCTGCACGAACAAAACCGGAAAGGTCACATCCGGGAACATATCAACAGGCATTTTCCTTAAAGAGAAAGCACCCAGAATCAACATCAAGATGACAATACAAGAGATAAAAATCGGTCGTCGAATAGACAGACTTGGTAAATTCATGGTTACTTCTCCTCAACAACGATAAACAATCGTCCTTGAGCCTCCATCTTTCTTTGTTCAGATTTCAATTTGCTTAAATTCAATTCCGCCGTGCCCGCGTCTTCTTCAGCAGTAATAACGTTCGCTGTGATAGAGCGGCCTTTGTTAAACAAATCTGTTTGCGCTTTTGCCGCCGCAGACTGCAAGCGAGAAATTTCTGTCGCGGCTTCAATGCGCTTGCTCATTTCTAAGTAACGGCGATTGAGTTCAATCCACGAACTTTCGCTTTCAAGCATTTTACGTTCGCTTTGCAGTTTCGAAGCAAGAGCTGATTTGCGTGCAGCTTCGCGAGCTGCGTTTTTAGGTCCCATGTCGAATGGGTATGTCAGCTTTAAGCCTACTTTTGTTGTGGGACGTTCGGTGTCTGTCCAATTTTGAGTGGCCTCAGGCATATCCTTTTCAACAGCATTCGTATTGTACGAACCAGACAAAACTAAATCTGGACGAAGCTGATCTTCCGTCTCGCGAGATTCTAAAGCCTTAGCCTTCGCATCCAGTGACGCCAAATAAGCATCCAGCGCCATAACACGACGTCCACCGCTTCCGCCACCATCAACCATCGAAGTTAATGAACGACGTTCAGAAATATTTCCTGTGATTTCAGGTAATGCCTTGTCATCTTTATATTCTAAATAATCACGAATATTTCTTTTCGCTGCCGCCATATCATCTTCAGCAGAAATCAACTGCAATTGACGAGCAGATACCAACGCTTGCGCCGACAATAGATCCGCACGATCGCTGATTCCGTCATTCACACGACGGCGCGTCCAAGCTTCGATACGACGAGCTCTCTCTAATGAGGCCTGACTGATCTTAAGATTATCATTTGCATAGATATAATCCCAGTAAGCGGCTTCCGCATTGACCAGTAATAACTTCTTTTGCAAATCAAAACGACCGGCTGCTGCGGCAGTGGAAGCCTCTTGACGCTCCCAACGAAGGCGAGTGGCATTTCCAAAAAAGTCTTTCCACAGTGATTGACTTAAACCCACTCCCAATGAACCCACACCAAACTTTTGTAATGTCCCAGCTTGAGGCCCTTGAATTCCGGTGTTTTCAATTTCGTAGGTGCTTGCGGTAATGCTCGCCATAGTACCCGTCGAAAACTTCTTCCCAAGACCCAATGAATAACTTGTCGTCTTCGTTTCTGTAGAACCTAAAAGCGCAAACTGACTTAAAGGACTTTTGTCATTGATATAACCTGCTTCTGCCGTTAGCACGGGCACAAGCTCGATATCACCAGCGTCTTTTGCAAGCTCAACGGCTTCCGTAGAAACCTGCAGTGACTGCACAGATTTATTATTCGCTTCAACAGCTTTTAAGTACTCTTGCAAAGTCATCGCAAAAGATGGGGACTGCCACGCCAAAATAAGACTTATTACGGCTCCCTTTTTCATTTCAAGATCCCTTCTAAATACAACATTGAAATTTGATTTTTAAATTCTTGTCGGTGCTCAGGCATTGCATAAAGCCCTTTATTCCAGGAGCAATTGCAATCGAGCATATTGAAATAACCCATCACACTTTCCACCAAACAAATCAGGAAAAAGCGTGGATTGATTTTTTCTTTCACCACTCCAGCCTGTTGACCGCGAGCGATGATCGTTTCTAATTTTTCTCCTGCAGTGGTCATCATGGTCTCATGAATCTCACGAGAAAATGGAAGACCTGAAAGCTTTTCGCGAGTCATGATTTTTGCGATATGAGGATTCGCCACACGCATGTCGATCAATGTTTCGATCAATGAATCCAAAGCGCGATGAATGCTTTCCGCGCAAACTTCGGTTTGTTCAAACTCATTCACGACACCTTCAATTTTCGAAAACACATGCAAGACGAACTCTTGAATGACCGTCCGATAAAGACTTTCCTTACCACCAAAATAGTAGCTGATAAGACTCAAGTTCATTCCGGATTCTTTGGCGATATCGCGAGTGCTGGTGCCGTGCAGGCCTTCATTGGCGAAAAGCACGGTGGCGGCTTCGATAATTTTTTGCCTTGGTCCCAATTCTTCGGGACTGAGCTCTGTTATTTGATTCATGGGCAAAACGTAATTTAAACATTTGATTTAATCAAACGTTTTAATCAATTGATTAAGTCCTAACTGAAAACAAACAAATAGTGAGTTTGTAAAAATAAAAAACCCCTGATTTCTCAAGGGTTTTATAAATTCAAATTGGAAGCGCGGACTATTTAGCAGGTGCGTTTTCTGCTTTTTCGCAGTCAGCACATTTCTTATCCAAAGCGCACTCGCCGCCTTTGCATTCTTTTTTAGCTTCTTTGTGAGCTCCGCATTTGCAACCTTCATGAGAATGAGTTGAGTGAGCACATGCGCCCATCATAAGTGCCGCTGCAGAAGCCAAAATGATCATTTTGAAATTCATAGATGTTCTCCTTAAATATGTGTCGGATGTCTTTAAGCTTAGCGAACAATGGATGGGATACAAGCACTCTTTTGCCCAAGCGCAGCAATATATGAGCCGGACCCTATATATTCTTCACGCGAATAATATTATGCACCAAAGTAGATATTAAAGCTGAGCAACTATTAAGCAAATAAGCCTGTTATAAGGCACTTAACGCTCAGCATGTAAAAACAACAAAATCCTGACATATTGTTTTGTTGAACAAATCCCCGACTTAGTGGTTATATGTGTCCGATTCGCGGAGGGGGACCGAGAATGAAACACTTAAAGGCCATGATTCTGATCATGACACTGTTGACGGCAAAAGCTTTTGCCGAGACCGCGCAAGCGACAACAGCTCCGTCAAAACCTCAAAAAACTTTTAGCGAATACTACACTGTCGATGAAAGACCTTCTGGTGGTGCTGCCGCTGCAAAATCTTACACTTACACCGATTTCTCCCCTGACCTTGGCACTCATCAATTTGTTCAACTTGCAAAAAAACTTGTGATCAATCTTTTGAAGTGGTCTTTGCATGAAGAGCAACGTCCTCTTCCCGGTGAAGACTATATCCGCAAACTTCACTTCGGTCGCTGGATCAATGATCCAACCGATGACACTTGCATGAACACGCGCGCGAAAGTCCTTGTTCGTGATAGCGAAGACGAAGTCACTTATCGCAACGATAAAAAATGTGTTGTTGAAGCGGGCCGCTGGTATGACAACTACACAAATCAAGAGCTGACTTCTTCCCGCCAAATTCAAATCGATCACTTGGTTCCTTTGAAAAACGCTTATCTTTCGGGCGCTTTCAAATGGGACTATAAAACTCGCTGCCTTTACGCAAACTACATGGGCTACAAAGATCATTTGATCTCTGCAGAGTCTCACCAAAATATGTCGAAAGGCGATCGCGGTCCTGAGGGCTATCTTCCTCCGGAACTTTCTTATCGCTGCCAATACGTGAAAAACTGGCTGACAGTAAAATTGATCTGGAGACTCAACATGACTCCAGACGAGGTTCAGGCGATTCACGAAGTCGTTACGAACTACAATTGCAAAATATCTGATTTCCGTATCACTGAAAAAGAACTCGATGAGCAACGTCAGTACATCAATGACAATCTCGAATTCTGCATGATCAACAAAAGATAAAGATGACGTTTCCTATCCTCTTTGAGGACGAATACTTTATAGCTGCGGAGAAACCTTCAGGTCTTCCTTCGCAGCCCACCGTCGACAAACGACGTCCTGATTTTTTCACACAATTAAAAAAACAACTGCAAGAAGAACGTGGCAAAGATTTTTACCTGGGTCTTCACCACCGTTTGGACCGTGATACGTCCGGCGTGATGATTTTCACGAAAAATAAAATCGCCAATGAACCATTGGCCGAGATGTTTAAAAAACATCGAATTCAAAAGACATACATCTGCCTCACAAAACTCCACAAGTGTCCTGATCAATGGGAAGTCCAAAATCATTTGGCTGAAGTGCGCGATCCGCTTTTAAAAAAAATGAAAATGAAATCCGTACGCTCCGGCGGAGACAAAGCTCACACTTTATTTCGCAAACTGCAGACATTCAAAAAAGGTCTTTTGATCGAGGCGAAACCTCTTTCAGGTCGTATGCACCAAATTCGCGTTCATCTTGCTGAAGCGGGCTTAGGAATTTTTGGTGATGACATCTACCCGTCTCCACAAATTCCGCAAGCACCAAGGCTTATGTTACATGCATTAAGCCTTGAGTTTACTCACCCGTTCACCCAGGAATTTTTAAAAATCGAAAGTTCCATTCCGTCTGACATCGCTGAGTTTGAGGAAAAATTAAGTTAGTAAAAACCCAACTAATTTGCTGATTATTTTAGCAATTTCTAAATAGCTTTACTAACTCATAGGGTCTGCTATTGACCTTTGTGATAAGAAATGTTCAAGTTGTCTTTCGCGTGCCCCGGTGGCGAAATTGGTAGACGCACAGGACTTAAAATCCTGGGCTTCCTTTACAGGGGCGTGCCGGTTCAATTCCGGCCCGGGGCACCATTCCTTTCTCTTTTGCTTGGCTCGGCGCTTCTGGAAATTCGTTTTAAAAAGTATATTCTTAAGCATCTCCAAAATTATCTGCGCTGAGGTTTCGCATGAAGGTTTATGTTTTCAAATCACTGCCGCCATTTCTTTGGGGATACACGCGTGACATCCGTGCGATGTGGGCTTTGGAAGAGTGCGGGATTTCCTACGAAACTATCGGGCTTGATTGTGGGCCCAATGGCCTTCAAGACGAAATCTGGTACGGCGAGATCAATCCTTTCAAACAAGTTCCGACGATTGATGATGATGGATACATTCTCACAGAGTCTGGTGCGATTCTTCTTTATCTTGCAGAGAAATCGGGAAAATTAATTCCCTCAGACCTTAAAGGCCGTGCGCAAGTCTATCGTTGGTTGATCACGTCGCTTAATAATATTGAGCCCTTTGCCCTGCCGATTTTTTTCGCGGATCTTCTAGGAGATTCGAATCCTCACATGAAGGGACAACGCCCCTGGAATGTCAGTATCCTTGAGCGTTTCTTTGGAACTATCGACGAAATGCTAAGGAAGCAACCGTTCATTACCGGTGCTGATTTTACTGTCGCGGATATCGCATTTACAGGCGTATTGCGCGAACTTCGCAAAACGGAAGTCTTAGAGAAACATCCGAACATCGACAAATACCGTCTTCGTTGTGAAGAACGCCCCGCCTTCGTGAAGGTTCTGAATGCCTACGAAGACCGGCTTGGTATAGCGCGTGGAAGCGCACGATAGAGTTACTCTCTCAATCTAGAAGCTTCTAGCTCAAGGATTTCTGTCACTCTTTTCAAAAAATCGGCGACTATTCCGAGGTCTTCTTCGGAATAGGTGTTCACCAGCTTTTGCATGGATTTCGCAAATGACTGATAAAGGGGCTTGATCTTTTTAAATGCCGCCTCATTAGGCACCAGGATTACTTTTCTGCGATCCTCTTTATCTTGAACTCTCGCAATCAATTTAGCTTTTTCAAGGCGATTCAAGATTCCCGTCACCGCTCCCGTCGTAAGGCGCGTGAACTGGGCTACATCGCCGGCGGTTACTGGTGTCTTCGAAGAGTTTATAAATGTCAGACATTTCATGTCCGTTGCGTTGAGATCCAACCTGCTTGCGACAGTCTCATGAAAAAGAATGGTTGCCGTGCTTAATTCAGGACCTATCGCTAAAACCTTCGCAGAGTTGCTCTTAGCTTTTCTATTTTGAGACATCGTAACCCCTAAATTATCTTACTAAATCAAGATATTGACATTTTACCCTATAAAAGCACATAAAAAAACTGTTAAATTTATCTTAGTAAATTAAGATAATTCAAAAAGGAGATTTTCATGCTTTGGGCGAATCTATCACTTGTAGCTGCGGGCTTCTCATTGGCCTTGCCTGTCGGTGGAGGTTTTTATGAAGGTTTTGTCATCAATCCTCAATGGAGCCTGCAACCACCAACTTCCTTTACACTCATTCAGGAAGGCACGGGAGTTCCTCTTCAAAAATTCTGGATACCTGTTCATATTTTAATTACGGTGTTTATCCTAGCCGCTTTATTTTTAAATTGGCGCATATCCAGCCGTCGCACTTTCATTCTGATCTCTTTAGGTTCCTACATTGTCATGAGAGGATGGAGTTTTTTGTATTTCATCCCCGAAATGCTGTCCTTTCAAAAAATCTCCATCAACTCACCACCAAGTGAAGAGCTAATAAATCGCGTGTCGATGTGGAAGACTTTGACTTACTGGCGCACTCCTCTTGACCTCATTAGTTTCTTTACGGTCCTGTGGGCGTTAACTCTTGAGGAATAAACAGAAGCAATGAGTCGGAAATAGACAAAGCCATTGAAGAGTTATTGAATTTCTTTTTGGAGGCTTCATGAAATTAACCCAAACAGTTCTTCTCGCCGTTTCTCTTCTTTGTCTCGGCGCCTGCGCTCACTCTTCAAAACTTCAAGCCAAGGCGGCAGAGGTTAAAATGCAATCTAGTTACGCCTCGGTAAACGGTCTTAAGCTTTATTATGAAATCTATGAACCAACAGAAGGACTGAAAAATCCAGTTCCGCTTCTTCTGCTTCACGGAGGCGGCTCAACAATTGAATCGAACTGGGCGAAGTTTATTCCTCTCATAGCAAAACACCGTAAAGTCATTGCTATGGAAGAGCAAGGACACGGACACACCGTTGCGATTGATCGTCCGTTCACTTTCGACAATTCTGCTCATGATGCCGCCGCTTTGTTGGACTACTTGAAAATCGACAAAGCGGATGTCATGGGTTTTAGCAACGGCGGAACGATTGCTCTCAGAGTCGCTCATTTTGCTCCCAACAAAGTCAACAAGCTAGTGATCGCGTCCGCGCAATATCGTCGCGATGGCATGTTTAAAGGATTTTGGGATGGAATGAATAAAGCTTCGATGGCAAATATGCCAAAAGAGTTGCTAGCTGCAGATCGCAAAATCAATCCCGATCCAAAGCACCAAGAGCAACTCTTCTTACAAGACAGCCGTCGCATGCAGGGCTTTAAAGATATTCCTGAAAAAGAAATCAAGTCTATTACGGCCCCTACTTTGGTTCTTCTCGGTGACCAAGATGCCATCACTGTTGAGCACGCCCTCAGAATGTCACGCACAGTTCAACACGGACGCTTGGCCGTATTGCCAGGCACTCATGGAAGTTACATCGGTGAAGTTGCAGCGACCCCTTCAGAAAACAGCAAAATGCCTGAAGCCACTGCAATCGTTGTTAGTGAATTTTTAGACCTTCGCTAATCTCGCAAACAGAACTCCACATTCCACGCAGCCGTTGTTTTCTGCTGCGTGGTTGTTGAGAGCCTCCGAACACCAATCCACTTTTGCATTTAATTTTTCCGCGAGCCATGCTGTCGGTGTTGGATATTTTATTTGCGCATATTTAAGATCAGGAACGTAAAGGCTCGCTCCATCCCAAGGTTTTCTTAGAAAAACCATTCCGATAAAATTAAGGTCTAACAAAACCAGTAAGGGATAGGCCCACCACCAACCAAGCCCACGGATAAGATTGCTCCACTCACCGATCCCCATCAAGTCAGGAAACTTCCAGCGACCCGTTTCATCATCGAGATTATTTTGATGAAAAAATCCGCGTTTGCACATCGCCCACAGCCAGCTTCTTAACTTCGCTTTTTTGCCAAGAAGAGCAAATGCCAAAATCAAACGACTGGCTTGATCGCGACTAAAACATCGCGGATTTGTATCCCAAGTATCTCCATAAGAAGAACGACGATAAGTCCCAGGTTGAACTTCCAACTCGCGGATTATGGTGGAACACAGAGCTTCGGCTTTTTTAAATTCTCCTAGCAGACAATACAAAGCACAGACTAAGCCCGTTCTATGAGCGGAGTCCCCATTGCTACCATCTGCCTGCACATAAAGCCCCTGTGAATCTATCATGACCTCATCATATTGCAGATATTACCATGCTCAAAACGAATATTTAGTTTGCACCAATGTAGTAGCCAAAATGCCGGTGAAAATATAAAAGGACTCTCATTTCAAAAAACAAATTCAGGAGTGAATATGAAAACAATCGTTCTCGTTCTTGCTACATTGGTGACTGCGAACTTCGCTTTCGCTTCAGCAAATCTTAAATGCGCAAAGATCGCAGAAAAAGAAGCCGCTAAATATGCAGAAATGTCTTTAAAAGAATTTAGACAAAACATGTCTTTGATCTGGGCTTGCAAATACAAACAAGACCCAAGCATTGAAGAAATTCAATTTGGCGACGGCAGCAGTCTTACGGGCGTTTCTCTAAAAATCATCAATGGCAAATGCACGGTGACTGATATCTACTCTGGTCAGGATGATCAAGACGGTGATGCTTCTTCTGATAAAGCCAACTGTCTTTAATTAAGAAACACCGAACTTTGAAAGACGCTTCCAGTCTTTCAAAGTTCGCACATACACGACTTTTCCTTTTAAATTCTCACGACCAAAAATTCGCAAAAGCTCCGGTCTCATTAACTTGTGAACACGCCATAAAGTTTTATAAAGCTTCACGGTGTGCGCCCAGGTGAGTTCATTGCAACCCTCCGGTAATTCTTCTCGTCTTGACCATATATTTTGAATCTGTCTTTTTGTGCACCACCAATAATGGCGCCACAAAGGAAAATCAATAAACACGACCCGGTCCGAAGCCTGAAAACGTTTTTCGATAATATCCAAAGGTCCATAACCATCAATAATCCAAGACGGTTGCCCTTGAACTTCATTTAGCCTTTGAATGGAATCACGATGCGGACGGATCCGCATTCCCGCCACGAACTGAATAGCATCGACATGAGTCAACGGAAGATCATGAATACGCGCAAGACGACGACTGAGGGTGGTCTTTCCACCACCTGCATTTCCGACCACCGCGATTTTCTGAATCTCACCTGATGCCATTGATTCCTTTGCGAGGCTGCACAATATGATCTATCAATCCGAAACCTTTTGCCTCTTCTGCATTGAGATAATAATCCCGCTCCATTGTTTTTTCCAGATACTTCATCTCTTTTCCAGAGTGTTTCGAATAAATCCCCGTCACAAGTCGTTTGGAACGAACAAGTTCCTTCGCATGAATTTCAATATCCGTCACCTGGCCACCGATACCACCGTCACCTAGGTGGGGTTGATGAAGCAAAATACGACTGTTCGGCATAGAAAAACGTTTTCCCGTTGTACCCGCCGTTAAAAGCAAAGACCCCATGCTTGCCGCCATTCCCAGGCAATAAGTCGCAACGTCACACTTCACAAATTGCATGACGTCGTAAATAGCGAGGCCTGCGGAAACAGAACCTCCGGGAGAATTGATATAAAGATGAATGTCTCTTTCTGGATCATTGACCTCCAAAAAAAGAAGCTGTGCCACGATGGAATTAGCGACCTCATCATTAATCGCAGTACCTAGAATAATAATACGATCTTTGAGCAGCCTCGAATAAACGTCATAACTTCTTTCACCAGCGGATGTGGATTCTATTACGTAAGGATGAATAGCCATAAATACCTCCTTCTTGATAATAAGTGAATAGTCATTTACTATCTAGAAATATGGGTAGACCTAAAAAAGTCAGTGATTCTGATATATTGTTAATAGCTTTTGAGATCATTTCGCGCGAAGGATTTGAGTCATTTACTTTTGAACAGATATCAAAAGCGACAGGGCTTTCCCCTGCGGCGCTCGTAAAACGTTTCAAAACAAAAAGACATCTTGCCTATTTAGCCCGAAATCGAAAATGGGACGAGAATATGGAGAAGATGAATACCGCAAAGGTTTCCGAACTCAATGGCCTTCAAGGCATTTTCGAGTTTCTTCGTCTTATCTCAAAAAGCGTGGATTCAAAAAGATTAGGCGAACATTTGCGTTGGCTTGGAACAGAGGCTGAGGATCCCAAGGCCAGAAAAAAAGTGGCGTCTTACTTTGCCGAAACACGAGGTATTTTTTATCGTCTTATCCAAGAGGCTATTTCCAATCGAGAATTAAAATCCGTTCATGATGCTCATGATCTGGCAATGACCTTAGAGGCCCTTGTCCAAGGTTCGATTTTTCAATTTGGTTTTCTCAATGAAAAGAATATTGAGCGACATCTTACCAGTCGAATCAACTCCGTTCTTCAGCCTTATCTCATCACAAGGCCAGCGATTACGACAAAGTGAAAAGCCGCCGCGACAATCACGAGAAGATGAAAAATTTCGTGATAACCAAAAACTCGCGGCGCAGGATTAGGACGCTTAAATGCATAAACCAAAGCTCCCAAAGTATAAATAACTCCGCCGATTAAAAGAGTCGTAACACTCCCCTGTCCTAAGGCGTTCTTAATCTCAGACATGTAAGGAACAGCCAGCCAGCCCATAATAATATACAAGATAGCAGCCAACCACTTGGGAGCTTTCACCCAAAAAAGAGATTGGATCACGCCAATCGCTGCTGCAATCCAAATGATCGTCAGAAATCTTTTTCCCGATTCTCCAGGAATTGCCAACAGTGCAATTGGAGTTCCGGTTCCTGCAATTAAAATAAATATCGCAGCATGATCCAAACGGCGCATCCACATGCGAGCTTCGGGCCTCCACTGCGGTCGATGATAAAGAGCACTGATGCCAAATAATCCGGTAAGACTTAATGAATAAATAATATTCGCAATAACGGCTGTGACATCATGACTTGCGGCAATCAACATGGCACAGGCTCCCAAAGCAAAAAAGAAAGCCGCCTGATGAAAGTGCCCGCGTAAAAGAGGTTTTGTCACTGCTGCTAAATCCGTTTTCATATTCCCTTTCTGAAGAGATTCTTGACCAACAAGAATTCTCTTAACATCATACAATTGGAATCGAGGACATTGTATGGAAATTCGCATGAAAAAAACTAGCGTCGAAGAATTAAACTCTCTTAGCAAGAACACGATGGTCGAACACTTGGGCATTCGACTGACGCGCGTTGAGGATGGTCTTCTTGAGGCCGAAATGCCTGTGGATCATAGAACTCATCAAGTTTTCGGAATTTTGCATGGTGGAGCCTCTGTGGTGTTAGCTGAAACTCTGGGAAGTATTGGCGCGTCTCTTTACGCTCCAGATACTCATCAGTGCATGGGACTTGATATCAATGCAAATCATATTCGCGCCGTGAGATCCGGAAAAGTGATCGGCAAAGCCTCACCGATCCACGTGGGACGCACAACACAAGTGTGGGAAATTAAAATTTTCACAGAAGATCAAAAGTTGGTTTGCATCAGTCGCCTTACAGTAGCGGTGGTTCCAAAACCGGCGTAGGAGGAATCCACTCCTCGCGCATTTCCTTGCTAAAATCCTCAAAGCGGCGAGGATCTCGGTTCATCAACTGACGAAATGACTCTGAGACCTCGGCAATCTTTCCATCTTTGGCGGCGCGATGAATACTCATCATGAGCTCTACATCCCAAGGCTCGATCGCAGATTTTTGCATGGATTTAATAGCGACCTCTTCGGTGACAGGAACATAGCACACCCGTCTTTGCACTTGATAAGAAATCAAAGAGACAACCTCGGCATTTGAGAGAGCTCGTTCTCCAGTAAGATCAAAAGAGAATTTATGAAAATACAGAGGATCTGTAAGAATTCGCGCGGCCACTTCTGCAGCATCTCGCGCATGTAAAAAGGAAATCCGACCTTCTCCCTGAGGCAGATAAAGAATGCCCTGACGAAGGGCTTCTCCCCAAGGATTTACAAAACTTTGCATAAAAATATTCGGACGAAGAAGGCAGTATCGCAAACCACTGTTTTTTAAAAGCTCATCAACCTCACCTTGCACACGCTGGTACAAATACGGTGAGGACACCGAAGCGCCAAAACCCGAAACTCTTAATACAAATTGCACTCCGGCAGCACGCGCGGCTCGGAAAACATTTGTCGCTTGTTGGACCATATTTTCAGCAAAAGGCTGCAAAAAGAAAAGGACATCGATATCACGAAAAGCCTGCTCCAACAGTGGAGCACTGTCATAATTCAACTGCAAACCACGTATTCCAGCAGGAAGACGATCTAAAGAGCGTGAAGCCGCAATAAAATCAACTCCTGACTTGTCTAAAAGCTTTACTAACTCTTGGCCCATAGTGCCACTTGCACCTGTGACCATCATCCGAAGCCCCATAATGGCCTCCTATCAATATTATGCCGCTTATCGGTCTAAATAAGCTTTGATTCTTGGCAAGAGTCCGCTTGACTCCCCCTGGGTTTCACGATCTAAATACTTAAGTGAATTTTTTCGCCGAAAACCTACAGGTTTTTAAAAAAGTATTCCTACCTCTGTTCGCCCTGGTCGTTCTGTCGAGCAACATAGACCAGTACCTGAATCTTCATATCGAAAATGCGCTGAGAGACCCTAATGGAGCTCAAAATCAGGTTTATTTCTTTGGCTTTCTTTCGATTATTTCGAGCATTGTTTTTCCAGTGATCCTTACGGCCGTAGCTCTTTACTCTTTAAATACTCTGACGGGCTGGACAAAATCTCTTGGCGATTTCTTAGGGAAAAATCTGAATCAGATTTACATTGAGACTTTAAGGTCGTGGGGAAAAACCCTTCTTTGGTCGTTGCTTTTTATTCTTCCAGGAGTCTGGAAGTTTATTGAATACAGTCTTGTTCCGTTGGTCGTGACCTCTTCCCAAAAATACGACGAGGGTCAAGAAGACGCGCTTAAAAAATCAGCATCGATTGTCCGCCACAATTGGGGTAAAGTTTTAGGGGTGTTTTTGCTTTTCCATCTTTTTATTCCGGTGATCCTTTCTTCTTTTTTTGATTCGTATCGCCTTATTTGGAAAACGCCGCTCGCAAGTCTTATCTTGTCAGCGCTGGACACTTATTTGCTTTTGGTTTCAACTCATATTTTGTTCAATATTTATAGAAGCGAGGTAAGAAAACATGACGCTCATGTTTAATTGGAAAGATATTAAAAATCGTGGTCGCGGTCTGACTTTCGACGACGTCCTTATCACTCCTGCACGTTCAGACATCCGTTCTCGTCGTGACCCACATCTTACTTCAAAGTTGACGAAAAAAATCTCCATCGAGATGCCGATCATCAGCGCCAACATGGACACCGTCACTGAATACGACATGGCCTTGGCAATGAATCAGTTGGGCGGCATTGGTATTCTTCACCGCTTTATCACGACAGAAGAACAAGCTTCTCAAGCTCGTCGCTTGAAAGAAGCAGGCGTAAAAAATATTTCTGCCAGCGTTGGTGTGGGCGAAGAATTTAAAACACGTGCGAAGTCTTTGATTGATGCAGGTGTAAACCTGATCACAATCGACATCGCTCATGGTCACTCCATCCAAATGATGGAAACTTTGAAATGGCTTAAAGACACGTACCCACAAGTTGAAATCATCGCAGGAAACATGGCGACTCCAGATGCGGCTCGCGATTTGATCGAAGCTGGCGCTGACGCTATCAAAGTGGGTATCGGTCCTGGCTCTATGTGTACAACTCGTATCATCACAGGTTGCGGAGTTCCGCAATTAACAGCGATCGCTCTTTGCGCTGAGATCGCTGACAGCTACGGTGTGCCGGTGATCGCTGACGGCGGTATTCGTACGTCAGGTGATATGGTGAAAGCTTTCGCCGCGGGCGCAAGCACCGTGATGCTTGGAAGCATGCTTTCTGGAACCATTGAAACTCCAGGAGAAATCAAAAACGGTAAGAAACAATACCGTGGAATGGCTTCTCGTTCTGCTCAAGATTCATGGCGTGGTGGCGTTCCAGAGGGAATGGCTCCTGAAGGAGAATCTACGCAAGTGAATGTTAAAGGACACGTGAAAGACGTGATCCTTGAAGTTGCGGGCGGAATTCGCTCTGGAATGAGCTACGTTAACGCGACAACTATTGCTGAAATTCGTGAGAAAGCTCTCTTTATGGAGATGTCAGCAAATGGTGTTGCCGAGTCTCGTGCCCACGGGGTAAGAATTTAAGAATGTCGAATTCAGATTCTCGACCCATCGGCGTGTTTGATTCTGGGATCGGTGGTCTCACCGTTCTCAAAGAACTTGCTTTGCAATTCCCCCAGGAAAATTTTCTTTACTTGGGGGACACCGCTCGCCTTCCCTATGGGTCGAAGTCTCCACAGACAATTCGCAAATATTCTGAACAGAATATTCAGTTTCTCGAAAAACAGAATGTCAAAGCCATCGTCATTGCCTGTAATACGGCCTCAAGCCAACTGACAGAGCACGAGTTCGATGGTTTGCCTATTTACAATGTGATCGAACCCGGCTCACAAAGAGCCTTAGAAGTTTCTCCTACAGGCCGCATTGGTGTTCTAGGAACCAGAGCCACGATCAACAGCCAAGCTTATACAAAAAAAATCATGGAGATGAACTCAAAGGCGCAAGTCTTTGATCAAGCTTGCCCCCTTTTTGTCCCTTTAGCGGAAGAAGGTTGGGATTCAGATCCTGTGACGAACTTGATTGTGTTCCGTTATCTTAGTCCTCTTTTACAAAACCATATCGACACTTTGATTCTGGGTTGCACGCACTATCCAATTTTAAAAAATTCTATCGCGCGTGTGACGGGCTCTTCCATTGAACTTGTAGATTCTGGCGAAGCAATCGCCAGATGGCTTCATCACGATTTCACACAAGGGCGCCTTGGCAAAAACACCTCGAACGAAAATCGTCATATTGATATTATGACAACAGACCACTCTGTCCACTTTACAGAAGTGGCTCATAGAATTTTAAAACCTGTTAAAGCGGATGAATTCCGCGTGGTAGATTTATAATATGCAAAACACAGTTCTCTTCTTTGGCGGCTCTTCAGATGAAAGATTGGTTTCAACGGCTTCAGCACAGAACTTGTGTCAGCAATATGGATTTACGAAAATCTGGTTCCTAACAAAATCTGGAGGCGTTCATGAGATTCAAAAAACGGATCTTCTTCAGCACGCCGATGCTTTCACTCAGGAATTCTCTCCGAAAGCAGGAACACAAATCGCCTCGGGATTAAAAGAAGCAATGCCTTTATTAAAAAATCACGTTGTCTTTATGGGTTTTCACGGCACCGAAGGTGAAAACGGAGAGATGCAGGCCTTGCTTGAAGAGTTTCGTATTCCCTTCACGGGATCGGGCTCTCTGGCCAGTCGCGACTGTTTCGATAAAGTGCGTGCAAAGAAAACCGTTGCCGCAGCGGGAATTAAAACGACAGATGAACTTTCAGTAAATCCAAAATCTGCAGAAAGCTTTGAAGCTCTTCGTGCATTTTTTAAACGTCATTCAAAAATCGTTTTAAAGCCGACAGCGAATGGCTCCAGCATTGGTTTATTTATTGTCGATAGCGAATCTATTTTAGAAAATGCGATCAAAGAGATTTCCAAGAAACCGGAAACTCCGTACCTCGCAGAAAAATTTATCGTCGGTCGCGAGTGCACCATCGGGATTTTGCAGACACCCCAAGGCCATCAAGCCTTGCCAGCTTCTGAAGTGATCATGCAGTCAGGTCGCAACTTTGACTATAGCGGAAAATACCTGGGCCAGGGCTCTACTGAAATCACTCCTGCAGAGGTAAAGCCGGAACAAATGAAGGCCTTGCAAGAAGTTTCCATGAAGGCACACAAGGCGCTTAACTGCTACGGTTATACAAGAACCGATGTGATTCTTTGTGCAAATGATGAGATTATTTACTTAGAGACCAATACTCTTCCTGGTCTTACAAAGGCTTCTTTTATTCCACAGCAACTTGCCGAAGCTAAAATCAATATGACTGATTTTATTGAGCTGCAATTGCGTTGGGCTTTAGAGCGCTATAACTAAATACAAATCTCTAACGGCAGTTCCTGAAGGTTGTAGACGCTGGCCATGGAGTATCCATAAGCGCCAGCATCCATGACG
This sequence comes from Bdellovibrio sp. BCCA, assembly GCF_037996825.1. NCBI lineage: Bacteria > Pseudomonadati > Bdellovibrionota > Bdellovibrionia > Bdellovibrionales > Pseudobdellovibrionaceae > Bdellovibrio > Bdellovibrio sp. BCCA. Next base: position 1,688,134 of record NZ_JBBNAC010000001.1, on the reverse strand, counting down.
GCGACAAAATCACCTTCCGAGATACTTGTGAGAGTTTTATCTTTAGCAAAAAAATCTGCAGACTCGCAAATAGGCCCTACGATATCGGCTTTGATATTTTCTAATTTTTTTACGAGCGGCATGATCATATGATCTGCCTCGTATAATGAAGGACGAATCAAATGATTCATACCTGAATCAACGACCACAAAAGTTTTCGCTGATGTCTTTTTAATGTACTGCACCTGAGTAATCAAAACGCCACAGTGACCTACAAGCCAGCGCCCCGGTTCACTTTGCAATTCACAGTTTAAGTCGCTTAAAGTGTCCAAAGTGATTTTCGCATAATCACGCAAAAGACTTTCTTCAAGTTCTAAATCCAAGCGATCATAGAAAATCCCAACGCCTCCGCCGAAATCAAAGCGCTTTAAAGCAGGAAACTTTTTTTGTAAATCCACAAAGATCGTTTTCAAAGTTTTAAGCGCTTCTTGATAACCCGAAAACTCCATCATCATAGAACCCAAATGCAAGCTCACGCCGACAAGATCAATGGAGCCCGCATGCTTTTCCAAACATTGGATCAACTCGGGAATTAGCGAAAGCTCCATTCCAAATTTATTATCTTTTAGGCCGGTCGCAATATAGGGATGAGTTTTGATATCAATATCGGGATTCAAGCGCAAAGCCACCGAAGCCGTTTTACCAAGCTCATTGGCAATCGTTCCAATGCGCTCCAGCTCCGGCAAGCTTTCCACATTGATTTGATAAATGCCAAGCTTCAAAGCTTCCGTGATCTCATGGCGGGTTTTTCCAACACCGCTATAGACGATGTCTTGCACGGTAAAACCGCTCTCTAAAGCACGTTTAATTTCTCCTAAAGAAACCACGTCCGCACCAGCTCCTAATTTTTTGAGATGTTGCAGGATTTCCACATTGGGATTGGCTTTCACCGCGTAAAAAAGACGCGTCTTTCCCAACGCTTTTTTCATGGCTTGATATCTTTGCGAGATAAAATCGAGGTCGTAAACGTAGATAGGCCGCATATAGTTCGCACACAAAGGCAAGAGCGCTTTCTTTAACGGACCTAGGCATAACTCATTGTTGATGTATTCCATACCGACCTCTGCTAACATCATGGCGCAAGAAGGATACTTTGTCATGAAAACTTCTATTTTTACTTACACTTCCAAAGGCATGCCGGTCATCGCCTATGAGTTTACAAATGGAGGCCCGGAGGTTCTTATCCTGGGCGGCGTTCACGGCGACGAAATTGAGGGGGTCATCGCATCCCAGGAACTTCTGAAAAGATTCATGGAGTCTTTTCCTTACAAACTCAATCTGACTTTGGTTCCGCAGTTTAACTTTGAAGGTGTGATTTTCAAAACTCGTGGCAATGGCAACGGTGTCGATTTAAATCGCAATATGCCAACTAAAGATTGGTCCCCTGAAGTAAAAACTCCACGCTATCATCCAGGACCTTTTGCAGGCAGCGAAAATGAAAACAAAGGTTTGATGACTTACCTTGAAACCAAAAAACCTGTTTTCATTTTGTCTTTGCATTCATGGCATCCGGTTTTAAATATGAATGGAAACTGCCGTCCTGTCGCCGAAGTCTTGGCACAAAGAACGGGTTACAAAATCGATGACGACATTGGATACCCCACCCCAGGCTGCCTTGGCACTTACACGGGGATCGAGCGCAATATGCCGACACTGACATACGAAATCGAAAGAGGTCTTTCTGCAGAGAAGATCATCGAAATCCATGTTCCGGCCATCATGGAATCCCTGAAGGTTTTAGAAAAATAGTTTTTGTAGGAGAGTTTATGCAAAATGAAGTGAATCAAATCTATTCAGACGTTCAAGGCGGAAAGACTGTCGACTTACTTACCACGAATGAACTGAAAGCCGTTTTTGAAACCATTGAAGGTCTGGATGCAGGACGATTGCGTGTCTGCGAAAAAAAATCGGAAGGCTGGATCACTCACGAGTGGATTAAAAAAGCGATCTTGCTTTACTTCCGCATTCAAAAAATGGATGTGATGAAAGCCGGCGATTTTACTTATTTTGATAAAATCCCTGTAAAACAATGGAGCGAAGAAGATGGCGTGCGCGTTGTACCCCACGCTCTAGCTCGCAAAGGTTCGTTCATTGAAAAAGGCGCGATCCTGATGCCTTCTTACGTGAACATCGGTGCTTACGTGGGCTCTGGCACCATGGTCGACACTTGGGCTACAGTGGGTTCTTGCGCACAGATCGGCAAAAACGTGCATCTTTCTGGCGGTGTTGGTATCGGCGGCGTTCTTGAACCTGTGCAAGCAAGTCCTGTGATCGTCGAAGATAATGCCTTTGTTGGCAGCCGTTGCATCGTTGTTGAAGGTGCCGTGATTGAAGAAGGTGCGGTTCTTGGCGCAGGCGTGACTATCACTGCGAGTACAAAGATCATTGATGTAACGGGATCTTCTCCTGTTGAATACAAAGGTCGCGTGCCAGCAAACTGTGTCGTGATTCCCGGAACACAAATGAAAGATTTTGCAGCAGGAAAATACGGCGTACCTTGTGCGTTGATCATTGGAAAAAGAAAACCAAGCACAGACCTAAAGACATCTTTGACAGACGCTCTTCGCGACTATCAAGTAAGCGTTTAATTATTTCATTCTTAGAGCATCGGAAGGCTTCACTTCCGATGCGGTTCTTGCCGGAAGATAAGATCCGAACCAGGCAATCAAAGCACTGACAACCAGAACACCAAAGACAAGTCCGTAATCAACCAAAGCTGGCAATGACGGGTCGTAATAAATTTGCGACGAAATTAATTTAAGCGGATGAGCTTGAATATAAAGACTCAATCCTGTTCCGACGATCACTCCGGTTAAAACTCCGACGGATGCCAATAAAAACCCCAAAAGCGTGAACGTACGAACCGTTTGCTTTCCTGAAAAACCAATTGTACGCAAAATCGCAATGTCTCTTCTTTTTTGCGACAACAAAAGAGCCAACACCGTTAAAATAGAGCTTGCCGCGATAATTCCTGCAAGCCCTAAGAAGGTTCCAATAGTCAGCTTTTCCAGCTTAAGTGCATACAACAACGCCGAGTTGCGGTCCATCCAAGTTTCCACACTCACGTCAGAAAACTTAAGCAGATCTTCTTTCACATTTTCAACTTTGCTTTCATCCGCAAGCCACACTTCGATCCCCAGCTTGCGCATGCCTTCATTAACCAACGAGTTTAAAGTTTTCTCTCGTTGATAAAAGATATACTGCGAATCCACATCCGGAAGACTCGTCGTCACGATACGTTTGATTTTCACTCTTTCAAACTTAGGTGTTTCCCCTGGAGGCAATAACAAACCTGACGGCGCTACCAAAGTCACATAATCGCCTTCAAAAACGCCCAAAGACTGCGCCAAATCCACACCCATAATCACTTCGCCAGTCTCTGGAACATCATGAGGATCCCAGAAATACGCAGGAGAATCTTTATCCTGATTCTTTTTCTCCATTTTTTGAAGCTGCTCGATAAAGTAACCAAGACTGTCCTTCGTCACTCCCCGAGCCACGCCTCCACGGAATTGCCCGTCTTGACTGCGAATGATCACGTCTTGAGTTTCATAAACGTAGGCTTTGTTTTCAGGTTCCTCTTTAAGGCGCTGGAATACAGGATGAGCTTCAAGGCCCGCCGCTGTAGAAATTCCTGAAGCTTGAACGTAAAGATGAGGTTCTAAACCTAAGATGCGTTTTTTAATAGACGCATTCATTCCATTCATCACAAATAGAACGACCAGAAAGGCTGTCACACTGATCGAAATTCCAATCAACGAAAGCCAGGAGATTCTGCGAATCAAAGCCCCAGCTCTTTTAGAAAAAATAAAATGACGGAATAAGTGACCAACTAACACCCCCTTATCATAGGATTTTCAAAGGGGGATTCAAGACTTTTTTACTTACTATTGGCTGGAAGGCGCTCTGTGGCTTCTTCTTCTTTCACTTCACGCACACTTCCGCGCATGAAGAAGCTCTTTTGCATTGCTTTTAAAACCACGACGGTTTCATTCAAGGCCTGAACCAGTTTCATGCTAGCCCCCGGAAGCTCCGGCTCAACAGCTTGCATTGCAGGCCCTAAAGCTTTTGTCACAGTCGCCAAGTTTTGTGTCATCGTTGCAAGATCTTTGGCAAGATCCGGATTTTGCTCATTGAGTTCAGGCAAAATCTTATTGATTTCTTTTGTCGTGATCGCCAAGTTCCCCATGAGTTTTTGCACGCCATCATCATGCGTCGCCTGCTTGGAAAGTTTGATCACTTCCACAGACATCGTGTTTAGATTTTTTACTAAGGGATCAAGTCTATCGATCACACGAACCAGACTCTCTGCACGGCTTTTATCCGCAAAAGCATCCATAATGACTTGCATGCTCTCTAAGATACCGCCCAATTTTGAGAGGTAAGTGTTCATATTTTTACCGCTCATCAGAGTCATCAAATCCACTGTTTCAAGAGACTTCACCGCACTCTGCGCCGGAATGATCTCAAATTGCTCAGTGCCAACAGAAAGATCCAAAACTCTTTCACCGATGATAAAAGGACGAATCAGCTGCACGGTGCTGTTTTCGCGAATTCTGTTTTGGAATTTTCCTAAAACATAAAATCCCACGCGGATTTTATTATCATTTTCCAATTCCACAGTTTCAACAGCGCCCGCACGAAGACCCGACATCTGAACCAGAGTTCCCTGATGAATTCCATCGGCGTTTTCGAAAGTTGTCGTATAGCGAACCTTAGGCTCAAACCAGCCTTGCTTGATGGCGGCACTCAATGCCGTGAGGATCACCCCAAGAATAGCGAGCATCACGAACAATCCCGCGACTCTTTCAAATTTATTGAACTTCACCTTCATCATAGATGAACAACTCTTTTCTCAGGATCTACAGCTTGATAGTATAGCTGACCTTCATCCAAGTGAATAATTTGATAAGCAAACAGATTCATGAACTTTTCATCATAAGAACTAATGAAAACATGATTAAAGAAACCTTCTTTGCGAAGTTTATGGACGTGATCGACAAAGAGATAAACGCTGTCCTGCCCTAAACCCACACTCGGATCATCCAACAAAAGAACTTGCGGACGCATCACTAACGCACGCATTAAACAAGTCAACTTACGCACACGACCCGGCACATGCGCTGGTCTTTCATGAGCGAATTTTTCAACACCAAATTCCTTAAACATGCTTTCAACACGTTCTTTGGCTTCGGCCGGCGTTACGACTTTATGATAAAGAAGAGGCAACATCAGATTATCAAACAACGTGCGATTGTTAATCAAACCACCATAGTCAAACGAATAACCGATTTGCAAACGATACGGCAAAAACTCTTCAAACGACATGTCGACAACGTTTTCACCGTTAATCAAATACTTTCCCGACTGGGGAATTTGTAAACCCGCAAGAATTTGCAAAAGCGAACTTTTACCCGCACCCTCTTCGGCTTTCACCCATAAAATTTCATTCATCGGGAAGTCAAATTCAACATTTTGAACAATCGGATCTTGTCCGTCATGAGTGAACGATACACCTTCAAACTTAAGATTTTCGATTTTCATTAGACCACCCCTAAAGTGCGAAGTTGATTTAAATAAAACAAAGCTGAAATCATTAGATTAAAAATAACGACGAAAATAATACTGTTCACCACAGCCTGAGTTGTGACCTGGGGAACTTCGTGCGGACTGCGTTTCACAGAGAGTCCTTGAAAACAAGAAACAACGAAAATAATCATGCCGCTAAATCCGTTTTTAAGCAGGAAAATCAGGACGTCTTCTTTAGCAAAAGCCTTCATCAAAGAGTCCGTATAAAACGTAAATGGCATATCCTGCACAAATCGCGTGACAAGAAAGCCACCGATCAAGGCAATGACGTTAAAGTAAAAGGCCAATCCTAGAACACTGATGATTCCACCGATAACACGAGGGAAAACGATGAAACTCAAGGGATTAATCCCCATACTTTCAAGAGCTTCGATTTCTCTATTTGCCCGCATATTTCCGACCTCAGAAGCCACCGCAGTTCCGGAACGCGCAATCACGACAAGAGCCACCAGCAAAGGTCCCGCCTCGCGCAAAACCATCACGATCAGAAAGTTTCCGATCATTTGCGTTCCACCTAAAAGACTTAGGTTCGATAGCGACTGCAGAATCATGATAGATCCCACACCGAGAGCTAAAACGGAAATCAACGGAAGAGCCTGCCAACCTGTAAAATAAATCTGCGCAGAAATGACGCCGAAAATTTGTCGAAATCCTTGGGCTTTATCTAAAATCGTTGCACGAAGTGAAAGATAGACCATCAAGAGGACACGTGCCGTGTACTCCAAATTCTTTGTAACAGATCTTCCTAGCGAATCTATCTGCGCCAGTAAAGAAGTCATGATAAGTCCCTCGATTTCTCTAGTGACTTATCGGAAATACGTACAAAAATGCGATTAGATCAAGGTCCTGATTTAGTAAGCCCAAAGAGAGTAAAACAGGGATTTTAAAGCTTCAAAGTTCGTCTCCCAGACGGAAGACTCGTATCGACCACCCACAATGGAGTGTTTTTGAATGTAAATGTTTTCAGGAAACGTCGCTCGAAAAGTTTGGTAAGAGCGATACATATGAAGCCGTGACGTCACTAATAAAATATCGCGACATTTCAATGCCTCCACAATCGGAAGACTTTGTTGGGCATTACCGTAGGTTGTTTCAGAGCGACGATCTAAGACAACGTCATTCTCAGAAAGATTTCCATAAAAAGACCACACAGGCATAATTTCACGAAGTCGTGCGTTGGAATAAACGCCGGAGATAATCAACTTCTTTACGTTTTGGTTGGCGAGAAGATCGAAACCTTCCCGCACCCTGCCCGCGCCTCCGGTCAACACCACAGCGCAATCCGCTGTGGGTGTTTTTAACCAGGACTGCACCGTCTCTTTTTGGACTTTTTGGTATTCATCGTAAAAACGATAAACCACAACACCGCTTAAAAGCAGCAAAGCCCAAAAAGATTTCGATCGCAGCAAAGACTTAGCGATGCGCAATGACTTCGATCTCCACGTTAACACCTTTTGGAAGCCCTGCTACAGCCACAGTGGAACGTGCCGGAGGAGCATCTTTAAATGCTTTCGCGTAAACTTCATTCACAGTCACGAAGTCACTCATGTTTGTGATGAAGATTGTCGTTTTTACGATATTGCTGAAATTCATGCCCGCCGCAGAAAGAACAGCATCGATATTTCTCATCACCATTTCAGTTTGAGTTTTGATATCGCCTGTGAAAACCTCATTCGTTTTTGGATCAATGGAAATTTGTCCAGAGCAGAACAAAAAGTCGCCCATTTGCACGGCTTGAGAATAAGGACCTACTGCTTTAGGAGCATTGTCTGTGTGAATAACTTTTTTCATTTAAATCCTCGCTTAGAAATAGAAAATAATACCCGCGTTGAACGGACCATCCGCAATAGTTCTGAAACGAACATTGTCAGCCGAAATCACGCCCACGCCACCTTCAAATGTGAATGCCAATGAATCCAAACCTGTAAAGAAGAACTCTCCGCCAAAAAGAGCGTTCAATTCAAAACCAGATTCTTTGTCTCCCGCTGTTTCAAAATTCACAAGCCCTACAGAGCCGCCCATGTAGAAGTTCATATTGTCTTCTTTAAAGACCACACGACGCACACCTGCATTGAATGAAAACTTTGAGTAATCTTTTTGCGTGTCGATACCCAAGCCACCCGTCACTGAAAGATCCGGCGCAAAGTGATAAACTGCCGCAAGCTCTGGCAAATCCAAAGAGGTGTTTTTCTTTACACCCACTCCTAAACGGTTGGACAACTCCTTAGCTTCTACACTTCCCGCCAATGCCACCAAGCAAAGGGAGAGCGTTACTGCCATTTTTTTAAGCATTTTTACTCCTCATTTCTATTTTTTAAAGCCACTTTATTAAATGCAAAACGCGGAGAGCGCGCAAAAGGATTCTGTTTCTTACAAGAGGTGTCATGCTTAAATGAGAGACTCGGCGATGCCAGCTAAAAAGGCAGAGCTAAAATTCGTTGGTGTGGCATTTTCAGCTTCCCAGATTTTTTCTTTTAGAAAACGGAAGCCCACACCCGTTTGTTTCATCGTGGTTAAAACACCCTGATCAATTTTTTCTGCAAAGAGGACAAACTGGGCCTCCACCGGAAGTTTGTCGGCGGGAACTTGATTGGGGAACCCTTTTTGATCCGCACGCTCGTGCGTGCACACTAAAACAGTCTTAACAGATTCTTCCAAAGGAACTTTTTTAATCAGACAGCGATTCAAAGACAGCAAGGGATGTTTTTGATAGCTGTTTTCTTCATCCAAAGTTTTTTTATCGTCCTCAAGATAGTACTTTCGAGTGACACTTTCTTGTAAATCATAAAGCCCCACATCCGTAAGAAGTCCTGACAAGAAAGCCGTCATCGGATCACCTTGCCCGGACTTAATCGACATCAGTGCAGCGTAGGTAGCAATCCATGGTGAGCGCCAGTAGGAACTCAACTCACTATCAACGGCTTCACGAAACACATCCCACAGATTTTCTTCACTGCGCATGATCGTAAAAAGCTCTTCGCCCACTTTTTTTAAATTTTGATAAGCTTCAACCGCAACACTTTCACCGGACGCTTTAAAATCAAAAAGAATGTTTTCATTCAAATGCAAAGAATAAAAACAAACAGCCAAGAACAAAGCCCGCGCCCGTTTTTTAAGAGCCGCTCCTGAAGTGTCATAGTAATTATTAATGTACTGAAGATACTTTTCACTGTCCTTCATCTGGATAAAAAGACCCTCGGCCCTTCCAAGACGTGCAAATCGGTCATCGGACAACACGGTGTTGCTATACACCACGGCCAAATATCTTTGATTGAGTTCCAAACGAATAAACGCCGGGAACACCATTGTTGTCATAGGAAATAAATCTGTGACTTGAATTTCAAAATATTGCGAGCGACAACGATACAGACAGAGATATTCAAACTTCAGCGTCGAAAAAAATTCTACCTGCGAAAGAGGTGTTATACGCGGATTTTGACTTTCCAAATTTTCTTTTGAAAACGCCGTCCCCATCACCGTCACGATGCGCGAACGTGGAAAAAGACGTAAAGCTTCATCCACTCTTGCTGAAAAGTCTTGAATGGATTCTTCTTTATCCTGAGCTACCAACACCAATTGCGCTTTTATAAGATCACCTAAGGGACCTTGAGGAAGCTCTGAGTACGCAAGGTGACGAAACGTAAAGTGATGTGCGGACACGACCTGTTTGACGCGATTTAGGACCTCTTCTGATTGACTGAGAATCAAAAGTTCGAGTTTCTGTCTGAATAAAGAAGAAGGTCGTTTTTCGCTCATGCGCCGTTATTAAAATCTTAATGTACAGACCCTGGACTGCCAACAAAAGTTTTCCTCGTTGACATTTTGTGGTCTGGCGCAAATCCTAAATTCTACCAGTATGAGAAAGGATTTTTATGAAACTGCTTTGCACCTCTATTGTCGCCCTTCTTTTGTCTGTAAATGCCTCTGCCGCTCTTTTAACTCCAGAGGGAGCCGGTGAAAAAATCGAAAAAATTTCGTTGTCTACAGGAGCAACAGCCAACGTCGAGGGTGAAGCCATTAAGCTCACTTCTGTTGGAGCAGGTCTTCGCGCGAAAAAAGTTGTGTTCGTTAATGTGAAAGTATATGTGGGCCAACTCTTTGTAGCATCTCCTGAGTCTTTCAAAAAGGCCGACGCTGAAGCGTTAGGCTCCTTGAAAGATCAAAAGGCCGTTGCCGTGCAAATGCATTTTGTCCGCGACGTCGATGCTGAAAATGTTCAAAAGTCTTTTAAAGAAGCACTTAAGGTTAACAAAATTGATACTGAAGACTCTTCAGTAAAACAGTTCTTGGATTCCGTCTCTAAAGGCGGAGAAGCTAAAGAAGGAAAGGCTCTGACTGTCGTCGGTGCACATCTTAAAGATGGCAGCGAAGCGATTCTGTATGAAACAACAAATGGTAATGTTTCTGAAATCAAAGGTTCAACAGGTCTTATTGAAAAGATCTTTTCGATCTGGCTTGGCAAACCTTCCGACGACGGCGTAGCCCAGTTAAAAAAATCTTTCTTAAAGTAATTCTATAAATCCAGAAGCCGGTATCCAACACCGGCTTCTGTGACAATCACTTCTGGCGTACTGTCACGCAGCTTTAGTTTCTTCCTCAAAGCTCCCACATAAACACGCAGGTAATGCGTATGCTCCACCGATTGTGGTCCCCATACTTCATTAAGAAGCATACGATGAGTGACCACTTTTCCCTTATGTTTCATAAGGACCTTTAAAATATTAAACTCTGTGGCGGTCAGCTTCACGTGCTCCCCTTCCACCGTCACCGTGTGACCAGGAAGATCGACCTTCACTGGGCCACTTACTAAATCCGTCTTATCAGAAAATGCTTGTTGCGAATGTCGCAGAGCCACGCGCATACGCACTAAAAGTTCAGGAACACTAAAAGGCTTCGTGATGTAATCGTCGGCTCCACCATCCAAAGCATTGATTTTATCATTATCAGAGTCCTGCACCGTTAACACGATCACGGGAACTTGCGACCATCCACGAATTTCTTTAAGAACTTCTAAGCCTGTCATATCAGGCAGACCCAAATCCAAAAGCACGAGATCAGGTCGGAGGGATGCCACCAACGACAACCCCTCACGAGCTTGAGTTGCTTCATCAACATGATAACTGTTGGCTTCAAGACTCACCCTCAAAAGCTTACGAATAGAGGCTTCGTCATCAATGACTAGAACTCTTTTCACTCCGTCTTTCATGATCCCTCCTGCAAAGCCTGGGGCGGTCTTTCATAAGGAAGTTCAATCACAAACTCCGCACCTGTTGTGTCCCGCCTGTTCTGAGCATAAACGCGACCACCATGGGCTTCAACAAGAGCTTTCACGATAGCAAGGCCTAACCCTACTCCGCCTGTGGCGCTACCGGGCACACGATAAAAAGCTTCAAAAATCTTCTGCAAGCTTTGCGAAGGAATTCCAGGACCTTGATCTTTCACTCTTAAAAAAATCTTCTTATCTTCCTGCTCTAATTCCAAAGAGATCTCCGTCTCTGGCGGAGCATAGCGAACTGCATTGCTCAGAAGATTTAATAACACATGCTCAAAAAGTTTTTCATCCACTTGAGCGTAGCAAGATCCTGACTCGCTCTGAATAATCAGCTTGTGGTGAGCCGCCAGTCGCCCAAGCTTTGCAGGAATGCCTGAAAGAAGATCAACGAGGTCCACCCATTCTCGTTTTAAACGCAAAGCCCCGGAATTCAGACGTGACATATCCAAAAGATTTTCGACCACCTGATTGAGCCTCAAAGAAGAATCAATAATATCTTGAACCAGTTGTTCTCGCACATTTTCCTGAGCAAAAACTTTCTTATCCATCACCGCTGAAGCCGAGCCAATAATAGACGTTAACGGAGTTCGCAACTCATGAGAAACCGAGTTCAACAAAGCCTGATGCAGGTTTTCAGAAGCTTCTAAGACTTTCATTTTTTCAGATTTTTGCTGGAGTCGCATGCGATCTAAAGCCATCCCCGTCTGAGCACAAACATTTTCCAGAAAATTCTGCTGATCGAGGGACATCACCGCTTTTTCACGTGGATAAAACAACAAAACGCCAACGGTCTTTTCTTTGGCCTTTAACGGCAAACTCAAGCAGCGCGACTCAGATAAAGTCTCTGTTTTCCATCCGGCATTTTTTCCATTTTCAAATGACCACAAAGCCAATGCGAAATCTTTATCATCCACCTTAAGATCATTAAAAGACTTGCGTAACAGTTTTCCTTCCTCATCAGCTAGAATAATTTTAATTTTTCCATTCAAAAGTCCTTCCAGACTTTGTGAGGCCGCTAAACACACATCTAGAATAGTCAGCGACGAAGAAAACTCACGGACCAACTCATAAAGACTTCGCGTGCGCTGCTCCCGTCCCTCCAGATCTTTATCGCGACTGCGAATGCGCGCTGCCAAAACACCACACAAAAGTGCGACCAAAAAATAGGCCAGACACATCATAACGTCTTCGGGAGCAGAAATCGCAAATGTCATACGCGGCGGAATAAAAAAATAGTTCCAGACGAGAGCACTCAAAACTGCGGCGAAAAGAATCGGACCCTGGCTTGCCACCAGACCGATCATCATCATCGCCATAAGATATATGAATCCCACAGAGCGATAACCCACGTAAGGCACAAGAAGACCATTTAAAAAACTAATGCCAACGATAAAACAGAACGAATACCAGTACGCAATCCCTGCGGCATCAAAGCCAGGCGGTGTCCATTTCCATATCTTTCGCCGAGGCCCTTCTTCTTGACGAATGATGTGAACGTCCACAGTACTGCTTTTTCCAACAAGTTGATCTAACAAAGATCCTTGGCCTTTGAGAACTTCCCACCAATGACGTTGTGGACGCCCCATGATAATTTGCGTGACGTTGCGCTCATGCGAAATCAGCCGAATAGCTTCAGCGATATTTGAATTTCGCAGAGAAATCACCTCGGCCCCCAGTTCACGGGCTAAAGCAAGATTTTTGATGAGCATTGCCTGATCTTCGTCATTCAACCGGTCTCCGGTATCAATATGCAAAGCGATCCAAGGAGCTTCCAAACTGTAAGCCATGCGACGAGTCGCCCGAATCAGTCTCCCCGAATAGGGACTGTGACTGACAGCCACAAGCAAACGTTCTTGTGTATTCCAAGGTCCCACGATTTGCTGTACGACCATTTGATCTTGCAGATCCTGATCAACTCTCTCTGCCGTATAGCGAAGAGCCAACTCACGCAACGCTGTCAAATGAGTTTCGCGGAAAAAATTTTCTTCCGCCCGAACAGCCCGGTCACCTTGATAAACCTTTCCTTCTTTCATCCGCTTTAAAAGGCCTTGCGCCGTAATATCAATGAGTTCAATTTGATTGGCCATATCTAAAATAGAATCAGGAATCCGCTCATTGATGCGAACGCTGGTTATTTGCTGAACCAAATCCGCGCGACTTTCAATATGCTGAACATTCACGGTCGAATAAACGTCAATTCCCGCATCGAGAAGTTCAATGACATCTTGATAACGTTTAGGATGTCGCGAACCCGGAACATTGGTGTGAGCCAACTCATCAACTAAAACAATCTTAGGCTTTCTTCGTAAGATCGCATCGATATCCATTTCTTCAAGAACCGTGTCTTTATAGATAATTTTTCGACGAGGAATCACTTCTAATCCCGCAAGAAGCTCTTCTGTTTCCTTACGCCCATGGGTTTCGACGACCCCAACAACAAGATCTGCACCCTGACGAACTTGTTCAATAGCGGCTTTCAACATGGCATAAGTTTTTCCGACCCCAGGACACATCCCAAAAAAGACGCGAAAATGACCTCGGTCTTTTTTCTCTTCTTCTTTCTTGATCCCCTCAAGAATCCGATCCGGGTTGGGACGGCAGTCATCACTCATAATTGCTTATCCAAGGCGAGATTGAGTTTTAGCACATTCACCCTTTTTTCGCCGAGAAGGCCTCCTTGACGACCTTCAGTGTAATCCTCTATCAGCTTTTCAACTAGCACTGTTTGTTCTTGCGACAACTTGCGTTCTTGAACAATGCGTTGCACTTGATCCTTCGCAGCTTCGGGTGAAATATGCGGGTCCAACCCACTCCCTGAAGTAAATAACATCTCATGGCTCAACCCTTGTGCTTTTCTTTGTAGCACAGATTTTTTTAAGTTTTCACTCGTAGGAGAGGCATTGGAAGCTCCTGATGCCACCGTGGCATAATCACCTGCCGACGGACGCGGCCAAAAATATTTTGGATTTACAAACTTTTGCGCAATCAACTCTGATCCCACCGGACTTCCCTCCCTTTCAAGAAGGGACCCATTGGCTTTATAAGAAAAAAACAGCTGCCCCACACCCGTCACCGCTACGGGATAAAGTACACCGGTCATCAAACTGAGAACGATAAATATCTTGATAGAAATAATGAAGTTTTTCATTAGACCAACCCCATACTCACAATGAGCACATCAATAATTTTAATTCCGATAAAGGGAACGATCATTCCCCCTAAACCATAGATCACTAAATTGCGTTGCAAGATAAGATTCGCCCCCATTGCACGATACTTCACTCCACGTAAAGCCAACGGCACCAATGCAATAATAATTAAGGCGTTAAAAATGACAGCACTCAATACTGCACTTTGCGGAGATTTTAATCCCATCACATTCAACGCCCCCAAAGGACCCGTGAGTCCGCCGTTGACGGCATAGAGTCCCGCAAACATCGCTGGAATAATCGCAAAATATTTTGCAACGTCATTGGCAATACTAAATGTCGTGAGAGATCCGCGTGTCATCAGCAACTGCTTTCCGGTCTCAACAATTTCAATAAGCTTTGTAGGATTGGAATCCAGATCCACCATATTTCCCGCTTCACGAGCCGCTTGCGTTCCCGTATTCATCGCAACGCCAACATCCGCTTGAGCCAGCGCCGGAGCATCATTTGTTCCATCACCCGTCATGGCCACCAGATGACCTTTGGATTGCTCTTCACGAATTCTTTGCAGTTTTGTTTCTGGAGTGGCCTGTGCGATATAATCATCAACACCTGCTTCCGCTGCAATCGCCGCCGCCGTTAACGGATTATCTCCTGTAACCATCACCGTGCGAATTCCCATACGACGAAGCTCAGCAAAACGTTCGCGAATCCCACCTTTTACGATGTCTTTAAGATGAATCACTCCTAAAACATGACTATCCTCACACACAACCAGCGGTGTCCCGCCTTGGCGTGCAATCGTCTCAACAGAGTGTTTGATCTCAGATGGAAAATATCCCCCCAAAGACTCTACGTGTTTTTGAATGGCATCCCCGGCTCCCTTACGTAAAGATCTCATTCCCGTAGAGCCTTGAATATCAATGCCGCTCATTCGAGTTTGCGCTGTAAAGGGAACAAACTGAGCATGATGAGGATCTAAATTCTGGGCGCGCAAAGAAAATTTTTGTTTCGCCAAAACAACAATCGAGCGCCCTTCAGGAGTTTCATCACTTAGAGAAGCTAACTGTGAAGCTTCAGCCAAGGCTTCCAAACTCACACCGGGAGCTGCAATAAAATCGCTGGCCATGCGATTCCCTAAAGTAATCGTTCCGGTTTTATCTAACATCAAAACGTCAATATCTCCTGCCGCTTCCACGGCACGTCCACTTTTTGCTATCACGTTTTTCCGAATAAGACGATCCATACCGCTAATGCCAATCGCGCTTAAAAGTCCACCGATGGTCGTGGGAATTAGACAGACTAATAACGCAATTAAAACAGGAACCGTCACAACGTGCGATAAATCTTGGCCCGCAGCTTTTGCTGAGTAGTCAGCAAAGAACTTCAAAGTAACCACGGCCAGCATAAACACCAACGTTAAAGACACCAGCAAAATCCCTAAGGCAATTTCATTCGGAGTCTTTTGTCGTTTGGCTCCCTCAACCAGACTGATCATACGATCTAAAAAGCTATGACCTGGATCTGCTGTGATACGAATAATAATTTTATCGCTGATCACACGCGTTCCTCCGGTCACTGCACTACGATCGCCTCCGGCTTCACGCACGACCGGCACTGATTCACCAGTAATCGCAGATTCATCCACGGTCGCAATTCCTTCAATGATTTCTCCGTCACCTGGAATCACGTCACCGGCCTCACAAACAACACTGTCACCTTTTCGCAATAACAACGATACAATACTTTCTTCTTTCCCATTCAAAAGCTTACGGGCCATTGTATGAGACCGTGTTTTCTTCATCGACTCAGCCTGGGCCTTTCCCCGCCCTTCCGCCAAGGCCTCCGAAAAATTCGCAAACAAAACAGTGAACCAAAGCCATAAAGCCAGCTGCAATTCAAAACTAAAACTGCTTCCTGAAGTCATTCTCTGAATGACAACCAAGGTTACAACCAAAGCCCCTAACCACGTGATCATCATCACTGGATTTTTATACTGCACTCGCGGATCAAGTTTGACGAAACTATCTTTGCAAGCTTGTTTAACAATGGATTTATCTGAAAAAGTGGATGATGAACTCATAAAAACTCCTACTGCCCTCTCAACATTAATAAGTGCTCTAAGATGGGTCCCAATGAAAGAGCGGGAAAGAACGTGAGTGCTCCGACAATCACAATCACGGCGCAAAGAATTACAACAAACAAAACAGAATCTGTGCGAAAAGTTCCCAGCGACGGAGGAGAAAACTTTTTCTCAGCAAGACTTCCCGCTACGGCCAGTACGGGAAAAATGATGGCAAAACGGCCGATCAACATCGCTAAAGCCATAGTCACATTGTAAAAGGGAGTATTCACAGTCAAACTTCCGAACGCACTTCCGTTATTGGCTGCTCCTGAAGTGTAAGCATAAAGAACTTCGCTAAGACCGTGAGGCCCCTGATGGCCGAGCCCGGCGAGTCCCTGAGGAATACTGATCGCCACCGCGCTCAATATTAAAATCGCCACACAGGGTGCGAGAACGCCAATAACAATCCAAATAATTTCTTTGGCTTCAATTTTTTTACCCAAATACTCCGGCGTGCGCCCGACCATCAAACCCGAGATAAAAACCGTGAGAATCACGAACAAGAGCATGCCGTACATGCCCGCACCTACACCGCCAAACACCACCTCGCCCAACATCATATTAACCATAGCAATACCTCCAGAAAGTGGAGACAAAGAGCTATGCATCGAATTCACAGAACCATTGGAAGCCGAAGTCGTAAGCACGGACCACAAGACACTGTTCGTAACACCGAAGCGAGTTTCTTTTCCTTCCATCAATGCCGCTTGGCCGACGTAAGGATTTGGACTGTATTCAGACCATAATGAGAGGGACAACATCACAATTAGAATTGCCATCATCGCCGAAAAAAGAACCCATCCCTGCTTTTTTGATCCTACCATGACACCAAAAGTGTATGTGCTCGCAGCAGCCAATAGAATCAACGAAACCATCTCGAGAAAATTACTCCAAGGAGTCGGATTTTCGCAAGGGTGGGCACTGTTGACTCCAAAGAAGCCACCGCCATTGGAACCCAATTGCTTAATCGCAATTTGCGAAGCCGCAGGTCCTTGTGGAAGAATCTGTTCTGCGCCCTCCACTGTCTTAACAGTTTTGTAAGCAGAAAAATTTTGCACAACTCCTTCACCTACAAGAAACAAAGACAAGATAAAACTCAGAGGCAAAAGAACATGAACCGTGGCACGAGTGAGGTCCACCCAAAAGTTTCCTAAACCCGTTACCTGATGTCGGGCAATCCCGCGAGTGAACACCAAGAAAACTCCAAAGCCTGTCGCTGCGCTCACAAAGTTCTGTACGCCCAAGCCCAACATCTGGGTCAAATAGCTCAGTGTATTTTCGCCGGAGTATGCCTGCCAGTTCGTATTCGTGACAAAGCTCACTGCTGTATTAAAGGCGAGATGCCATGACGTATTGGACAGTGCTTGTGGATTTAATGGAAGTGACGCCTGCAACATCTGCAGCAGCATCACGAAAACAACTCCGATGATATTGAAACAAAGAAGCGACAAGGAATATTGCTTCCAGTCCATTTCATCATTTTCTTTAACACCAGAAATTTTATAAGTAAGAATTTCGAGAGGGCGAAGGATTGAAGAAAGCCGCGTCTTTTCACCCTGAAAAACATGCGCCATATAACTACCAAGAAGGGGCGTGAAAATTACAATCGTGCCTAACGTAAGAATGACCTGAACAAGGTCCGCTGAAGTAAAGCTCATAGAAAACTGTCCTTTGTATAACTGCAGTGTAGAGCAGACAGACTCAAGGACGCATAAAATGAGAAGGGATGGGCATAAAGAAAATATAAAAATATGTATTTTAAAAAGAAATTCGTAAATTAGTTCCGAAAGACATGTTTGTTTATGAGAATTGAGTGAAGCGAGGTGCGCCCATGAAGATCTTTCTTTTTGCAGCCTCTTTACGCCGAGGTTCTTACAATAAGAAGCTTATCCGCATCGCCGCTGAAATAGTCGAATCCATGCAGCTTCATGATGTCGAACTTCATGAGTTCAACGAATTCCCCATGCCAATGTTCAACGGTGATATCGAAGAATTTTACGGCATTCCCGAGGGAGTTTTAAAGCTCGCAAAAAAATTTGAAGAAGCCGACGCTGTGATCATCTCTAGTCCCGAATACAACGGCAGCATGCCTGGAACGTTTAAAAACGCCATTGATTGGCTTTCGCGATTGGACCCTGTTCCTGTCAGAAAGAAGCAGATTTGTTTGATAGGAGCCTCACCAGGACGCCTCGGAGCCGTTCGCGGCAATATTCACGACCGCGTACCCTTTCACATCCTCGGAGCTTTCGTTTACCCCGACTACTTCGGTGTCGCGCATGCTGACGAAGCTTTCGATGAAAACGACAAACTCAAAGACCCCAAACAGCTGCAACTGCTTACAAAAATCATCACCGATTTTGTTCACTACGCTTCAAGAATAGAAACGCCATTTGATAGACTCGGAGAGTTCTTCGAAGAACAACAAAAAAGCCAATCCCACCATTGATGATGGAATTGGCTCAATTTTCAAATTGGAGATACTAACCGGAATTTCTTTGCGGAGCAGCTTCCACCGTCGAAGAAGGTTTCTGTTTAATAACTTTTGTAGCTTCAACTTTAGCCACTTGCTCTTCAGCAGGTTTTTTATCAGCGACGTTCAGCAAGACAACACCCGCGATAATAAGACTTGTCGCTAAAACCTTTTGCAAAGGCAGCGGCTCGTTAAACATCATAAGCCCGATAAGAGCCATTATTGCTGTTCCTACGCCGGCCCAAATCGCATAGACCATGCTGATAGGTAGTGATTTCAAAGCAACGGCGAGAGCCACAAAGCAGATTCCATGACATACCAGCGTGAGTATGATTGGAACCACCTTTGTGAATCCCTCCGAATATTTCATTGTGATTGTTCCCAATACCTCAAAGATAATGGCTGCTGCCAGATATGCGTATGCCATAAGACACCCTGTCGCATCTCGACCCTTTCTTACTGTATTCAGTTTTTTTCATCCCGTGCTCGGGCGAATCCCCGAGAGATCTTTTTTTGAATCAGTCGAAAAAAAGACTTAAAAAGCGAACAGGAAATGATTCCTGTATTTGATATAACTAGAATACCATAGCCCTTTGAAAAAAGCTCTTACGACTCGACCACATTAATATTCACCAATAATTTCCAACAATTAAGTGCGAGACACTGCGGGCTCAATTAGTCTATTTTCTGTTTGTTTTTACATACTATTGTTTATTTTGTTTCTCGATTTGAGGCATTTTCACAAACAAAAATGAAAAGGCAGATGACTCTAAGTGAACCTCTGTGCGAGTCCACCATTCATAACTTTCGGCGGCTCAATAATTTTCTTGGAGTGTCCTTGAACTTTGCCAAAGAGGTCAACGGAAAGTCATTACAGCAAACCACGCTATTAATGTCGAATGAACAAAGAAAGCTCGCGAGAAGGTCGATATCAAAATTGACGGAAACGAGTGACCCGCAACAGATTTAGTCAAAAAAAAACCCGGATTACGTTAGTAACCCGGGTTCAAGTAAAATAGAGCTGGCGTCGTGCTACTCTCCCACACGGTCGCCCGTGCAATACCATCGCCGCAAGAGGACTTAACTTCTGAGTTCGGAATGGGATCAGGTGTGGCCCCTCTGCTATAAACACCAGCAAAGCGTTTATTAATCAAAGTGGTTAGCTTCTTACACTAACCTTTTCGTTCTTTGCAACTTACTTCCAATCCAAATGGAGAAGTTACTTCTTTTATCATTACAACTGAATGATTGATTTAGCTGATTTTTAGCGACTTACTCTGATCGTGTCAGAGTAAGGTTGGTTAGTCCCAAATTAATCACTCTCTTACTTATTCAGAGAGCTAGTTTCTCGCTCTTAAAAAGAGGTCTTAGAAACGAAATCTTCGTTAACTATGTTAAGAAGAAAAATTTAAAAAAGCCTCACGACCTATTAGTACGGATCAGCTGAACACGTTACCGTGCTTACACCTTCCGCCTATCAACCTCGTAGTCTCCAAGGAGTCTTTAGGGGGCCGAAGCCCCAGTGAGATCTAATCTCGCAGTCTGCTTCCCGCTTAGATGCTTTCAGCGGTTATCAGTTCCGAACATAGCTACCCTGCATTGCCGCTGGCGCGACAACAGGAACACCAGAGGTTCGTCCATCCCGGTCCTCTCGTACTAAGGACAGGTCTGCTCAAATCTCATACGCCCACAGAAGATAAGGACCAAACTGTCTCACGACGTTCTGAACCCAGCTCGCGTACCACTTTAATTAGCGAACAGCTAAACCCTTGGGACCTGCTCCAGCCCCAGGATGTGATGAGCCGACATCGAGGTGCCAAACTCCATCGTCGATATGGACTCTTGGATGGAATAAGCCTGTTATCCCCGGAGTACCTTTTATCCGTTGAGCGATGGCCCTTCCACGCGGGACCACCGGATCACTTTGGCCTGCTTTCGCACCTGCTCGACTTGTAGGTCTCGCAGTCAAGCCCCCTTATGCCAATGCACTCGACGCCTGGTTTCCAATCAGGCTGAGGGGACCATCGCGCGCCTCCGTTACTTTTTGGGAGGCGACCGCCCCAGTCAAACTGCCCACCAGACAGTGTCCCTCTCCTCGTATAGAGGAGCAGGTTAGATTTCAAAGTTGCCAAGGGTGGTATTTCAAGGTTGACTCCACAAGGGCTAGCGCCCCTGCTTCAAAGTCTCCCACCTATCCTACACATGCCAACTCTAAAATCACTGCCAAGCTACAGTAAAGGTTCACGGGGTCTTTCCGTCTTTCTGCGGGTACTCGGCATTTTCACCGAGAATTCAATTTCGCGAGGCATTTGGTCGAGACACCGGAGAAGTCGTTACGCCATTCGTGCAGGTCGGAACTTACCCGACAAGGAATTTCGCTACCTTAGGACCGTTATAGTTACGGCCGCCGTTTACTGGGGCTTCGATTCTCTGCTTCGCTTGCGCTAACAAATCCTCTTAACCTTCCAGCACCGGGCAGGCGTCAGTATGTATACTTCGTCTTGTGACTTTGCACATACCTGTGTTTTTGATAAACAGTCGCTACTCCCATTTCTCTGCGACCTGAAAAAGCTTGGGGAGTAAATCCTTACACTCTCTCAGGCACACCTTTTCCCGAAGTTACGGTGTTAAGTTGCCGAGTTCCTTGACCAAAATTCACCCCATCGCCTTAGGATATTCACCCCACTCACCTGAGTCGGTTTACGGTACGAGCTAACAAATCTAAAATTACGAAACTTTTCTTGGATGCATGGCTTTTCACACTTCCGGGACGAGTCCCTCGCATTCACACCTCAGAGTTACGACCAGCGGATTTGCCTACTGATCCTCCTACATGCTTACACCCAAATCCAATAATGGGCTGTGATATCCTACACCGTCATTCCTTAATCACAATCTGTTAGGTAACGGAATATTAACCGTTTTGCCATCGATTACGCCAATTGGCCTCATCTTAGGTCTCGACTAACCCTGGGAAGATTATCTTTACCCAGGAATCCTTGAGTTTTCGGCGCCCGGGTTTTTCACCCGAGTTCAACGCTACTTATGTCAGCATGATCACTTCTAGTTCGTCCAGCTGTCCTACCGGTCAACCTTCATCCTACACTAGAACGCTCCCCTACCACTAAAATATAAAATACTTTAATCCAAAGCTTCGGTAACACGCTTAGCCCCGTTGTATCTTCCGCGCAGAGTCACTAGACTAGTGAGCTATTACGCTTTCTTTAAAGGATTGCTGCTTCTAAGCCAACCTCCTAGTTGTCAAAGTAACTCCACAACGTTCTCCACTGAGCGTGCATTTAGGGACCTTAGCTGTTGGTCTGGGCTCTTTCCCTCTCGACTCATGACCTTATCACCCTGAGTCTGCCTGCCGAGGAACATATCTGTGGCATTCGGAGTTTATTTGGGTTTGGTAATCCGGTAAAGACCCCTAGCCCATTCAGTGCTCTACCTCCACGATATTTTTTACTCGACGCTATACCTAAATATATTTCGGGGAGAACCAGCTATCACCCAGTTTGATTGGCCTTTCACCCCTAATCACAGATCATCCAAAGAGTTTTCAACCTCAACTAGTTCGGTCCTCCACGGAGTGTTACCTCCGCTTCAACCTGTCCATGATTAGATCACCGGGTTTCGGGTCTATGCCTGCATACTAAATCGCCCTATTCAGACTCGCTTTCGCTACGGCTCCACCTGCAACGGCTTAACCTCGCATGCAAACATAACTCGCTGACTCATTATGCAAAAGGTACGCTATCGCCCATATAAAGGGCTCTAACTGCTTGTAGACTTACGGTTTCAGGTTCTATTTCACTCCCCTCTCGGGGTTCTTTTCACCTTTCCCTCACGGTACTTGTTCTCTATCGGTCACTAAGGAATATTTAGCCTTATGAGGTGGTCCTCACAGATTCCCACAAGATTTCACGTGTCTTGTGGTACTCGGGATGCCGCTAGGGCCTTTGAAGTTTTCGAGTACGGGGCTATCACCCTATCTTGCCAGACTTTCCAGACTGTTACTCTAACTTCTCCGGTCCCACATCGCGGTCCCACGACCCCTCTTTCAAATAAATGAAAAAGGTTTAGGCTGTTACCCGTTCGCTCGCCACTACTGGGGTAATCTCGGAATTGATTTCTCTTCCTGAGGGTACTGAGATGTTTCACTTCCCCTCGTTAGCTTCAGACACCTATGTATTCAGTGAATGATATCATAAAATGATGAGTTTCCTCATTCGGACATCTCCGGATCAAAGTGTGTGTGCCACTCCCCGAAGCTTATCGCAGCTTACCACGTCCTTCATCGCTTCTTAGTGCCAAGGCATCCACCGTAAGCCCTTTGTAGCTTAAAAAAAATGGAACTAACCTCGCTAAAAATCAACTAAATCAATCTATTCAATTGTCAAAGAACGAAAATCGTTCGCGTGTCATCTCTCTTCTATCACTCACACTTAACAGTCCAACTCATTAGTTGGTGGGCCAGGGAAGACTCGAACTTCCGACCCCACGCTTATCAAGCGTGTGCTCTAACCAACTGAGCTACTGGCCCTTGTTAGATGCGAGAAATAAAGAGAAATTCACTCTTTCAAAACTAAACAGCTAGATGAGATTTTTGGGACTCACTTACTCGGGAAGAGTAAGTTGACCTAAGATTGGGTCATTTTAACTTACTAAGAACATGTCTTAGTGAAGATTGACCGGATAATCCTTAGAAAGGAGGTGATCCAGCCGCAGGTTCCCCTACGGCTACCTTGTTACGACTTCACCCCAATCATCGACCATACCTTGGGCGCCTGCCCCCTTGCGGTTAGCGCAGCGACTTCTGGTACAGCCGACTTTCATGGTGTGACGGGCGGTGTGTACAAGGCCCGGGAACGTATTCACCGCGGCATTCTGATCCGCGATTACTAGCGATTCCAACTTCATGATCTCGAGTTGCAGAGATCAATCTGAACTTAGATGGCTTTTCTCCGATTTGCTCCACCTTGCGGCTTCGCTTCAGTTTGTGACCACCATTGTAGCACGTGTGTAGCCCTAGGCATAAGGGCCATGAGGACTTGACGTCATCCCCACCTTCCTCCGGTTTAACACCGGCAGTCCATTTAGAGTGCCCAACTGAATGCTGGCAACTAAATGCAGGGGTTGCGCTCGTTGCGGGACTTAACCCAACATCTCACGACACGAGCTGACGACAGCCATGCAGCACCTGTGTACAGACCCTTGCGGGCGACGGCGTTTCCGCCAATCTTCCTGTACATGTCAAGCCTAGGTAAGGTTCTTCGCGTTGCATCGAATTAAACCACATGCTCCACCGCTTGTGCGGGCCCCCGTCAATTTCTTTGAGTTTTAATCTTGCGACCGTACTCCCCAGGCGGGATACTTAACGCGTTAGCTTCGTCACTGAAGGGGTCAATACCTCCAACAACAAGTATCCATCGTTTACGGCGTGGACTACCAGGGTATCTAATCCTGTTTGATCCCCACGCTTTCGGGTCTGAGTGTCAGTGTCTAGCCAGTTACCCGCCTTCGCCACCGGTATTCCTGTTGATATCTACGTATTTCACCACTACACCAACAATTCTAGTAACCTCTCTAGCACTCAAGCTTCGCAGTATCAAATGCACTTCTAGGGTTGAGCCCTAGGCTTTCACACCTGACTTACAAAGCCACCTACACCCGCTTTACGCCCAATGATTCCGAACAACGCTAGGATCCCTCGTCTTACCGCGGCTGCTGGCACGAAGTTAGCCGATCCTTTCTTACAGGGTACATTCATTGTGTTATTCCCCTGCGACAGAGCTTTACGACCCGAAGGCCTTCATCACTCACGCGGCGTCGCTGCATCAGAGTTTCCTCCATTGTGCAATATTCCCTACTGCTGCCTCCCGTAGGAGTCTGGACCGTGTCTCAGTTCCAGTGTGACTGATCATCCTCTCAGACCAGTTAAAGATCGTTGCCTTGGTGAGCCATTACCTCACCAACTAGCTAATCTTACGCGGACTCATCTTGAAGCGAAAAACCTTTGACCCCTTGAACCTCAGTTCTTGTGGTCTTATGCGGTATTAGCTAATCTTTCGACTAGTTATCCCCCTCTTCAAGGCAGATTATCCACGCGTTACTCACCCGTGCGCCACTAGTACTCACCCGAAAGCTTTCCCCGTTCGACTTGCATGTATTAGGCACGCCGCCAGCGTTTGTTCTGAGCCAGAATCAAACTCTCCAGTTATAATTCTGTTCTCAACCAAACAACTAGCTTACGCTGTGTTTGTTCGAATTTATTTTTTGAAATTGCGAATGATAATTACTCATCATTCAAAGAGCCCAAAAATCTTTTCTATCTAGCTATTCAGTTTTCAAAGAGCGAATTCTTGCTCGTCGTTAATGTTTCATAGCGACGAGGTAGAGGTTGTATCGAAGACCGAAGCCCTTGTCAACACCCCAAAATCATTTTTTCGAAATTAATTTATAACATAAATTATTCGAAGAAAGATTCGTGTTCTTCAACGAAGACGCGAGCAAACTTTTTGAATACAAATCAAATAGTTAGCTTCTACATCTGTTTGGATACAAACTGAATCGTCGAAGAGAGATGCGGTTATAGTTTGAATTCTGTGACCTTGCAAGCTTTTTTGTTCATGCTCATGAACTGGGCATAGCGGAGTGTTATTTGCCTGATCTTTGCGCAAAGGCGCCCAAAATCGGCATCAATATAGATAAAAACTCGCAGCTCCGGCGTTTTTCTACGATTCAATCACGGCTCTTATATAAAGATTCTCTTCCACGCCTTCTTTTAACTAAGGCTTTTACTGTCGCGCCTAAAGAAGACGCCGCCTTTTTTCGTATAAATTTTATAATTATCTTCATTAAAAATTCGCGCGGGAGTTTTTCGCAAAATTTTATTCTCGAGAACTTTCGTCAATCTTAATGCCAACAATGTATGACTTCTCTCAGATTCAATAAATGCGTTTTTATTTCTTCTAATGCTTTTCATTGGGGATTCAATTTCGCGGCCACGTCTGTACACAACTCATGAAAGAGCCATTCCTAGAGGGAAAATTCCTCCTTGAAGAACATTAAAAATGCAATTCTCAGAGTGAGTACAAGCTCGTCCTCACTCTGATTTAGTTGCAAGCAAAAATTTTTTTGATAAAAACGCCCTCGATGGAAATTCAAAAAGACTTTAAAACTTTATTGCAAAAAGAATATCAAAAAAGAATGCAGAAGAATCGTCTGTATTCTCTAAGAGCCTACGCACGTTTCTTGGGAATCGACTCTTCTTTTCTTTCCAAAATCTTTGCATCGAAAAGACCTATCACTTCTAAGACGATTGATAAGTTAAGCGGCCCCTTGAATCTCACTCGCACGCAAATTGAGTACTATAAGGGTCTTGCAGGCTACGGTGTTGGTGATGGCGCTTTTAAAGCTTTGAGTGAGACAGAGTTTGATGTGATTTCAGATTGGTTTCACTATGCCATTCTTGAGATGACTCACTTAGATTATTTTGTTTCTGATCCTGCGTGGATCGCGCAACGCCTGAAAGTTCCTGTTCAAGACGTTGCTGAAGCGATTCAAAAGCTTTTAAGAATGGGCTTACTGTCCTTAGATGAGAACGCTCGCCTGCGTGTGAATGAAAACTGCACAACGACGACGAATCCATTTACGTCAGCGGCCTTTAAGAAAATTCAAAAGCAGATCAATCAACAAGCTATCGAAGCTCTGGATGATATTCCTTTTGAAAAGCGCAGTCACTCGACGATCACACTTTGTGGAGATAGTGACCGTCTTGAAGAGGCTAAGAAAAAGATCGCGGCTTTCCGTCGTGAGCTGATGGTGTTCTTGGAATCCGGAGAAAAGAAAGACCGTGTTTTCCAGATGAGCATCAGTCTTTTTCCTATTGTTGAAGAAAATTAATTTAATCCTGAGGGGGATTTATGAAAAAGCTTTTTTCTCTTTTAACTCTTTCGGTACTGCTGACGGCACAATTGAGTCATGCCACTAGAAAAGATGGCCAAGAGGCTCACGGCACTGTTGGCAATAAGTTCTGTGAAGAACTCGCAAAAGTGATTGATTTGCGTTACAGCCCGTTTGCTGATGAATGTCGCGAGTATATTCGCGACGAGAAAAAGTCAGACAGCCCTGCGACAACGCCGCAGAAATAATTTTTAGGTCCACTTTTTAGCGGACCTTCTTTGGTGGCGTTCGTTGCACTTGTTCAAAGTATGCAGCTAACGCCGCCATGTCTTTTTCATCGAGCCTTTGCACGATGTCGTTCATTTGACCGGGACTGTTTTTTCTTTGTCCTGACTTCCAGGCTTTTAACTGGGTTTCAATGTAAGCACCGAACTGTCCTGCGAGATAAGGAATCGCGGGAGCCAAACCAATACCTCCGGGACCGTGGCAGTTATTGCAGGCTTGCAGACGGATCTTTGCATCGCCTACCGTTGCAAGAATTTGTCCTCTTTTGATGTCGCCTTTGATTTTAGACGAGAGTTTTTTGGAAGCCATCTCTAGGGATGAATAATAAGCTGCGACTTGTTTTCTTTCCGCTTCACTTAGGTTTTTTGCGATTGGCTCCATCACAGAGTTGATACGAACTCCGGTCGCGTAGTCTTTTAATTGAGTCGCAAGATACAACGCTGGCTGCTGAGCAATGCGCGGAAACTGGCCGGTGAGGTTTTCGCTACCTTTTAAACCGTGGCAGACAAAGCAGGCGGTTGCTCCGGATTTCGTTCCTTCCTTCGCGATTTTCTCTCCAGCTTGAATATCTTCCTCGCTCGTGGTCCATTGAGTTTGAGGTCCTTCGGAGGGAGACTGCTGGGCGATAGCAATTCCCACTGAAACGCCGAGAAGAAGTAGAATTGTAAAAAGAGTTTCTTTATTCATAACTACACCAATGGTCCCGGTTTTTTTAAGTATTTCTCTTTAAGCGCATCAAGACACCAGTAGATCAGAGCTCCGACGGTTCCTGTTGGATTGTACGCGGCGTTCTGAGGGAAATTGGAAGCGCCAATAACAAACACATTGGGCACATCCCAGCTTTGCAGGTAGCGGTTTACAACGCTCGTGCTGGGATCATTTCCCATGACGGTGCCACCCGTTGTATGAGTTGTTTGGTAAACTGTGGTGTTCCATGGTTTTTGCCTTGCGGTGGCTACGACGGTTTTTCCTCCCATGGCTTCGCCGATTTTTTTTGTTTTTTCAGTCACAAATTTGGCCATGCGGATGTCGTTATCTGGAAAATCAAAAGTCATTCGCAGAAGTGGCAGTCCCCACGCATCTTTGTACGTTGGGTCAAGATCCAAATAATTCCAGCGACTGGAACTGGAGCTGCCGTGAATATTTAAAGCCACGGTGTGATTATAGTGTTTCGCAACGGCCTTTTTCCATTCTAGTCCCCAAGCCGGCGTTCCAGGTGGTGTTGGATGAAATTCAATCGGTCGACCGTTTGTCATGATTGAGCCGACATAAGCTCCGCCGATAAATTTATGCGGACCGTGATCAAAACTTTCTCCGCCGAAATCATCAATCATAGTGCCATTGGCTCCAGACGCCATGAAAGGATTGATGTTCACATTTTCGTCGTAAAAGACCTGGGCGCTGCTCATTGTTTGATAAGCGTAGTTTCGACCGACCACGCCCTTTTCGGTTTGCGGATCATAAGGCTGTCCAATGCCTGACAACAAAAGAAGACGGACGTTATTCACGGCGAATGCTGTTACAAGAACGAGATCGGCGGGTTGTTCAAATTCTCTTCCGGCACTGTCGACGTAAGTGACTCCTGTCGCTTTTTTCTTGGTGCTGTCCAAATTGATTTTTAAAACTTGGCAGCCCGTGCGCAATTCGTAGTTTGGATTTTTAAGAGCTAACGGCAAAATCATCGTTTGAGGGCTTGATTTTGCGTAATGCTCACAGGCAAAGCGTTCACAGAAACCGCAGAAGACACAAGCATTCATTGCGAGCCCTTCCGGATTGACGTAGGGCTGACTTAAATTCGATGATGGTTGAGGAAATGTTTTGTAGCCGAGTTCTCTCGCTGCTTTTCCGAAGAGAGCTGCGAAGTAAGGTTCTTTCATCGGAGGAGTTGGGTACTCGCGCGAGCGCCACCCTTCATAGGGATTTCCCCCCGGCTGAATTTTTCCTTTGATGTTTCCGGCTTTTCCGCTGGTCCCGCAGAGATATTCAAAACGATCGAAGTGTTTTTCTAAATCGTCGTACGTGACTCCCCAATCTTGAATGCGCAATTCCGGATCGATAAATTTTTTCCCGTATTTTTGTTCATGATAGGATCTAGAAATAAAATCGGCGACCTGAAAACGAAATGTTTGTCCATTCCAGTGAACGGAAGCTCCACCGACACCCGTTCCCGGGAGAAAACTATCCCAGCGGCGCATAGGAAGAGCCGTCTCGTTCACGTTGTTACGGGCTGTGATGGCTTCTTTTACATTGTCTTGCATAAGGCCTTTACGAACAGCAAAACGAAGTTCATCGTGCATATTCGGTGATTGAAAGTCGGGAACTGTGTCGCGCATAGAACCACGTTCGAGGCCTACGACTTTTAATCCTGAAGCTGCAAGTTCTTTTCCTAAGATGGAGCCCGCAAGACCGACTCCGATTGTAACGACATTGACTGATTTTAATTTCGTGGCCATAGGAACTCCTTATCTTGCCGGAATATTTGGATTGGCGTGCACATGCCCCATGGAGTCTTCTGCAAGACTGATTGGAGCACGAGAGATCTTAATGCCGTGTTTATCGACGATATCGTAGTAGCTTCCGTAAGCGCCAGGGAAACCAATCATGCGCCAGGAAATCATGTTTTGATTCCCTCCATAAACTGGGTCGCTGAAAAAGCCTTCCATCGTGATCTGCAAGAGGGAGGAGAAAAAAACTTTGGAAGGAACTCCATCAAGATCGCGGTCTTCACTCTCTAGTTTTTTTAAAAATTCGTCTTGTTGTTGCGCTGTCATTTTGGCGAACGGTGTTTTTTTAGAAAAATCTTTTTCAAGGGCTTTCAGAGCTGTTCTGAAAAGCTCTGCGGGAGTGTAAGGAAGTTGATAACCCTGGCTTTTCGTTCCTGGTAACCAGGGGCCACTGCGATAGAGGCGTTCTCCGGCACCCCAACTGCCGCCGAGTTGCTTATCAATGTAGTTTGAGACGCCAGCTTCCAAGGCTCCACCCCAGCTTTCATCTGCAGGGATAAGACGAGAGATAGCCGCTTCGATAAAGGCCGCTTCGTTGCGATTTAAAAATGTATAGGTGATTTTTGGTTTTTTAATTTTGGGAGGTGCTTTTGTTTTTTCAACAACGGCTTCAGCTTTTGCTACGGCTGTTGTTAGAGGGAGAGCTGCTAAAAATCCTGTCGCGGCGATTTTTATTGCGTCCCTTCTGGAAAATTCGGCGTCTTTGTCTTCAACATTGCTCACGGTCATCCTCCAATGAGGATCAGTACCGTTCATTCACATACGATTGTCTAACTTTGATCCTGAAGACTGCAAACAAACAAGAGAACTTTATTCGCGTGTGACTTCCTTGATAATTTCAAATGAACGCAGACGATCTTGATGATCGTAGGCATCGGAAACAATGATGAGTTCATCAGCCTCGGTTTTATTGATAAGTTTTTGCAAGCCTTCACGAACTTTTTGTGGGTTTCCGATCACGGAGGTGCGAAGACGCGAAAGCACGAGATCTTTTTCGGCAGGCCCCCATAAGCCATCCATACTTTTCACGGGAGGTTGCAAGGAGACTCTTTGATTGCGGATGATGCCTAAGAATCTTTGATAGACTGTGGTTGCTAACAAATTGGCTTTCTCATCCGTGTCAGCTGCCAAAACCTGAACGCCAACCATGACTTTGGGTTTTTCTAAAACACTGGAAGGTCTAAAGCCTACACGATAAATGTCTATTGCTTGCATCATCAGTTCCGGCGCGAAATGGCCTGCGAAAGCATAAGGTAAGCCGAGTTCCGCCGCCAATTGTGCACTATAAAGACTGGAACCTAAAAGCCACAAGGGCACAGCAATCCCGGCGCCTGGAATGGCGCGAACTTTTTGACCTTCGTGAACGGGCGCAAAATAATATTGAAGTTCTTTAACGAGATCTGAAAACTCTGCTTCCCTGCCCGTCATTTCTCTTCGCAAGGCGCGCATTGTGAGACCGTCTGTTCCTGGCGCTCTTCCTAAACCTAAATCAATGCGATCAGGATAAAGAGTTGCTAACGTTCCAAATTGTTCTGCGATAACTAAAGGCGCATGATTAGGAAGCATAATGCCACCTGAGCCCACGCGAATTTTTGAAGTTCCACCTGCGACGTAACCGATAAGAACCGATGTTGCGGCACTAGCGATTCCTTCTAAGTTGTGATGTTCAGCCAACCAAAAGCGATGATACCCCAAGCGCTCCACATATTGGGCTAAATTCAGAGTGTTTTTGAAGGAATCAGAAATGGTTTTGTCTTGAGCCACAGGAGCTAAATCTAGAACCGAAAGCTGAACGTCAGAGAGTTTTTTCATAAGATCACCTTTAAAACGATCTTATTGTAACAATTTTGGATACATTTATCCACGAAAATATATTATTGTCGCCAAACGAAAATTTTAGTTTGAATCATATTTAGGTTAAAGCCGTGCGAGCTTTTAAATCAAACACTTCAGGTTCAGATAAAACGTGCAGTTTTACGTCGTGAATAGACATGGTTTGATCTGCGGAGGCTTCAGAAATATTTGTATAAGTGACTTCCCGTCCATCTAGAACGTAGACGGCGTTGTCTCCTAAGATTTTAAATTTGTTTTCTTCGATCACGATCGCCGTGCCTTCATCGATGCCGATTCCCAGGATGCCCGGATTCAAGGCAACCGCTCCTAATAATCTTCCAATCCGTCCTCTTTGCGCGAAATGCTGATCGATGATCATGTTCTCCACAAAACGAAGACCGGGAGCCATCATCCAGTTTCCTACTTTATGAGACTCGCCATTTTCACCTCCGACAAGCATGGTTTCCCCCATGACTGCGGCCCCGGCAGAAGTTCCTGCCAACACTCCTCCGGCACGAAAAACTTCAATGATATAATCCATGACCACGGTGCCGCCAAGTTTGCTTGTGAGTTTCAGCTGATCTCCGCCGGTAAAGAAAATTCCCTTGGCATTATGAAAAACTTTTTCCAAATTCACCTTTTCGACGTCGTCAGGCTGATTGACGTGAAGATGTTCAAGGTTATGGACTTTTAACTTTTTAAAAACTTTTTCGTAGTCATTCCAGACTTCCGACGGAATTTCACTGGCGGCAGTGATAATCACAAGCTTTCCGTTTTCCAAACGGCGAGCAATTTCTTTGAGAATTTTCATCTCGCCGGATTTATCTTCTTTACCGCCGATAATGATCAAAGTTCCATGAGGATGAGCAACCTTGGCGTGAGTTCTAGCTGCTTTTTTTGTCGTTTTCTTCACCGATTCCATAAATGTCTAGACCTCTTCGTGAGAAATCCATCCTGTTACTGAATACAAATTTTCCGTCTTCGAGGAACACTTGTCCTCGAGAAATTACATGTTTAATTTCAAAATTTTTTGCATCAATCACTGTCAAATCAGCGTCGTGCTCGACCAGAATTCGCCCCTTTCGACTGAGTCCCAAAGCTCGCGCCGTATTCACGGTAAAGTGAGGAAGAAGTTCTTCCAAGGTATAGCCATGATTTAAAACGGCGTCTCGAAGTTCCCACCACAACTCTGACGGAGATCCAATACCGGCGTCTGATGACACAGTTAATTGATCCAAAGGACCGCCGAGGTCGCGGTACACTTTGTACCAATACACAAAGTCCCTGTCCCAAAGATCAAGGTCGACAAAACAACCACGCTTCGCCATCTCGATGGCTTCCTCCACCAGAGCCTTGCTTCTGCCAATATGTGTGATGTGAATTTTATGCGGAACAATAACATGAACTTCCATGAGATCACGCAAGGTTTGCAAACGACGGTCGCCCCCGCCGGCGTGGATATGTGAAATACCAGGTTTGTTGCTTAGCATTCCGCCGACATAAGCATCAACCATGGAGCGCGCAAGATCATGAAGTGTGGGCTCTGGAGCACGGCGATCTGCGATGGCGATTTCTCCAACGCCAATGATCTCCGGAATATAAATCACGTCGTGACGAACGGAATCTGTGATCGTTCGCGGGGGGCAGTCGTAGCCTCCGGTGTAGCAGTAAGCAGTCAGTCCTACATCGTTGAAGGCCCTCGCTCTGGCAACAAGCTCGGGCATTGTTTTTGTTGTGGTATCTACACCCAAAGTTCCAACAAGCGTTGTGACTCCGCCTCGAACACATTCGGCAATTGTGATGGCGGCACTTTGCGAGGAGAAGCCGCCTTTTTCTCCGCTTCCTCCGGCAAGATGCAAATGCGGATCCAGAATTCCTGGAATAACAAAACATCCCGTACAGTCATAAACTTTAACATCCAGATCCCGCAAAGTATGGTAATCGACCGCTTGAATTTTTTTAATTCTTTCCCCGGCCGTAAAAATATGAGCCTTTATAAAACGGCCTTCCTGGAATATTTCAGCGTTCTCCAAGTATATCATCTTAAACTCAACTCGTCGGAAGCTTGTGGCTTGTATCGGATCGTTTGCCCTTCGATTTTATCAACGGGTTTAGGGTCGAATTCTCTTAAAATTTGTAAAAGAGGTTTGAGATTTTCAAAAAAGATAACGAAGATGTCTCCTTTTTTGAGATTGCTTAAAATGTTGTGAAGCTCCGTTTTGTAATCTTGCACAACGTGATGTTTTAAATTTGGAAAACTAACGTTAAAAATATTTTGCAGATAATGAGGCACCTCTAAAGGCTGCCTTCCCCGAAGGTCTTCGTCGTCACGCACGTAGACTTCATCAAAGACCTTTCCCATCTGATGAGCTGTCAAAGAGAGCAAGTCATCCGAACGATCTCCTGGAAGACCAAACATCGCAATCTTATGAGCTTCGGGGTGCTTGTAAAGAATTTCACCAATATTTGAAATTGCATCCGCATTGTGGCCGTAATCAATAATGATATGAGCATCGTGAATTCGATAGATATTAAAGCGACCCTGGTTTTCTGCCGTCGGATTAAAGTTACGCAAAGCCTCCATGACGTGCACAGGTGATTCCCCGAGGGAAACTGCCGTAGCCATCGCAGCTAAAATATTTGAAACCTGAAACGACGCGCCCGAGACACAGGTCAGGGGATAATCAACACAATGACCTAAACTGATGCGGTGACCGTTCACAACTCCCAGGAACTCTTCGTTCTCGCACCAAAAAGCGTCGTGCCCCATGGAGAGATGGGCTGAAAGAATGGAGTTGTATTCGCGTGTTGAATATAAAACGATTTTGCGATCCACTTTTTGAACTCTCTCATTATTAATTAAAGACACTGAATTCATGTCGTCAGCATTTAAGACGAGAACACCGCCTTCTTTTACTCTTTCTGCCACTAAAGACTTAATCCAGATAAGATCATCAATGGTACGGATGCCATCTTGACCTAAATGGTCTGCGCGAATGTTTGTGATGACGGCCGCATCAGACCAATCATAAGGGAGTCCCCCGCGCAATAAACCGCCGCGTGCAATCTCCAAAACGGCGCACTCTACGGCCGGGTCCATTAAAATCATTTCTGCAGACTGGGGTCCGGAAGAGTCGCCATCGGCAATTTGCTTATTGCCAATAAAAATACCGTCCGTGCTTGTCATTCCGACAGTGATCTCACTATCTCGGGACATGATCTTATTTAAAAGACGAACCACCGTGGTTTTTCCGTTAGTTCCGGTGACACCGATGACAGGAATACGTCCATGTTCACCTTTAGGCATTAGCATTTCAACGATCTCATCGCCAACCGTGCGCTCGCCTTTTTCCACATGGCCCAAATGCATACGAAGCCCCGGACCGGCATTAACCTCGATCACCTTGAACGATTCGTCTAAAGGTTTTGTAAGATCTGCGGAAATGATATCGATGCCACAAATATCAAGCCCCACTAAACGCGCAATTCTTTCGCAAAGAGCTTTGGTTTCGTCAGGGACCTGCTTGGTGACATCCGTCGCCGTTCCTCCAGAAGAAAGATTGGCATTTCCACGCAAAGTCACGACCCGGTCTTTTTCCAAAACGGTTTCGAGGCGAAGAGAATTTTTGTTTAAATGCTGAATCATGATTTCATCGATCACAATGGTCGTAAGAAATCCGGCATGACCCGGTTTTCTTAAAGGATCCTTATTTAGCTCTGCAATAAGCTGTGTGATTGTTGAGACGCCGTCGCCTTTCACCTCAGGTGCTCGTCTTTCGGCCGCGGCGATGAATTTTCCGCCAATGACAAGAGTACGGTAGTCATTACCTGAGCACATTTCTTCAAGTAGAAAAGCATTCGATAAATGGCGGATATTCTTGAAAGCCTCTTTAATTTCATCAAGACTTTGTAAATTAAGAACGACTCCTTCTCCATGATGGCCGTCCACAGGTTTTAAAACGTATGGTGGATGAATTTGAGTTGTGGCGAATTCGATTTCCTCCTCGGAGTGAATAAGAACTCCGTCAGGCACGGGAATCAAAGACTGGCTTAGAAATTTTTTTGTCACTTCTTTGTCTTGAACGAGATCGGAGGCGATTAGATTAGTTTTGTCCGTGACTGCGGCTTGAACGCGGCGGATTTTCTTTCCCCAACCCAATTGCAAAAGACTTCCGTCACCTATTCTCTTTACGGGAATGTCTCTTCTTTTTGCTGCATCATAAATACACTGTCCGCTAGGGCCGAGAGCTTCATTTTCTACCTTTTTTATTTTTTCTATGATGGCTGGGAGATCGACTTCTTTGTCACTCAAAAGGTTGTTGACGATTTCGAGACTTTGTTCGCAACAGGCCTGCATTGTCGGCGCGTTTTTAAAGCGCGTGATAATATCGTATTGACCAGGAATTCCAGCAAAACGAGCTTTGCCGTAATTGACTTCGACTCCGGCAAGCTGACTGAGCTCGAGAGCTACGTGTTCAAGGAGATGCGCAAAGTAAGTTCCTTCATGAAGACGTTCGACAAAACCGCCTCTTTTTTCAGCCGAACAAGTGTGTTCATGTAAATTGGGCAATAAACTTAAAATCTTCTCGTTAAATCCGACAATGGATTTTGTTTCGATGTCGACGAGATCTTCAAGATCAACTCTCATGATGAAGACAGGTTTATAATGATAAACATTTGGACCTAAAACTTTCCGAAAGCTGATAATTTTCATAAAACCACCTTGGGGACATAAAAATCATATTGTCAGATAGAATCACGCACAAAAGACATTGTTTTGGGATTTTAATTTATTACGCTCGGGATGTACTTTTAAAACTCTGTCATTTTGTATTTCCTCTGCCACAGTGTACTTTCATACATCCGCACTCTTAAAATTTCATTTTTCTTAAAGGAGGACCTTATGGATATTTATCAAGCACTGAAGAAGGATCACGTCGTTGTACGAGAGCTTTTAAATGACTTAGTCAATTTACCTGAAGGAGATAAAGAAGGAAAATCGCAGCTTATTAACGAAATCAGAGATGAACTGATTCCTCATGCACGAGCTGAAGAATCTGTTTTTTACAATTCTTTGCGCTCCTTAAATCTGACAAAAGACATTGCAATGGAAGGTTACAAAGAGCACATGGAGGCAGAAACTCTTTTGCGCATGCTGCAGCTTCAAGACAAGACTAATATGGACTGGAAGAACACTGCGCAAAAATTGCGACAAGCTTTAGAGCACCATATCGCCGAAGAAGAGGGCCGTATGTTCGAGGCAGCCATGAATAACTTTACGGAAGAAGAAGCTCAGATGTTTGGCGAAGCTTTTGAAAAACTGAAGCCTCAAATCAAAGAACAAACTATCGTCGGCACAACTTTGGATATGGTCGCCAATTTGATGCCTCCGCGTTTTTCGGAACTTTTTAGAAATAGTCCAAATCCTTAGTGTGAAATCTCTGGAAGGGGGCGATGGCTGCCGTCGCTCCTAGTCACCTCACTCATTCTTAATGATGCTGATTTTGCCGTTCGTCTCTAGAACTCCAAGACGCACTTTACTGATGTCTTCGATGCCTTTTTCCCTGAGGGAACTTTGAATTTCTCCGAGGGTGATGTTTTCTTTTTCACAGAGTTTTTTATCGATTTCGCCTTGTTTGATAATAATCCGCGGCTGTCCCTCTAAAATGTCCTCTAATTTTTTTGATTTATAGAGAGCCACATCAAAAAAATAATTCATGAGAACAAAGGTTGAAACTGCAATAAGTCCGGCCGCCAATGAAGTGTCACCTCCCGTGATACCGGCACTGACGGATTCACTTATGATCAGCAAAAGGACAAAATCAAAAGGGCTCATTTCGCCAATCTGCTTTTTACCGACGATGCGCAAAAGTAGATAGACGACAGCGTAAACAACGGCCGAGCGAAGAATGTATTCCCACCAGGGATGCAGAAGATTCCACATATCCGTCCCTCCGTGAGATTTAAAAATGCCGAACTTTAGTTGAATTCGATAGAAGTATTCCGACAGATTCTTTCAACAAATCTGTCGGAATGAAGATGTAAATTTACATTGGATTTATATTAGCGAGCTTCGTCAAACTTGCGACGCAGTTCCGCCTTCACCTCGTCTACCCTTGCAGCCAAAGTGACTTCAAAAAGATCATCAGCAGAGATTTTGTAGAGCTGACCGAGTTTTTTGAGCGTATTAATCGGAGGCATTGATACGCCACGCTCCCAGTTTGAAATAAATTGCGGTGTTGAATAGCCCAGCTTGTCTGCGACGTCTCCTTGAGAGAGACCGGCCTTCATGCGTTTTTCTTTAAGAAATTCTCCAAGAATATTCTTTTTAAGCCTCACGCTGCCTCCAAATTTACAGGTTTCAAACAACATAACGCGAAAATTATTCGTTTATAAAGTTTTTTTTGTTTCCAACCCCAAAAAAGTATCTGGAAGGTTAAGTTTTGAATTTACACGGGTTGGCAAAATGACTCAAATGAAGTTCACACCAGCAGAAACAGTGTCTTTGAGTACTTTCTTTGCGGACTCTTCTCTTTCAGCATTGGTCTTATCGCTGTTCTTTATAAAGTTAAATAAGCTGCTTGCCCACGTCCAATTCCCGTTATCAATTTCGTAGATTTCAAGGGTTGGATTGTTGGGCCTTTTAATTCTTACTAAATAATGCTCACCGCTTGCCGCGCCCACCGGCAACATCCCCAAGGTCGCTAGCGATAAAAGCCCCCATGGCAGGTACCACATTGGAATATCGGCGGAAACATTGCGACGAATCTTAAAAAAAGAAATGTATAACAGCGAAGAGTTATAATCTTCTGGTTCAAATCTTGATTTGATTTCATCGTCATCAAAATCGCCCCTATATGTATGTCCGATGACCTGTTGAAACTCAATACTTTTGCAATTTTGTCTCTTTGAGAGACTGCGGGAGATTTGTTCAATGAGTTCATCCTTATAGTTCTCAACAGGATCATATCCACTAAAGGAGACCTCTCTACCTCGAACTATGACAGCTCCGACTTCCACCTTACAGCGGTCATATATTTTTTGAGCTGGCGCTAAATCCACTTTTGCATACTTGTGTTGAGTGGAAACAGTCGCGCAAGATATTTGAAGGGAAAGACAAACAACAAGACTCAGTCTTTTTAATCTCTTTAGCATTCAATAACTATGGCATTAAAACCCTGAAAAATAAAATATCAGAACGTCGTTTGCGGCGCCTTAACAAGAATTTGTTTTTGCGAATAAATCGCGGTCACAGGCCAATGATAAAATCATCCATGAGGTGAATCTGTTCTCGCGTATCGTGAATGGCCGCGAGGATGATATTCTTTAATGCCTTTGCTTCTGAAGCGTTTAGGACTGCTTGCTCGATGTTATCAAGATGTTCTTTGATGACGTCGTGCCGTTCTGGTGACTCTTGAAGGGTGTCCTTGAAAACTTGCTGGCGGATTTTTAGAACTTCAGCCCACAGGGGAGCAAGAGTTGAATTTTCTAATTTATTTCTTAAAGCTTTCCAGTCGCATCGAAAATACGATGGAAAGAGCGAGTGCCGTTCACACATCGCGCGTTTTCTTTCGTCTAAAAAAGAGGCTGCACAGATCTTTCCTTGAGGAGTTCTAATTTGTTGAAGATACCACTGAATGTTTTCTGTCATTGCAACAATGGATGCGGCTTCTTCTTTTTTAAATCCCATTTTTGCGAAGACTTGCCCTTCTCCCATGTACAAAATGGCGTGCTCCCAACGGTCGCCTCCTTTTGCAGGACTGCCTCCTAAAAGAACGAAATCGCCAGCAATAAGTTCAGTAGAAGTCTTGAGAGTCTGACAATAGGGTGTCTCTAGAGCGGCTTGAAAAAGGCCTGAGTCAACATAGGCAGCGTCGTCGATAAAGCCACTTGCATAGGCCACCGAGGCAAAGCAATTAGGACCGTCTTGCTTAAAAGAGCCTGAAAGATTTAGAAGATCTTCCACACGCCCCTGCTCTATCTGCCCGGTTTTTCCGGCAGCGCTCAAACTTATGAAAAATAAGAATAATAATAGAATTCGGCCCATCAGCCTTTTTTATGCAAGGAATGCCAATGAGTTTTGGGGTGATTTATTGACCAGAAATTCGGCAGTGATGACAGAATCTGTCGGTGGCGTTTCGGGAGATTTTTGGAACACTCCCGCTTATGCTAGAGGCCGACTTCTTCGTCTTTTTCGGGAGTCCACTCTAAAAGGGACATTTCAGAGGTCTTCGTCCAATCGACTTTCACTTTGCTGATAATGCGAATGGTGACTTCATTGCCGCTGATGGCCCAGAGAAGCGTATCCCCTTTGGAGATACCTAGGGCTCTTCGGACGCGAGCTGGAATTGTGGTCTGATTCTTCTTAGATGCTTTGGAAGTCGCAGATGATTTGCTCATGCTTAAAGAATAAAATGCTAAAGGCTTGTTGTCGAATCACTACTTTAAGGCCTTCCACAAACAAGGCTTTGTTCTAGGTGCTTTCTTATTAATTGAGCTTCAAATCGGGGCTATGCTTCTATTGAATTATGAAAGTAAAACGCATCGTCGCCAATATTCAAACGAAGAAAATTTCAGCAGCAAAAAGATTCTATGAACGCATTTTGGGCCTGGAACTTTTGATGGACCATGGCTGGCTTGCCACCTATGGAAATTCAGCGAAGATGATGGTGCAAATTAGTTTTGCGTCTCAGGGTGGATCTAATACTCCAGTCCCCGATCTTTCCATTGAAGTAGACGATGTTGATGAGGCCTATCGCCGCATGAAAAAAGGTCGCTTTAAAATTGAGTACGCACTCACCCAAGAGCCTTGGGGAGTGCGCCGCTTTTTCGTCCGCGATCCTTTTGGTAGAATTGTGAATATCTTAGAGCATCTATAAAAGGCTACATATTCGAATAATCAAGAACGCCTACTTGATGGATCATCTTCCAGCCTTCATTGGTCAGCGAATATGTTTTGCACGTTCGGCCTTTCCAATTCATCTCTTCACCCGTTTTTTTGTTTTTCCAGAGCGTATCAATATCTACAACTGCAAAAGCACCGTCTTGCTGGTCAGACACCTGGATTCGTTTGATGGTTCGATGATTGTGAATTAAATCGTGAGTGTCGAAAAGTTGCTGCCAACCTTGCTTCCATCTTTCAGCGTTGAATTTTCCCTGAACCAGACCCCAATCGATCGGATTATGGTGTTTTTCAGTCGGAGGCCAAGGCCAAACCATATCGTTATGAAAGATAGAAATCAGTTGATTGACGTTCTTGGAATTCCAAGCTTCAGTTTCTCTATTGACGATCTCTTTAATGTCATCCGTGACGGACATAGTGCCTCCTTATAACCTTCATACCACGAAAATCAGGGAAAGACGTGATTAAGAAGTTCCGTTAGCGCTTTTTCGTATCTTTGCGACTGACTTTGAATAAAAGCGCGGTTGGATTTTTTCTTTATATGATGTGTTGCGGTTGCAATCGAACTTCCGTGAGTGAAATCGACTAAGATTTCAAGCCAGAGTTTTCTTTTTGCCAGGGATAAACCTGCGTCCTTCAACAAGGCTTCTAGGTAATTCGTGATTCGTTCAGCCTCAACTGAAAATGCATCCGGTGTCTCGAAAATGCTCAGAGATAGGTTTGGATGCTTTAACACTGCTGCGTAGTAGCTTATCAGCAGAAACTCGGTACGTTTTCGCGGGCTTCCTGTGCTTTGTTCAAACTTTTGCGAGACATCTCGGTACACGTAATCAGAAAGAGCGCGCAATAATGAGACGCGATCTTCGACGTGATTATAGAGCGCCATTGGCGTAACACTTAAAACATCCGCAAGAGTTCTCATCGAAAGTCCTTTAGGACCCGATTCATCCAGAATTTGAAGAGCTGCGATACAAATGTCTTCTATCGTTAGAAGAACTTTTCCTTTAGGACGTCCTCGTTTTTTCATTTATTGACTCGATAGTGAGATTGAACCAAACCGGATGGAAACGCTTTTGTGCTTACATGACTCAAAGAAATATCGCCGTTTACTTCGCCAAAGAGAGAACGACCCGTTCCAATTAACACTGGCACTTGCGTGATCACCATGTCATCAATCAGTTGATCGCGAAGAAATGACTGAATCATTTGTCCGCCATCGACATAGACTCGCTTAATACCTTCTTTAGATAGCGAGGCCATGATCTCTTTAGGAGATTGAATCATGAAACGCACTCGGCCTTCTAATTCTTTTGGCACGGGTTTACCGGCAAGCGTTTTTGAGAGAACGATGACAGGCTTTGTGTAGCCCCAAGGTCCTAGCGTTAAAACTTTCTCATAGGAGTTTCTGCCCATAAGAATGACGTCGATGTCTTTGATAAAATCGTTGTAGCCGTGGTCTTCATTTGGATTGTCGCGACTTAAAAGCCAATCGATATCGCCGTCTTGTCGAGCAATGAATCCGTCGAGACTGGTGGCGATAAATACGTGAGCTGTGATCATGGCCGGTCCTTTTTTTAAATTAATATACACTGTATATTAATACGCCGGACGCAAAAGAGCAAGCTGTGCAAATGCACGAAGACTCGTCATGAGGTCACTTGTTTAAATTTTCAGGGGATTTATAAAAGAAAAAAAATGGGGTGAACTTCGGCATCACCCTGATTTCAGCTATTTAGATCTGATTTGCCTCTCTAGTTGCACCTATGATTTACGGAGTCATACCCAGCTTTTTTTGATACTCACCAAGCTCTGGCTCTTTTAAACGGGTTTGAAACTTCATTATCAGGTTCCGAAGCCGCTTTTCGAGAGCGTTCCGATAAGTCTCTGCCAACTCATCCTTAAATTTAAATTCTGCATCTTCCTCGCGTCCAAAACGCTCCGTATTAACAATGCATTCTAGGTATATATTGGTAACTGCAGAGGCCTTGACAGCGATAGTAATTTTCCCGGCGTTTCCAACTCTTGCAAGCTCAGGTGGCCCCATTGGAAAAGACGCCTGCACTAACTTTAAAAGCTTTTCTGAATCAAACATGTCGTCAGAAAACTCCTTATGTGCAAGCTTATTACGAACAGTATTTAACTCTTTCAATAGTTTGAATAATGGAATTTTATCGAAATCTGCAGTGACACTCTCTAGAAGTAACAGCTTTTCACTGAAGTTCATTTTGTTCTTTGATTCCATATAATGCTTTACTTGAGGGCATAAGCTTAGAATTAATCGCTCCATGAGAATTTCAATTCTATTTTGATAGAAAAGAAATTGACCCATCGCTCTACTTAGATCATCAGAGGGCCCCGGCCTTTCAACCACGTCCTTAAGCTGATCCCAGATCTTCTGCGACATCTCATTCTGATTGTCCATTTACCCCTCCGCTAATCGAAATCAGTTCGTTATATATTTACCCCTAAATAGATTCGAGCTTTTTTATTGGCAAAACCTTGGAATCAACTTCAATTGGGATTAAATCTAGTACGTCCGTCGCTCCACGAATATCAACCCCCGCCAGGCGAACATAGTGTTGAAAGCTTTTAACATTCTTCCAGCCCCCGAGTTTCATTGTAGTCACAATGTCTAACCCACCGACTAGACACTGA
Source organism: Bdellovibrio sp. BCCA (assembly GCF_037996825.1). Classification (NCBI taxonomy): domain Bacteria; kingdom Pseudomonadati; phylum Bdellovibrionota; class Bdellovibrionia; order Bdellovibrionales; family Pseudobdellovibrionaceae; genus Bdellovibrio; species Bdellovibrio sp. BCCA. Next base: position 1,645,403 of record NZ_JBBNAC010000001.1, on the reverse strand, counting down.
ACTGCAAAACAAGCTCGGGTCGCATGAAATGTAATCTCTGGAAGCCCCAGAGCCTGACAAAAGTTCCTAGACACCTTAGACGCCTCTCCACGCCTCCATGATGTGATTCTGGGAAGAACGTAACCCGTCGATGCAGTCCTCAATTTTAACTCCTTTAAGAGCGTTTCGAGGGCTATATTGATAGGGATCTGCCGAGACTCTTTGGTTTTGGTAGATTTGTCGCATCCCAGCCTACTTGAGAATGACTTCGTGATGGAAATCATTCTCGTCTCGAATGAAACATCCGTCCATCTCAACGCCCACAACTCCCCGGATCGGCATCCTGTACTTACGGCCACAGCCCACAAATAATAATACTCGTGACCGATTTCTCGTGCCTTTCTTAAAAAGAGTTTAATTTCGTCCCGATTGAGAATAGGTTGTATTTTTGTTTCAACCTTGGGTATTGCGGCCCCTCGGCCGGGACTCTCGATATGGGCGGGAATAATACGTTCTAAACGGGCCCAGTCAAAAATGGTATTTACAGCACTTCGCACTGACTTCATGCGACCTTTCGATAATTCCTTTCTCTCCATTTCATTAAAGATCAATCTCATCGAAATTGGGCGCAGTTGCTCAACGGGCGTTAACATCCAAGCCTTTGTATGCATTTGAAGAGCGCTGTAATTGTCTCGCTTGCTCGTACTGTCTTCATAGGGCCCATTCAAGACGACATCTTTGTACCAACGCGACAAAAGATCGCGCCAGACAAACCCATTTCGTTCTTTTTCGATTCGCTTGATCTCAGCTTCCTTTTTTATCTTTTCATGTTCGCGCTTCGCTTCAGCATGAGTAACTACGCCAAGATCTCGTTGAATACGCACAATAATCCCCGCGATACGACTTCGAGATGTAAATTGGATCTTAAAGCAAGTATGCCCGTCTTTTTGATATGTTTTAATTGCCATATCTTCCTCCCATTTGAGGAAGACTGGGGTTCATCCAGCTTTTTGAATGTCAAAGAGCTGGACCGGACTTCCCATAGATTGCCGCAATTGGTAACTATTTTTTTTGGAAGTTACTTTTTTCTTTTTCTATAACTAGGCATTCTTTTGCTACTTGGTCGCGGAAAATTTGGTGACAATGGCTTAAAATCGACTTTACCGCCAAGATCTTCATAAGAATCACCGAAATGCTGGAATCTTCTCAATTCATTTATGGGCAAAGACTGCACAAGCACCGTCTTATTTTCCCCACCCTTCACTCTTAACATGTCTCTTTGAACTGATGGTAACGGGCCAGTTATGCGACTATCCCCAAACTTCGAATTATTAACCTGAACAACATAACAGTGGAGATCGCGAGCAGTTGATTCCACTATACTAGAAAAATAGCTTGTATCTGAGTTGTTCTCAATAGCTACTAAGCAATCAATCACACCTCTCATCCAAGATCGTTTTCGAATATCAGACAATTCAAGGCAATTTAACAGGCTAAGCTGTGCCCCATTCCATTCAAAAACAATTTTCTGATAGTTCACTTTACCTTGAACCATGCCAATATTTTTAATTAACTTTGACTCGTCCTTATTCAAATCAGCCTTTGGAATCAAACCCGTCATGACATTTCGGATACCATTCATACTAAATGGCATTATCACAACCATGTAGTTATAAACTTCCCCACCAGCTAGAACATGCTCGAGCCCAGCTACTACCGAAATGTTATTCACTTTGCAAAAGGATGCGACATAGTCAATCCACTCAAACGGAATAAAAACTTCAGGAAAAACTAACAAATCAACCTTTTCGCGTTCCCTCACCGCAATATTCAAAACCCTGTTCAACTCAATCAACCTCGAATGCGATAAGTCTGGTTTCATGGCAAATCGCTGTTCAATATAGGTCAGAGGTATATCTACATTAGCAACTCCCACTCGAAGTACATCGGAGTGCTTCTTATCAATACGAATTGTTATCTGAGAAAGGTCATCAACAGATGCTCCGTCTTCTTTGGATTCTCCATAAACCTTAGGAAGCCCTTCCAACAAATCAGCTTCGGGAATCAAATTGAATTCTCGATATGACACATTTACCTGATTAACTAAGTCCGGAAGTGCAATTGAATTTCCCGATTTTAAACTTTGTATTATATGAAGCTCAGAAATCTCACTATAATTTATAAATCTAGGAGATAACTTAATTTTCAAATTTGCTGTTTCCCATTGAAAGCTTCCTTCGAAACCTTTACCCAAGTTATCTCTCAAGGTATTAAAATCAAGATCATCATTGTCTTTACAAAAAGCAACCATTGGCACCGGACAAAAATTATGCCTAAACATCGCGGACTTTCTTAACTGCTTAATCTCAAGCTCCGCTTCTGCAAAATCACTGGATAGCCTAGTTCGATATGCTTTTCTTTCCGACTCAAAAACTGTCGCACGCGTAGACTCCAATACGCTGTGAAATCTCTTTAAATCCTTATATCCACCAGCTGCTGAAAAGGAGAGTATGATAACCCGCGCGAGGTATGAAAACCAAGATGATCGAATCTGCGAATCGCTCAATGATGGAATATGTACTGACTTTGGCGTAAAACTATTCACATCCGAGGAAATATCAAGCTTATGAATTCCTCCCATAATTTCGATTACAAACTCTTCGAGTTCTTTAATTCGATTGTGGGAAACATAAATGCTTACTAACTTTTCCCATAGTCGATAGGTCAAAATTGCATCTTGACCCGTAACTATCGATATTATCTGAGCATGAATATACTGAAAATCATCCTCTTGAATTTTGGTAGTCACTCTCGAAGTTTGAATCAAACTACTTAGAAACCTTGAAAACCCAAGTCTATTGAGATCAAATTTCTCTATAGATCTCAATTTAAAAATACTGTCAGAGTATGAAATTTTTCGAGATTCAGAATTAAATCTTTCAAGTACATCCATATCTTCAGCAAGCAACCGTCCCTCACTTGAGAATCTTTCAATCTCCCTTTCAAATTCTTCCAAAAGAGAAATCGGGGCATCCTTGTGAAAATCAAAAATCTTTAACTTATCCATCTGAGCACAATGAGCGCCATAAGAAGTTTTAAAGTTAATATTCGTTCGTTCCTTTATACATTTCGGATTCGATTCGTCAGTATACTTCTCCAGTTTTATACGCTTCGTCTTCTTAAATAGAGCATCAAGAACTTGAAAAAACTTATGGTCGTCAATCGCAAGATTTTGAACCACCATTATTATGTCATCAACATATCTTCCATAGTAAATTGGGTTAATACTCTCTTTGATGTCAGAATCAACTTCATGTAACGCGTAGTTACCCAATACACCTGAAGAGGGCAACCCAATAGGAAGTAATTTTTTTGAGGCCCCAATTTTCTTATGAAAGATCTCGTGCACCTGATGTAATGCGCGATTCAAGATCTTCTGCTGGTCAGTCTTGAGTTCGATATCTATTTTTATTGGATCATGAACGATCGCCTCTAAATCAAGATCTACATTGTAGTAGTAGTCTTTAATATCGAGCGAGATTATTGTCGCGTTATTTTTCAACTCATGTGCGGACTTAACTTGCTCTATTGAACCGTTTCTCCAACTCGCATAGTCCTTGTAGTATGGACGAAAGAGCCTGGTAGAATATTTTAACATATCCTTGTCTTCATCAGAATTAAGACGATTGCTGTACACACTGTCGCTCAATAACTCATCGAAGACCACTCCTACGAACATCGTCCATAGAATCGATACAAAATGTACTTCAACGCCAGCTTGAATCTGCAAAAGAGTACGACATAATTTAAAATCGCTACTTTTTTCCAGACTCTTTATAAAAGTCTGAACTTCAGGTTGACTGATCGGCTCAAGCTTCTTGGGAAATATCTGAAACGAGATTTGCTCCATCCATGATGGAACTAAGCCCTCACTCCAAAAAAGCTCTAAATCCCTCACAATTGACGCCAACTTAATATTAAGCGCGTCTTCATCCTTAAATTCGTATTCAAATTCCGCTATTTTTTTTCGAAGAAAAAGGTCTGCTCCGTCTCGATAGCAAAATGATTTCAATCTTTTATAGGCAACTAGAAGTTCTTTGCGATCAAACAATGATGGTTTACTCATTAATAAACTATGATGTGTTTTCTTGCAATCAATCAAGAAAGTAGAGTTCCAGATCCAAAGGACCCACACTTAGTCGAGTCCAGACTCTTATATGACCCACCGCCCCCTCGGGACTCAGCACGCTTATAAGACCAAATCAAATCTCATGAGTTGACAAAATGGCCGAGTACATCGTTTTGTTCCTAAAGAGGTTTTTCCATGCCCCCAGCTATAGAAACAGCATTAACAAAGATTTTTTCATACATCTTGATACGCGTGACCCACTTTTTTGATTACTTCTTCGGAAAAGTCAGCCTCCGGATTCAATTCACTCAGAGAGCTCCACATCAGTACACAAATTATAATATTACCGAAGTGACAGTCCTAGCTTCTAATAACACCAAACGACTTCAATCCGTCACGTCAGCCTGGCTCAAATTTCCTAACGAAGAAATAGAAGTGACTATGATGCACTCTATATTAGAATCTCATGACTTTCTTGGAGTAAAAATGTCGCTGCCGATTCCCATTGATCTTGCTCCCGGCCAAGCCAAACTTATCTCAATGCACTTTTCTGACTCTCTCCCCATTGCGACTACTCCGACCCTACTTGAGATCGAATTAACAGGCGTTCAACGAAAGAGTGTCAAGCTGGGAAGCCAACTATCGAACTTGAAGACAGTTGTCCGCGAAGTAGAGAACAAGGATAGACAAAATGTCTAATACCAAGAAAAAACATCATTACGTTCCCAGATTCCTACTTCGTCAATTTTCAGAGAATAAAACTCATCTATGGGCCTACGACAAAACAACGGGTAAATCTCATGGTTCGCCGATAATGGATCTTGGCTCAGAAAATCGATTTTATTCCATTCCAGATAAGTTTCTCACTAAACCAGGAAATAATGAGTTTGTAGAAGATATCTATGAAGATATAGACACTCGATCCAGTAAAAGCCTTTTTGAGTTTCTCCAAAATATCAAATCCGCAGCATTACTCTCTCCTTCTGGATTTCCCAAATATTTCATACCAGATCACTTAATGCATGAACTCGGGTGGTTAGCTGTAATTCAAACTGTTAGAACCAAAGAGTTTAGGGAGTTCAGTACTCAAACAAAAATGCTTTTTCAGAAAGCAATCTTCGACTGGTTTCTTGACTCAGATCAGATAAAGAAAATATCAGGAAAATCCAAACCCGAATTAAAAATTACCATTGAAGAAGGAGGAGAAGCTCTTGAGCATAGTCGCGCCGCCTTTGACGAACAATTACTAAACAAGCTCCATGATCATTGTTTAAACAAAATATGGACCATCGGAATTAATAATACAAATAAACCTCTTCTCATTTCAGACAACCCAGTAGTAATGACTTCACATCTAGGAAAACCTTTAGCTTGGGGCGCGAAGGGAACCGAAGTCGCTTTGCCGGTCAGTCCAAATCATTTATTGATCTGGACCTGTCCATTGGCTTTAACCCAAGAAGTTGCCGATAACTATGATAGACGCCCCTTTGAACTACATTCAGACCACATCGATTACTATAACTCGTTACAAACCTTGCAATCGACTCGATACATTTATTCCGCTAGAGATGACTTTTCCTTCTGTTCCGATCTATTGCATGACAACGAGAGTGCATTTCGCGACCCACTTCGATCCAGAGCTCAAATCAACATTGGCGGCGATGAATATACAGTCCCCCGCAATTACAAGAATGGAATATGATGGTTCTCATTAAATACGACCTGACAAAACTCCATCAACTTATAATCGGAAGAATATTAAAGTCGTCAGTAATACCCCTGATCTCAGTGCCAACCAATCGAGTATAATGCTGAACACTACTAAGACGGCTCCAGCCCCCTACAGCCATCAACTTCGTTAACGGCACCCCTCTATTCAAACATAAAGTAGCAAAGCACGCGCGTGTCCCGTGAAACGGAATTTCTGGCACTCCAATCTCTCGACAGAAATGCCTCAAAATCATCGCGGCTTTTCCATTCTTCAATGAGGAGATTCTGGGCAGAATATATCCTGATGATCCTGTAGTTTCTTTAAGATATGACAAGAAAACCTTAAACTCCCTACTCATCGGCACAACCCTTGTTTTATTATTTTTGGGAGGCTTAACGATGCCCGATCGAAAGTTGTGCGACTTTGAAATCGTAATTATATTTTGATCAAAATCCACGTCGTTCCACTTAAGAGCCCAGAGTTCACCAGCTCTACACCCCGTCTCAAAAGCAACTGCCCAAACAGGAAAATACTGATGTTTATCTTCCAAAGCTTTCGCAAGAAGATATTCGATCTCTTTACTGTTCAGCACAGGTTTCTCTTTTTTTACTGCTTTCGGCAAACGAGCCCCCTTTGTCGGACAAAGTGTTGTTGGCGGAATCAGTTTATTCAAAATAGCCCACTCGAAGACCACGCTGACCGCGCACTTCACTGCGCGAATCCGACCTCTGGATAAACCGACATTTTCCATTTCGTTAATCACCATTTGAAAAGACAGCGTTGTGATCTTATCGACCGGCACATTGAACCAATTTTTCGTATGCAGCCTCAAAGCTTGATAAGTATCTTGCTTTGAGAAAGTACCCCTCGGGGACGCCATAACAACGTCATGGCACCACGATTCAAGAATATGCCCCCAAGACACCTCCCCGCGCTCACGCATAAGCAGGGCCCTCCTAACCTCGCCATACAGCTGTCTATACTCGAGCTGCGCGTCCCTCTCAGAAACGCGCCCCAAATATCGTTGCTTTCGGATGACAACTTCCGGACGAATCATGCTTTTTGCAACACAGGTTATAAAATATCCAGGCTTTTGGCCTTCTTCAGAATAACGAACTCCCATTGCTACCCCCCCGCCATAATAAGCTGATCGATCTCTTCACGATTGAAGTACCAGCGCCCCATAAACTTCTTTGGAAATAACTTGAGGCGATACACCATATTTCGAATGTTGTTAGGCGATGTGCCCAAGTAGATGGCCACTTGATCTGTCTTCATCCAACCCTGCCCAGTCAGGCGTCCATCGAAGCCTCTGCTATTAAATTTCATACTGCCCCCAATACAACACCTGGAAAGTATCGTTCGATAACATTCAGAGATTCGTGATAAAGCAATGTCATCAATTGGATCTTCCCCCATAGCCTTTTTCTTTCCTGAGTGGATAGACGCCCAAAGTCTTCAGAAAGGTCATGCTTTCTCGGCAAGCCGACATTTCTAAAAACCTGCTCATTTGTAAATCGCCATAATTGAATATTCAGGTCAGAAAGACTTTTTTCTTTATGCGCATCTTTCTTCATTTTTAATTCAGAGTTATGAATTGCTCCATCAATCTCAATGGCCACACCCTTTTCAAGAAACCCTCTTCGGTAATCCGGAGGTCTGCGCCCCAAAGCAGGAGTAAAAAGATCTACGCATAAATTTCCAATCCACGCTTGAGGGTAAAGCTGAATTTTCCAATTACCCTTAAAGCGAGCGATAAACTTATCTTCTGCCGGAGTTCGACAGAATTCTGCTGACCGACTTCGATTGAGTCGCGTACAAAGATCTTCATACTGCCACGACAGTCCATTCCGATCTTTAATACGACGATAAAGCCTGCCTAAAGCCTCCCAGTCGTTTAGCTTCACCAATCCATACTCATACTTTAGTTGCTTCATACGGCGCATATATCTAGCTCTCGCGCTTTCCTCTTGTTTAACTTCAATCATTAAGTTACTCATACTAACTCCAGCGTTTGGACCATACGAAACCATTGGCTTAAAAGGTTTGCGACGCCTAAGCCTTGGTATTTGTTTGGTTTTATTTTTTGATTTTAAAGAATTATCTCACGATGCTTTTTCCAGCTTCAATTATAGCTGAGCTTCGGAAATCCAATTTTGAACATCACTTAAACGATATCGAACTACACGGGCCGATAACTTCAAAAATTTGGGTCCGCGTTCGGTCAGTCTCCATTGTTGGAGAGTGCGTTGCTTAATACCCAAGATTATCGACACTTCAGCTTCCGTTAGTAGCTTTTCATCTGTTTTGATCATTTATCCTCCTTTCTGTACGTCGTGGCCATTTTATTAGCCAAAAGGAGGAGTAAAGAAAATATCTATTGTCTCACGATTTTGATTATGTGAGATGCCTTGCGTTCAGAGTTTAACCTCTAAGGCATTTCATCTTCGAATTTATACCACGCAGAAGCTGTTCTGGCCCTGGAGATGATGTTCTTTAAGTTGCGCTCTTCAAAGACGCCTGTTGATCCCTTTGAATCTCTATAGAAAAGTATCTCAGAAGAACTCTTACCCCAATCAATCTCAAGCTCGATAGTACCTTCATTAAACTCACGCTGAAGATCTTCAAACAGACTTTCAGTTGTCATGATTCTATATAAGTCCCTATTCTCTGCGTCGGGACGAGTTTTAAAATATAGAATAGATAAGTTTCGCATAAACTGCGTAGCCGTATTCTTTTTGCCTAACCTCGGTGAAGCATGATGGGCCTTCGTCGATGGTGGGGTATGATGAAGATTTACGAGTGCTTCAATAAGGAGTTCCGTGACTTCCAATATCTGAGGAACATCGAATGTCTTGAAGTGCAAAGAATCTACTCCACCTCGAATACTAAGAAGAAAATCGAGCTTATCCCTCTCTGCTTTCGGAATATCTTTAGGTATTAAGCCGAAAATATTCTCTTCGGCGTATTGATCAACAGCCACTCCCAAAGGAAGACTCTCAGTTATACCCATTTTCTTTTGAATTTCCGAATAGTCGAAACCGTACTTATTTGCGTACATTTGAATATACCGATCAAAATAGTCGGCTATGTTATTCATTTTTTCGGAATAAGGTCTCTTCATTGATCAGACTCCCAATTGGAGAAGTCTTTATCAGTTAGGGTCGCTCAGAGCCATTGTTCATCAAGAATAAGTGCAAAAAAAGCATGGATCGACATCAAGAATGCACCATCCCAAAGGAGTAGCCAATCGCGGATCGAGGTCAAGAATGCAGAGCATCGAGCATTAGTCCTCGTCTAGATCCACAATTTGCCCCTCATCCTCCCACCAAAGAAGACTTAATACCTTATCTTCACCGCAGGCAAATGCGCTCTCTTTTATCGTATAGTCGGATGCATTTGAATGATCGATCCACATATCAGCAGAAACGTCCCGAGAATCGACGTCTTTTATCGCGCCGGAAAGAACACGATAAGTATTAGAAGACTTATCGAGCAACTTCACATACTGCAACTCGTATGGGACCAACTTATTACGCAGTCCCCATTTTACAACATTTCCTTCCGTCATGAGAACCATCGAAGGAAAACTTCCTTGTTCAATCAGACGTATTGCCGTTGCCGTAAGACTGGTCTCAAATGAAGTCGCCAACTTTCTAACTGTCGACAGAGTAATTGGTAGGTTCTTAGCATATTTTTGAAACATAGCTTTCGGCATCAAAAGATCAGCAGCATATCTATTAGCTCGATATTCCGGATCATTTAACGACCACTTTGAAGTCATATCACCAAGGGAGCACGTGAAGTTTGTCCCTCTGTCTCGCATCCAATGACCTATTTCATGAGCAGCTGAGAATCTCTGTCGAGCTTTGGGCGACGATGAATTAACAGTGATAATAGCTCGATCAGCATAGCCGATTATTCGACCTTCCGCTCCCGAAAGAGGTTCATACTCTATGGGTGCATGAAGATAAGCCGCAATCGCATCAATATCTATATCTCCAGGCTCTTCTATCCCCAACTCATACAAAAGCTTCTCAGCAGGCTTGTACGTCATTTGTCATTCCCATCTTCAAACTTCTTAAGAACACCCAATTGGTCAAGTTGGCGTAGGATCACATCGACATCACCTTCCGTAAGCTCTTTGAAATCTCTATTCTGAAAAGTAAGCCCCCCGATTGATATACCGGAGTTCATCAGGTCACTGAGAAGGCGTTTTTTCTCCTCAAACGTCTTTTTAATCTCCGCCGCTGCAGATACCCTTACCCTTTGCCCAACCATTCCTCTTGCCGTCACCAACCGTTGTTTTCTAACTCGGCGATCTGCCTCTGCAAATGATCTTGTGGTCATTTCCGCCAAAGCATCTATATTAAAACCCAGCTCGGCAATAAACGCCGAAAACTCAGCGCTATCCATTTTAAACAAGGACTCTTCAATATGACGCTCTAATCCCTTAACTGGCTTCTTATCATTCATAATTCAGTTTTCCTTGTTCTCTCAGCTTGATAATGCCCCTAGAAATTCTCTTTCGGACGGCCTCGAAGTCATTTTCTTGAATTTTTAATGTTCGGCAGATCTCTTCCTTAGAAAATCCCTCCCCCATCATTGTTATCACTCCTAAGACGTCTCCCTGGCCCACAAAGATCTCCTTTAAGGCCCTAAGGTCTTCTAGGATATACAATCGATCTTCAGGGCTGCCATTCGTAGGTTCAGACTCTTCAAAAACACTAAAATCAACTCGTTCCATTATGGCTTCAGCAGGTCCCGTGCCTTCCTTCAAAGCTCTTCGCCAATGCGAAGATATACTCCTCATGGTCTGAGTAAGGTGCATAAGCACGTCAACTGACTTTCTCCATTTCCTGGTTCCTTCTAGAGTTCTAACAACAGCCTCTGACATCAAACTCTCAGGACCCATGACATCTCCCGCTTTTTTCTCTAGTCCTCTTGTTCGATAACGCGCGTAAAGTGCCAGTTTTGCCAACTCCTCTTTATTAAGGCTCTTCAAAGCCAAAGAAAACTCCTCTGGGCTAGCGTATTCATCCAATTTGCCCATACCCCTCCATAAATAGACTTCTGTTTCTATTCGGCAAAGATGGCATTTTTTTTAGAAAAAACGCGAGGCAATGTCCGAACTGTCTCAAAGCGGGGCATTTATATGTTGAAGGGCAATTTCGCCCGCAAAATATGGAGTACGTATGGCTAGAAAGAAATGGAAGTCCGGATGGCGCAAGGTTCCCGGCAAAATCACAAACCGCATTGAGGAAATCCAAGAAAACGGACTTATCGTTGCGTGTACCCTTAAAATCACTGCTACGGAAGCAACAACTGGAAAGTTCGCACACGTAGGAATCGACTATCGTGGCGGCGACTTCAATATTCCTCAAAGTGTGATCCCTCCCGAAGAAAATGGAAGAGCTTCGAAGGTCAACCTTCACGGTAAAGAGATCATCCGAAAAGATCTTCCTAAAGAACTGAAGGAGTTTGGGTTTTATGCTCCGTCATGGGGGGACTGGAGCAAAGGTTCACATTGGGTTGGTCAAATGAGAGAGGTCTATCAAAGAGATCAAATTGCCCCTAAAGAAGCTGAAATTTCTTTCGAAATTTTACGAAACGGCACCGACACCGAACCTTTCGTAGTTGTTAAATGTGTAGTTGAATTCCTTCTCTTGAAAAACAGTCCCGTTTTTAAAAGAGATCTTCTTTTTTGCCTCAACTTGTTGCAAGAAAACGTCGGCCATGCGGATCTCTGGGCATCAACTACATCCAATGAGGAATTTGCAAATACACTCTATGTAGATTGGGAAATTTTGCCCCCAGGAAACAAAGAAGAAGTTTTGCAGAAACTTATGTCAGGAGCCCGCTCAAAACATCCGGATCTCCTTCAAAAGAAAATTGCTGACCGGTATGAAACACTAAGCAAGCTTCAACCAACCGCCTACCTAAGAGGTCGCAATGGGTTTCGCCACTATTTTGGAGCTAAGTTTTCAGATGATGTGGTTGTATTCGAAAATCTCGACTATGGAAACGCGGCCTATGTGATGGGCGAATCCTGGGAGACTCTTTCAAAAATGAGTCGTATCGATCTGATGAAGAGTGCCACTGAAGACTTTGAAAGAATTGTCCACAAAGAGGGATGGAAGGACAGCCTTCGTGAAGTTGTAAGAAAAAAGTTAAAAAAATAGCTACCGCGGGCGATTTAGACTATCTAAATCGCCCCATGAATTCATTTACATGAAGCTTCTTTAAATGCTTTTCCGGTTATCTTCCTAAGTTCAGCTATCAATTCCTTTCGCTGCTCTTCAAGATCAACAATCCTAGCACCGGCAAGGTTTAAAACACTCATATCAACCGTTCCCGAAACCTTACCGATCTTCCGCTGCCGGTCGATCTTAGCCTTAGCCTCAGCGATACTTTCATCAATCTCACAGATTTGCGCAGCAATGCCCTCGGGCGAGCCCAAATACTTATCTTCAGCTTCTTGCTTAGCGATGTTTTTCTTCGCAGCCTCGGCCCGAGTAGACACGTTAGAAGCCGTCTCATCGAACGCGGCACGAGCCAAACACTCTTTGGAAGTCTTCGTACGATCAGGACACTTTTCCATCACAAACTTTTCAAACGACATCTGAATCGGGTCCCACGTATCCAATGCATCTTCGGCGCCAACTAAGCCCTGCTCTTTATCGCGAATGACTTGCCCAACCTTCTTCCCATAAAACTTGAAAAAGTCCATTGCACTTTGAGCCGTCAACGCAGAGTCTTTCGTATCGATGAGATATTGAACGGATTTAGGACAACCACTTTCAGACGCCTTCTTGAACAACTCGTAAGTTTGCATGACGGCGCCGCTCTGAAGAAGTATCAGCGCGATCTCATCCTTACAGGGATGCGCGATGAACGCCTTATCCAAAAAGTATTCACTGCTATATTCAGCAAACACACCCGACTCGCCACCAAAAAGTCCACGAGCCTTTTTAAACGGATCTTTCAATCCAGCAAAGGCTTCACGCACCCATTCGACATTGCCTTGCTCAACGCCCTTCTGAAGCTTTTCAACGCGTTGATCATTCGTGATTTCCGCATGAGACGTTAATGCAAATCCCAAAACCAATGGAAAAATCCAATGCTTCATCTTCGGCCCTTTCGTTCAATACGATGCAAAGTCACACGCACATCACCAGAAAAGATCTCACGCAAGATTACTTCAGACGGCGCCTCAAACGGATCATTCTCCCCGTACAACAAATAATGAACGGAGACTTCGAGCACCTGCGACACTTTCTTCAGTTGATCAGGATTGATCGAACGACGTCCGATCGTCCAATTATGCAGAGTCTGTTTGGGAATAGCCGTGCGACGAGATAACTCAGCAAGAGTCAGCCCCTTTGATTTACAAAGTGATGTGAGAGTTTTGTTCAATTTCATCCAAACCCCATTCTTCAAGAAAAAGAGAGGTTCTTTGACAACAATCCCTAAACAGGGATCGAAGTCCCCAAAGCATGACGAAAACAGAGGCTTAAAGCCCTGTCGCGTCCGCGTTTAGGGACGATTCAAAAAAAGTTGGATGAATAAGCCCCAGCCTTCCGGGTTAAATTAGTTACACCTGGTTACACCTAAATTTGTACCTTAGTTGCACCAAGCGCTGTGTTTCATTGTGTTGTTTTGTGTTGCACGAATTTTTAAACGAAATTAAACGCGCAACGAGACTCGTTAATGATTTCGGTTACTTAGATTATTCAGGGATAAAAAGAGAAGAAAATTGGGGTGAGTAACGGGGCTTGAACCCGCGACACTCGGAATCACAATCCGATGCTCTACCAACTGAGCTATACCCACCACAAAGGAAGACCAGTTATAGGGCTTTGGGGATAAAAGTGCAAGAGGGAATTTAACCCAATTTATCGTAAAATTGAAAATTCTTAGTAATCACAGGGAGCTACGACGGGTTGCGCCTTACAAATACTGCTGGCTTTTTCAGCATCCAACAGCGTCTTTTCCGCCCAATCGCCATTCGCGTTACAGCGTTGACGCTCACAAGTCGCCCCCGCCGATACCAAACACGCCTTTTTCTCTTTTTTAGGATTATTCGTGCAGACCCATGAGCACTCGTTAAATTTACCCGGAGGATTTGTGCAAATCACACCGTCGCGCTTTAGCTGAGCCAAAGCAGCTTTGCTTTTTTCCTGCTGACGAGCCAAATCTTTCAGACGTCTTTTTTCTGCATCCGCAGCACGACTCATGTCCTTGGCATCAACCGCAGTGACCGCCGTCAGATGTCCTTTGGGGATTTTCTTACCTTTTAAAAGAACGTCGTAAGCAATCTCACCACCCTCAAGAACTCCTTGAAAAGCGACTTGCTGACCGGACTTTACGACCACGGATTCTTCGCCGTTAAGAGCAGAAAATTCCATAGAGCCATCGAGCATTTTCACGCTTGAAAAAGCTTTTCCGGGATTGATGGAAAGAATGTATTTTCCGGGAGGAGCGAGAAACTCAAAAAGATCCGAGCGTAAGGCCACGTTGAAAGGACCTTTTTCTTTCGGATTTTGCTCCCAATAAATATCGCCAGATTTTAAAATGACAACCGGAGCTTCTCCACTTTCCCAAGAAATCACGGGCATTGAAACTTCACCCGACCCCAACAAAGTAAAACTGCGCTTTTCATCCAATTGTATTTTTACAGAGCCCGAAGCTGATGTTTCTAGAAGAGCTTTTTCGCGCAAGACTTGTTTAGACTTTACTTGAAGTCTTTTGCCATCTTTCCCCGTCAACCACACCTGCCCTTGCCATTCACGCAAAGCAGGATACTTGGGAGCTTCAGCTGAAACTTTCACTGAGAGAATGAACGGAACAAATAAAAGAAATGCTTTAACCAGAGGACTTTTTCGCACGTTCGATCTCCCAAAGCTTGGCAAATTTAAGGAACAACGAATACGCCGCTCCCATAGAAATAATAAAACCGGGAAGGCCATCTAAAAATCCGCATTTTACAAAATACGTTTCAACGAATTTTCCAAACGGCTTAAAGATCATCTTGAAATAGGAAAACGTCTTTCCCTCTTCGGCCAACTGCTTAGCTCCCAAGGTGGAGTAACGGTCGTTTGTCACTACCTGATCGCTCAGATTATCAAACACCCAATGTAGGAGATCGCGCTTCATTTTAAGTGTTTTCTTTACTTCCACTTTTTCATGTAAAGCTGCGGAATTCCACTGCGATTTAGTTTTATTATAAAGTCTGAGTTGATAGTCAGGATACCATCCACCGTGCTCAATCCAACGACCTAAGTGATAGGACTTTCGCGGAAAAAGATAGCCCGCTTCGGGATCTAAATCGGAAAAGCTCTCAACTATTTCTGCGCAAAGCTCGGGACTTAAAGCCTCGTCGGCATCCAAAGCCAAAACCCAAGGATGTTTTGCTTGTTCGGTCGCGAAGGCTTTTTGCGGACCGAAACCTCTCCATTTTTCCTTAAAAACCCGAGCGCCGCAGCTTTCAGCGATTTCAACGGTGCGATCCGTCGAAAAGCTATCAACAACAACAACATCGTCAGCGAAGGCGGCCGAACGGATGCAACGCTCGATATGAGCTTCTTCATTAAGGGTGATGATCACAACGGATATTGGCAGTTTCGTCACACTTTCAAGATTCTCTTTGGATCAAGGTCTTGTCAAATGATTCGCGACTCGATACCATTTTTGAGTCGAAAGGTTTTTATTCATGAAATTTGCTAAATACTTCGTTTTAGGTCTTTTTTTAAGCTCCTCTGCCCATGCTTATTTGAGCATCGCTGAATCTGGCGAAATTGTTCCTGCAGGCATGTATCAAGTGGGAGTTGAACCGCAACTTTTGATGAACAAAGGTGGCGGCGCAAACTTTGACGTTTTCTTTGATACACACATCAATGATGCAACAAGTGCCCGCATCACGATGGGTGCCGGAGCTGTGGACTTCAACGCTTTTGTAAGTGCTAAGTGGATGCCGTTTCCAGATGTTGAGAACCAGCCCGCGATGGGTCTTCGTGTTGGTGCGGGACTTGCGCGCGATGAAGATGAAAACCTACTGCAATTGCAAGTGGCGCCGCTTGTAAGCAAAAAATTTGATACAGAGTACGGCTTGGCCGTTCCTTATTTGGCAGTGCCGTTTACATTCCTCAACACAAAAGAGGAAAATACCGTGGCGTCGAATTTGACTGTTGGCAGTGAGTTTCACTATGCCGACTGGAATCAAGTCACATTGGGCGGAGAAGTGGGACTTGATTTGAATAAGTCTTACTCTTACATCTCAATCTTTGCTACATTCCCTTTTGAAAGCCAAAAAGGATTTGGGAAATAATATGCTATCATGGTTCTTTAAGGACGACGCCGGAACAGCAGCGGATCTTTATGTGGATCTTGGCACTGCGAACACTTTGATTGCGGCTCGCGGAAAAGGGATTGTTCTCAACGAACCGTCTTTGATCGCCTACCAACAGACAAGTCCTGGCAAAAAAAGAGTGATTGCTGTCGGAAACGACGCCAAAGAAAAATTGGCAAACAATCCCGGGAGTATTTTTGCACAAAAGCCTATTCGTGATGGCGTGATTGCAGATTTTGAAACATCGGAAGTGATGCTTCAGCATTTCTTAAGTCAGCCGGGAGTGAAGTCTGCGTTTTCTCGCCCACGCGTTGTGGTCTCTTTGCCTTATGGCGTGACTGAAGTTGAGAAAAAAGCCGTTATTCAATCTTGTAAAGCTGCGGGCGCAAAAGAAGTTTTCTTAATTGATGAACCGATGGCAGCAGCTATTGGCTCGGGTCTAAATATTCGTTCAGCAGAAGGTAACATGATTATCGACATCGGTGGTGGCACAACAGAAGTCGCTGTGATCGCCTTAGCTGACATCGTATATTGTGAAGCAGCTCGAGTCGGTGGACACAAAATTGACGATGCGATTATTGATTACTTCCGTCGCTATAAAAAGCTCATTATTTCTGAAACGACGGCGGAGTATTTAAAAGTTTCCATTGGAACTGCAGTTCCCAAAAAAGATATTCGTACCGCAACGATCTCAGGACGTGATGCCGACACAGGAATGAATAAAACTATTGAAGCCAGTTCTGAAGATGTGGGACTTGCTATGAATGGTTGTATTCAAGAGGTTATCAATGCGATTCACAGAGCTTTGGAGCACACTCCACCAGAACTTGTTTCTGACATTATCGAAAGAGGAGTTGTTCTTGCCGGAGGTGGCGCTTTGATTCGCGATTTTGATTTGCGAATTCAAAATGAAGTGCGCTTGCCTGTGAGAATCGCGGAAAGCCCTCTCACAGCCATCGCCAAGGGTGGCGAAGCTGTGTTGAGCGATCCGGAGCTTTTGGATAAAATTCAGTTGGAAATTTAAACGTAGAGAGGGGTCGATTTCGGCCCCTTTTTAATATCTTCGCGAAGAAGTTTTAAAAGTTTTGCCGAAACTTCACCTTGCTTCCCCTCACCGATTTTTGTGCCTTCGTACTCAGTCACAGGCAATACATCCAGCGTCGTCCCGATCATCATCACTTCACGGGCTTCTAGAAGATCTTTTTCTGAAATGTCTTTTTCTTGAATAGAAGAAAGAAGGCCTTCATCTAAAAGAGCACCGGCTAGTTCAAAACTGCGCATCATCGTTGTGCCTTTAAGAATTTGACGCAGTTTCGGGCGAAGAAGATTTTTATTTTTATCTACCAGCACGATATTTTCAGTGCTGCCCTCAGTGAGGAATCCTTGAGGATCAATGCCGATGGTGAAGTCAATTTTGCGATCCACACTTTCTTTTTTCATCATCACGTTCGGAAGGTAATTGCAGCTTTTGATCGTTGCAAACCACGGCTCTTTCGGTGCAACCTTGCTTTTTCCGACTTTGACACCGTTTTGGTATTTTTCTTCTGAGATCGGCGCATAAGATGTCACAACCAAATAAAGTTGCGACGCGATGGAATCATAGGGATTCGTCGTGAAACCACCGGGACCACGGGAAATATACAGACGCAAGATGGCGTTTCTGGCCCCTGTGGCAATGGTTGTCTTTGCGATCACGTCTTTGATTTCACTAAGGGACATCGGAAGCGCGATTCCCAATTGCGACGCCGAACTTTGCAAGCGCTCAAGGTGTTCTTGCAAAAGAAAAGCACTGCCATCAACGACCTTAATTGCTTCAAAGACGCCGTCCCCGCGGTGCACAAGATGATCATCAATGGGAACCATCATGAACCCCGGGTCCGTTACAATTCCTCCCCACCAAGTGCTGTACATCGCTAAATAAGACTTTTGCGCCGGATACGAGCGCTCTTGAAGTTTGGCTTGGATTTCAGAGGGGGATAAAATTGAAACAGGCATTGGTAACTCCTCAATTGATTTTTCTATCTTAGTTGCACCCCAATAGGGGTAAAAGTTTTTTTGTTTTTAATTTGACGTCCCTCGATGGAGGTCCTGAGAATAAAGAACAGCATCAGGGAGGATCAAATGTTAAAACTTTTCACAATGTGTTTTGTTATCGTTTCACTGGCTGGCTGCTCGTCCATGCAAAGACACCGCACGCCAACTCAAGATGACACGAAAGTTCTTTTAAAGGATCAGCAAGGAAAATCGAAAGAAGCTCCTGGTCAGGCAACGACAAACGGTCCTAAAGAAATCACTCGCATCACCCCTGAGGATACTGAGGCCGAGGCACAAAGCCAAGCAACTGAAATGAAAGAAGCTGTGGCCGCTGCCGCTCAACATATTCAAACATCCCACGGTGCTGAAAAATCAGTTCGTGAAGCTGGCCCTGTTCCTGCAGAAAAAGCTCAAGGCTGGTTAAAAAACGGCAACACTCGTTATGTGAAAGGGTTCTTCCGTAATGATGGGGCTTCTTCCAAAGATCGTCTTCCTTTGGCAGCAGGACAAAAACCTCACTCTGTGATTTTGTCTTGCAGTGACTCTCGCGTTCCACCGGAAATCGTTTTTGACCAAAAATTGGGCGAAGTTTTTGTTATTAGAACTGCTGGTGAATCTTTGGATGACAATGTGATTGGCAGCATCGAATACGCAGTGGCTCACTTGGGTTCTAACTTGGTTGTTGTGATGGGCCATGAGTCTTGTGGCGCTGTAAATGCCGCCCTGGCGTCCTTAAAGGGATCTTCCTTGGGAAGTCCTGCGCTTGAAGGTCTTGTGAATGATATTAAACCTCGCGTGCAAAAATATGCGAACTCGACTCCGTCCCAAGGGCTTTTAGAGGAAACTTGGAGTAACGTAGATGGCGTGGCGAAAGATCTCCTAGAACGCTCTGCAATCCTGCGTGACGCTGTAGGTTCGGGTGATGTAAAGATAGTGAAGGCTATGTACCACTTTGACTCTGGTCTGGTGGAATGGCGCTAAACTGAAAGGTCCCGCAAAGATGAATCAAAACCGTAAAATCCTCATGACTTGTGCTCTCCCCTACGCCAATGGATACATCCATTTGGGTCACTTGGTGGAATATCTTCAAGCTGACTTTTGGGCACGCTTTCAACGCATGAGAGGCCATGAGTGCACATACATCTGTGCTGATGACACGCATGGAACACCGATCATGGTGAAAGCTCGTGAGATGGGTATTACTCCAGAAGCTTTGATCGCAAAAAGCTATGAGGAGCACACAAAGGATTTTGCGGATTTCCAAGTTGAGTTTTCTTTGTACGGCTCTACGAACTCGCAAGAGAACAAAGCTCTTTGTGAATTCTTCTATCAAAAAATGGTAGAAGGCGGCCATACACGCACACAAAAAATTCAGCAGCTTTACTGTAACCACGACAAAATGTTCCTTCCTGATCGTTTTGTGAAAGGCACGTGCCCTAAGTGTGGAGCGAAAGAACAGTATGGCGACTCTTGTGACGTGTGCGGTTCGACTTATTCACCCAGTGATATGAAAGACGTTCACTGTTCTTTGTGCGGAACAACTCCGGTTCTTAAAGACAGTGAGAGTATTTTCTTTAAACTGAATGACTTTAAAAAATATCTTGAAGAGTGGATTCCTCAGCATTGTTCTTCTGAAATTTCCAAGAAGATGCTGGAGTGGTTTAACGAAGATCTTCATGATTTGGATATCTCTCGTGATGAGCCTTACTTTGGCTTTGCGATTCCAGGCACAAACAATAAAAAATTCTTCTATGTTTGGGTGGATGCTCCGATGGGATATATGTCCACGACTGAACAGTGGGCAAAAAAGAATGGCAAGTCCTTGAAAGACGTATGGCAAGACCCTAGCCGTGAAGTTTATCACTTTATCGGTAAAGATATTGCGCGCTTCCATACGATCTTTTGGCCTGCTTTCTTAAAAGCGGCGGACTTCAGATCTCCGAATCAAGTGTTCGTTCACGGTCACTTGATGGTGAATGGCGAGAAGATGTCTAAGTCTAAAGGGACATTCATCGCGGCTCGTACTTATTTAAATCACCTCAATCCTGAATATCTGCGCTACTACTATTCAACGAAACTGAATAGCTCTGTGGATGATATCGATTTGAATCTTGAGGATTTCGTGAATCGCGTAAATTCCGAGCTTGTGGGTAAGATCACAAACTTGGGTTCTCGTGGCGGCCAAATGCTTAAGAAGAAAATGGACGGCATGATGAGTGAGCCTGATGCAGAAGGTGCAAAACTGATTGCTCACGGTCAGAAAACGGCGGAAAGCATTACTGCTCACTATGAAGCTCGTGATTTTGCGAAAGCGATCAATGAGATTCGCTCTTTGGCTGATGATGCAAATAAATACTTTGATGAAAAGGCTCCATGGAAAACATTGGAGTCTGATCCTGCAGGCACTAAGCAAGTTATCACAACGACTTTGAATATGTTTAGACTGCTTGCGATTTATTTGAAGCCAGTTCTGCCTTTCTATACAGAGAAAGTGTCAAAACTTTTGGGTGAAAAAGATTATCAGTGGTCTGATATTCAAACGGTTCTTAAGAATCGTCCTATCAACGACTACGAACATCTTGCCACTCGCGTAGAGGCTGACAAAGTCAAAGCGATGGTTGAAGAAAGTCGTAAGATCAACGAAGAGATTCAAGCAGCTAAGGCCGCACTTGCGGGCAGTGCCGGAGCGCCGAAGAGCGCGCAGGCTGGAGCAGCTCCAAAGACAGCAGCTACTTCCGATAAGCCTGCTGAAATTGAATTCCCTGATTTTGAAAAAGTCGATTTGCGTATTGGTCAAGTTGTCGAAGCTGAAGAAATCAAAGAAGCAGATAAACTTCTTCGTTTGAAAGTCGATATTGGCCAAGGCGAAATTCGTCAGATCATTTCTGGTATCAAGGCGGCTTATACGCCTGAACAGCTTTTAGGACGTAAAGTTTTGGTTTGCGTGAATTTAAAACCGCGCAAAATGAAATTCGGAATGTCTGAAGGTATGATCTTGGCAGCGGGCTCTGGCGGCAGTGATTTGTTTGTTCTTTCTGCAGACGAAGGGGCTCAAGTCGGCCAACGAGTGAAGTAATGAGTCTTTCACCGCAGGAGAAAAAATCGCTTGAAGAAATTCATAGGCTCTTTTTAGAGCTTGAAAAGTCGAGTGATTTTTCGTCTCCTGCCCTACAAAGTCTAAAAGATAAAATCAAAGATCTTAAAAATTTTGAAAATCCTGATGTGTCTCGTCTTGCGGAGTTGGAAAAACATCTGACTCCCGAGATGACGCTGAAACATTTTGTAAGCTTTGCGATTCCTTTTGAACGTCTTCTTCATAAAAATCTGCAAGATGATGATTTTCTGATTATTGAAAATGATAAAAACGAAACGGCGGAAGAGCGTCTTCCGTTGGTTTTTGTTTTAGATAATATCCGCTCCGCATTTAACGTTGGCTCTATTTTTAGAACAGCAGAATGCCTGGGTGCTGAGAAAATTTATCTTTGCGGTTACACTCCTAATCCCACTCAGTGGAAAGTTGAAAAGACCGCCATGGGAACACAGGAGTATCTTTCCTGGGAAGAAGCTCCGAAGCTTTTAGAATGTCTTGAAGAGCTTAAGGATGAAGGATACCGCATTGTTGCGCTTGAGACTGCGGCAAGTGCTGTGGATCTTTATGAGCCTTTTGAAACGGAAGCCACGGCTTTTGTTTTAGGCAATGAGCGCTTTGGCCTTGATCCTGAAATTTTAAAAGTGATTGATGAAGTTCGTATTGTGCCTTTGCGGGGGCGCAAGAACTCTTTGAATGTGGGTGTGACCGCCGCGATTGCTGGATTTGAATGGATGCGACAATGGCGCCAAAAGAAATAACTTTCGCACCTATTGGTTTTTTTCATAGCAATCAAGTGCAACCCTATGAAGCTGGAAGACAGCCTGACGAGTTTCATTCTGAAGGCCTTATTGAACTTGAAGCGGGTCACAACTTTGAACAGGCTCTTACGGGGCTTGATGGTTGCGAACGCATTTGGGTGATATTTAGTTTCCATCATAATCCGCATTGGAATCCTATGGTGCTGCCTCCGCGCGGACGTGACACCAAGATCGGTGTATTTGCGACTCGCTCCCCCTACCGTCCCAACTCTATTGGTATGAGTTGTGTGAAGGTTCTGCGTATTGAAAAATTAAAAATCCATGTGGCCGGAGCCGATCTTCTAGATGGCAGTCCGATTTTAGATATTAAGCCTTATGTGGCTTATGCGGATTCGTTTCCAGGTGTGGAACCTCTTTGGTTGCAAGACTCAACCAAGCACTCTGTGAGTTTTTCTGAAAAAGCTCTTGAGCAATTGGATTTCTTGGAATCTTTGGGCGTTTCTCAACTTAAAAGTTTTTTGCAGCATCAGTTAGAATATGAACCGAAAAATTCAAAGAAGAAACGCGTTAAGGCTGAGGGTGATGGTTTCGTCATTGCCTATCGCACTTGGCGAGCCGTGTTTTCTTTAAATGACACGCACGTTGCTGTAGAAAAGATTTTTTCTGGATACAGTGAAGAGGATCTGCAGAATCAAGACGATCCTTATTCAGATAAAGACATTCATCGAAAGTTTAAGACGCTTTTTCCGTCTCTTGCGTAGAAGTCTCCGAAAGAGTTCCCACGAGCTGTGTTTTTACGTAAAGATACAAAGGCAAGAACCCTGCAAATCTCGCAACTGATCCTAAGATAAAGACCATGTAGTAACTTGTGATTTTTTCTCCGAAGAACCACAAGAATTTACCGCCGATATAAGTTCCTAGAATGATCGCCAAAGAATTCAGAAGATTGTAAACCGTTAAAACAGGAACTTTTTCTTCTTGTTTTAAATCTTTAAAGAAGATCAAAGAAAGACCGACTTCCACAAACGCCCAGGCAAAACCACTTACGAACTGCAAAGCAAAAATAAAAACCGAATTGCTGCTAACAGCCCACATGGCCGGAAGTGGAACAATGGCGCCAGCACCCAGCACTAATAAACTAAATCCCGAAGCATTCCCGCGGAAGCGATCAATCAGACTTAGCGCTAAGATTTTTCCGACGAAAAGAAT
Source organism: Bdellovibrio sp. BCCA (assembly GCF_037996825.1). Classification (NCBI taxonomy): domain Bacteria; kingdom Pseudomonadati; phylum Bdellovibrionota; class Bdellovibrionia; order Bdellovibrionales; family Pseudobdellovibrionaceae; genus Bdellovibrio; species Bdellovibrio sp. BCCA. The sequence continues at coordinate 1,622,144 of NZ_JBBNAC010000001.1, read as the reverse complement.
TCCAATTGCTGTCATGTAAGTGCCATAGTCCATCTTCACTTGCGCCAGCATATAAGGCGTCACAAAGGGAGAAGAAACAAACACGGCCGCCTGAAATGGCGCTAAGAAAAAGAAAAATTGGCGTTTTGAAGTATTCGCCCAAAACACTTTCCACGAAGCTCTGAAGCCAAGCTTCGGTTCACGAGTCCACTTGGGATCAAAATACTGCGACGATAAAATAAATGAAGAAATCAACCGGCAGCCGAAAGCAAAAATAAAAAGCATCGTGAAAACAGACGAGAAAGGTCCGATTTCCACTTTATTGTGAAGGGCCACACCTCCACCGATAAGACCGATTAAAATACCAAATTGCGAAACTCGCGAGCGCTTGGAAAAGTAACGGTTCCCCTCTTCGACTTGCACCAAGCGGCCCATCCAGTAATTCCATGCAGGACCTGCCGCAAACCCCGATCCCCAGTACAAAGTTAAAATAAAAAACAAAGTCCAAAAATTGGGAGCACGCGTAGCTGAAAAATAAATTAGCGGAATAAAGGTCAATGCTTGAAGAGTTGTCGAAGCGACAACCCAATGCTTGTGAGATTGCACTCTTTGTAAGCCGCGCGGAGTGAGAAGTTGTAAGAAGGCGCCGCTCACAATCGGAAGGGTCGATAGAACTCCTGCAAAGATCTCCCCCATGCCGATAGATAAAGAATAAGCCGGCAAGTAGGTCTCGCCGGCTCCAATCATGAGAGAGCAAAGAAAGGCGTCAAATAGACTTAAGCGTAAACTCTTTTCTCTCATGAAAACGATCAGTGTCCTTTTCTAGCTTTCTTGCGCATTTCTTTTGCGCTTGCCACTTCTTCTTTGCATGAAGCAGAAAGTTCTTCTTTATGTTCTTTCATGCATTTCATGATGCGACCTTTTCCTGGTTGCACTTCACCGCAGAATTTTTCTACGTCGTCATGACAAGCTTCTTTCATTTCCTTCATGTGCCCTTTCATTTTGTCCATGTGGGCTTTACATTCGCCAGACACTTTGTCTTTGTTTTCTTTCATGCATTTCGCAATGGCGCCACCGCCATGCTCAACACCGGCACACAATGTCTCACGATCTTTCGCGCATGGCCCCTCTTCGTGAGCCATCGACAAGGAACCAAAACCTAAAACCAACGCACAAACTACAATCAGTCTTCCCATGTTGTTTTCCTCCTAGGAGACTTTATTGTAGTCATAGATTTTTTTAAGAAACAAAGTCCTCGAGGTCCTGCTTCAGCTTACACGCCCTTCGGCGTTCCAGCTCTGCCGGCGTCCGCCGCCGGACCTAAGTTTATGTAAGGTGAATCGCTCCCATGGTTAAAGTTGCAAAGAAGGACGCAACTATAAGACACCAGAGGTAGCTAAAAAGGATAAAAACTCCGTCCTTTTCCATATAGCCAATAGCACTTAAAACTATAGCAATCACAGGAACAGTATTGGAAAAAGGTATAGGTAACGGCAACGCTAAAAGGAATGCATTCACCACGACCACGATCAGATTCAAAATACGAAAGAACCAATGGTCGTGCAGGAAAATCATGCGCTGTTTTATTATTTTGGAAGCATGTTTCCAGATCTTCTCTGCCACTTCAGAAATCTTTAAAAGAACTTCAGATGAAATCTTGAGATTTTCAAATTTCTTGGGAAGCCATGGCGGGCGATTGAGATACAGAAAAAACGCCACGATAGCCACCAGAAGCCCTAGCGGGGTGGAGAGTCCTGGAATCGGAATCGGCTGCATGAATGGCAGACAAAGGAAAAGCATAAGCATGGCGTGCCCCTCTTCTCCGAGGAGCTGAAAAATCCGGTGCAAAGTGAGATCCCCTCGCGAGGCCTCTTCTTGCAAAAGATCCATGGCGGCAATAAATCGACTTTTCAATTTGCCTTCCTTCGTCGCAAACTTTATCAATAGACATTCAATTGACAGTACTATTCTAAAGGACCGCGTATGGATTGGAAGATTTTTGCGAGCACTTTTATCACTATTTTTTTAGCAGAGATGGGAGACAAGACACAGTTTGCAGCTCTCGCTGCTTCTTCACAGTCTAAATCGACTTTAACAGTGATGATTGCCGTTGTTTTGGCATTGGGTCTAGCGGGTGCGTTAGGTGTTATCTTTGGTCGCTTCTTGGGAACTCTGCTGAATCCACAAATCATGAAATACGTTTCTGGAACGTTGTTCATTCTTGTGGGTATTTGGGTTTTAACAGCGAAGGGTTAGTTAATAATTGCAGTACTGAGATCTATCGGTATTGAAACCGCGAAGAGCATCCCTTAAGCGAAAGCGGATTCTCTTTCCGCTTAAGTTTGTTGAGTTGATATTCACGGAATATGTGAAGTCCAAATAGTATCGACCTTGTCTTGTAATCACATGGCCTGATCCTAAATTTTCAAATGAAATTTCGCCCGTTGCTGAATCAACTTGGTAGCTGCCTGAAAACTCCGTATCAAATACTGTCGTAGCGTCTGTATTTGCAAACTCGCGATAACGAACATCGTAAGTGCCGTTTTTATTGAGATAAAGTTCGGACTGCCCTACTAGAACATTTTGCGGGTCCGTCCAAAGCATAATGCCCGATGCTTGAAGAACTTTGAAAACCAAATCCCCATTTTCGCACGTGCCGTCTGTTTGGTAGTACATCTCTTCAGGAATCCAGATTTGTTCAGAAGGAGAGAGACTGTAAGAAAGGTCTCCGCATGAAGTTAGAATAAGAGAAAAAAATATTCCTGAAAGTGCCTGATGTGTTCTTCTCATGAAGTCATTTAAAGATACATGAGTGTGACTTGTCATAGAGAATTAAACACTTTGGTCTCTCGTCTTGGTCTTGTTTATTACAGATGTTGAAGGAATACCAAGTTAAGAGAGTAAAAAATAAAAAACCCATAGCCGAGGCTATGGGTTTTATTATGTTTGGTTCGCTGACGGACTAAATAGTCGCGATCAACTGAGCGATCAACAAAGATACGACAGACATAACTTTGATCAAGATCGCGATACCAGGACCTGAAGTATCTTTGAACGGGTCACCGACAGTGTCACCAACGACAGCTGCTTTGTGAGCGTCAGAACCTTTTGGATGACCTGGCAATCCACCTTTTTCGATGAATTTCTTAGCGTTGTCCCATGCTCCACCGGCATTCGCCATGTAAAGAGACAATGTCGCACCAACAGCCAAACCACCAGCAAGAAGACCTGCAAGAGCTTGAGGGCCCAAGATGAAGCCAACTGCTACTGGAGCAAGGATAGCGATCATACCTGGCAAGATCATTTCAAACAAAGCCGCTTGAGTTGCGATGTCTACGATCTTAGCTGGTTGTGGTTCCGCTTTACCCTCACGAAGACCTGGGATTTCTTTGAATTGACGAGCGATTTCAACAACGATTTTTTGAGCCGCTTTACCAACTGCAGTCATAGTTGTTGAACCAACTAGGAACGGAAGGATCGAACCGATCAAGATACCGATCAAAACGCCAGAAGAAGTTAGATCCAAAGACATTGCTGCCAAACCTGCTTGCGTACGAACATGGTTTACTTCCATGTTGAATGCAGAGAAGAGAGCAAGAACAGTCAAGATCGCAGAACCGATCGCAAAACCCTTACCGATAGCTGCTGTTGTGTTACCAACGGCATCTAGTTCGTCAGTGATGTCACGAACGTTTTTACCAAGACCTGACATTTCAGAGATACCACCCGCGTTGTCAGCGATTGGACCGTAAGCATCTACAGTCATAACAACTGCAGTACCTGCCAACATACCAACGGCAGCAATAGCAATACCGTAAAGACCCAAAGCTTGGTCTGCAATATAAGCTGCAGCAACAACGATGATCATTGGGATTGCCGTTGATTCCATACCTACTGCCAAACCACGGATCACACCAGTACCCGCACCAGTCAATGCTGCTTCAGCAACAAGACGGATTGGACGAGCCGCTGTGTAGTACTCAGTGATAAGACCGATCAATGCTCCACCAAATGCACCCGCTGCCAAAGCAACAGTCACAGATTGGCTGATACCGAACATTGGCATCACGATGAAAGACGCGATTGTCAAAAGAATCGGTGGAACGATCAAAGCGTTACGAAGAACTGTCGCAGGTTTTCCGTTTTTGAAAACACGAGCTGCGAAGATCACGATGATAGAGATCACAAGACCCAAAGTTGAAAGCAACAATGGCAAAGTGACACCCGCTGTGCGAGCTGCTTCTGCGTCTCCACCAGTTACTAGTGAAGTCAATTTCTCTGCTGGGATTGTCAAAGCAATCGCCATTGCAGAAACGATCGCTGCAACCATGGATTCATAAATGTCTGCGCCCATACCTGCAACGTCACCCACGTTATCACCTACGTTATCTGCGATAACGCCTGGATTGCGTGGATCGTCTTCAGGAATGTTCTCTACAACTTTACCCGCGATATCCGCACCAACGTCAGCGGCTTTAGTATAGATACCACCACCGATACGAGCGAAAAGAGCGATAGAAGAAGCACCCACTGCGAAGGAGTGAAGAATAGTTCCAACGTGCTCAGTGCCTTTGAAGCACATGTAAAGCGCGCCAAGACCGATCAAGCCAAGACCTGCAACGGACAAACCCATCACAGCTCCACCATCAAGAGCGACAAGCAAAGCCGCTGCTTTAGAACCAGTCGTTGCTGCTTGAGATGTACGAACGTTTGCATATGTAGCGGCTTTCATACCGAAGAAGCCCGCTAGCAAAGACAAGAATGCGCCGAGGATGAAAGATCCCGCTGCGATTCCGCCTAGAGCGTACCAAAGAGCCAAGCCTACGACGATTGCGTAGACAGTCAAAACCTTGTACTCACGCACAAGGAAAGCCATTGCGCCTTCACGAACGTAGCCCGCGATGCGATTCATTGTCTCGTTACCAGATGGTTGCGCCTTCACGCGAAGGTACAAAGCCAAAGCAACGATCAAACCAACCACCCCAGCAATCGCCGGAGAAATTAGCAAAGATTCACTAAACATTGTTGCACTCCATGTTTGATTTCTCGTTTAAATTACGAAGGCTTAGAGATACCCGTCTTCATTGCAATTAGTCAATCTGGAGTACGAGGCACTTCAATCGAAGTGCGCCGCATTAAAAGATTTTAGGAGCGATGAACGCGAAGAAAAATCCGATGAGGAAAACAAGAACTGATAGAATATAGACGCGAGAAGAGAACTTTCTGCCCGAAATACAGGCATCTCGGAGTTCCGGATCAATGGGACACGGAGCGTTGCGGTTTTTCCAAAGAAGAAATCCGTTAAATGCCAACATTACTCCGGCGAACACGAAAACTGTGAGCTTATTTTCGGAAATCCAAATAAGTCCCGGGACATTTCCAGCAAGGCCCGCAAGGACAGCTCCCATGCCAAGGCTTACTAGTAACGCAGGCAAAGCGCAGCAGATCAGTGTGCCCGTTGAACTAAACAGCGTAAGAAACGTAAAAAACTTATTTGTTGAAGCTAGCTTCATATCCTGCTTCTTTCAAAAGAGTTTGGATTTTTTCGTGAGTCATCTTCTGCCCGTCTTTGTAGGTGAGCTTTACGAATTTGTTTTCAAGACTGACATCGACGTTGGCAACTTCAGGTTGTTCTTTAAACTTTTTCGTGATGCCTTGAGCGCAGAAAGAGCACACCATACCTTTAACGCCAACGGTTTCAACTTCTCCTGCGAAAGAGGTTGCTGTTGCGAAAAGGATCGTTAGAGAGAGAATGAGTTTTTTCATAGTTACTCCTTAAAAATGAACCATATAATTAAAAGCCCAACCGCCGCCGATGGTGGCACCCAGTTCAATCATCGCGTTCTTGTAAAACAGACGAATGAATTGTGTCGTTTCTATGGCCTTGTCGTTTTCTTTATCGAACTGAACAATCAGCCACGTATTGAGTTCACTGAATTCTGCTAAGTAAGGAGCGACGCCGAGTCGTCCTTTAATGTGTTCATAGTCTGTGCGATCTGCTTTGTCAGAATCCTGACGGAAAAATTTATTATACTGAACAGAGGTGTAGTACTTGCGTGACTCCCAGTCAGCTTCGATGGAACCCAGCGCGACTCCCTTAGTTTCATCATAAGATCTATCGCTTCCGTAGCCTGCACTTAAATAAATATTTCCCTGCGAATCGTCGTTGTTCCAGCGCTTTGCGAGAAAGTTTATTCGCGGAATCGTAAATTCAAAATTTTCCATTTTAAAATAATTAAGACCGAGCGCCCATTGACGGTCAAAAGAGTACGTCAGTAAAACTTCGTTCTCTTTTTCTTTATTATAAGACATGAGGGACACAGCTCCTTGAAAAGAAACCGGATGTGCGTGAGCTGTGACGGCGCCACTTAATAGTACAAAAATTCCAAGTATCAATTTATTCATGTTCTCATTTCCTTGTTGTGCGCGCCTTCAACTATCATTAGGATGAAGCCAACTTGGTTGTGACAAACGGATGAAAAAAAATCTGCAAGAACTAACAGACGAAGAGTTACTCATTAAATTGTCCGAGGGCGAATATAAGGCCTTGGACCATCTTTATTTGAGACACTCTGGTCGTATTCTAAGCTATGCCCACCGCCGCGGTCTTCCGACAGAACGCGCGGAAGATTTATTGCAGATTGTATTTATGCAGCTTCATCGCAAAAAACATCTCTATGACCCTCGCCATTCGGCCTTAGCCTGGATTTACGTCATTACGCGAAGTGAGCTTAAAGATTATAGAAACCGCGAAATTAAGGACTTTGCCGAGTGGGATGATTCCTTGTCACAAACCGACGGGGCCGCTCCTATATTAGAGACGAAGGATGAAGCTCAAGCCTTGCTCAATGAGCTTAAACCCCGCGAGCAAGAAGTGATGAAGCTTCGTTATTTGGATGAACTTGAGTACAACGAAATTGCAGAAATATTGAAAGAATCGGAAAGCAATATTCGTCAAATCGTGAGTCGCAGTTTGCGTTTGTTGCGCAACCGACTTCAGGCTCGTAAGCTGAAGCAGAAGGAGGAATAATATGAAAGACGTTAAAAAAGATTTTGAGTCTTTTGTGAATGATCCGGCAGAGACTGCTGGTTCCTCTTTTGTTCTTTCTAAGATTCATGAACAATTACAAAAAGAGCTTCCTTCCGCTTGGGCTGTCGCAACGAAGTTGGGCTTTGCACATCTATTAGGTTCGTTTGTCACTTTGATGAGTTGTTCGCAGTTTGGCGTGCAGCTCTTTTTCGATGGCGGCGGACTCATGCACTACTTTATGAAGATCAGTCCGCAATTCTGTAACGTCTTCTGTGGCGCTCTTTATCTTTCGATTTCATTCTTAATGGCGCGTGTGATTTTAAAACGTGACGAATGGTTGATGATTTTGCGCTCCCGCGTTTTAAGTATTTCAACTTTGGCTTTGGTCTCTTTGGGCGGCTTAGCTCTTGTGAGCCACGAAGTAACTTTTGAGGCGGGCCTTTTGTGGCTCTTTGGAGCGGCTTTAGGAGGAGAACTCGTGACTCTTGTAAAATCTCCTACCCTTTGGCTTGCGCAGAAGACTTCTAAAAAATAACCCTGTGCTATTTCTTGCCTTCATAGACCTTTAAAAGTATGCCATGGGGTATGAAAACATGGCTTTCTTTTGCACTTCTTTTTATCTCTTTAAGCTCCCCGGCTTTTGCAAAATCGCGCATCGCTTTTTTAGAGCTTTATGATCGCAACGGCGAGCTTGTTCAATACGAACCCGGCGGAAGATTTTCTCACACGGCCATTCAGTTTGATGAGATTGGTGACAAGTGGCTCAACGCTTATCCGGGTGAAGGTGTCGCGATTATTTCTTGGGAAGAGCTTCAACATCGTGGCGTCGTCGCTGACATTGTTGAGATCCCGGTGGATGTGCATGTATCGCAAGTAAAACCCTACATGGGCCGTCCTTTTGATTTCTGGTATTCATGGAGTGATGATGCTTTTTACTGCACGGAGCTGATTGGAAAACTTTTGGGAGTTCCAACGCATCCAATGAAGTTTAACAAAAAAGTTTGGCCGAAGCATTATTGGCAGCTGGAAGGCACTCCAGGTTTGTCGCCTGATGAGCTTTGGAAGTGGGCGCGGGAACTCAATAACACTTCAAAGAATTAACCAACCCTTGTTGCGAATAACTTAATATTAGTTCGTCCTGAGTAACCAAGGTAAATCTATTCTTCCTCGCGGTAGCAACTATGAGTCTATCCGCTGGGTCCCCATGAAAGCCTCCCGGCAAGCGAGTTGATTCAACCGCGACCTCAGGCGAAATTGGAACTATTTCGAGTTTTAATTTTTCAACAGAGTGCTGAATCCAATCAAGACAAGGCTCAGTCAAAGCAATCTTCCCTTTAGCTTCAAGCATAGCTATTTCCCATGTAGAAATGGCCGAGATCGCCAAAGTTCCATCCTGGAAAGCCTTATCGATGATTTTACGAGAAGATCCCTTGGCCATTTTTTCAAAACCTGTAGCGATCCAAATCCAAGCATGAGTATCAAGAAGAAGAACACTACTTTTCATCGGCATTCCACTTTTCGCCTGTAGACTTAACTATGTCGCCTTTTATTTCCGCTGTTCCATCCATAACTCCAAAGGGGCTTTGGATCGTCTCATCAACTTCGTCTTGCGCAGGAACCAACTTAGCTACGGGCTTTCCGTGCTTCGTAATCGTGACCGCTTGTCCGTATTTTTTTACACGATCCATAAGCATAAGACATTGAGCCTTAAACTCTCCGGCAGGTATTTTTTTTGCCATAGCGATCTCCTTAAAAGACTATGGTCATAATATCATGGTCATATTTATTTTGCCACTGAAAAATCCAGTCTACAGAAAGCAGCTAAGCCTACGGACTTGTTTGCAATTTAAGTTTTATTTCTAAAGGAAAATGGTCGGAGCTTACAACTGTGTGATGCACTCGGGCCTTAACCACGTCGAAACCTCTGACGAAGACATGATCCAGCTTAAGCACTCGGCCGTCGTCGTCGAGATCTAGGTGTTCTAGATTTAAATCTCTGAAAATACTTTTCATGATCATGTAGCGTTTGAAATTCCAAGTGTTGAAATCTCCGGCCAAAACTATAGGTCCTTTGAATTCAGAAATTTTTTCTGCGATTTCATAAAGGGAATTTGTGAAGGCTCCCAATGTTACGAAATTTAAAACGTGTGTGCACACGAATAAAACTTTCGTACCTGCGAAATCATATTCATTAAAAAGTGTGAGCTTTGGGGTGAGCCAAAAGAATTCTCTCGTTTTTGCGCGAATAAAATCCACCGCTTGCGGGCGAAGTCTTGAACCGATGGCTACGCCAGTGCTTGAAAGATCTTTTTTATAGTGAAAGCTCTGCGCAAGATGCCACTCGTAAGAGGAGAAATTCTCTTTCCAAAGTTTGGGCATGCGCTGATCTAAAATCGCCTCTTGCAGAAGAATAAAATCCTTTCCTTCTCCAAGACGTCGAAAATCATTTTCAAAAATATGCGCTTTTTGTCCCTTATAGACATTCCATACGAAGATATCAAACTCTGACGGAGCCACGGGAGGCGTGACAAGCTCTCCGTCGCCGATCTTGAGTAAGACTTTTTCTTTCGCTGGTACGATATAAGGAACCATTTTTCTTACTTCACCTTGCTTAAATAAGTTTCGTCCACTGTCGCTACTTGCAAACCTTGTGCTTCTTGGCGCTCTTGTTCTGCAAGCAACGTAGAAAGATAACGTTCTGTTGTACTTGGAATAATCACAACGATCCACTTGCCGCGATTTTCTTCGCGCGAGGCTTGTCTTAAACCTGCGGCAATCGCGGCTCCCGAAGAAATCCCCACAGGAATGCCTTCGGTCTTAATCACTTCCCGAGCCATTTTCATAGACTCTTCCGAAGAAACTTGCTCTACGCCATCAACGACAGAGCGATCCATCACGCTTGGAATAAATCCCGCACCGAGTCCTTGAATTTTGTGAGGACCCGGTTTTCCTCCAGAGAGCACAGGGCTTTCTGTAGGCTCGACCGCGATCATTTTTACACTGGGTTTTTTCGCTTTTAGAATTTGTCCGACGCCGGTGATGGTCCCTGAAGTACCGACTCCACTGATGACCATATCTACTTTGCCGTCGGTGTCGTTCCAAATTTCCATCGCCGTCGTTTCTTTGTGAATCGCGGGATTGGCGGCATTATCGAACTGTCCTGCCATCCAGGCGTTCGGAGTTTTATCCATGAGTTCCATCGCCTTTGCGATCGCCCCCTTCATTCCCAAAGGTCCCGGCGTGAGGATGATTTTTGCTCCCAACATTAAGAGCAAAGTTCTGCGCTCTTGTGACATTGTTTCTGGCATCGTCAAAGTGATTTGATAACCTTTAGCTGCGGCCACAAATGCCAACGCAATCCCCGTGTTGCCGCTTGTGGGTTCGATGATTTGCATACCGGGTTTTAGTTTGCCTGAGCGCTCCGCATCTTCAATCATCGCAAGACCGATGCGATCTTTGACGGACGCTAAAGGATTAAAAAATTCAAGCTTAAGAAGTAATTTTCCTGGCAACCCCTTCCCGATTCTTTGCATTTCGACCAAGGGGGTTTGACCAATCGTCTTCGTGATATCAGAATATACTTTCATAAATGTGCCCATTCTGGTGAGAGGTAGCCGTTCATCTATGATACTCCTCTCTGTCAGAGGAGCAAAGCAAACTGTGTTCGATTTCTGTCAATAAAAAGGGGTTTTCTTATGGCGACTCAACCTTATACTAGCTCTGTGACAAGCCACTGTTTCCGTTTGAGACCGGGCCAAGACCTCAAAAAAGAGCTTCTTTATTATTGCCAGTTGCACCACCTCCACGCGGCCTGCGTCGTGAGTTCCGTCGGAAGCCTTACTAAAGCGCACATTCGCCTGTCGGGAGGCAAAGACGTCGTCGAATTCCAAGGACCATTTGAGATCGTTTCTTTAACCGGCACGGTGGGCACGAGCGGTGTGCATTTGCATATCTCTGTCGCGAACTTTGAAGGTGACGTGATTGGTGGACACTTGATGGATGGCTCTGAGATTCACACGACCGCTGAGATTATGTTGTTGGAGAATCAGGATTTGATGTTCACCCGTGAGCAGGATGGGCATACGGGGTATAGGGAGTTGATTATTAAGCAGAGATAAATGGCTTCCACTCTTTGAGCCAATCGTTTTTAAACAAATCTTTTGGGTCGCATTTGTAAAAAGATTTTCTGTCTTTTAAATTTGAGAATTTATTTTTTGCTTTGGGAGTTTTCTTTTTTATCGATGCCTCGCAGATCTATATTCTTCGCCTTTCTCTTCTTCTAAAACTACTGCTTTCACAATAACCTCAGAAATACTGGCCATTAAATCTGCCTTTGATGACAATTCATAAAATTGACCATCAATCATAATAACAACATTTTTGGATGGTAATTTACTAATAAAAAACTCTTTTAGAACACGTGAGTTACGACTCTCTAAAACTCCGTGCTGTTTTCGCCATTTACTAACGGTGCTTTCATCAACCTCTAACGCATTGGCAATTTCACTCTGAGTAACTTGAAAATACCTTCTCAAGAGCTCTAACTCTTCATAGAGAAGAGGTTTTGTTATATCTGATAAAATCTCTTTACACACAATTGCATATAAACGTTTATACTCAGTTGCTGAAATCGTTCTACCTTTATCGAAAGGACTTATAGTGAAGACAACTGTCGGCAAAACTCGTTCTCTGCCAGCAATAAGCATTTTGTAGTCATGTTCGATTTCTGTACTTAATTTTTTTCTTTTAAGTTCCATGCTTTCCATCACTCGCAAGGTTTATGACACATATTCGCGCGCTGATATCTTTCCGTCAGCGGAACGTGACTCACGAGAACATTATTCGGCTCAACCTCATAAAGCTCTTTCAGAGCCTGATGATATTTTTCGCAATTCACATATCCCTCATTAGTATCGGCCAAAAACATGAAAAATTCAAGATTATTGATTTTTTCATTATTATAAGCATTTTATGCCAAATCAGACGCCTCAGGATGAAAGCTACACCTGATAGTCATTTTTTAGTTTATATGTAAATTATGTGTAAATTTCAAGGTTTTATTTCAGAGAGAAAAGAGGTATTTACGAAACGTGAACCTTATAGTTCAAACCCGCCTGAGTTAATTGATCTTGAAGAGCTAGCTGAATAAATCTGTCTTCAGCAAATCCCAGGATTTGTGCAAATCGAGCTGCACGCTCTGGACTGACGGACTTTCTTAATCTTGTGTATTTTGACTAAGCTTTCGACAACAGAACTCGGTTTGAAACATGCCAACAAGAAAATCTGGCATCATTAATAGGCCTTGGCATAATCAAACAGCGGAGGGACTTCATGACGAAGCTTTTCTTTATATTCATTCTATTAATTTCTCTTCTTGGAATTCAACACGCTCACGCTGAGGCCGCATTAGGAGCTGTGATCGGAGACCCAACAGGTATCTCCGGAAGACTGGGCATGGATGGCCAGCACTCTTTAGAAGGTGCTCTTGCCTATTCAACGGGACACTATGAAGGTTTGCATGTGCACGCCACCTATCTTTGGGATCATGCGCGTTCATTTGCGACTTCCGAGGGGCCGATTGAATTGTATTATGGTCTTGGCGTTCGATTGATTAGCATCAACGGTGGCAAGCACGATGGCGAGATTGCTTTGGGACCTCGTGCTCCTCTTGGACTTCTTTATAATTTTCATAATCCCAATGTAGAGATTTTTGGAGAGGTGTCTTTGGCGATGGATTTAGTGCCGAAGACCGATGTTGATTTGGATGTGGGGATTGGGGTGCGGGTGAGGTTTTGAGCGTCACCCGGCTTTTTTCTTTAACTTTAGCCCTGGGATTACTTTGCGGATTTCTTCGACGTCTACCAAATGCCCATTGATATATCCATGGATGACCGAGCTCAAAAGCGTTTGATACGGAATGCCTTTTTTTTCTGCGACACTTTTAAAGCCGTCAAAATCTTCCAGTGTCAATCTTGCCGTAAACTTAGCTTCCTTCTTAGATTTTTCCTGACGAAGCAGTTCATTTCGAGCACGAACTGCCGCTATCTTCTCACGACCAGCACTTTTCCATTGTTCAAAATTTTCTTCTATCTCTTTTTTGGTAGGAACTTTGTTTTTCTTCATAGTCCGTATTCCTTCTTCAATTTTCTACTACGGTACATGGTTATATAACGATCCGGATTGCTTCCCGAAATTACTGCCCAGACATAATCTTTGAAGTAGTAGACTTCTATATACTGCTCTGGATAACTTGGATTCTCGCGGACATCCAAAAGAACGCCCTCGATCACTACTTCCTCAATAAGATAACCACGGAGCTTCTGTATCTTCCTGCTTTTCGTGGGGTTAACCTTCTTCATGCATTATACCTTTTTGTATGGCTATTAGCCATACATTTATAAATATTCATTTTTAAAGGTATTTTGCATACTTGGTACCAACCTCACGCTCTCACCGCTTTCAATATTCGGAATACGCTATCCGAAGAACGGAGCATCTTTGACACACCACAAGCACTAAAAATCTGGAATATTCCCCTTTAAACACCTAAACTACTTCATGTATGTTCACAAAAAAATTTAGCCTCGCGGCTACTTTCTGTTTTTGCATGTCAGCCCTGCTTTTCATCTTAAGCCTTTGGGGAAGAACCATTCATATTGATGATGTATGGCTTGCTGAATATTCGTTCTGGCTGAACAAACTGGGTTACGTAAAATCGGAAGCCATGCGCGGTTTTTATACCGCAGAAAAACAACTGTTCGTCTATCACAAGCTTTTTCATATCCAAGGAGCTTGGCTTATTCACTGGTTTGGCTTTAAACCCTATGTTTTAAAAGCACTAAGTCTTTTATATATCTTAGCAAGCCTCCCGCTACTTTCGATGATTTACAATAAAGGTTCTCAGTCTAAAAAATATGTTTTGCTTTTGTTTGCACTCTTTTTAGCATTCTTCCACACCATGAATTTGGGTTTCGTGTTTCGCCCCGAAGCCCATCTGGTTTTCTGGGGGCTCTTAAGCTACCTGCTCTTAGATGCTTACTTTGATTTGCAAAAAAAATGGCTTCTTATTGCATCTGCATTTGTTTCCGGAGTTGGAATTGCAACTCATCTAAATGGCGTCGTATTCACGGGAGCCGCCGTCTTGCTACTATGGATATACCGTAAATGGTGGGCGGGATTTTTCTATGGCGTCATTGCAACTTGGGGACTTCTTTTCTTCTTTACTTATGACGTAAGGTCTTTTGATGACCTCCACCAACTTTATCTGCAGCTTACAAACTGGAGAGATGTCGCTACTGGAAAATATGGATGGGAATCGCTCCTCAGAGTGTTCTCAGAAACCGCTCGCTATTTTCACAGTCCTCCGGAAATGATTTACTCGCTGATGCTGCTGTTGCTTTTGATACCGGCAAGAAAGCATCTTATTCAATCCCATAAACGAGTTTTATATTATACGGGTCTTCTTTCTTTGTGCGTGGCCCAAGTTACCCACGGAAACAATACTAACTATTTGATGTACGCTTTACCGTTCTTATTACTGTTAGCGGTATGGTCTTTCGAAAGTCTTTTGAGAGAGAGACGATCCACCCTCGCATGGGCAGCAGTTGCAATTTTCTTAATTGGATCCTGGGGATATGATATTTCGAAATTCTGGGGAAAAGATATAGAGATTGCTCACGCTGATTTTGCAGAGCTTGAACGTGTTGCACAGCTACTTCCGACAAATGCCAATGTTCTTTCTCCACACGAATTAATTTTTCCTGGCGTCGAAAAGTTCCGAATTCAATCTTTTATCAATTATCGAGACAACGTCGAAAAACAGCTTCTTCCCGCAACGGCAGAAGCGCTCTTTTCAGAGGCTCAAAAATTCGATATCGAGTATGTTGTGGTTAATGAAAGCAATAAAGATTTTTTCCATATCTCCGAAACAAGCTATGGTCCATACAGTTTATTGCCCGAGCAGCCTTTTAAAAAGCACTGGATCTACAAAAGGACTCATCAAGAGACTAAAAATTAATTCGACGATCCTCAACAACCAAAGGTCCTTTTCTAACCTGATTGTGAATAGAAGCGACGTACTCGCCAACTAAAGCGATAAAAAAGAGTTGGATTCCGCTTAGCAAAAACAAACCAATCATCAAACTTGCCATACCGGGATTCACGTGCGAACGACCATTCACAAAGAATAGAATCACCAAAAAAGCAGCATAACCAAGGCTTAACAACGACATCAAAAAACCAAAAATAAGACCAACACGGATAGGTACGGTCGTTGAAGATACGATTCCATTCAAGGCAAGATCAAAGAGCAACCCTAAACGCCCTTTCGCCTCCCCTTTTTCACGCGCCTTCATAAAGTACTTAACACCGATTGACTTGAAACCACACTGAGCAATCAAACCGCGCAAGTAAGGCTCGTAATCATCAAAAAGCTTTAAAGCCTCAACAACTTTACGATCAATAAGTTGAAACTCCCCTGCATCCAAAGGAATTTTGGCCTTGGAAAAACGGTTTACAAATTTGTAGTAAAGCTTTCTTGCGCTTTCGATAAGAAACGACTCATCCCTTTTATCGCGCTGACCATAGACAACTTTGTAGCCCTTTTCCCAATACTCGATAAATGTAGGAATCAACTCAGGAGGATCTTGCAAATCCGCTGGCATCATTGGAATTACGGCGTCTCCACGAGAGCTAATAACGCCATTAAACATAGATCTTAGGAAACCAAAATTGTTTGCATTCACAATGACTTTCACTCGTGAATCTTGCGCGGCAATTTTTTCCAGTTCCTCGACTGTTTTATCTCCCGACGCGTTGTCGCAGAAAATATGCTCATAGTCATAATCTTTCAATTTCGTCTCGAAAAGACTTTTGATCGCCTCATAGCAATCCTGAACGTTTTCTTGTTCATTAAAGCAAGGAGTAACAACGCTAACTAGTTTTCTGTTTGACATGATTAAAAGCCTAACTATAGATTTTCAATGCGAAACTTATAAAAGTTTATTTAGTTCTAACAGAGAAAAGGACGACATGAAAGCAGTTATTTTGGCTGGTGGTCTCGGAACACGCCTTAGCGAAGAAACCTCCCTTCGCCCAAAGCCTATGGTTGAAATCGGCGGAAGACCCATTCTATGGCACATAATGAAAATGTATTCTCATTATGGCATCAACGATTTCATTATTTGTCTTGGATATAAAGGCTACATGATCAAAGACTTCTTTTTGAACTACAGTGCTCACATGAGCGATCTCACGGTTGACCTTTCGACAAATGAAGCTTCTTTTCATAACAACAGAAGCGAGCCTTGGAAAGTCACACTCGTCGACACAGGCGAAAACACAATGACTGGTGGACGTCTTAAAAGACTTCGAGAACATTTGAAAAACGAAGAAACATTCTGCATGACCTATGGTGACGGAGTTTGTGACGTCAACATCACAGAGCTGATTGAAGCGCATAAAAAGCACGGCAAGATGGCAACGCTGACGGCCGTTCAGCCCGCCGAACGTTACGGTGTTTTAGAGTTTGATGATCACAATCGAATCTCATCATTCAAAGAGAAGCCAGCCAACACTCACACTTACATCAACGGTGGGTTCTTTGTTCTTTCCAATCAAGTTTTTGAGCACATCGCTGGCGATTCGATTATGTGGGAAAGAGAACCGCTTGAAACAATTGCTCGCAAGGAAAATCTCTACGCCTATAAACACTCTGGATTCTGGCAGTGCATGGATACTCTTCGCGACAAAATGTTACTTGAAGACCTTATCAGAACAGGAAAAGCACCTTGGATAAAATGGACTTAAGATCTTTCTATAATGGAAAAAAGGTTCTCGTCACTGGACATACCGGCTTTAAAGGCTCGTGGTTAAGTTGGTTGCTTTTAGATCTTGGGGCAAAAGTTGTCGGCTACTCAAAAGCACCGATTGATTACCGCGGAAATCATTTTAATTTGACAAATCTCTCGAAAGAAATGGCTTCCTACGAAGGCAACACTCTTGATTTTGAAAAATTTCAGAATGTTATTAAATCTGAAAAACCAGAGATCGTTCTTCATTTAGCAGCTCAGCCTATTGTCAATGTTTCCTACGAAGACCCTGTCGAGACATTTCAATCCAACGCTATGGGAACTATTCACCTTTTAGAAATCATGAGAAAAACGGATTTCATAAAAACAGGTGTCTTCATCACAAGTGACAAGTGTTACGAAAATCAAGAATGGCTCTGGCCTTACAGAGAAACCGAAACCTTGGGTGGTCACGATCCTTATTCAGCCAGTAAGGCCATGGCTGAAATCGCGATTTCAGCTTACTATCGCTCTTACTTTAAGAAAACGGGCGCTGGAGTCGCTTCAGCACGTGCCGGAAACGTCATTGGCGGTGGAGATTTTGCGAAAGACCGCATTATTCCTGACATCGTTCAAGCAATGGATGAAAAACGTCCCGTTGTTCTTCGCAATCCTCAGGCCGTGCGCCCTTGGCAGCATGTCTTAGATGTCGCTCGTGGATACTTAACTCTCGGAATGCATTGTCACTTAAATCCATCCGAACACTCAACTCCCTACAATTTGGCACCACAGGGAGTTTTAAATAAGCACAATGTTCTCTACATCACCAAAAAATTTATTGAAGTTCTTGGCCATGGAGAATTTCAAATTGATCCCGCATCTGGAAAGTTTCACGAAGCAAATCTTTTAAGACTTGATCCTAGTAAAGCCATGGAGTTTTTAGGTTGGACTCCAACTTTTACTCCGGATGAAACTGTCTCTTTCACGGCTGCATGGTATGGTGAGTTTTTAAAGAACAAAGAGAACCTAAAATCTGTCACGCTAAGACAGATTCAGGAATACTTAAAGCTAAGTGAGGGATAATGAAAGTTTTTGTTACAGGAGCCACCGGTGGCATTGGCCCCTTCGTGGTTCAAGAACTATTAAAACAAAACTTTCAAGTCGCTTGCTTGGCAAGAGATCCTAGCAAGCTCAAACAAAATGTAACAGCCATTCAAGGTGATCTTTTAGACATTCCAAAAATCGAAGAAGCCTTTGCGAATTTTAAACCAGACACAATTGTTCACTTGGGATGGATCGGTGTTGATAAAACCGCAAAGGGAAACGATTCACAAATCGTGAACTTGCAAGCGGCTGTGGATCTGCTCAAGCTTGCACAAAAGTGTTCAGTTAAAAATTTTATCGGAATGGGATCTGAAGCTGAGTACGGTGTTCACAACAAGAAAATTGATGAATCAGCGAAGACTCTTCCGCTCACAAAGTACGCCATCGCCAAACTTGCAACTGGTCTTCTTTGCGAAAAAATCTGCAAGGATCACGGAATTAATTTTGCGTGGCTGCGATTGTTTTCTTCGTATGGCCCTGGGGACCGTCCCGGCTCGTTGATGTCTATACTTATTCAAACCTTATTAAAAAAAGAGCCGATGAAGCTATCCGAGTGCATTCAAGTTTGGGACTATGTGCATGCGAGAGACATTGGAAGACTTATCGCAATGATGGCACCTGAGGTGAAGGAATCTGGGTTTTATAATTTAGGTGGCGGACAAGCGCAGCCTATCAAAAATGTTGTTTTGAAAATTGCGAGCTTAATTGATCCCGCAGCAGAGCTTCAGTTTGGCGCTATTCCTTATGGCGTGAATCAGAATATGCATTTGGAGGCGGATATTTCGAAGCTTAAGAGGGTTTATGGGTGGGAGCCGGTTGTGGGGCTTGATGAGGGACTCAAGGAGACTGTTCGGCATTTTTTTAAATAACTAAGAACAATCTCTCGTTTCCTGATTCGGCTTATTGAATTTTAAGCTCCCAAAGTTCGACATCATCATCAGATAACACTTCGCTAAACTTAAGTTTCCTGAGCAACTTTCTCATGGTATTGACGCGAACTTGGTCAGCTTTCAAACTCAATTCTTTCTGTATTGTGATACCCTTCCCCTTAGCATCTGCAATCAATTCCTCCAAAAGAAGTTCCTCAAGTCCTTTATTTTCTACCGACGCTGTCACCTTAGAAATTTTGTATACACCTTTGTCATCTGTGATAGCCGTCAAATCAGAATGGCAGTTATCATAGTTATCCATATACTTCGCATATATTTTTACAGATTTTTTCCAAACTCCAGTCAGCGTGAAAGACACCTTTGGAGGAGACGGAGCGACATATTGTGAAATTTTGCCCGTTTGCACCAAGGTTTTAAAGCGGTCATAACAAGGATCAGGGTCTTTACTTGAGTCGTGGATATATTTATCATCATTCATCCAGACAAAATGAACGATATTTTCCTGCTTTAGAACCTCATAGAAAATACGATATTGGCTTAAAACATCAGCAGCCTTGTACTGACCTGTTCCTTTCTTATAGTCATCTCTATTTTCAGGATCAAGCAGCACGGCCGACACTGCCTTTAGGGCATTTTCATACCTCTGCTTCTCTTTTTTATTCCCCTTTTGCAATCGCAGAAGCTCCACTTTCAAATCGGCAGAATAAGCCTTTTTCCACATAATACGTCCTATACTGAGATAAACTCGCCTAACGACTCACTTGTGCATACGTTATTGACACATAGTACCGATTTTCGTCTAGATTTGCAATTATTTCATGATACTTTGTGCTAAAAAATCAATAAAAAGCTAAATTTTTGGATAAAAATACCGTTATTATGTATATATCCATAAACCTTAGAGGTAGGAAATGGCAAAAATGAATAATGAGCTTACCGTCAAAGATATCGTAAACAGTCTAGAACAGGCACTGAACTGCTCTCAGAAGTTTATTGCTCAATGTGCCGGGGTCGCCGAAAACACCATCTCTTTGAATCTGGATAAAAAAATCAAAGAGGTCGCAACTAAAAAAACAGGTCGACGACTTCTTGGCCTTTATGAAGCCGTTCACGCTCTTTCCTCGAACGCAGTTTCCTCAGTTGCTATTCACGAAGCCATTTCGGAGCATGTTTTTGAGGATTTAGAAGGAAATGCTGATTCTGTCATCTCAGCTCTTTCATCGGATAAATATCCTCGCTCTGTTTTAGTGAATATTGCAAAGCTGGGACTACAGCAGTACGTCGAAAAACTTCAAGCACGTGATAAAGTCTACCCAGCATTCAAAGAGACTGTCACTGCTCTAAGAGCGTAACTTCCCGTAAAGCACCAATCCCTACTATTCCCTTCGGACCGCATTGACAACCAAGCGGTCCCATCTTCTGAGCGACCATATCTTCAAAATAAAATTCAACTTTAATCCCACCATCTCTGCTGCCGCAGTCTATAATCGCAAAATTTCTTTCAGAACGATAAAAGATATTGAAGGCTTCCATCGTTAAATCACCAACTTGAGGCTCTCTAATTTCTTTTGTTGTCGTCAACATCTCTGCTCTGTGATTCATCGGCTCATAGGTTATCGGAGAAGATACAATTTGCGGAATTCGCACAACACTGTCCTTAGATTTTGCCGACACCATAGAAAGCCCACCTGTGTGAATATCTCCGGATAAAATATAGGGGATGATTTTTCCTTTTCTATCTAAAATGAGTTTCAAAAATTTATGTAACTCCCCTCTATTAACCTCGGAACTCCAGCCATCTTTAACGTCATCGTCAATTCCCGCAGCTTCGTCTAACAAGTTAAGAGACTCAAGAAAGGCCACGATTAGATAAAATAAACTCAACAACAAAGCCACTGTGTTTATTAAGTGTCCCCACTGCGGTTCTCTGTCAGGGAATCCAGTCCACGCAAGAGCCGCAACGGTGCCCAGTGCTAGAAGCGCCAACACAATTGCACGAAGCTTGGGCCACTTAGATTTATTTAACAAAGACACCACATAACCACCAACAACAAGAGACAAAGCCGCCGCTAAAACCTCCCAGTTATCCAAGAACACATTTGGAATGACACTCTTAAATTCTTGTAAGTAATCACCAACTGAATACCATGCATTCTCGCGCATTAGATTTAGAAGTATCGCCGCCGAAGCCAGCCCCCCGAAAATTCCTCCTGCGAACATCATAAGTTTATGCACTGTTTTGGAGTTCTTTTTATTATTACGAAAATACTCACTAATCAGAAAAAACAACGCTAGAAAAAAAAGAACTATTGAAGATCCAAAATGGGCCCCGGCCTTCGATGGAATTTGAGTTGAAAGGAACAACATAGCAAAAAAGGAAAACCACACAAGAGCCTTAATCAAACGACTTCCGGGCAATTTCTCAATCCAACGCAAAGTATTCCAAAGGTAGTTTGCAAACTCTGCAATATTCCCTTCCGTGTATTCATCCATTCGGAAATAGGTCACTGGAGAAACGAAGAAGTGACGCTTCCCATTTTTTGTACGAGAAGTCCTTTCCTCGAGTTGAGTCCAAGCGTCATCTCCCATAAGGATACCCTGAAAACTATTTCTTTCGGATCGTAAATCCAAGATATGGAAGTGATCGCCATTAACCTCCACAGATGTAGAGAAGTTTTGAATTTCGCCTACTTTAAATTTTATTTTGCTTGGATTACGAACAGCCTGCATTTCATAAAAAGCCTGAGTGAGTTTTTTTCGATATTCACTAAAGATCCCTTCTTCTTTTCCACTCTTATTAAACTGGTCATTGCGGGAACCGAAGCCATCTAGAAGATCATGATCATCCCACATCAGAAATGACGGGATTCGGGAAATAACTCTCAGATATGCAGGATCACTCCAAAACTTGTAGTATACATCATAGATTGATTCTGAATTTGCGTTCGCAAGCTTTCCCTCGAAAGCTTTATCCATATAAACTTGGTCACCTGCTAACACTACAAAATCTACATCGTCTTTTTCTACCCTCTCCGCGAGCACATTCCACATATTGAAGGTACTTCCGACAGAAGCTTTTTCCTTTGTGATTCTTTCTTCCCAGGTATCGACACCATGACAGCTTACAAGAGCGAAGCGGTTACTATTTTCAACTCCACTTAGAGTTTTAAAGCTGTATCCCTCTTTTGTTACATTCGGAAGAAGCTCACCGTTTATGAAGATTTCGTATCGATATTTAGTGCCGGGATTCAACCTGTCGACATTGGTTATAAAAACATTGTAAACAGAATTTTCAAGACGCTGAAACTTAATAAGGTTTGCCGATCCCTCAATTTTTATTTCAACTTTAACGTCTTCGAATGGACCGGGCCCAAACGCCAACCAAAATCCCATCGAAGATGTTGTTGGTTTCATTAGAGCAGGTCCCAAGATTTTTGTAATTTGTTTCAAGGTGTGCCTCCGGAAGTTTCCTTTTAATGATATTCGGCGGAAGCATTAAAATAAATATGTTTACCGATTGCTGCGAGGTATTAACTTTTTCCTGTTTACCAAAGAACCCAATGAAGTACGAGTCGTCAAACTCAAACAAAATAGTCCGCTAAACTCTTTGATTCTCAAGTTATAAGTTCCGAAGCAGGTTTATATTCACAGACAAGTTCTTTGAGAAGTAGTTTAGATTTCTCAACCTCCCCTACCTCACATGCTTGCCTCATTAATTCTAATTTGGAGAAGAGGATGGAAGCTTCGATCATTCCCTCTACAGCTCTCATAATTCGCGGATGATGGGTTTTTTCAACATTATCCCCGATGAGAAGCTCCTCATACAATTTTTCTCCAGGACGAAGACCTACGTACTCGATAGAAATATCTCCAGCTCCAGTCAGTGGATCCCGAACTTCAAGACCACTGAGCTCAATCATTTTCTTTGCGAGATCTACAATCTTAACGGGCTCACCCATATCAAGTACGAAGACATCTCCCCCTTTACCCATAGCCCCTGCTTGAAGAACTAACTGAGCAGCTTCGGGAATTGTCATAAAATATCTCGTAACCTCAGGATGTGTTACGGTTACGGGACCACCAGCACGAATTTGCTCTTTGAATAACGGCACAACTGAACCCGAAGAGCCTAAAACATTTCCAAAGCGAACCATCGTAAATCGCGTTGGATTTTTCTCTGACTTTGCAATGGCTTGCAGAACCAGCTCGGATAAACGCTTAGATGCGCCCATTACATTCGTCGGTCGCACAGCTTTATCTGTTGAAATTAGAACAAAGTTTTCTACACCGCTTTCAATACTAGCTTGAGCGACGGTGAGCGTTCCAAACACATTGTTTCTGACACCGGGAATAATATTCGCTTCCACAAGCGGAACGTGCTTATACGCAGCCGCATGATAAACAGTTTGCACGCGATATTGGTTCATTGTTTTTAAAAGATGTTCTTTATTTAGAACGTCTCCAAGAACAGAGTGAATTTCAAGATAAGCGTAGTTTTTTCGCAGCTCTTGTTCGATTTTGTACAAAGCAAATTCGTTCTGCTCGAAGAGAATAATTTGCTTTGGACCGTTCTGAACGATTTGACGACACAACTCTGAACCGATGGAACCACCAGC
The DNA here is from genome assembly GCF_037996825.1 of Bdellovibrio sp. BCCA. NCBI lineage: Bacteria > Pseudomonadati > Bdellovibrionota > Bdellovibrionia > Bdellovibrionales > Pseudobdellovibrionaceae > Bdellovibrio > Bdellovibrio sp. BCCA. The sequence continues at coordinate 1,598,737 of NZ_JBBNAC010000001.1, read as the reverse complement.
TCCCGTCACCAAAACACTGCGATCTAAAATGCAACTTGCAATGAGATCTTGGAACGGCGGAACGGGATCTCTTCCTAAAAGATCCTCGACACCAACATCACGGATGTCTTCGATACGCACGCGCCCATTAACCAATTCCCCCATACCAGGAAGAGTTTTTAATACAACGTCTTTTCCTTCAAATTTTTGAATGATTTCCTTGCGGCGAGTTCGTGTCGCCGAAGGCATCGCAATGAGTAGTTGTCGGCAATTATTAACAGCCATGACCTCAAGAGCGTCTTCGGGATCATGAACACGAATGCCAGCAACGTTTCTTCCTCTTAACTCCTCATTGTCATCAAAAAATGCAACGGGACGATACTCAGGGCCTGATAAAAGGGCGATCGCAGTTTGCAATCCTGCCCTTCCCGCTCCGTAAATAGCCACAGGTTGTCTGTGATCTTCAATTCGCTCAAGACTTCGCATTAGACCACGCGCAATGAAGCGACTCGATACGATATAAGCGACAGCAATAACCCAATAGATAATGACTGATGAACGCGGCAAGGCCGTTGCTCTTCCCATCACAACAACTGCAAGCAACAACAAAACTGAGAGAGTTACACCGTAAATAACTGTATAGATAATTTTATCATCCAAATAACGGATCACCGCACGGTAGAGGCCAATGCGAATAAAAATAGGCACCGTGACAAAAGGAACTGCAAAAAATAACCAAAGGTAGCTTGATACATCAGGATCGAATGAGCCAACACGCAAAGCAACTGCTGACCAAAGGGCAAGAGGCAACAATACGACGTCGCAAATAAGCATCAATAGAATTTTATACTTACGGGGCAAAGTCGCAATTATTTGAAACATGGACCTCTAACCTTTAACGAGAAATAAATATCTCTTTAAGGGTCAAAAATATCAACTTTAAATCTTCTGATAACGAAGCCCTAGCTACATATTCAAGATGGTATTTTAACTTGATAGGTAGAATTTTTTCGACATAGTCCTTTTCGGGATCTGCGGAGCCACCTAATATTTCGTTTTCATCTTTGAATTCAATTGAGGCTCTATCGGTGATTCCAGGGCGTACTGACAGTGCTTTTTCTTTCACGCCAGCTGGATACTTATCAACATATCGCGGCACTTCGGGGCGAGGCCCCACAAAACTCATGCTCCCCACCAGCACATCTATGAGTTGGGGCAACTCGTCAATTTTATACTTTCTTAACAATTCGCCAGAACGAGTGACCCGTGCATCGCGCCCTACAGTTAATTGCGGACCAATCTTTTCAGCATCGGTCCTCATCGTGCGAAACTTATGAATTCTAAAAACTCTTCCGTTAAGTCCCACTCGGGTTTGACGAAAAAAAATGGGGCCAGCGGAATCCATTTTAATCCATAAAGCGATTAGAATAAACAAAGGCGAAAGAACGACCAATCCGATCATCGCCAACACGAAATCAAAAACGCGTTTCCCTAACCACATAGAATCTCACGAACCGCCTTAATGACTCGTTGCTGATCTTGATCCGTCATTTTCGTATACAGTGGCAAACTCACGGCATTGTTGAAGCTCTCTGTTGCCATCGGGAAATCCTCAGATTTCAAAGAGTAGGTATCACTCCAGTAGGGTTGCAAATGCAGAGGAATAAAATGAACGCTTGTTCCAATGCTTCTTTCTGCCATTTGTACAATAAATTGTTCTCTAGAAACTTTTGGAGTTTGCAAGCGAACAACGAAAAGATGCCATGCATGCAGATCTGTCGGTTTTGCCGCCAACGGTGGAAGTTCCAGAGGTAAATCAGCCAATTCTTTTAAATAAACTTCCGCCATTTGCTGACGACGTTCCTGGAACTTATTGGCTTTTTTCAACTGATGAATACCCATTGAAGATGCGATGTCAGTCAGGTTGTATTTAAATCCTGGAGCAATCACTTCATAGAACCAAGCCGGTTTTGTCGAAGTGTATCTATCAAAGGCATCGCGACTAATTCCGTGCAAACGCATGACTTTCATTCGCTTTGCCAATGCCGGATCGCGCGTAACAATCATACCACCTTCACCTGTCGTGATGGTTTTCGTGGCATAAAACGAAAAGACCGTAATATCTGTCTCTAAGGTCCCGATAAGTTTTCCGTCATATAGAGTCGGCAACGCATGAGCGGCATCCTCTACGATTTTCAAATTGTGCTTACGAGCAATACGAATAATTTCGTTCATATCACAGGACAAACCTGCAAAGTGGACTGGAATGATGGCTTTTGTTTTTGCCGTGATTTTTTCTTCGATTTTTTTCGGATCGATATTGAAAGTTTTAGGATCGATATCTACGAACACTGGGTGCGCTCCGAGATAACGGATCACTTCGCCCGTCGCCGTGAATGTGTAGGTTGTTGTGATGACTTCATCACCGGGGCCAATGCCCAAAGCCTCTAACGCTAGATGCAATCCAGCTGTGGCAGAGTTCACGGAAATCGATTCTAAGCCGTCACCCAAGTATTCCGTGAAGTCAGATTCAAATTGTTTTGTTTTTGGTCCCGTTGTCACCCAGCCCGATCTGAGCGAATTGACAACTTCTTGAATTTCTTCTTCTCCAATATCCGGCAAGGCAAAAGGCAAAAAACTAGTCACTTGAATACCCCACAATGCGCAGGCAGTCTCCGCCATTCTCTATCCCGGCGCAAGTACAAACTGCATACCTTCTGAAAACAAGAACTAGATTTTCCTCACCGGACTTCTATTTTTTCTTCAAGACAGCCGTAGTGATGTATTTAGAATTATCGGATAAAAAACAATCGAAGTGGCGGTCAAAAAGATAAAATAAACTTCTCATCCTTTTGCCAATGGCAAAGGGAGCTAAAAAGCCAATACTTTTAAACTCGACAAACTCGAAGTCCTCAAAAATTTCACGCATTTCATCTGGAGTAAAATAGGACCAAGAATTTCCCCAACGACGAAATACTCTCCTCACTAACCGATGTAGGAAAGTTCCTGACGCATTTTCTGCAAATAAAATAAGCCCACCTGGTCTCAAAGCTTTCGACAATTCTTGCGCAACGGATTTCGCCAGCTTAATATCATTTCTTCGAGCGACTCCCCCTAAGACAGACTTGAATATAATGACGTCGAATTCATTCTGTAGACCAATGTTATGCACATCTAGAGCTTTATAGTGGATTTGCCCAGAGTACTCAAACCGCTTATGAGATTTATAAGCCACTGTCTCAGGACTCTCCAAATCCGAACAAACAACAAAATTTCCGTTCATAGCCAGCATCAGAGACAACCCACCTCTTCTTGCTCCGATCTCTAGACATCTTGCACGGCCACTAGGAATGTAATCCCGCCATACTTCATAGCTACGAGACCAGTTAGGTACATCCCATTCAAAATATAATTTCATTAAATCCATCACGTAATTCAATAGTACACTCTTTATCGATATTCACTAAAAACTTGTTTATCGCTTCTTATGACTTAATCAAAAATTCCTTCGATGAATTTCTGGGCCAAATATGGGTACGTCTTCGACCGCAGGACAAACTCACGACCGTTATTTCCCATCTTTACTCTTTCTTCAGTCGACATTCTCATTACATCTCGAATAGCTTGGGCTAGCTCCGCAGCATTCTCCGAACTTACTGAAATACCGCTCTTCGACTCATCGACCCAATTATTTCCGGCTTCAATAGCATATAGAATTGGTTTTCCAGCCATCAAATAATCCAGAAGTTTATTGGGGGAAACTCCATAGCGATAGAGAGAACTCTTCGGTGCCCCGATAAAAGTTGCATCAACTTCGGCCAAAAAACTCGGGATTTGTTGTTTCTCAATCGAGCCATAAAAATAAATATTCTTTAGGTCCTCTGCCTCACACATCTCGATCAATTTTTCTTTTTCTGGTCCACTTCCAAGAATAACAAGAGAAACGTTTTCTTTCTTCAAAAATTTAATGGCGTCGACTAACGTACCAACAGAGTTGGCTAAACCTAAATACCCAGTGTAGCCTAGTATCAAATGTTGCTTTGCACGTAATTTTTTACATAGATCATCAAGATCTTGCGGCATAGCTTTCACAGAGATCCATTCGTCTTCAACGACACCATTAGAAACAGCGACAAAACGGTCCTCAGAAAGCCCATGTTCTTGCATATATGGGAAAGCGGCTTCGAGCATACTCACAACTCTATCGACGTTACGGTATGAAAAGTTCTCCGCCCACTGAAGCAACACAACGAAGGGATTCATTTTCGAAAGCCCTCCAATTTCAGTCAAAGTAAGCGGCCAAAGATCATGGACTTCATGAATGACTTTCGCCTTTGAAAATTTAGCAATTAACAGCGCAGGAATAACATCCAATGGATAGGTTGATGATGCCACAACTACCTGCGGCATAAATTGTTTAGCAATTTTTCGTGAATTGAAAAGAAGCTTAAATACAAAAGTAAAGATATTCAGTAAACGGCCTAGCCCATTACCAGTGTATTCGGGGGTTTTAAACCAATAGTAGGAAAGTCCCTGAATGTCTTCGAACTGAAAATCCTCGGACACTACCGGATTCTTTTGTCGCAAATGCGAATAAGAAGCTCCCAAAATGGCGACTTTGTGTCCTTTCTTACTCCACTCACGCCCTAGATAAAAGGGACGAAACTCCATTCCCAACTTAGGAGCTCCAGCATAGTGATTGATAAAAAGTATATTCATTTTAAGCTCCATGCTGCAATGACGATAAGTTATAGAATACGGCTTTGTTGACTGCAATACATATGCTCTGATTAATTATAAATTTTGAGGTTTCAATGATTTCGAGCAATCAGGTTAAAAGAGTACTTGTTTTAGCACCACACACTGACGATGGTGAGTTTGGGTGCGGTGGTAGTATAGCTAAGTTGATCGAAGAAGGGGCTGATGTTTACTATGCGGCCTTCTCGGCCTGCGAACAGTCTGTTCTTAAAGAGTTCCCTCCCGACATACTTATTTCTGAAGTTAAAGAGGCCACAGCTGAACTTGGAATAAAGAAGGAGAATCTGATTTTATTTAAATATGAAGTCAGAACTTTTAACTTTCGACGACAAGAAATTCTACAAGATCTTGTCGATCTAAAAAAGAATATCAATCCTGATCTCGTCTTCATGCCAGCTACAAGCGATATGCATCAAGATCATAGCACGATTGCTCTTGAAGGCTTAAGAGCCTTCAAGTTGACAAGTATATTAAGTTATGAAGTCCCATGGAACAATCTTAGCTTTAATACTTCGTCCTTCGTTCATCTTGAGGATAGACATGTGGAAAAGAAAATCAATGCTCTTCGCCTTTATAGGTCACAAGCTCATAGACCTTATGCCAATGAAGAGTTTATTAGATCCTTAGCACGAACAAGAGGTGTCCAAATTGCAACTACTTATGCAGAAACATTCGATGTCGTGCGATGGATAATTAAATAATTTTTTACCAAGGTACGTAAATCTATTTAGAGGTCATTGTTTCCTTCGAGCGCCTGCCGACCGCTTCGGCAAGAACACGACTCAACCTAACGGCATCACCTGCCGTTAAATGGCTTCCATCATAAGAGGTCCACTCACCTTCAACAGGTATCTGCATTGCCCCAGCGTCCGAAAGTAATTTAAAAATATTTGATGAATAAAAGCCAGTTTGCTTTTCTTCAACATCCCAAAGATCTTTCGATATAGGGGGAACGAAAAAATAGACCTCTATTTTTTCATTTTTCCACTTTTTAATTCTATCGAGAAGTCCCTCAATTACGTGCCCCGATATATGATTTTTCTCAAATGTTTCTTTATAGGACTTAATTGCCTCTCGACTATTTCGAACTTGATAATCTGAAGCCACAAACCCATTGAGATGATATGTTTGAAGATAATTTTTATCTCCATTATTTAGCTCAAATAATTTAGGCCCTGTCAGTATCATGAAAGACTCACAACAAAGTATTGCAAATCGATCAATAGTGGGCTTCAGTGTCCACTCTTTAAGATGAAGATTCTTAGCTGATTCCTCGGTCAATGAATTGGCCGTAAGACCAATAATTATTATTCTTTCCCCATTAGATCTCAAAAAACTTTCAGCTAGATCAAAAAGAGGTGAACTCATTCCCGCGCTTGAGAACCCTAAGTTCATACCATTCATATCTAAGTAGCTCGAGATAATTTCAGTATCTACACCTCGATAAATGCGAGAATCTCCAATCACTACAAAATCTTTATCTTTCGTAGGGGTTGATTTTGCAGCCCACATCTGTCTCGAACGGGCCTCGACTATTATATTTTCCACGGAAACAACTCCGCGAGAAAATAGGTATAAATACATAACTCCAGTAAGAATTATAGATAGGAGAAGTATAAATTTAATGTTTTTAAGTGCACTCATATTAAAACTGAAAGTAAATAAACGTTGAGCCAGGCCCACGACCAAAAATACAAAATACTATCATTGTTGCCATCACGATCTTTACGAGCCTAGTAGGATAATACTGTTCAATCGCAGTTTTTGATTTTGAGAATTCATATAAATGAGGCACCAGCGCTAGCAAAATTAAAAAAATCTGCTTTAGGGAAATCAAATTGTCACCTCCGCTTAAAGTAAGCATCGCGAGATATATATTCTTTGCTTGTTGAAGACTCTCAGCCCTGAATAAAACCCAGGCGAAAGTTACCATCAAAAATGTAATAAGCACGACGAGATGCTTATTGATCTTTTGATGCCAACGTACTTCGTGTTCAAATGATAAAAACATCGCATGAAGGGCTCCCCATGCAACAAAAGTCCAACTAGCTCCATGCCAAAATCCGGATACTAACATTGTGATCCACGTATTTAAGTGACTACGGATTTTTGAAACTTTACTCCCACCAAGCGGTATATAAAGATAATCTCTAAACCAAGAGGATAAACTTATGTGCCAACGCCGCCAAAAGTCCGAAAATCCATGCGAAATATATGGCGAGTTGAAATTAAGTTTAAATTCAAACCCAAGAAGATTTGCGAGCCCTCTTGCGATGTCCGAATACCCACTAAAATCACAGTAAATCTGAATAGAGAATGAAAACATAGCTATCCACCAACTGAGGCCAGAAACCGAATGCGTTCGGGCGAAAGCTTCATTGACATAGGGGGCAAGATTATCCGCAATGACGAGCTTTTTAAAGTATCCCGCCAATATTAAATTAAATCCTTTCCAAACCATCTCGTTACTAGGCTGGGGATTGCGTTCAAGCTGCGGTAATAAATTGGCAGGACGCTCAATTGGGCCAGCCACTAGCCTTGGAAACATCGAAAGAAATGCAAAATACTGAAACACATTTTTTGTAGGTTTAATATGACGGTGATAAACATCAATTGTGTAACTTAAAGATTCAAAAGTATAAAAGCTAATACCTATTGGAAGCACCAGAAACACACTAGGAATATTGCTTGTCAAAGAAACATTCCAACCGAAATATTGGCCCAGTTCCTCAAAGTTATTAGAGAAAAAAACAGTGTATTTAAAAAGTGCCAAAACTGTAAGATTTGATATGACAGAAAAACACATCAAAATCAGTCGTTTGTTATCCCCTTTTGTACGATCTATCGTCAGAGCTAATATAAAATCAAATAGTCCCGTAGCAATCAAAAGACCTAGAAATTTCCAGTCCCACCAACCGTAAAAGAAGAATGAAGCAACCGTTAAAAGAAACCATCGACCTTCGCGGCGATTTCGAAGAAAATACCAGATCGAGAAGAATACTCCGATAAATATAAAGAACGCGAAAGATGTAAAACTCATGTTAAAAACAATTTAAATATAAAAAAGTTATCAATATACTGAGACAAAAAATCCTGCTAATTGTACTACTCGATCTACTCAATCAATCTTACGGAGAACTCTCCCCGGGTTTCCAACAATTACAGATTTAACCTCCACGTTTTTTAAAACTACCGATGCCAAACCAACATAAGACTCATCCTCAATCTTAATTTTTTCCTTTATAGATACATTGGGACCGATCCAGACTTTATTTCCTACCTGAACCCCACCGCTAAATTCGGCACAAGCCGTAATTATAGATGACTCCCCAACAGAACAATTGTGTCCGAAATGAACATGATCATCAAACTTCGTATTGTTTCCGATCATTGTTGGCTCCATTGTACCTGAAACCACAGTGACTAGAGCTCCTATGTCGACATTATCGCCGATAATAACACCTCCAACATGAGGTACATGAATTGGAACTCCATGTTCATCTCGTTCGTATCCAAAGCCACGGTTGCCTATCACAGAATTCGGCCCTATAATACAGTTTTTCCCGATTGTAACGTTTGAGCGAATAACTGCATTCATTCCAATTATGGTATTTTCACCAATTACTACGCCATCCTCAATTACAGCATTTTGTCCCACACGAACTGATGGGTGGATATCATGACGATCACCGAAGCTATCTAGATACCCATTTTCAATTAGATATTTAAGAGCCCTTGCATAATACAATCTGGGAGCGGGTACTTCAAAACCGCTACCTTCTGAAATAGCGGGAGCAATCACGCACCCCTTGAATGAGCTGCCTAATGGCTTACTGGAGAATGTTAGTGATTCCTCGTTTGCTTTTGTGAATGGTGCTACATTGCCAATTAAAAAGTCTGTCCCTTTGGAAGACCAACCCAAATAAGCCGCAAGGTCATATAAAGAAACTTTCTTTCTCAAATTTTTCATAATCACCTCTTCCCAAAAATTTTCTTTAGAAATAATGCAACGATTGTTTTTGGAATTCGCAATAATTCGTAACCACGCATACCACAAGTAAGACAATCAGCACGACCGCAGTCCACAAAAGTTGGATGTCCCTTTAGCAAATCCAACTCAGTTCTAAGAGCATTTCTAGCAGAAGGAACTACAAGAGTATATGCACTCCCAATCCAACCGGAGATAAGATTTTTATCTTCTATGTAGGACAAGTAGAACTTCCCAAAACTAAGACTACAACCTGGACTCTCGATAGGAAGCCACTTTTTAATAATGTTTTCTTTTTGGATCCATCCCCTTTGGAGATATCGGACAAAATGTTTCTGACTCAATCCTAGTTCGAATTGAGCAACGTGAACTGTCGAAAAACCAGGGCTTTCGTTCACACATCCCATGAGAATCATCTTCCCATTCATCTCAGCAAGGTGCTTGATAGGCAGAAAACAGGCCGCACTCTCGTCATGTCCACTCAATAGATCTAATGCCTTAGGGCCAATTGCGACAAATGAGTGAGAAGGGTGACTCGACCTTTTCATTTCTGGATGCTTCAAAAAAAGTTTAGAGACAGCTCCAGAAATAGGAATAGTATCCAAAGAAATGAGGTTTTTTTTCTTCTCAAAAATATTTTGAATCTTATTAAATGCCGGTGCGAGAATTGTTCCTTGAGGCCCCACTGCCTCTTTTAGGCCATTTACAATGACATCAAATAAGTCTCCATCGACTTTTCCTAGAGCTCCTAAGCTAGCTCTAATATAAACTATGTCGTTTTCCTGAATTCCAAGGCTTTTTATCTGCCTTACAAACTCTTCTTTAGTTAGCATGATATAAGCCCCTTAATAGCTTTTAAAAGTTCATTTTGAAAACCCAAGGCAAAATCGCCGCGAAGATCAAATAGAGGAATAAAATCTTTTCCTTCGTATCCTCCCTCATCGACCTGATCTTCCGTGGGAAGATAACCAAAAACGTCCTCGAAATAACTACAGATAAAAACTTTTCGTCCCCACCTGTTACTAATGATCTCTTGATATTGTGATGAAACTTCCGCGCCGACAAAAAGGAAAATACTATCGCCGACGCCCGAAAGAACTCCCAACGGATATTTGATGTCTTCTCCAGAGAGGCGGCTAAGGGACTTTAAAGCAAGACTTACCCGAGACCATTTGGGCGTTGACGAAACAGTAATCTTTGCTGAATCAAATGCATCTAGAATGGCATCACTCAAACTTTTATTAAAATATTCATACTGAGACTTTGTCGGATATGAAAAAAAAGTCGATTGAAAAGGAAACCGTAAACGACGAATAAGTTCCGTCTTGCCTGATTCATTTGTAAAAGCAGGCCGCACATCACCTGCAGGACCCGGCAAAAATACAACAGGTAAATTTTCGTTATTTAGTTTCTTTCTAAAGTAGGTTCGAATCGCCCCAGGGTAATCCGAAGAAATTTGCTCTCTTCCTGGAGTCGTCACAGGATGACACGTGAAACGCCAGAAGATGGCCGTCACTACGCCTCCGGCATCGCGAACAAAAAAACATGTCACACGTTGATCAATAGAAATATCTGGATTTGGTAAAAGGGCTACCTTGTAAGCTAAAAATGGGTTGCGGGCGAAAAGACCAAAAGCCTTTTTTCTACGAAAAACAGCCACATTCGCCTGACTTTCACCACAATATATTTCGGATTTTTGAGTCGTCGATCGTTCTTTTATGGCTTCAACAAGCTTATCTGCAACAATCTCAAAATATTCTTGATCATAGATACCAAGTTTCGTTTTATTCCGATCAAGAAAAGGAGCTCCATGCGTGTGAGAGGCTATAAGAACCGCTTGCACACCGGTCCTCTCTTCAATAATTTTTCGTAACTCACTAGTCACATAAAGAGTATCAAGCTGAATAAGGGCCAGCGGTTTTTCACAATTTTCCCAAACTAACCCATTGGCTTCAAGACGAGAAAATACTTTTTCGATGTTACGATCTAAACTTCCGTATCCTGCCACATTGCAAGGTAGATTTGGAGTGATGTCTACCTTAAAACTCGAAATCTTTAAATCCAAGCTCAAACTCCCCTGACCATAGCATCAACAATCGCCTGTGACGCCTTTCCATCGCCGTATGGAAAAATTTTTTTCCCCATTCTGTTCAATCTAGAAAGTACGCCATCACGGACAACCTCTTTAGATAGTGGAGGCACAAGAATATTCCAGCCACCCTCGATGAGCTCCTCCCATTCAGTCTCATCCCTCAAGGTTACACACGGAACTTCATAGAAAAAAGCTTCCTTCTGAACCCCTCCAGAATCCGTCGCAATTAAGGCAGAGGTATGTTCCAATGTAACCATATCAAGATATCCAATTGGATCAATAAGCTTAAGCTCCTTTGAAGGTTTAAACCATTCCGCATCGAGTAAATACTTTTTAGTGCGCGGATGGATTGGGCAAACTACAGGCATTTTTTCTGCCACATCGTTTAACCCCAAAAAGATTGCCTTTAACCGATCTATATTATCGGTATTCTCCTGTCGATGGCAGGTTAGCAAAATAAACTTTTTTTCTTCCAGTCCGAGACGTTGTAATAAGATCTTATTTTTATTAGCCAATGAGCCATAGTACTGAGACACGTCATACATCACATCGCCCACTACTGAGATCTTCGTACTAGGGATTCCTTCTGAAATTAAATTTTTTCTTCCCAGTTCCGTTGGGGAAAACAAAATAGAACTAAGGTGATCGGCCATGATACGGTTCACTTCCTCAGGCATCGCGCGATTAAAGGAACGAAGACCTGCCTCCACATGAGCAATAGGAATATGCAATTTAGCTGCCGCTAGGGCTCCTGCCAGCGTAGAATTGGTATCACCATATATAAGAACCCAATCAGGCTTTTCCCCAAGCAAAACAGTTTCGATAGATTCAAGCATTCTTCCTGTCATTTCTCCGTGCCGAGAGCTTCGAATTTCAAAATTGTATCGCGGTGTAGGAATCCCCAACTCTTTAAAAAAGATATCAGACATATTTGCGTCATAATGCTGCCCAGTATGGACTATAACTTCCTCAACATTTCTTTTGGGAAACTCTCGAGAAACCGCAGAGGCTTTAATAAACTGAGGTCTCGCACCTACTACCGTTACTACTTTCATCTTACCCCTCGTTCCAAAATACTCTGATATAGTTGTACCAGCTTCTTTTCTTCCGATCCCCAATTCAAGTGAGCTTCGACGGCATTTCGCCCTCGCTCTCCCATATTCTCAATATTTTTTTCAGACTCTAAAATTTTTAAAAGCCCTTTTCTTATTTCGTCTACGTTTTGAGGATCCACACAAACACCGGCATCATACCCTTCAACAATGCTTCTCCATAAATCAAAGTGAGATGCCAAAACCGGAAGTCCTACAGCCATATACTCAAAAAGTTTATTTGGCTGTGCATCCGTATGATTTGGTTCAGGATGATATAGCAAAAATCCCAGAGAAGACGTCTCCATTACCTCAAAAACTCTAGCTCTTTCTACACTACCAAGATAACAGACATTTTCCCAACCTGGGGTACTTTCTAATTCACTCTTTAATTGTTGATTTTCCATTGGACCAGCCATCACCAACTTAACATCAAGACCTTGAAGAGCGCGTACCATCTCCAAAGCCCCCCGAACTCGTGTGATCCCGCCCGTATAACAAATTTGCTTCGGGTCACGTTTTCTTAAAGACTTAGCCACAATTTCTTGCTCTAGAGGATAATTGTTAACGACAACTACCGTCCGGTTTATATGAGAGAATCGCTTGCCAATATGTGGAGTCGCCGTAACCACGGCTATTAGTCGTCGAGATACAAAGTTTTCAAAGATTTCGACACAAAATGATATGACATTGCGAAGCCACAGCGGAATGTAGTGTTTGCTATAGATCTGGCGAGGAAGATCCTCGTGGGAATCATAGATAACCCGAAACCCTTCTAACCTAAGAAGCAATCCTACTATTAGCAACTCAGGATCATGAAACTGATAAATATCGGCATTGAGCTTTCTTGCCTTAGCCCAAACTTTCCATGGCATTATAAAAAAACGACTCCAACGCCCTCCTCTGTGCCCCAGGTCCAAAAGCTGAACTCCAACTTTTTCTTCGTCTCCGGCGCCATCGGCCACAACCATGAATACTTCAAAACCAGCTTTTGCAAGACTAGCACACTCTTTCAAGAGAATGCGTATATCATGTCGCGGGTGAGCTGATGTTAAATGTGCTATCCTCTTTTTCATATTGCGATCCTAGGCCTACGAATAAACTCTTACTTTTCGACGTAAAGTTCTCTCTGCGATTTTTTGCAACATCTTGAGTCGAGCGTGAAGATTATTCCAATTTGCAAAGTCAGTGTAATCATGAATAGGAGCTTGCATACAACGTTCAAATTCCTCACGAGAGATTCTAAGTTTTTTGCAGAAATAAGAAATATCAGTTTCCAACTCATTGGCATCATAAAGAGGTTTCGCTAACTCAGCCAACGCTTGTTCTCGCGTCATCTGACCGGAGACTATCAGACTAGATAAATGTGGCTTTCTCTTATCGAATCCAAATTTTGTAGGAAGATAATAGTTCTGGAAAAATTTTGTAAAAATAGATTCCCCATGCTTGCGCCCATACGGACGCCATCCGATTTCCTTTTGCAAGAACTCAACAGCCATATTTTTATCGTATGGCATATAGTTGAGAGGACGGAATGTACGCATACCTTTAATAAAGGGATAATAAAAATAATACTGAAAGAAGCTGATCAGAGGGTAACTCTTCAGCTTACGACTACCAAAAGCCTTATGAATCGCTTTCAAGTTAATGGCGTCCATAGCGCTTCCATGCCACGTTTTAGGAGATATCCCTTCGGTAGCAATATTTCCACCGCTCAGAATATATTTAATATTATTCTTCGTAGCATAGTGATACAAGGCTGCAAAAAAAGCGTGATCCTGCGGAACATCCTGATTAGCAATAGCAGATCTGAAATACGCCAATTGCAAATCTCTCATGTCCTCCCAATCAATAACGTGAGTATGAAGATCATAGTTACAATGCTTTACAATTTTTTCGATATTTCCTACGGCAATTTCACTATTCCACCCGGCGTCGACATGTACAACCAAAGGTCGTAACCCCCACTCTTTCACCTTCAGCGCCATATAAGAACTGTCGATGCCACCACTAAGACCTATGATACAATCATATTCCTGCCCACGACCTTCCTTCTTAATATTCTCGACAATGGCTTCAAGACGCTTTTTTCCCTCAGCATTAGGAAACCAGTTTTTTGTCGTCACACTATCAAACTCAGAACAATGACTGCAGACCCCTTTTTCATCAAAGGTAATGTTTGAATCAGTCGTATCCATCACACATCGAACACATTGACGATAAGCAAGTTCACTTTTCTCCACTAAATTTCCCTTTTTCTGTTATCCAAAAAACATGAACAGATTTTTCTTAACAATCTGTAGTCTGCCTTTGCCAAATCCAACGGTTAAGACAATAAAGTACAATAACAATGCCCACTAGTAAAAAATAGCCATGACTTAAAATGACGGTCGCATAACCGGTCTGTGCAAAAATAAAACTATAATAAAGACACATAGCCATAAATGGAACTGACAAGACGCGCCCCAGAGTTCCGGCCAATATGAATGCAAAATCCATTGCTAATATGCCCAAAACCGACATCAAAATTGACCAATAGCCAAAGTAAATAAAATTAACAAAAACAAACGATGTGGGGGCCATAATGGATTCACCGGCTTGATATTCTTCTCCATAAATTCGCTTCACATATTTTTGGGCAAAAACATTCGCCATTTTTTTACTTTCAGGAGAATATAAATAGTACGGCCGTGCGCCAGAATAGATGCCTTCCTCTACATACCAGCCAGATATTGCAGCAGGAACAATAAAAATTCGATTAATAATTCCTTCAAAATAGCTGAGAAAACCATCCGTTCTTTGTGTTGTCCAAGATACCGGTGAATCAGCGTCCAATTGTTTCAACTCATAATTGTTAACTGCAAATAAAGAACAAATTCCTCCACGATTAGCCTCGGAATCATCAATCCGATTTACCCATGCCATACTAATCAATGCAGCAAGAGACAAGGCTCCAACAATAGTAAGCACTGCTGCTGGCAAAAACTTTTTAAATGATAAGCGATACCAAAGAGCCCCCAAAACAGCTAACGCGCAGTTCAGTATACCGACTCTTGCACCCGTAATTAGGAGATAGAATAAGACAAAGAGTAAAAGCGGCATTCCAAAAACTAGTAATGCAACTATATTTCTCCCTTTTGCGTTCAAAATTTTATCAACCCACAGAACGCACAAAAAAGGACAGACGCAAGAAAAACCAATTAGGTAAACATATCCCAGCCATTGTATCCCGGCCAACTTAAGAGACATTTCCCTTAATATAACAAAATGTTTTGGATCACAGAGTAAAGAATAAAGTCCCGTATGCATGAAGCTAATCTGAGAGAAATACAAAGTAACGCACGTAATTAAGGAGCCCACTAATCCCAGAAGAACAACCGACTTATACTTCTCTGAAAACTGCGAAGATATCTTCGGAGAATTGTTCTCCGTCTTTTTATAAAACCAGTAAATTGCACACAAAGAAAAGAAAATAACAGCAGATAATAGCAAAACTGCATTATCTATGAAAGGAGACATTCGCTTAATATGCTCATTAAGCAGTTGAGATGGAAGCAGATAAACACAATAAAGAAAAGCCACAAAAACAATTGACGGTCGTACGAAAAAAGAAAGTTCTCTTTTGAAAAAAAGTAACCAACCAACAAATGAAATGGTTGCGAGGTTAAATATAATACTAAATAAAAACGGCAAAGAAGCTGACATCATTGACTGACCTTACTATTCAGAGCGCTAAGATCATCACTACTAGGATAGCTAATAAGAACGGCGCGGTGCTTTCCATGAAATACGAACATGCTGCCCGCAGCAACAGCAGACGCACCCACCCTAAGCGCTTCTGAGAAATGAAATAATTCGCCAGCTCCTCCTACAGCAACGACAGGAATCGATACGGCAGAAGAAACTTCCTTAATAAGCTTTAAGTCATATCCTTTCATTACTCCATCATTTTCGATGGCACTTACTATAATTTCCCCCGCCCCAGCCTGTTCCGTCTCGCGGGCTAAATTTTCTGGTGATATCTTTAGATCAACTGATCCGGAACTCCCATAGCAAGAATACCCACCCAAAAAGACTTTTTTCTTACAATCAATTGAAACCACAATACTTTGACTTCCGAATACTGCAGCCGCACTCGACACCACGTCCAAATTTCTTGCCGCCGAGTTGATTGTAATTTTCTCCACACCGCAATCAAAGACCCTTCTAATTTGATTAAGATTGGAAAGTCCTCCTCCATAATTGACAGGCATAAAACATTCGCCAGCAATTTCCTCAATCAAAGAGTAATCAGGCTCTCGGTTCTCGCGAGTTGCAGAAATATCAAAGATAGTAAGCTCGTCGACTTCTTTTTCGTTGAATATTCTAACGGCATTTACAGGATCACCGACATAAACTGCGTCCTTAAACTGTTTCGTCTTCACAAGACTTCCATTATCGATTAATAAAACTGGAATTACACGATTTCGATACATTATCTTGCCTCGAGAAAACTTCTTAGAAGTGACATACCGAACTTATGACTCTTCTCAGGATGAAATTGGACACCGTAAATATTTTCTTTCACGACTCCTGAGGCAAAATCATGTCCATAATATGTATTAAATAAAACTTGAGACGAGTCGTGAACATCCATATAGTATGAATGCACAAAATAAAATCGTGGATCTTGCGGCAGATCTCTGGTAACTGCACACATGTTTCTTGTACTCACAAAGTTCCAACCCATATGCGGAACTTTTAGATTACCTTCAGGAATAAATTTACGACATTCAAAATCTAACCAACCCAAGCCTAACTCTTTCCCTTCCTCACTGCTTCTCCCTAAAAGCTGGGAGCCTAGACATATGCCGAGAAAAGGAATTTTTGCTTCGAAGGCAAGCTTCGTCAAAGGATCTATAAACTCTCTCTCCCTTAACTTCTGCATACCCGCATCAAAAGCCCCGACGCCCGGTAAGATAACTCTTGCTGCTCCCGATAGCTCCCTTGGGTCTTTTGCCACGGTCGCTGAGTAACCAATACGTTTTACCATATTTACGACAGACGCAATATTCCCTGATCCGTAGTCAATAATAGTAACGTCACAATTCGACATCTATCCCCCCATGCAACATCATCATGCCCGCAATAGACTCAATAGGCTCATCCAGTCTTTTTTTAAAAGAAGATAAAGCCCAACAATACTTAAGAGCAGCAAAAGCGAAAGACCAGTAATTGCACTCCCTCCCGCATTCTGGACCAACAGCAGGAAGGAAAAAGATCCAAAAATAAATCCAATACAGCTAAAGATATAAATCAGGATGGGCGCAGTACTGACACCCATTTTTTTAAACAAAAACAATACCCAGTGAGAATAGTAAATAGAAAACAGAAGCGCCAAGACAAACACCGCGACCTTTGGATCTTCCAAAACTAAAATCAGATACGAGCCAAGTAAAATACCCGCAAGGCCATAGAAACACTCCATCAGAAAAACAATCTTCTGAAGTTTCAAAATATCATAGGCCCTATCTAGCCAGTTCGTGCATAGTAACAAAAATGATGGGATCAGCATTGTTTTGAATAACCAGGCTCCGCTGACCCATTGTTTTCCTAAAATTAGTGTTATGATTTCATCAGAATAAAACATCAAAACGCCGACGATAGGGGCTCCGCAAAACAAAATACTCTTGAAGATACTCCTCAGAGGCTTCTCTACATTATGAATACCAACCTCTGCAGCATATCGGAAGAATACAGGACGCACTGATGCACCCAGCAACGCACTAGGGGCATTCAATAGACGATCCGTTTGTGCGTAATAACCCAAAAAAGATGGATCTTTATAAGCACCAAATATAAGATAAAGCGCACGAACACGAATAAGTGAGAAAAAGGCGAAACCCATAGAGTATTTAGGAAATTGTGAATGAGCCCTAGCAATTCCTTTCAAACGTAACAGAGTCACCCTTTGC
Source organism: Bdellovibrio sp. BCCA (assembly GCF_037996825.1). NCBI lineage: Bacteria > Pseudomonadati > Bdellovibrionota > Bdellovibrionia > Bdellovibrionales > Pseudobdellovibrionaceae > Bdellovibrio > Bdellovibrio sp. BCCA. Next base: position 1,580,875 of record NZ_JBBNAC010000001.1, on the reverse strand, counting down.
CAATGTACTCCAGTGTATTTTACAGTAGCAGACAATGAGATAAACTGCCCCGAAAAGCCTGCTATTATGATTGAAGTACCGGTCGCCCCCAATACTTGGCCTGCAAGAAATTGGAAAAGACTTGGAAGTACAGACATAGTTAAAATTGAAATGGAATATAAAGAAAACTTCCTGTGCCTGACTAACATTTGCAAGCACGATAAATGCACACAAAAAACAAGGACATTTATAGGAATCAGCAAGGCTCCATACCCAGTAAGGTACCCCAGAGACCATAACACGGGACTTAGGAAAACAGACAAAGTAGAAAATGCCAAGCCGATCAGTAGACATAGCATAAACATTATTCGCGCATTCTTTTCCGTTTTTATCAGAACCAAAGAATCCGAATATCGTGCAGTAGAAATACCACCGACAATCGTCACAATTGTGAAGTATATTGCCCATTGAGAAAACACTTCAGGCAAATAAGTACGAGAAATGAGAGGTATGAAAAGGAAGTTTGCTAATTGCCCAGCAAGAAGGGCCGATGATGTCTTAAATATACTGCGAAATGCTCCAAAACTCAAGCAATGCCCCAACCCTATCTACTCAGATAGCAATACATCACCATTGAGAACATATGTATCACCGGTCTTCGTACAAACCCACTTGCCTTTCCCAGATAGAGGTAACTCCACCCTTTCTCCATATTTACTCATCCAACCAATTTGTTTAGCAGGGACTCCAGCAACAAGCGCATACGCCTTTACATCCTTATTAACCACAGCACCCGCTGCAACAAAAGAGTATTCTCCTAAGGTTATACCACAAACAATTGTAGCATTTGCGCCGATAGAACTACCTTTTTTCACACGAGTATCTAAGTACTCATCTTTACGTACGACACCCGAACGAGGGTTAATTACATTGGTAAAGACCATACTAGGTCCGCAAAACACATCGTCTTCTAAGAACACATTGTCATAGATAGAAACATTGTTCTGAACTTTGCAGTTATCACCAATGACTACATTATTCCCAACATAAACATTTTGACCGAAAGAACATTTTTTTCCGATTTTAGCTTTTCCGCAGATATGGACCCAATGCCAAATGCGAGTTCCTTCACCTATCTCAGCTCCCTCATCGACGATAGCGGTCTCGTGTTTCGTGAAACTCACTTCATACCTCGAATTTGCTCAACAATACGAATAGCAGAACGAGCAGCCTCTAAACCATATCCCTTGCCTGAAAGAATATCGCCATAGACTCTTTTATGAAGCTCAGTAAATCCTTCCGAGAATTCGAACTCGGAACCATCAATTTTAATAGAACGGAAAGTTGTTTTTCCTGTCTTCACAGCTTCCGCAGGAAGCAAAGAACGGTCGATAGTTAAAGACCAACTCACATGGGCATTTTTTAATTTCAAGGTACCCTTTTCAACCGTCGCAGATTTTTCACTAACATCAACTGAGAGTGGTTCTCCAAAAATCCAGGTCAGCATGTCAAAAAAGTGAACGCCGATATTTGTAGACAATCCACCCGACTTGCGAACGTCGCCCTTCCAAGATTCGTGATACCATTGTCCACGAGAAGTCATATAAGTCAGATTGATCTCATGAGAATCTTTTTTCTCTGACTCAATCTTCTTTTTCAATGCAAGAATGGCATCATGAACGCGGAGCTGAAGAACCGTGTAGACCTTCTTGTCGAATTTTTTCTCATACGTCGCAAGCTCATCAATATCTTTTTCATTCAACACCAGCGGTTTTTCACAAATGGCGTGAGCTCCGTGACTAAGTGCAAACTTGATATGGGAAGAATGCATATAATTGGGCGTACAAATAGAGACATATTGAATCTCCTCAGATGTGCCCTTTTTTGAATCAATAAAAGATTCAAATCTCTCGAAATCGGTAAAGAACTGACAATCGGGAAAATAACGATCCATAATTCCTACGGAATCATTATGGTCGTAAGCCGCTACCAACTGATGTCCTAGTTCTTTGATTGCCTCTAAATGACGAGGAGCTATGTAACCACCAACGCCGATAATCGCAAAGTTCATATATTACGCCTTCACCAAATTCGGAACTGATTGACGGAACTTACCGCGTGTATCAACAAGCAACTTCGCATTTTTCAGAATCATATCGTAATCAAACTTGTCGTGATCTGTCGTTAGGACAACACAATCATAAGACTTGATGATTTCTGGGCTAAGCGACACTGATTTTAAATCAAACTTATGCTCGCGCATTTTTGGGAAAACTGGGACGTGCGGGTCACAGTAATCCAACTTAGCTCCATCATCTCTGAGTTTTTCCATCAAAAACACTGACGGAGATTCGCGCATGTCGTCGATATTCTTCTTATAAGAAATACCAAGAACCAAGACTTTAGAGCCTTTCACTGATTTCTCTCGTTCGTTGAGAGCTACAGCGATTTTCTTCATCACGTAGTTTGGCATTGTCGTATTGATTTCGCCCGCCAACTCAATAAAGCGAGTATGAATACCGTACTCTCGAGCCTTCCATGTTAGATAGAAAGGATCGATCGGGATACAGTGACCACCGATACCAGGGCCTGGACGATAAGCAACAAAACCAAACGGTTTTGTTGCGGCAGCATCGATAACCTCGTGGATATCAATGCCCATTTTATCAGCCACAATTTTCATTTCGTTAACAAGACCAATATTCACAGCACGGTGAATATTTTCTAATAGTTTTGTCATTTCAGCAGCTTTAGTTGATGAAACAGCCACTACTCTATCAATGACGGCACTATATAGTTCCAATCCCGCCTTCAAACAATTTTCAGTATGCCCACCCACAACCTTTGGAATTGTTCTCGTTGAAAAGTTCGGATTACCTGGGTCCTCACGTTCAGGAGAGAATACCAAAAAGATGTCTTCTCCAACTTTTAGTCCCTTGGATTCCACACGAGGCTTAAGTTCCTCATCTGTCGTTCCAGGATAAGTTGTACTCTCTAGGGATACCAATTGCCCCTTTTTTAAATATGGTACAATTGAATCAGTGGTATCCAAGACAAAGCTCAAATCTGGCTCACGGTATTTATTTAAAGGAGTCGGCACGCACAGAATGATAGCATCAACTTCAGAAATTCGTTGAAACTCAGACGTTGCTGAAAAGCCCGCAGACACGGCCTTTCTCACAGAGTCACTAGAAATATGCTCAATGTAACTTTGTCCGTCATGAATTTTTGAAACTTTGTTTTTATCAATGTCAAAGCCTAAGACTTTGAATCCCACTTCAGAAAAACGAAGAGCTAGTGGCAAGCCAACATATCCAAGGCCAACAATCCCAATATTCAACTGTTTGTCTGCTGCCCTCTTCAAAAAAACACTCAACACTTCAGACACAAAACTCCCCTTGCGATAGCATGAAATAGTGGAACAATATGACTATTCAATGACACTGTAAATAGGTGATTTATAAGCACAAAAAAGTTGCGCAGCATGGCGACAAAAAATCAGAAGCTATTTAAACAGCCGATCAGCATAAACCGCCTCAGGGTAATACTGACCAAGTACTTTCAAATCTACCAATGCCTCAGGATCCTTGCGGCAGACATCGGTAGAATATTGAAAGAACGCCTCTCGAACTCCAATATCTGCAGCTATTAACGCTGGAAGGCAGAACAAAGGACGTTCTTCCATCTTCTTCACGAATTCACTAATAAGAGACGAGTTCCCCAGCCCATAACCCTTAGCATACATAGGCACCTTGCCAAAAACAATCTGCTGGGCCTTGTCCAAATCTGCAAAGCGGAAGGACTCATTTCTAGAGCCAGTTAAAGTAAAGTAATCATCATTGAACTCATGTCGCTTATAAAACGACACCGTCATCGCCGGTTTATGATCCCCAAAAATCACAAACACTATAGGCCGATTACGACTCGCGGCCAGCTTCGCCGCTGCAGTTTGAAAGTCTAAAAACTGTTGCGTCGTTTTTTCAACCTTATCTTTATATGCCTGCTCGCCCCCGTCCCCATTAACATCGGGATAAGGGCCGTGAGTATATACTGTAATCAAAAATCCAAAGGTCTTTTTACCCGCTTTTAAATTAGCTTTATATTTACTCAGGACGGAATCAAAAAGGATTCGATCTTCGGCATACTTACCCCGCTCCGCTCCCTTGATATCGTCTACGAAATAGGATTGATGAAAACCAAATTTAGGGTGAACGATTTCTCGTTTCCAAAAGAAACCTACATTGGCGTGGGCGGAAAAAGTATCGTAACCGTGGTCCGCAAAAACTCTAGGAACAGCCTTTGCGTCCCCTGAATACTTTTCAGCATAATACTGAAAATCAATTCCTTTATGACGTCGACTAGGAAGGCCCGTCAGTACCTCGAACTCTGCCTCGGCCGTCATTCCACCGTAAACCGGGGAAACTACCGTTGCGTAAGAATACCCCTGCTCTTCAATTTTAGAAATCGGAGTGATAAAATTTCCGTTACTACTGGTGTAACAAGATTCACATAGAACAAGAAAAACATCTGGCGCATCTTTATCCAAAAATACTGATGCCGTAGCTGAGGTATCTTTGTATGGCAGGCTTCCTTTAGCAGGCACTCCCCCCATCGATAAAGTTAAAAAGACATGATTGAATATTCCATTTTCTTTAACATTTGTGACAAGATTCCAATCAACGTAAGTCACTCGTGCAAGTCGAAAAAGATAACTCACAGGATTAGTCTGTATTTCCGTTGGATGACTTTCCTGTACGCAGGATACCGATAAAAGGATGAACACGGGAAAGAAAACCCATTGCCTTTTTCGCAATGAAAAACCTTTCACCACACAGATTATAAGCCCCAACACCATTAACGGAATCACCCAGTCACTATAACTCTTTAAAAACAAAGCCTGCTTCCACGCAAAAATGTCCTCAACCTCAAACGGCGTATTGGTTAAAGCCAATTTCATCAAATGAATCCGAACTAAGAGACATTCCAAAAGAAAAACAAAAGTCGCGGAGGCATAGGGCCGCAAAACAACCAGAAAAGAAAAGTACATCAACCAAGGCATCAACAATTTAGACAGAAGTGTGGAGTGAAAAACGAGACCCTGCAGAGTCATACTAAAGATACTTAAAAATAGTAATGCCCAAGCCGTCTGGTTTTTTTGTGGCAGTTTAAAACGCATAAACCTGTGTAACACAGATTCTTAAAATTCTTAAGACCAGCTGTCACAATGTGCCATAATCCTGCTAGACGAAATCCCAGTGACAACCGAAAAAAGAGAAAATACTGTTCCTGGATGTCTATAACTAAATCATATTTTTTTTCGACTTTACTCATCTTCTTTTTCCCCCTCTCACTGGCCATTAATTTAGTCAACTTCTTCTGGATGGATATCGTTTTCGTTTTAATGACGTTTGCCGCGATCGCCGTTTCAGAAAAGACCTGGCCAAAAATTCAATCTACTTTTGGTTTAAAAAGTAAACTTTTGCTTTGCCTTTTCGGGGCTTATTTTCTATCTGGCATCCTTGGTTATGTTCTCTATAGCCCGATGCAGGCCAACGAACTTACTAAAATTGGAAATCTTAGATGGATCTGGGGATTCTTCGCGTGTTTTTCAGCAGGCTATTTACTAGCAAAAAGAAAAATTCAATTTAACTGGTATTTCTCTGCTCTTGTTTTGGTATTAATTTTTATTATCGCCAAACAATTGGATGAAACTTCAGGAACACTGATTTCTCGGGAACATCGAATTCAGGGACTTTATAGTAATCCCAATTACTTTGCTATGGCTGTTGCATTGGTTTGGGCAACCATGCTGCCTTTTGCAATCTATAATCAAAACAACAAGTCGCGAATTGGCGCAGCATTGGTTCTATTCTTTGCGGGGGTCATACTCATTGCCACTTACACTCGTACATCATGGATTGCTATGCTGGCAGCAGTGTCAGTGGCCTTGATCTACAGCAAGAACAAAAAAGCATTTGCTATATCGGCATTCGTCATCGGAGTTTTTTCACTGGCAATTCTGCTTAACTGGTTCGACCTAAAAGATCGCATTCTTTATTCATTTAATATTCAGACAAACAATTCCCAAGGAGAACGCTTTGCAGTATGGAACGCTGCTTGGCATCTCTTCCTTGATCACCCAACATTCGGAGTAGGTTTTGAATATGCTGCAAAATTATTTCGAGAGTACTATGTTAAATTGGGACAATCTACTTCGTACGTACCGGGACACACCCACAATCAGTTTTTTGATGTTCTAACGGGGGCGGGCATTGTGGGTCTTGCTGGCTTTCTAGGAGCATTTATTTCGGGTCTGGTTTTCTTTCACAAAAAATTCAAAAGCGCCACAGAAGTCATAGAGAAGCAACTGTCTTTGGGCGCCATCCTTTGCATAGTAGCCTTCTTCGGTTGCTCTTTCACAGAAACGCCAATTATCCAACAAGGACCTAGGAACTATATTCTAATCATCCTAGGATTCTCATACGGATACCTTTCAGGAAAAGATAAAAAGCAATTATCTTCAGAATAAGATTACTTGCTAAGCGTCTTTTCCCAATTCAAAGCCGTACGGCAAATTGTATCAATATTATTTCTTTTCGGAACCCATCCTAGTAGAGTCTGCATCTTTCGAGAATCCGCAACAAGACTCGCAGGATCTCCTGGACGACGAACTGCCTCTTCAACAGGAAACTTAGTTTCTGCAATATTCAATGCAGAGGATATAACCTCGCGCACAGAGTATCCTTCTCCGTAGCCGCAATTTAAAGTGGCACTTTCCCCACCTCTTAAAAGATACTCCGCACCTAATACATGAATATCAGCGAGGTCCTCGACATGAATGTAGTCACGGATACAAGTTCCATCCGGCGTAGGATAATCTGTCCCAAAAATTTTTAGTCCCTGCCTCTTACCGACACCAGCCTGAGACGCCAAGTGCACAAGGTGATAAGCATTCGCCGTTCGTTGCCCATTAGATCCATCCTCTGAGGCACCAGCGACGTTAAAGTATCGGAAAATTACATGATTGATTCCAAGCAAGTCACCGATATCGCTCAACAACCTTTCGCTGATTAATTTCGACCAACCGTAAGGATTTAAAGGACTCGTCGGCGTGTTCTCTGAAATAATTCCGTCAGTACAAGAATCACCGTACACCGCTGCCGTTGAAGAAAAGATAAAATTCTTAACTCTACTTTTTTCACAGGCTTTTAAGAGAGACAGTGTTCCGCCCACATTATTGTCGTAATATTCCACGGGCTTTATAAGAGATTCCGCAACATTCAACTTTGCCGCAAAGTGAATCACAACTTCTGCGCCAACTTTCTTCATAACTTCCGCCACAAAGTCAGAATCTCGAACATCACCAAAATAAAACTCTGCCTGCTTTGGAATTGCTTCTTCAAAACCAGTGTTAAGGTTATCAATGACCGCAACTTTATGGCCGGAGAGCAACAGTTTTTGAACGGTGTGCGAGCCGATATAGCCCGCGCCTCCAGTAACTAAAACACGAGCCATATAAGTTACTCCCCGAGAATTAAGTTTGCGTATTTAGAAGTATTCTGCTGCACGTATTTTGGCAAACGATCTAGTCCAACACGCTTAAACTTCATCGGACGGTTAAAAATATCTTTGCCAGCACGAACATGAGATTCGACCCACTGAGGATTGAACATTTCCTCTGTCATATATTCAGTGTGACTATAGGCCTTCATCTTTTTAAGGATCATTTCGGTCCCACCCATGAATGAAAAGTGCCATCCCCCATCCATAACCATTGTATGCTCCTTATCTTTATAACTTCGATAAGTACGCATTTTGTGAGGCGTATACTTTTTAAAATAAGAGTACGATGCCATCACAGTTCCATGCCAAGGAATATAGTCCTTGTACATTTTGTTTGGTTCTGGATGCTCATATGCCAAGTTATTTAGATAGTAATAGAATAGCTCTTGATAAAATGTTTTGATTCCTGGGGTCTGTAAATACTCTGTGATTTTTTCTGGAGCTGGAATTTCATCTACGTCAGAAAGCAAAATCACATCGTCCGGCTTACAATTTATCAAATGCTTCGACAAAGCATTACGCTGATAATCTTCACGATCCCAGTTACTAAACAGACGAAGTTTACACCAATTGATTTTTGGAAAATCCTCAACAACCACATGCATGATTTTTGGTAGAAACTTCGCGAAGCGTTCTTTGTTTTCAACGTAGAATAAAGGCTTGTCTGTTCCACGGAATGTTTTTTTAGATTCGATGATAACGAACTTATCAACAACATCGTTAAGTACATTCAGGCGGATTTCTAACAAATCCAATTCATCGTAGAAAACAAAACAATCGTAAACCATATTCTTCCTTAGCAACCAGCTTAGAGAGCTTTATCAAGCATTATCATCATTGACTTGCAAGTTGGGTGAGCTCCATCATCCCAAAACGCCGGCCCTTCGTCATCCCCTGGAATTCCGTTCCAAAAAGAACTGACACGAATTCTATCTGACTGCAATGAATTAAGATAATCAAACCATTGTTGATGCAATTTTAAAGAATCCGGAGCATCTTTCGCTAGCCGCGCCATAAAATCGGGATGAAATGGAGGGACCAAAATCAAAACTTCAACTCCGTCTTGCGCAAGCATTTGTACGGATTGCCTTAAAGCCTCCACATAAGAATTATTGAGCCTAGAACGAAGAGTCGGGCCGAATGTGGAGTAACTAATGTCCACCTCTTTGGAAAGAACCTCCGCAGGAGTTTTTCCTTTAAAATCCGGAGATGCGCAAGCTTGGTAGTCGATATCCACACCACTTTGCGGAATTTCAAAAGTCTGAGTCAGACTTTTCTGTGCCAGTGACGCCTCAAAACTGTTGTGATCAATCAACCTTTGCAAAGACTCAAAACGATTCTTAAGCCCTCCTATTTCGGAAAGCTCTTGAGTAAGATACCTGCGTAAAACAGGTGTCTGTCGAACTTTCACGTCCGTTACCTCTCCAGCTACTTCAAAGTAATCGGCAATCCAGATAACTTTTTTTAGAGGTAGTTTGTATTCTTGTGCTATTCGCAACAATGCAAGCTTAAGTAAAACGCCAGCTCCGCCTTTAGAAAGATTAAGTGTTTTCATTCCAGTCCGGCTCTGTACCCAAACTTCCGGAGTAGTCTGCCCTCGAGACGACCCCAGAATAATAACCTCAGAGTCAGGATTAGCTGCAATCAATTGCGCAGCCTCGTAGTACACATTCTGTGTAGGGCGCTGAACTTCTATGGAATCACAACGATAGTAACACATAGGATCCGCATAAAAATTAAATGCGGCAACTCCTCCCAATAAAAGAATCGCAAAGAATGCAAAGGACAATATTACTTTTATCGTCTTATCCATCATCCCCGCCTAAAATTGGAAGTAAAGAAATGGGGACTCTTCCCCCATATAGGCCAAACAAATAACAAACATCAAGGCCAACAAGGCTGCACGTAAATACGAAGGAGTGAATTTCAGCTCCCAAGTGTTCTTTGCAAACAAAGCCGCTAACAATCCAATACCCATTGATGCAAAAAAACGGTCTTTATGTTTTAACGGAATCAGCGTGATATCCCAGCTCACTTTTCCATTGAGGAAAAATACTTTTTGTAGCCACAGAATCGCCTGTTCAAGATTGTGAGCACGGAAAAACACCCAGCCAATGCACACTAAGAAAAACGTCAGTGTCCAACTTAAGTATTTATTACTAATCACATGCCAGCCACGGTTTTTAAAGAAGCGCTCAATCCCAAGAAGCACACCATGAAAACATCCCCAAATGACGTAAGTCCAATTGGCTCCGTGCCATAGCCCACCAATCGCCATCGTAAGAAATAAGTTACGATAGGTCTTAATGGCCCCTTCGCGATTTCCTCCCAAAGAAATGTAAAGATAATCTCTCAACCATGATGACAACGTAATATGCCAGCGCTGCCAGAATTCTGTGATGGATTGTGACTTATAAGGAGAATTAAAATTCGGTGGGAACTGAATATTCATCATCAGCCCCAGCCCCACGGCCATGTCAGAGTAGCCGCTAAAATCAAAATAAATCTGCATTGTGTAGCCGATCATCGCAATCCAAGCTTCCGCTGTTGATGCTCCAGCCATATTCATGACCAACGGATCCACGACGGCGGCAATACGGTCTGCAATTAACATTTTTTTCGCAAGACCAAATACGAAGAAATAACAACCGTTCCAAAAATTATCTGCGTGAAAAACGTAGGTCTTTGAACTTTCAAGCTGTGGAACGATTTGATTATGCCTTACCAATGGACCTGAAATTTGATGCGGGAAAAGGGTCACGTAACCTGCGAACTCCAACAAATGGGCGTGCGCATCTGAAACCCGACGATATACATCGATCACGTAAGACATGGACTGAAATGTATAGAATGAAATACCAATTGGTAAAACGACATTCAGAATAGGAAGGACTTCTGCGGAAGCTCCACCTAAGTGAAAAAGTCCGTTCAACGAATCCGCGAAAAAATTGTAGTATTTAAAGAATCCTAAAACGGAAAGGTTCGCAATGATTGACGTTAACAGCAGCGCTTTTCGAACTCTCTGTGTTTTTGCGTAGTAAATATTTTTAGCGATGTAAAAATCTAGAACAACTGTGAAGAGCAAAAGAAATACGAAGGTTTTGCTCCAATATGCATAAAAGAAAACGCTCGACAGAAACAGAAACCAAAGCTGCATTTTCTTTTTAGTGATTAAGTAATAACCAAGCAAAGTTATTGGCAAAAACAAGAAAAGAAACGAATACGAATTGAAAAGCATGCCACTTGAAATAATGGATGCCTAAGTATTTGTCTATTCAGATTCGAAGCGCCGCGACGAGTTGGGGCGCCAATGAGAATAATCTTATTTATTTCATCCAATTTTCTTTTTTAAAAGAGCCTGCCCTCGCTTCGCTATCGCCCTTAACTCCTCGCTCGACTTATTAAATCCTTGCGGATACAGCAGAAGGCTTGGATGGATACCGAAGAAAGCAGCCAACTTTTCAGCATAGTAAGAAGACATTTCAATTTTTTCGTTTTCAAGTGCACTTAAGTTCGTAATTTGAATTCCTGTTACATCAGATACATCTTGAAGAGTTAAATCAAAATTTGTTCTAAATGCCCGACAAGTTCGACCTGGGCTCAGCGGAGTGGGATCCAACTCATTTAAAAAGTCTTTGAAAGATTGCACTGATTTATTTGATTTCACGATATAAACTCCTTTCTCCCATATCAGACCTCAATATTTATGATCTGGTGTAACTTTTAAAATTTCTATAATTTGAATTTTGTTATCCACTACTTTATAAATGATGCGACCCAATCTACTAAAACTTGAAGATCGACATCCTTTTAAGTGACCATCAAGATCGTGATCATTCCACAAATTCACTATTCTTAGTTCACGATTTAACACATCAGGGTTCATTCGATCCCCTCTACCCCACACTTGCCTTAATGAATCAGGCCCGTATGTTTCCACCTGCTCAACCCACTCTTTGATAACTATAATGTCATCAGTTGTTAGGCGACCAGCTTGGAAGTCTTTTTTCATCGAGACATCCACACTGGGAGCTCTTTTGATAGTCCATCTCATGCAGCTGCTTTCTTATTTTTAAATATAAGTTATTTTTAACTATAAGTAAAGTTTCAAATATAGGAATGTCCTTGCTGCATTCTCATGCCAAGCCCCAAACGCAAAGACATGAATTCTGAAAAACAATGTATTTTCAATCACTTAGAGCAGCATGCAAGCTATTGAAATGAACTTGGATCTTCCGAATCCCGGAAGGGTATCACGACCCAACAGAAAAATATTCTCTTACTGACGCAGTCAATTGCTCTGGTAAGGAATTTCCAGAAAAGTATTTCTGATACCATTTGGAAGTCTCAAGCAAAGCTTTCGTTAAGTCCCAAGAAGGAGCCCAACTAAGATCTTTTTTAGCCAACTCGCTATTAAGTCGTCCATGCAAAGACAAAAAAGATTTTCCTGTATTTTCAGATATGGAAGACCATGTTGTTCCCCATACCTGACTGAACTCCTTTATCACCTCACCGACACTCTCATACTCAGCAGCACCCAAGTTGTAAGTCTCAGCAAGTTTCGGCCCTTTCACATACAGCGCTTCGGCCAGTTTCAAAATCCCATCAACCTGATCTAAAACATGGATCCACGGGCGCACTGATTGAGGATTGCGAATATCAAAAGGTTTTTTATTTAAAAAACTCTGCACTGCTTGCGGGATCAAAGACGTTTCAGAAAAATCTCCGCCCCCAATGGCAGAACCAATTCGCGCCGTCGCAATGGCTATTTTATGTTTATTATATTTTTCCGGAGAGAAAAAAGTATTCCGATAAGAAAGAGCCGCAAACTCAGAACAAAGCTTCGCTGTCGGTAAAATGTCTTGAGCCGCAATTTTATCCGTTTCCGACAACGCCTTATTATCGGCTGCCCGAGAATAAACTTTATCTGAACTAACAACAACCACGGAGCGCACAGAAGCCGTTTCACGCAAAAGCTCCATCAATGTTGCTGTTCCTAAAACAGATTTAGAAAAAATCTCTAGCGGTTTTTTTTCAGCTTCCGTTAGAAGACCTGTTTCCCCCAGATGCAGGACAATATCCGCTTGGGCAAACTGCAAAACCTGACGGAAGGCCTCTTCGTCACGAAGGTCTCCGTACGTCATAGAAATACGCTGAGCTAAATTAGTGAGATCAAAAAGATTGGGAGTCTTCCCCGCCGTTTCAGAAAATCCAAAAACCTGAGCGCCAAGATGCTCTAAAGCTAAAGCCATCCACGCGCCCAAAAAACTTGTCGGATAAGTGATAAAAACCCGCTTGCCTTGCCAGAATGAAGACGCGGTTTTGCCGTCCATAAGATTAACCGAGAAGACCTTGCTCAACGCCTTGCCCACGGTGCTCTGGGTGAACCCAATGAGCCAGCACCTGATCTTCAAACTTCCAGTAAAAACCAATGGGATCGGTTTCATAGATTGCTACACGAAGCACGCCTTTGCCTTCAGTTGCTTTCATCTTAAGCAAAGTCTGCGCAAGAGAAGCTTGATTCAGAACTCCACTGCTTGCAGACGGAATACAATGTTCTTCATAAAGGCGAGCTAACAAAGAGAGCTCAACAAGATTGAACAGCGATTCGCGAATAAAATATTTGTCAGAGTGAAGTGCTTTCATACACAAAAGCCTAACGGCGGAATCATTTAGCTGGCACTTATTTCTGAGTTATGACGCATCGCCTAGAGGGACTACTTCTTCTTTCTTGCCCAACTCAAATCCGGCTGAAGATTTTGGCGCACACAATCTTTCAGAAATAGATTAATCAGCGTTTGATAGGGAATTTCTGTTTCGTCGGCTAAGTTCTGAAAATACTCGATAACATCTTCATCTAAGCGAATGGTCGTTCTAGTTTTTAATTTTTTTGCGTAAGGATTTTTTTTCGCCTTACCAAAATCGTATTCCTTCTTCATGAAGGCAGCCTATCACTGATTTGATATATGTACATACAATATATGCACGCTTGAGAAACAACCGATCTCCGGAACAATATGTGTTAACTCTCAACTCCCCGCATCGAAACACCGTGTCTTGACCCATCCACAGAGCACTTTCAATATGGCCACACAACAGGGAGCCCAAGATGGATGCCACAGCACAAGGGGAAAAAGTTTTAATCCAAGCCAACGTTGGTGACGAACGTCGCACTGACGGTTTTGTTTACATAAAGCATTTCTCTCCACCTGAACGAATGTCGCAAGCTCTTAAGAAACTGGCTCTGTTTTGGGGGATTGCTCTTGTTTCGGTTCTTATCCCCGTTTTCCATTTTGTGACGGTTCCTCTTTTCTTTTTTCTGGGACTGTTCTTTGCGCGACGAACTTATAAAAGCGAAGGCCGCGTTTTAAGCGGAGAAACCCGCTGCCCTCACTGCCAAACCGAAGTGAAAGTAAAACCCGCCGAACTTCAATGGCCGATCACGGAGATCTGCCAGAACTGCGCGCGCGTCGTTCGTATCGAAAGAATATAGTTCCCACTCCGAAATAATATTACGACTTGTAAGGCGTCAAAGAGGCTTCTATGCTGAAAAGCGTATGACAAAAGCCTCTTGGATATTTTTTGCCTTTATCTTTTTTACGCTTTCATCGCATGCCTTTGAACTGACTTCGGGACTGACACCTCCGAAGATGCAAAAGACGATGCTGAGCTACTCAGGACTTTTTCACGACAAATCGGATTTTCCTCAAGAGCGCGCTTCGACGTCTTACCAATCGATGAATTTTATCGCACCAGTTTACAAAACCGACGACGAGGCAGTGTCATTTTCATTAAGTGGTTCACAATTTTCCGTTCGTCCGGCGCAAAATAATTTTTCAGAACTGTACGACATGCAAGTCGGCCTTGGTTACACAAAAGCTTTAGACGAACAACGCCTTTGGTCTGTCTCCGCACGCTATGGATCTGCGAGCGACAAACCATTTGAAGATTCCACGGTCACAACACTGGGGATCACTGCATTTTATTCTTATCCAAGCGACGACACCAGCCGTTGGCTTTTGCTTGTAGACTATTCAAACAACCGTCCGATACTAAACGAAATTCCACTTCCAGGCTTTGCTTACTTCTATGCTCCTTCAAAAACTTTCCGCGGAGTTTTCGGCGTTCCTTTTGCTTCAGTAAACTGGGACTACGCTGAAAAATGGGGGCTTGAAGTCTTCACTCTCGTTCCCTGGGTTTTCAAAGGCTCGATCAATTACAAACTCAATGAATACGCTCGTATTTATACGGGACTCGATTTTTCGCAAGTCACTTATTATTTGTACGGCAGAGCCAACCGCAACGACCGCTTGTTTTACGACGAGAAAAAAATTTTCTTAGGTATTAAGTCTCCGCTTTCAAAATCTGTTTTCGCAGAGTTCGAAGCAGGACACGCCTTTGATCGCGCCTTCTTTGTTGATGAAAACTACACAACGGATCCCAAGAATCCCGTCGACATCGGCAACGCCTTTTACGGCAAAGTCACTTTAAGATTTGTGTTTCTTTAACTTAAGAGACAGCTCGTCCATAAGTGATAGTATCAAATGATACTATCATAACCTGGCGCGTTTCAAAAAGGTACGGCGTACCTTCTATCCGAAACGGCCTGTGATGTAGTTTTCTGTGCGTGGGTCTTTTGGGTTTGTAAAGACTTGGTCGCTGGCGCCGAATTCAATCAAATCGCCCAAGTACATAAACGCTGTGAAATCAGAGACACGGGCTGCTTGATGCAGACTGTGCGTGACAATGGCAATCGTCACCTCTTTACGAAGTTCTTGAATCAGTTCTTCGATGTGACGAGTGGAAATCGGATCAAGAGCGGATGTTGGTTCATCCAACAACAAAATCTCGGGCTCTGTTGCTAAGGCACGCGCAATACAAAGACGCTGCTGCTGTCCACCTGATAAGGCTGTCGCAGATGAGTTCAAACGATCTTTCACTTCATTCCAAAGACTGGCTTGTTGCAAAGAGCGCTCAACACGTTCTTCGATAAAACTTTTCTTTTTTACGCCACGAACCTTGAGGCCGTAAGCGACGTTTTCATAAATACTTTTTGGAAACGGATTTGGTTTTTGGAAAACCATTCCGATACGCATGCGCACTTCCATAGGATCAATTTCTTTACCCAGGATATTACGACGATCCGGGTGAAGTAGGATTTCCCCTTGATAGTTGGCATTTGGATAAAGGTCATGCATGCGATTAAAACAACGAAGCAATGTCGTCTTCCCGCAGCCTGAAGGTCCGATCAAAGCCGTCACACGATTTTCGTAAACCGGCAAAGTCACGCCGTTGAGGACTTTTTTATCCCCGTAAGAGAAAAGCAAATTTTTAACTTCGGCACGAAGCTGTAGTTCCATAGTCATTACCACTTCATCTTTTTACGGAAGCGAAGGCGCAGATAAATAGCTCCTCCGTTCATAATCAAGGTCATCAACAAAAGAATGACCCCGGTCGCCGCCGCATTCACGTGAAACTCAGGCTGAGGACGCGACAACCAGTTAAACATCTGAATCGGCATCACGGTAAACGGATCCATGAGCCATTTAAAATTAACAAAAGGAAAATGCCCCTCGACAGGAGGAGTTGGCAAAAACGCAATAAACGTCAAAGCCCCAATCGTAATCAAAGGAGCTGTTTCACCAATTGCGCGCGACAAAGAAATAATCACGCCCGTGAGAATACCCCCAGAGGAGTAAGGCAGAATATGATAACGGATAGTTTGCCACTTACTCGCCCCCATCGCGTAACTGGCTTCACGGATGGTGTTTGGAATCGAGCGAATCGCTTCACGAGTGGTCACAATAATGATCGGCAAAACCAAAAGTCCTAATGTCAGACCCGCCGTCAAAATACTTTGTCCTAGTTTTAACTTATAAACAAAAAGCCCCAAAGCCATCAGACCGTATGTGATCGAAGGAATCCCCGCCAGATTGATGATATTCAGTTCAATTAATTGCGAAACCCAATTTTTCTTTGAGTACTCTTCAAGATAAACGCCGGCGGCTACTCCCAAAGGAATTGCGCAAAACGCCGTTGTCAGCATAATGCAAAACGAGCCCACCCACGCTGACAAAATCCCCGCTCTTTCAGCAAATCGCGACGGAAAATTGGTGAAGAATTCAAAATTAATACGAGGCACACCGGTGATCGCGAGATCGATAATCAAAGTCAAAAGTGTGACCAAAGCAAAAAGCAAAGACATTAGTCCCAAGACAGCAAAAATAAAATCCCACATCTGACGACGTTTGATATTGCTCAGAATATCTTCTTTTGCTTCGATGGCACTGGGTTTTGAAATTTGCTGAGACTGTGACAATTCCATCACTCTTTCTCCTGAAACTTCTTACGAAGCCAAAGGCCGATCACGTTAAAACACAACGTTAAAACAAGAAGACTTAAGCCCGCGACGTAGATCGACTGATAACCAATAGAACCGTGAGGCAAATCACCTAAGCTCACTTGCACGATAAATGCCGTAATCGTTGCCGCAGGTTCTGTGGGATTCAAAGTCAGATTTGGTTGCATACCGGCAGCAATCGCCACAACCATGGTTTCACCAAGCGCACGGGAAATACCTAAAATATACGCTGAAGAAATTCCCGAGAAAGCTGCAGGAATCACCACGCGAAATGCTGTTTGCATGCGAGAAGCGCCCACAGCAAACGAAGCCTCACGCAAATGTCCAGGGACTGAGCGCATAGCATCTTCACTAAGACTGCTCACATAAGGAACGATCATGATTCCAATCACAATCCCTGCACTTAAAACGTTAAAGCCCCCCAAAGATGGAATTACCTTTTGCAAAAGTGGCGTAACAAATAACAAAGCAAAGTAACCGTAAACTACCGTCGGAACCGCCGCTAATAATTCAAGAAGAGGTTTTAAAATTTCACGCAAAGAAGGACGGATGTACTCACTTAAAAATGCCGCTGCCACAGTTCCAAGTGGAATTGCTACGGACAAAGCAATCACTGTTGATAGGAAAGTCCCACACAGAAGAGGCAGAATTCCGTAATGAGCATTTTCAAAAAGAGGTGTCCATTCCGTATCCGTCAAAAAATCTTTCAAAGACACATGACTAAAAAACGGAATGCTTTCCACAACCAGAATTCCGACAATTCCAGCTGTCACAAGAACAGAAGAAGCTGCCGCTAAGAAAAGCACCGTTTCAATGGCGCGTTCTCTTAAACGACGCATCCGCCGGACCGGGTGGTCGGCGGATGTAAATTCAGATAGTTTTTTGAGTTGGCTTTTACTCACAGGGATAAACTACAACGAACCTTCACGTTTCATCAACTCATCAATTTTAAGACCTACTTCAGAGTGACCTCCGAAAACAGTTCCTAGCTTGCCTTTTTTAACGTGTTCTTTGCCTGTTTCGTAAGCTTTCGCTGGCAAAGCAACGTATTTCACTTGAGGAACAACCTGTGCGGAGTTGCTCAAGTAGAAGTTCACGAAGTCTTTAACTTCTGCTTTTTTCAATGCCGCTTCGCTTACATAAATAAAGATCGGACGAGACAATGGGAAGTAAGTGCCTTTTTCAACTGTCTCACGAGAAGGAGGAACGGCCTCGTTCTTTTTAGGAGCTTTGTCGCCGCCAACAATAGCTACAACTTTAAGCTTCGCTTTATTCTCTTCGTAGTAAGCAAGAGGAACGTAACCCAATGCGTACTGATCATTAGCAACGCCCGTTACAAGAGTGTTGTCATCTTCACTTGCCGTGTAGTCACCACGAGAAGATTTCGCTTTACCAACGATCGCTTCAGTGAAGTAATCAAAAGTTCCAGAGTCAGAACCCGCACCGTAAAGTTTCAAATTTTGTTTTGGCCAAGCTGGGTTCACATCGCTCCATTTAGCGATTTTACCTTGAGCTCCTGGCTCCCACATTTTTTTAAGCTCTGCCACAGACAGAGATTTAACCCATGAGTTCTTTGGATTTACAACAACCGCTGTCGCATCATAAGCGATAGGAATTTCGATGTATTTTACACCGGCTGCACGACAGGCTTCCATTTCAGAAGTTTGGATTGGACGAGAAGCATCTTGAACATCCGTTTCGCCACGGCAGAACTTTTTAAAGCCACCGCCCGTGCCAGAGATACCTACTGTCACGCGAACTTTTCCCTTTTGTGCCGTTTGAAACTCCTCAGCCATGGCTTCCGTGATAGGAAACACAGTGCTGGAACCATCAATCTTAATAACTGGGACTTGGGCATGGGCCGCAGAAGCACCCACCACAAAAGATAAAG
The DNA here is from genome assembly GCF_037996825.1 of Bdellovibrio sp. BCCA. Taxonomy (NCBI): domain Bacteria; kingdom Pseudomonadati; phylum Bdellovibrionota; class Bdellovibrionia; order Bdellovibrionales; family Pseudobdellovibrionaceae; genus Bdellovibrio; species Bdellovibrio sp. BCCA. The sequence goes on along the minus strand of NZ_JBBNAC010000001.1, from coordinate 1,562,081 downwards.
ACAGAATGATATTCTTCAACATAAACTCTCCTCAATATGGCTAAAAGATCTAGCACCAATATGCCGCCCTGTATTGTTAGGGTTTTATTATGATTTAGCCGTTTCGCGTTAGGCAAAAGCCGGGTAAACTAAACAAAGTTATGGATAAAAAACAACTTCAAGACGAAGCCGCGATCCTTGAGAAAATCAATAATGCTATTTCCGATAGCATTTATATTTTTGATCTTAAGGAAGAGAACCTTATTTGGCTTAATAAACGCGGTCCTGAACTTTACGGCTACACCCTTGAAGAAATTCGCCGCATGGGGTCTGAGTATTATGCTCGGACTATGCATCCGGACGATATTCCCTCTCTTCGCGAAGGTGTTGCCAAATCCCGCAATCTCAAAGACGGCGAAGTTATGTCGCTAGAGTATCGATTTAAAGATCGTGACGGTAAATATCACTGGCACAGTGACCGTATCACAGTTTTTTCCCGCAACGAAGCCGGCGAAGTGACCGCCATCTTAGGTGTTGCAACGGATATCAATGACCGTAAGGAGTTTGAAGAAACTCAAAAAAAGACCATTGAAAAACTCAATCTGTCTTTGTCGGCAGCCAAAATGGGAACGTGGGAGTGGGATGTTGAGAAAAATCAACTTCTTTGGGACCAGCGTATGTACGAAATCCACGGTGTCCCGAACATTCCTTCCATGAATCCGCTTGAAGAAGTCTGGAAGCGTTCCAATCGTGAGGACATGGAAATCGTGAATATGAAAGTCCAAGAAGCTGCTGAGAAACATCAGGACTTTTATGTCACGTATCGTATCACTCACAAAAATCAAGAAGTGCATCACATTCGCTGTTACGGAAAATATCTTTCCAATGAGTCTTCACAACGCATGTACGGTGTCGCGTGGGATTCTACAGAGGAAATTCTAACAGAGCAGCAGATCAACGAGGCCAAAGCGAAATTGATTTCTGCAGCAAAAATGGCGGCTCTTGGTGAAATGTCTGGCGGCATAGCTCACGAGATCAACAATCCCCTCACCGTCATTCAGGCGAGAGCTTTTCAACTTTCGCAAATGGTGGAGAACGGCAAGACAGATCCCGAAAAAATCAAGCAAGCAGCTGAGAGTATCAGTCGTACGGCAGATAAAATCGCCCGCATTGTCAAATCTCTCCGCTCTTTTGCGCGAGAGGGAGCTTATGACCCTTTTGAAGTCGTTTCACTTAAACAAATTATCGACGAGACATTGGAGTTTTGCCGCACGCGTTTCTACAATCACGGTGTGGAAATTGAAGTCGGAAAAATTGACGAAGAGCTGGAAGTCGAATGCCGATTGATCCAGATCGAACAAGTTCTTTTGAATCTTCTTAATAATTCTTTTGATGCTATTCAATATTTGGAAAATAAATGGATTCGTATTTCAGTAAAAGAATGGGTCGACTCCGTGGAAATCACCGTCACCGATTCGGGTCCTGGAATTCCCTCTGATATTGCCAATCAGATGATGCTTCCTTTCTTTACGACCAAAGAGGTTGGCAAAGGAACCGGTTTAGGTCTGAGCATTTCTGCAGGAATCATGCGCGCTCACAAAGGTTCATTGAGTTTAAATCACAATTCTGCCAATACGAGTTTTGTGATTCATTTGCCAAAATGGCAGCAAGAAGAAGCTTTAAATTATTGACAGCGTGAACACACGCCAAAGAAATCCAGACGATGAGAGACCTGCTTGTAGCCCATGGTCTCAACCATTTTGATATGTTGATCAAGATCGCAAATATGCAACGGTTCAACTCGTTGGCAAAGACGGCAGATCACATGGTGATGGTGGTGACCGGACTCAAGAGTCAACTCAAAGCGCGCTACACCGTCACCAAATTCCAAACGCGAAACCAAAGCCGCTTCTTCAAATTTTTTAAGAATACGGTAGATCGTAACGAGGTCCATGCCGTCTGATTTGTTATCGAATTTTTTAAAAATTTCATCGGCTGAAATGGGCTCTGGATGATTGAGCAAAATCTTAAGCAATTGACTGCGCTGAGAGGTGAGTTTCATCCCCGCTTTGCGCACTCTCTCGTTGAGAGAATCAATATCGATATTTTTTCGCTCGTGGCCGCACTTCGTCATGCCCCATAGATACACCAAAGGCCCTTAAAAATCCACTAGGTTTCGCCACTTCGGCGCTCTTGCAAAGCATTCAGGCCATAATAAGTGTAAGAAAGTGCTGATAAAACCGGAACAAAGAAGATCGCTAGCGGGATATATGAGAGGAGTCCTAATAAAAGCCCCAATCCATAAAGAGCTCCTGATTCTTCACGCTCAATGGCTTTTCGTTCGTCAGGGCTCGCGTAGTCTTGAAGAACGTCATAAACGAAAATCTTTTTGTTAAGCCATGCCGTAAGAAAAAGTGGAACAACGACCTGACACCCAGGAATAAGCCACAACGGCAAGGTCACAACAAAGGCCACGATAAAAATTATCGTCGTCCAAAGCGTATTCCACAAACTTCCTACCGTGGTGCCGCCCTTTTTCTTTTCAAGATGCTTAAAATCCGAACCTGCCACTCGTGAAAGAACAATGGGCATCACAAAAATAGATGTGAGTAAAACAGCGCCTAAATACGCTAGAGGAATAAACACAAGAATAAGAAAAATCACCGCCGTCCATGAGGCAAAACCGTTAAGTCCCGTGAGACTTTGCAGCCACTGAAAAATCGACATCTGCGCAAGAAAGTTCCCTAAGCCTGTCACCCAGGCTGACCAGAAAATAACAAAAAGAACAAAAAATCCGAAGACGGATAAGAATGGCGGCAACAAAATCAACCAAAACATTTGAAGACGCAAAAGAGAATCAAAGGCTTGTCGAAAAGCTTTTAAAATAGCAGTCATATTTAGATCTTTTCCCTTTCCGTTCCCTCTGGCAAGTGCTTCAATAGGGGCACTATGCCAAGAATCATACACATCTTTCGACATGGGCAAACAGACTGGAACAATCTTCGTCGCATGCAAGGCCACACTGATATTCCTTTGAATGAAGAAGGCCGCAAACAAGCGCAAAGCTTGCAGACTTTCTTTAGTGAAAATCCCATTGATGTTATTTTTAGCAGCGATCTTGTCAGAGCCCAAGAAACAGCCCACATCGCAAATGCTCACTTAGACCGCCCGGTGCATCTTTTGACGGAACTGCGTGAAGTTTCTTTAGGTGTTCTTGAAGGTATGATTCAAGATGATGTTCACTCTCAGTTCGGCATGGATGCATGGCAAAAGTGGACATCGATTGATCCAGAAAATTTAGATTTTCATTTTCCTGCGGCTGAAAGCGCTCGTGAGGCCATTGCACGCTTTGATTCCGCTTTAAGGAAAATCTGCAAAGAACATGTTTTTAAGAATGCGGCGATTTCTACTCACGGTTTTGTGATGAGACGATTTCTGCACATGCTTCGCCCCGATCTCACAGAGATTCTTCCCACCCCGAACTGCGTGGTTTACACGGTTCTTTGGGATGAGAAGAGCGAAAAATTTTCTTTCTTACTTTAATTCGTAACGAGTCAGATCCAAGTAGCCAAAATTAACTGGATCCGTTCTTTTCTGATGAGCCGTCATTTCATCATAGTGCATCCAGAAAGACTCTTGAGATCTGTGCACGCCAAAATCTGTGACAAGCTTTTGATAATCCTTGGCTGATTTTATTTTCTTAACGGCACTCACAAAAATCGGAAGATTTTCTTCCTTCACATCGAAAATCATATTCGGATAAGAGCCCCAATAGCCTTCACGTAATGTCAAAGAATCTTCTTTCGGAGCCATTCGCAGTGATTCGCCTAAAATCCAAGAAATGTTTTCGTGCTCTTTATTGTGAATTAAAGAGAAAACACGAATGTCTCCTTTAGCCGGTTGAATCTTAAGATATGCAAAGTCCGGAAAGAAACGCGCAAAAGGAGTGTCATTGGCGGCCTTAACAGATGCTATCTTTCTGAGCTCAGCTTCCACGCCGGAAACCTTCCATTGGTTCTTAAGACTTTCAGGAACTTCCAAAACTTTCCAGTTCACAGTATCAAAAGAACCACGGACTTTTTCATTCATACGGTAAAACAAAATCTTTTCGACCATTTGTTTTTTTGTACTTTTGCTGTCCTCATTAAAGCGTACTCCCGTGGGCTCGGCCGACCCCACCGTAGGGAAGATGTATGTCATCTTCGCTTGCGCCAAAAGGCCCTGATACCATTTACGGCGATAATCCAGACGCTGTTCCGGCGGAAGGAACATCAAGAAAAGCTCTTCGGCCTCCATACGAATCATGTCCATATAAACGCGAGTTAGAAGTTGATGGCTGATGTTTCCAAAGACGTCGAAATTCACCACAAGATTGTAAACGAGACGCTCAAACAAGGCGTAATCCATCACAAAAGCCGTCTTTGATAAGTCTCCAACAGCTCCTTTTAAAACAACGGCGTTGTCGTTATGGCGGAACACGGTCAAGACAGCGTTCGGATTTGTTGTATCACCGTTCCAAATATCGCTGAGGTCATACCCTTGGGGTTTTAATTTTTTAAGCCATTCGGTACGAAGTTTTCTATAATTTTCGCGATGATCAACTAAGCGTTTTAAGAATACCGGTGTGTCTTTGATTTCAATATCACTTCCCCACACTCCCGGCATCATAAGAAGTCCCTGAGCCTGCCCTTCATATTCTTTTGATAAAAGCATATTGTCAGAATCAGGATTCAAGAAAAAGACGTAGAACTGTTCCTGAATCGAATTCACTGCCATGCTGCCGTTACAGACAGGTCCCTTAATAAAGGTACTCACGTGGTATTGAGCATCGTCAAGCAAGAACAGATAACGAGCCTTCACCGGGATTTGATTAAAGGCGATGAACGGATTTTCCGCCACGCCCGCTTCATAGCTCGGTAGCGTTTTTACCTCCCACTCTGTTTCCCAAAATAGTTTTCTATAACGAGCTAGTTTGGCAGCGTTCCATTCATAGGGAATATGAGTTTTCATGACGACTGTGCCGGGGAATTTTTGAAGACAATAAAAGAAACGTTTAACTCCTGGGTCGTCATTAGGCCTGCGAGTGGCAATCTCTTCAATACCGTGAGAACAATTTGTTTTTGAGCGCACCAAACGGAAGAATTCATTTTTCTTTTCAGGGAAATAGATGTGAGCCAGAAACAAATGCTCATACAAGTAACGACTGACGAGCTGGTGCGAAAGAGGCTTTTCGTTTAAAAACTTCTCCCATTCTTCGATCTGCTTTTGTATTTCAACAGGATTTTTCGCCCACTCTTTTTTGGTTTTTTCTAAAGGACCCGGAGCGCCTTTGGTAATCCACGTTTCAAGCATTTGGATTTCAGAAGCGCTTAAAGTCGGTAAACCATAGGGCATGCCTAATTGCGGAGAGCTTTTGGCTACAGTGGCAAAGTCGGTCATGGTGGCAGCACAGACTTGAGTGTCAGCGACTTGCTTTTCAATGGCTTTAGCCGGATGTTCTTGGCGCAGTTTCAGGAAACTTAAAAAAAGATTTTCCTCAGGCTTTTTAGAGGTATTGACGTCGTAAAATCCACGTTTTCGCCATTCGGAAACACCGTGCGCATCGATCCAGATTCGTGAGGGTTCTACACTTTTTGTGCGCGTTCCATCATAAACATTAAGCTTATTTGCACCACGCTGGAACGCCTCATAGTTCTGCAAATTAAGCTGGCAGGGGGCATTAAAGCAGCTGTGGCAAGCTAAGCAGCGATTGTCAAAAATCGGCTGCACCTTATGGGAATAAAAATCCAGATTCGGTTCATCCGCATTTGAGACGCTCATCATCAGAACTGAAATAAAACAAAGCATCGCCGCCGTAATAAATTGCATATTTCTACACTCCCCGTGTATTCTGCAAATATAAAACTCTTTCTTGATTATGGGAAAGACAAAGTAACGAAAAAAACTGAAGAAAAAACAAAAGAGGCTCTCATGGAAAAAATCCCGTTTCAAACTGTGCAAAATTCGATTGATAAAATCTGCAGTATCACGGAAGAAAGTGACCTCGAAAAAGCCTCTCAACATCTTTTCGAAGTACAACCTGATCTTGCGGGTTTCTTTATGGAGTTCATCGAAGACATGAGCGAAGGCGCTCAAGACTTGGGTTTCATGATGGCCCTTATCCTTAACAAATCTTTTGAAGAGCAGTATCAAAACCTACGTAAAATGAATGAAGAAGAAGTGGTTGAGCGTTTTGAGAAAAACGAAGCAGAGTTTGAAAAATATCTGCAAATCAACGATGACGTCATCGCTGACCTTCAAGAAAAATCAATGAAAGAAGGTCAACCTGAGATTTTGAACTACATCATTGAAGAGCTTTTCATGTCTCCGGAATTAGAGCCGGCCTTGGAAGCCAATGAACAAGTTCATTTGTTCATCATTTGCAAATTCTTTGTTGATTGCTTGCATGAGCTTGCTAACGAAACAGCTCCAGAGCTTGTTCGTCACTAGATCACTTTCTTAACAGTCGCAGGAGCAGGCCCTTGCAGGGCTTGCTTCAAAGCCACAAATGCGGGCTTATGAAACGGCTGTCCTAACGTCACTTCAATAAATTGAATCGCAGCTATAGCACTTTTAGGATGCGGATTATTCGGTGATTGCATCACAATCTCTGCAAAACAATCGGCTAATGCCACCACACGGGCAAAGGGATTAATCTTTATATCGCGCAAACGACGAGGATAACCCTGCCCTGGCGCGTTTTCATGATGCTCTAAAACGATAGAGATAATATCGTCAGAGATCGAAGGCATGCTTCTTAAGATTTCAACACCACGGTGGACGTGAGACTCATAAGTCGCGGCCTGATCGCGGCTCATAGCGTGTCTTGGCATCTCTAGAATTTCATCGGGAAGCTCTTTCATTCCGACGTCGTGAAGCAAGGCTCCTAGAGCTAATTTCTCTAAGTTTTGTGCCAGCGTCCACTTCATGGATTTAGCGATAATCACAGAGATCGCTGAGACCATCATCGCATGACGAATCAGTTCATCGCTGAGGTTTGACATCATATTAATGACAGCCGCGATATCAGGCTTATTTTCAACCAGCGTTTGAATGGATTTACTGACGATCTTTGAATGCTCTAAAGCTTGGTGATCAAAACCGAGGTGCTCAATTTCTTTAAAAATTGAATCTGCGGCCTTAGACAGAAAAAGCGTTTTCTTTTCTTCGCTGATTTTGTCACTGTCGATCACAATGCCTGCAACGGTCAACGTTTGCCCAACGCATTTGTGATAGTCTGAACGGCGCACGTAAAGCCATTCCGCTTTTTCAGGAAAGTGCATTTGATCAAAGCTGACCTTGGCACCTTCCTTTAAAATCATCACATAATTTGTTTCGGAAAGTTTAAGGAAGATATCAACCGGCACCTGCGTGCCCGCAATAAATTCGTCCCTGGAAACTGCAACGTAATCGTCCGGATTGAACTTCGTGTCCATGTCTCACTTATCGGTCATGCGAGACAAAGCTAGAGGGAGCGTCTCAGTTTGAGACGCTTATTCTAAGAATTTTGTTTGTAAACTTTGGCGTTTTTCTGAAGAAAGCGAGAATTCATTCGCAAAATAACTTTCCATACTTCCGTAACGCTTTTCAATCTCCCCAAACGCAGCATGAAGGAACTGCTCATTGGCCGACATCATATAGTGAAAACGCTTTAAAGCTTCGGTACTAAGACTGTGCTCAATTTGGTTAAGAATCTTTATACGGAAGGGATGAAGTGTTTGTTCAGTTAAAAGATAATCTTCAACGACCGTTTGTTTTGGAACTCCCAAAGACAACAACAGCAAAGCCGAACCTACGCCCGTGCGATCTTTTCCCACCGCACAATGCTGAACCAGGGAACCGTTTTGCAAGTTTTCAACTCTTTGAAAAAGTTTTTGATACGCAGGATTCGCAAAAGGAAGACGTTGATACAATGTCTCCATGAAATCTTTTGGCAAAGCTTCGAGCCTTTGTGATGTAAAGAAATCACCATCATCCGCAGAGGAGGCATGACTTGCCGGATTCGCCGGACAGCATTCATAATGCACTCCCTGCCACAATTGATCTTTGTCGTTTTCAGATTCGTGATGATCGCGGTAGTCGATGATGTGTTTTACCGGAAGGGTTTGCAGAACTTCGCAATCTTTCATTGTTAATCTAGAAAGAGACCCTGAACGAAAGAAGTGTCCCTTTTTCACACGACGGCCGTCTGCTGTAAGATAACCACCGAGATCTCGAAAATTAATGCCACCTTCTAATTTCATTCGGAACTCCTCTTTACAGAAAACACTATGATAACACAATTGATGGTAAAAACCGTGTTAGCTTTTCATAAAACGAATCAAAGGATCATAGTCTTGATGCTGGTCGGCGATTTTAAGAGCTTTAATATAAGTCTCTCTTTTCTCACCCATTCTTCCTAAATGCTCTTGGCCCCAGGAAAAATTTATTCCCTCATATTGCCTCATCAAGAGATCCGCTGCCAGACGAGAAAACCGTCCATTTCCATTGGGAAATGGATGAATCCACACAAGACGATGATGAAAGCGGGCGGCGATTTCTTCCATGGAAAATGTTTGATGAGCGAGCCAAAACTTCACGTCATCTAAAAGAATCGCCAAATTATTTTGAATGGATTCGGGAGAAACGCCGATGTTTGTTTCTTTTTTTCGAAACTGTCCGGCCCACTCCCAGGTTTCTTCAAACATTTTTCTGTGCAAAAGACAAAGCCCCGAGGCACTAAGAAGATCTTTCTTTAAAGTGCGGCTGTTAAAAGCCCAAAGCAGCGCTCGCGCAATTCCAGCGGCCTCAAACTCGTCAAGCTCCCCTTGGGTCGTAAGCCCCGGAATGAGCCCGCGTAAAGTTTCATCGTCGAGAGGCGTGGCCCCTGGAGGACTTTGGATTTTCACTTGGCGCTCTCCATATTCTGCGATCCTCTTTCAACAATAGTTCCTGCACGATGTTTTCAATCAATTGCTGTTGCGACTGGCGCGACGTATTTTGCTGCTCCAGTTGCATCGTGTGCTCTGTGCTGCGCACGATATCTCGCGCGGCTTTACGAGCTTGTTCTTCCAAAGTGCGCTGCAGTCCTTCGCCCTTGGGAACAAAGAAATAAACCAAATCACAATTGAGCGCTCCGGCTGTCTCTTGCAGAGTTTGTAAAGTCAGCTTCCCTGTCACTTCATCTTTTTCAATGCGCTCTACTCGTTGTTTGATCACTCCGAGTCGCTCTCCAAGATCTTGCATCGTCATCCCAAGAGCCTGGCGGATCTCTTTGACCCATCCGTACTTAGGCGCTTTGCCAAGAAGAAATGTCTTATGCTCGTTAAAAAATCTATCGAGCTGATTTCTGCGGAGCTTTGCCGTCTTTGTTCCCATAAGGCCACCTTATTAGTCTATCTATATGTAGACATATAATAACATATCGTCTATATATAGATAGACCTTTAGATATAAAAAATCTATTTATATATAGACAAATATAAGCGCTTTGGGATTTTTAACTCTAGAAAGAGCCTTCAATAACGATACAAAGGCCAAAGACTAGAGTCAAACGAATATGTAAATTATGTGTATGTTTAAGAAAAGGTCTAGGGTTTTGATTTAAAAATCAATATATGTCTTGAACTAAGTATTGATCCAGTAGCGACGAACATATTCCTCCTTAGTTTCGTCAAAAATTTTGTTCTCTAAAGAACCGCCAAATTTTTCAATGATTCTCCACGACGCCACATTGTGATCGGCACAGGTAATTAGTAATTTTTTAATTCCGAGTTTTTGGCAATATTGAAGCCCTTGACGGAATATTTCGCTCGCGTACCCTTTTTTGCGATGACGAGGACTTACGGCATAGCCGATGTGCCCGCCTCTTTCCAGGAGGTAGGTATTCAAACTGTGACGAATGTTCAAGCGTCCCACAATTTCTCCGTCGACAAAAGCGTAAAGCATGGACGATGGAACTCTGTTTGGAGGAATCTTCTTTGCATCTTTCGCGTCTTCGAGAATTTGCAAATGCTCTCTATGAGACATCCCCGGCTTCCACTCAAATGTGTACCAAGTAAGGTCTTCACCTTTCCAGTCTTCCATGCCCTTTAGAAAAGCCGCTTCGTCTTGCAAGGTAAGCTCACGCAAAATCAGATTCATAAAATCCTACTGGCAAATTGTTTGAAGTTTCTCTTCCGGATAGTCTTCGTATTTCTTTAATCCGACATCTGCTAATTTTAAATTGCGCGCATTCATGAACTGATATGTGAGTTCAGATCCTCGTTTTGCAGGCAAAGCCGGATCTAGAGAGTACACTTCATCTTTCTGTGCTTCAGAAAGTGGAATAAACTCCACACCCTTTTTCTTATACTCCGTAATAAGCTTATCAATCATTTCTGCATCGAATGCACCGATATGCAGAAGCAGCACATGCGGAATGCTGCGCTTAAAGAGAGACTGAGAAAGAACTTCCGCACGATCCAGCATGTCTATCGCATTTTTGATGTACGTCTGCTCTAGCCATGCAATGGATTCTTGATCTTGCTTTGCCACACAACGAGAGTAAGGGCCGTTCCAGCTCCAATCTTCAAAATCAATTGTCACTTGCGCTATTTGATATCCATGATCTTTCAAGAAACTGCGGATAGTATTTCTCGTTTCAAGTGTCTCCCCTTCACGCAGATAAGGATAACGGAAAAATTTCCAGTTCGATTTACCACTTAACTGTTTCAACATGGGCTCATTAAGTTCGATAGATTTTTTATAATCTTCCAGAGAAACTTTGTTGATATCCTCATGCAGATAAGTGTGATTGCCGAAAGGATATCCCGCTTTTTTCCAAATTTTTAAAACTTCTTTAGACTCATTTTTCTTTTCGACTTTACCTGCATTAATGAACCCATAGACTTCAGGGATTTTATGTTTACGAAGAACCTGGGTCATTTTCTTGGCGACCATTTCACGCGTCACCCCTGGAGGAAGATCTTGATGTGTGGGAAGATCATCGACAGTGATAGCCACTTTGATGGACGCAAATACAGAAACCGCAACAAACTGAGATAGCACAAAAAAGAGAAAAGATTTTTTCATAGAACAAGCATAGGATTCCCAACAACACTTTGTCCTCGTATTTCACACAATTGACATGTCATGCCGCTCCTTGCGCAAGTTAAATGTCATTTAATAAACTTAAGAACAACTTGATCTGCGCGTGGCTCAGCTTGGTAGAGCACTTGCTTGGGGTGCAAGAGGTCGCTGGTTCAAATCCAGTCGCGCAGACCACTTCACTTGCCACGGAGCAATTATGAGTGCCCCCTCAATGAAACGTTTCTCCGCAGGAATTGTTCCCATCTTCAAGGAAAATCACGAGATTTTATTTTTACTTTTGCGCTCTTACAACTACTGGGACTTTCCCAAGGGCGAAGTAGAAAAAAACGAAGATCCTCTCGCCGCTGCCAAACGCGAACTTCAAGAAGAAACCGGCATCGAAACAGTGCAATTTCCTTTCGGCGAGGTTTACAAAGAAACTCCTCCTTACAGTCAAGGAAAGGTGGCTCGCTATTATATTGGCGAAGTTAAAACCAAGGATGTCACCTTAGGAATCAACGAGGAATTGGGACGCCCCGAACATCAGGAATATTGTTGGGTGAACTACAAAAATGCCAAAGCCCTTCTTGGAGATCGCGTGGGCGCTATTCTTGATTGGGCGAATGAGGTTTCCAAGATTTAGGACGGAATCGTCCGAATACCGTCCATAAAGCAATATATTCGAATACAGCGCGGCACTGACATTGAAATATCCGGTTTCATAACTAAAATCGGAGGTTCCAATGAACTACAAAAAACGACTTCTTCCCCTTCTTGCCTGCACAGCCCTGATGGCTTGTCAGAAAGACAATTCCACGAATAAAGCCCTAACACCTTCACCGATCAATCCTAAACCCGTCGCCGAGACAGATTACAAAACTCCAAAAACCATCATCGATGAGAAAACAGGTCTTACCGTCACAACTCAAGAAGTGACCGATGAAGCCTTAAAACGCCTTAAACAAGAAGCGCAACTCACAACGCTCACTCCTTTCCCCGTAGATCCCCGTTACAATGCCCAGCTCTTTACATTAGATCAAAAAGAGTACGGAGATTTTGTTTTTATTGCTCCCAAAGTTTATGCTTTCTCCACCGCTGATGGCGCACGCGTTTCGATTCTTGAAAATGAAGATGGCACCGTGAGCATTCCATTTCATGTCACCATGGTTTCCGGTCTTGAAAACAAAATCCCGGGTCCTAAAGGGCAAGATCTTATCAATGTGCCTGAAAGTTATTTGATTAAAAAGACGGATGACCTTAGAACTGAGATCTCTTCGCGCAGTCGCAACAAAGTCGCCTTGCTTCCCGGATGCCCTAAGGCTTTTTCAATCAAGGTTGTTGATCGTGAGTTCGATGTCACGCCAAAAGACCTTGCTGTTTCTGACTACTGTGACTTAACGAAGCCTTTCACCGTGGCGTTACGTACAAGCAAAAGCATGGCGCAATATATTTTGCAAAGTGCACTTTACAACAACACGGTGGATCTGCGCGCCGACTACCAAACGATGGTTCCTTATTTAACTTCTAAAGTGACGGTGACGTTTGACAAACGCCGCATCTACGATGAATTGGAAATTCACTTTAAAGCGAACTACAAAGGCATTGCTTCAGTCGATGCCCGCTACTACACAGAAAAGATCATGCGCAATCAGACGTTGAGTGTGGATATCCGCGGCAACTACGATCAGCAATTGAAATTCGCTGTGGATCAAGCGATGGAGCTTTTCTTTGTTAACGTTCCTGATGTAAAAAAAGTGGAGTTAGAGTGCTCGGGAGCCATGGCGTGCGTTACGTTCAACCGCGATTATCGCGACTTCCAACAAAATCTTTCATTTAGTTTCGAAAGAACGGAAAACACTTTAGGAAGCCGTGTTTTTAGAAGCACAACGCGCTTGCAACCTCTGAACGACCGCTCTGTTGTTATCGGCGAAGCGTCTGCGGAAGTCGCAGACCAGGGCCTCAATCGACCATCTCTTTTTAACAATGATTCATCGATTGAAACAGGATTGACGATTCAGCAAGGTGATCTTTTAGAGATTTCTCCCAGTTATTTAAATATCGAAGAACGCGAACTTGAAAAACCGAAAACAACAAAAGCTTCCAATAACGTTTGTGTTGAAAGCTCAACGAAGTCTGTTTGCCATTCAGTTCCTGCCACTTGTATCAATAGATCCGTAGGCCCTGAAGTGGCATCGTGCCGTCGCGAAAATGTCTGCGAAGAAGTTAGAACTTGTGGACGCTATGAAGATCAATTCATTGTCACGACAGAATATTCTTCAAGCCTCTCCCGCATGAGAAAAGTGGAACGCCCCGTAGGACAGTTTAAAGAAATCTATGAAGGGCTAACTTTGAAGTTCACAGTGGCGACTTACGAAAAAAATGAAACAAAGTTCACGGACGTAGTTTGCCCACTAAGATACTTCCAGCGCGAGGGCAATGGTGACAGTTTGACAGTGAGAATTGAAAATCAACCGGGCTGTGAGATCTTTAAAAAGAATCAAAATCTACCGATCTTACACATTAAGAACGACATTCAAATGCCTAGAAAATTCCGAACGGGTGTCGACAAAGTAAACTGGAAGGGCGAAGTCTTGCAAAGACACTCCGAAGAGACTTTTAATCCTAAAATTGGTTTTGGCGGTACGATTCGAATTCGCGGCTATAGAATTGACAGCCAACATTTAAACTAAGAAAAGGCGGTCTCCCTTCCGGGAGATCGCTTTATTTAAAGATCTGACGAACTTTACGGATATCTAGAATAAGGTCTTCAACTCTTTCGTTGAGATTTTCTAGCTTGTGATAAACCTGGCTCATGTCTTTTTCTTTGCGGACATGGGCTTTTAATTCTTTCATCGCGTTTCTTGCACCTTCAATCGAGAAACGATCGCGGTGCAAAAGCTTGCGGATCAAAAGAGCATTCTCAACATCTTTACGTGTGTACATACGTTGATTGTTGGAAGCTTTTTTCGGACGAAGGATTTCAAACTCTGTCTCCCAGTAGCGAAGAACGTATTGTTTGATTCCCAAGATCTCTGCCACGTCACCGATTTTAAATCCCATTTTGTCTGGGATAGCGTTGATCTCTTCAAGAAGTTTATCATCACAAAGCATTGCTGGGATCGAAATCGGAGCTGACGCTGTGATAGGACCCGATGTCTCTTCAACTTCTTCGATAAACTCCAGTTGTTGATCCCCAAGTGAAAGTTCAGACACTTCCACTTCGAGATTCTCAGGACTATTCGTTGTCATCGTAATCGTCGTCATCATCATCGTCCTCATCTTTTAAGTGAGCATACTCTTCACCGTTCAACATCGCCTTCAAAACTTGAGACGGACGGAACGTAAGAACGCGACGAGCGGAGATCTTGATCTGCTCACCTGTTTGTGGATTGCGACCAATTCTTTCATTCTTTCCGCGAACAACGAAATTACCAAATCCCGAAATCTTAACCTTGTCGCCGTTTTGCAAAACATCCTTCAAGGTATCGAAGCACAACTCAACAAGTTCAGAAGCTTCCTTTTTCGAGAAACCGATCTTTTGATAAACGTTCTCGACGATATCGGCCTTAGTCACCGTTGATTTACCTAAGTTCTGGCCTGCCATATTATAACAACTCCATAAGTTACTTACCTTGAGCCTACCAAGCCCTCGAAAACAATCAAGAATTTATCTCACAGAAAGATCAAAATTCTTTTTGAGACTCTCTAGCACCTTGTTAGTCACTTCGTTGATTTGCGTTTCTTGCAGCGTGGCATTTTTATCCTGAAGCCATAGACGAATAGCGACGGATTTTTTGCCTGCTTCCATCTTCTCCCCTTCGTAAAGGTCAAAGACGTCTACATTCACAAGCAATCCCGCAGCTGCTTTGCGGATGTCTTTCATAACGTCGCCGACTTTCAAAGTCTTCGGCATCACGAAAGCGAAATCGCGCTCTACCACTGGGAACTTAGAAACACTTTGAATACGATATGGACGAGGTTGACCCTTATAAAGCTGATCTAAATCAAGCTCAGCAAGGGCCGCTGGCACACGGATCTTGTTATCATCCAAGAGAACCGGATGAAGAGTTCCGATAAAACCAACCTTCTTACCTTCAACCAATAGTTGAGCATATTGCCCTTGGTGCATAAACGCTGGCACCTCGGCCTTGTTCGCCGGCGTTACCCACGTATAAGAAGAAATATTCAAAGATTTGAGCAACACTTCAACCGCTGCTTTAAGTTCAAACACGATAGGATAATCCAAAGACTTGTTCCAAAGGTTTGAAGATTTACCCCAAAGAGCCAATCCCAAACGACTGCTTTCGCCGTAAGAGCCATCGTCTTTCACTGCGAAAGTGTTTCCGATCTCAAACAAACGACCTTGCATATTTCCATAGTGGAAATTTGTGTTCAGGTTTTTGAAAAGACCATAGCTCAATGAAGATCTCATCACGTCCATCTCTTCATTCAAAGGATTCATAATGCGAATCTCTTTTTCTGAAGAAGTCAGACCTGCCGCTTTCATTGTTTCTAAAGAACCCAAGAAAGCCTTTTCACCTTTGGAACCCACAAACGCAAAGTTGAACGCTTGCTGGAAACCTTCCGCACGCATCAACTCACTTGTTGTTCGATTGAGCATAAATGCTTTGTCATGATGAGAAGGTGCCGAAGCAAATACCGGCAAGGATTCTGGGATGTGCTCGTAACCATTGAGGCGCGCATACTCCTCAACCAAGTCCATGTCCTGCTCAAGGTCAAAGCGGAATGTCGGAGGAAGAACTTTGTAAGCGCTTCCCATTTTTTCCACTTCACAACCCAAACGCTTCATGAAATCGACAAATTTATGTTCTTCCGCTTCATAACCCAAACGATCTGAAACCGTTTGCACAGAAATAGAAACCGGAGTTTTCTTCACTGGGTTTGGATAGAAGTCATGATGATCACCATAAGCTTCGCCACCAGCCACTTCCAAAATCAAAGCGGTTGCACGGTTCAAACCACGAAGTGCTCCATCTGGATCAACCCCGCGAGAGAATCTATAAGCAGAATCCGTATCAATACCGTGAGAGCGAGATGTTTTACGCGCACTCATTGGCAAGAAGTAAGCTGCTTCCAAGAATACATTCGTAGTTGTATCGCTAACTCCAGAATTTTTTCCACCCACAACGCCGGCCAAACACACCGGATGAGACGTATCACGGATTGTGAGCTCTTCACCGTTCAAAGAAATTTCAGATCCATCCAAAGTGATGAATTTTTCGCCCGCTGTTGCGCGATCCACGATGATTTTTTTACCACCAATGAAAGCCGCATCAAACGCATGCAAAGGCTGCCCTAGTTCCATCATCACGTAGTTCGTCACGTCGACGATGTTGTTGATGGAATTAAGTCCGACACTCTCGATACGTTTTTTTAGCCACTCCGGAGAAGGACCAACTTTAACACCTTTAATAAAGCGGCCTGTATAACGAGGGCACAAATCAAAAGCTTTCACTTCAAGAGCGATTTCTGATTTTGTCGATTGAGAACTTGTTTTTGGTTCCGCTTTCGGGGCTTTCAATTCTTTACCGAAAAGACAAGCGACTTCGCGAGCTAAACCATAGTGGCTTAAACAATCCGCACGATTCGGAGTCACCTTTAATTCAAAAGTGATGTCGTCATATCCAGCATACTCTGCATAAGGTTTTCCAACCGGAGCATCCGCAGGCAAGATCGCAATACCATCAGATTCCTTCGCCAGTCCTAGTTCTTTCAAAGAACACAACATCCCTGCTGAATCCACACCACGAACGGCTGATTTTTTAATAGCAAAGTTTCCTGGAAGAACCGCACCCGGCAAAGCCACGATCACACGGTCACCGGCTTTGTGGTTTTGCGCTCCACACACGATTTGATGAACAACACCCTCGCCTGTCGAAACACGGCACAAAGACAATTTATCCGCATTGGGATGTTTGTCTTTTTCAAGGATGTGCCCAATCACTACGTGATTAAAATCTTTTGCGCGATTTGTGATCTCTTCAACTTCAAGGCCTGCGCGAGTTAATGCCTCAGCAAGTTCTTCCGGCTTTTGGAAAAACTCTGCTACGTCTACATAATCTTGGAGCCATTTTAAACTGATCTTCATTTTACAAACTGCCTTAAGAATCTTACGTCGTTTTCAGGGAATAAACGGATGTCTTCAATGCCGTACTTGATAATCGCCATGCGCTCGATACCAAATCCAAACGCGAAACCTTGCCATTTTGGATATTCGATTTTTGCTGCTTGGAATACTTTCGGATTCACAAGACCGCAGCCACCGATTTCGATCCATCCAGAGTGCTTACAAAGGCTGCAACCTTTGCCTTTACAAATCGGGCAAGAGCAATCCACTTCCGCAGACGGTTCCGTGAATGGGAAAAAACTTGGACGGAAGCGAGTTTTCAAACCCGGACCAAAGAATTCACGAACGAAGAAACTGATCGTGCCCTTTAAATCCGCCATCGAAACTTTTTCATCCACACACAAAGCTTCAATCTGATGGAAGTTTGGCAAATGCGAAATATCACTGTCACAACGGAACACAGGACCTGTACCGATCACACGCAAAGGCAACTTCTCTGTTTCAAGTGAATGAATTTGAATCGGAGACGTGTGCGTTCTTAACACATGAGTCTTATCGATAAAGAATGTGTCTTGCATATCACGCGCGGGATGATCCGCCGGAATATTCAAAGCTTCGAAGTTATAATAATCTTTTTCGATGAGTGGACCCGTGCGAACGCTGTAACCCAAACGCGCCATCACTGTGAAAATCTCTTCCGTCACAATGTGAACGGGATGTTGCGTGCCTTTAGGTTGCGTGAAAGCAGGAAGAGTCATATCGATTTCTTCTGCTGACATCTTTGCTGAGATCTCTTTCTTTTTGAGATTTTCTTCAGCTTCCGTGTAAGCCACCTCAAGAAGTTGCTTCACTTCATTTACTTTTTTACCAAAAAGAGGCTTCTCTTCTTTTGGCAAAGTGGCCATTTCTTTCATGATCTCTGTAAGAGATCCGCTTTTCCCCAAGTATTGAACTTTGAGGTCATAAAGGTCTTTGGTGCTCGGGGCCGCTTTAAAAGCCGCTAGAGCTGTTTCTTTGATGGATTCAAGTTTGGTCGTCGACATAGTCCCGTATAATCACCCCAGAACCACGTATTTTCAAGCGTTTAGCTTTTTCACACAGTGCAAAAAAGGCTTGAGATTGGGGGACTTTAGCTCTATCTTCCCCCGACCCATGGCTCATAAGAATAAGACCAACTACAGCCCCTATAAAGCTCGCCAAGAAAGCCGCAAAAAAGGCCTTGGAGGCGCAAGTTTGTCGTCCTCGGGACCACAAATGGGGCGTCATAAAAAGCCTGAGTTGATTTATGAGCTTAATGAGGCCAACGATCGTCTGGCCGATGTCTTTCGCAATCATGATTTCACGATGGTCAATCACGAGCAAAGAATGCAACTGGCGCATTTCTATCGTCTTTTGATGCTGAACCAAGAAAAAGAAAACTTCACTCGTCTTCTGAAGTTGCGCGACATTGCTATTAAACACTTCATCGATAGCATCATCATCATGAAGTATACAAAACTTCAGTTTCCTCTTTTAGACGTAGGCACAGGCCCTGGATTTCCCGGAATTCCTCTTAAAATCATGTTCCCTGAAGAAAAAATTCTTTTGGGAGAAGGCGTGCAACGTCGCGTGGAGTTTTTAAAACACGTGCGTTCTGAGATGAAACTTAAAAACTTGGATATCTTGGGTCGCAATATTAATAAATACTGCGTTTATCCCGTGAATGGCGCAATCACTCGTGCGGTGGAAGATATTGGAAACACTCTTGGCAACGTGATGAGCTGTTTGCAAATTGGCGGTCGAGTTTACTTTATGAAAGGTCCCGGAGTTGATCCCGAAATCATCGCCGCAAAGAAAAACTGGAGCGAGTACTACAAACTTGTCGAAGACGTTGCTTACTCTTTGCCAAACTCTCCACACGAACGTCGCTTGGTTGTTTACGAAAAAATCAAGAACATGCCTTTACCTGAAGAAGATGAAGGCGAAGAACTTCTTTTAGAAGAACTCTCTGGCGAAGAGAAAAAGCGCTGGGCAAAATACTGATGACGACACAAATCCCTCACCTCTTACAACTAGCTCGATTGCAAGCGCGCAAAGGCGACTTGCACGAAGCCCGTTTGACGGCTGGTGATGGTCTCGCTCTTTTTTCAAAAGAAAAAGAAGCGGCATTTTGGCTTGAGTCAGCCCGTATCTATTTCCAATCTTGCGTAGAGCTTGAGGAAATCCCTTTAGCGCAGTCCGTGATGACAGAAGTTTTAGATCTTCTTTCCTCCGGAATTCTTTCGGATGCTCACCAGGCGCAAGCTGAAACATTGATCGGCTCTTGGTTGCGCTCTCAAGGCAAAACGGATGAGTCTCAAGCTTACTTAAATTCGGCGATTGCGAAGGCGACACAAAGCCGCGATTTGGACACATTGGTTCGCGCTTTAGTCATTTGTGCCTTCAGTCTTTCTTTTGATCCTAAAAATCATTCGCAAGCTCTTTTGAATCTGGACAAAATTGAAGTTCTTCTGAGCGAAATTGACAATCCTGAACTGGATTTCACCGCGAAAACAATTCGCGGTTATATTTATATTGAAAAAGGTCTTTACGATCAGGCTTTGGATGTCCTGTGGAAAAACTATGAACACGCCAAGCAGCAAGGTTTTCTTCTGTCGATCTCGGGCGTTCTAGCCCAGTTAGCTCGCGTTCATCGTCTGCAAAACCAAGACGAGCAATTTAAGATATACGGAGAACTCGCGCTTAAAGGTCTGGAACGCACAAAAGCGCCAAGACTTTATAAATCTATTGCCGCGATCTGTCCTGAAAACTTAAACGGCCTGAAGCCTCATTATGACTTCCAAATTGATGAGAAGAGCCGTTTTGTCCGCGAGAAAACTAGAGGGCCTATTGATTTCAAAAATCAACACATCCTTTTTGATCTCGCACTGCTCTTTATTAAAAATCCGGGTCAACGTTATTCGAAAGAAGATTTGGTCTCTAAAATCTGGAGCCAGATTTACGATCCGGATTTGCACGACAACTTAATTTACGTTTCGATCAAACGTCTTCGAACTTTGATTGAACCGGACTTAGAAAGTCCACGCTACATCCTGCGCGACCGCAAAGGATACTATTTTAACCAACAGTCTATTGTCCAATTTAAGAACTTGGAGGAAGCATCTCTATGAAGTTCCTAACCTCACTCCTATTGATTCTTATTAGCGTTTTTGCTTTTGCACGCTCCGGCGACGGGCCTACAGTTCCATGGCCAACAAGTGTTGATCGCGAATCTATCTTCACTGAAGATCTTCAAGGTGAATGGGTCGCTTTTGGTCATAACTCCGTTTGGTATATCAATATTGAGCAAAGTGATATGGAACCACAGCGCTCTACAATTCAAATTCAATCTGCGGCTCTTTTCACTCGCAAGGCTTCAGGCTGGTTTATGTCAGCAGACCGCATTTTCTATGGTCACCTTAAAATGGATGAAAAACATGAAGCTGCGTTTGTGATTTTCAAAGATCATGAAGGCACGAAGCTTCGTATCGCAACAGGTTCGCACCGTTTCCTGGATCTAAAACTTTATCGCACGAAATAGGACTTTCTTTCTGTGATCGAAATCAGTTCCAAAACCAATGACCATTTCAGACGTTGGGCGGATCTTTCCTCCGCTCGCGGCATTAAGAAACACAATGAGTTTATCCTTATGGGAGAAAAACTGATTGGCGAGTTTTTGGAAAATCCGAATTTCAAAATCAAAGGTGAGATCGTTCACGAGGATCTTAAGTCCGTCACTTTGACAGCTCCCACATTGCGCGGCCAGCGTATTCCTGTTTTTAAATTGCCAAAGGCTCTTTTTAACGAAATCGATGTTGTCGGCACTCACTACAATCTTTTAGTGCTTGAGCCTAAAGAGATTGAACCCTTAACTTCTGCAAGTACTCAGGGCTTGGAAGTGGTTTCTCCTTTGGGAGATCCTTCCAATCTGGGCGCTTTGGCTCGTTCGGCACTGGCGTTTGGTGCGAGCAAAATGATTTTGACGGAAGAAAGCTGCAACCCCTACCATCCAAAAGCTATTAAGGCTTCAGCAGGTGCTTTGTTGAAATTGCCTTTGGTGAAAACCGGAAAGTTTGCTGATTTTGTAGCGAGCAACAATGAAGAGATTTTTGCTCTCGATATGAAAGGCGAAAATGTCGCGACTTTCAAATGGCCGAAGAATGTGCGCCTGGCTATTGGCGAAGAGGGCCCTGGCTTTAGTGGACTTAAAGGTCTTAAAAGACTTTCAGTCCACACTCAAGGCGTTGAATCTTTGAACGCGACAGTGGCTGCGAGCATTGCCCTGTTCAGTTACGCTTCCTTTCAGAAGTAACTATTTGCAAAGCAGTGCTTTGGTTTCAGCATCAGAGACTTGCTTTGCGATATCGCACATCTTTTGATCTAAAAGTCCGTAGACATCCCAATTGGAAAACAGTGTTTCAGCGCGGCCTTTTACGACGCCGAGTTGTTTCCATTCAGTTCCAATTCTTACGAACAGAGGCGCACCGCTGTCGCCAGCTTGAACACGGGCTTTTGATTTTGATTCTAAATTACCCGAACCCTTTGTGAGGTTATCTAACTTCGCCATTCTTTTTGTATCGTTCGTTGAAATCTCCTCGAAGGGATTGATCGTCACGACTGTGGGCCAATAATTTAAAACCTGAGGCAGAACTCCGGCTAGGTCTTTTGCTGAAGCGATTTGCGTGAAACGGAAGTTTTCTTTGAGCGACAACGGTTTATCAAACACTACGACAGCCACATCTTCTGAGGGGCCAATTCTTAGACGAACACCTGATGAATCCAAACGACGTTTAAGGTCTTGAGTAAAGAAAAACTGCGCGTTTACTTTTTCACGAAGAACAGGAGCATAACCGATGCGACGTGTTTCGCCTGCTGGTGTTTTCACGTAACGGTACTCGCCCACTTGAAGATCAATCTCGCGGGACTTCAAAGCTTCTGCAATAAAAACACAGTGAGCGGCGGTCACCATCACACGATTCGAAACCAGATTACCGTTGCAGTAACCAGGCATTTCTTCTTTAGCTTCTGGATCATAAGAAGTCGCGCTGTAAAACACAGCCGATTCTAATTCCGGTGTTTCCGCAGGAATCGCATTTGTTAGCGCAAAAGATTGCACACTCCACAATAGAATAAAAAAGAGTCCCCTCATACTCCCTCCCTCTTAAGATGGAGACCTATTGCAGGGGTTATAGAGTGTCACCAAAAATACGGATGACGCACAGAGATTTTGAGGACAGCTATTTCAAATCCAAATAATACCGACGGTCTTTGGGAGAAAATTTTTCGATGGCGTAGCGAAGCATGGTCCTAGGCATCTTAGAAGCGTATTTCTCAAGAAATCCCCGGAGTTCCTTTTCACTCACACGTTTTCCCATTTCTCTTAGCATCCAACCACTCGCTTTGTGAATAAGGTCGTGCTCGTCTTTTAAAAGAATCCTGGCAATACGAAGGGTATCTTGGTATTCGCCCTTCTTGATAAAATGAAAAGTCGAAAGCATCGCAATTCGACGTTCCCACAGACTTTTGGATTTAGCGAGTTGTTGCAGAACTTTTCGATCTTTGTCATAGAGATAACCGCCGACAATGTATTCAGCAGATGTATCAACGAGATCCCAATTGTTTATGTATTTTGTGTTCTTCAAATAAAGTTTGTAGATCTGAAACTTCTCACGCTCGTCAGATTTTGCAAAACGATTGGATAAAATGATCAAAGCAATCAAACGCTCTTCATGAATTTCAGATTTTAAAAGAACCTCAAGATCTTTAAGAGGAGTTTCAAAATATTTTTTTGCAAAGGCTCGTGACTGAGGAACTGTGAGTCCAATAAAGACATCGCCTTCTCCATACTCACCCGGATCCGTCTTAAAAAATCTTTTTAGATTTTTGGCACGAGTCGCATCGGCAGATTTACGAATGTCTTTTTGGATTTCTCTGATCATAAGAAAAAGGTACCAGGTACCTTTTTTCTTAACAAGGGATGAGTTTTTCTAAAACTTCAGCGGCAGGTTCGCGGTCCCAAAGTGACAACACATAACCGCCACCGCCGGAACCTGTTGGTTTCACGGCCAAGGCGCCGTGTTCACGAAGCCACTCGATATGTTTTGCTGGAGCACCTTCGTTAAGGCTCCATTGGTCAAAACACTGACCGGCTAGATCAATGGCCTCTGCCAAGACTGGAAGACCTTCTTTGGCGTCCATTTTTAGGGCGCGCTCCGCAATTTCAACGGCTTTACCCATTTTTGCGTCGATCTTTTCACCAAGGCTTGGATTTTTAAGAAGCAAGTCCTTCACCTTGTTCACAGCATCGACGGTGACACCCCTTTTGCCGGAGTAAGAGATGTACCAATGAGGTTTCCACGCCGTTTGCAAAGGTTTGCGTTCACCATTGCGGATAAAGTAAAGACCTTCGCCAGAAAGTGCCACGGCGATATCAACACCGCTGCTTTCGCCGTGAAAAAGATTTTCTAAAGTGCGAGCGAACTCGTAGTACTCTTCTTCTTTCACGTAACCTAAAAAACCCAACCAGCGAGTCAAAGCGACACACAATGCCGCCGAAGCTCCCATGCCCGCACCTACAGGAATTGAAGACTCAAGAAGCAAAGTTCCTTTAAGATCGCTGCGAGAGATTTTTTTTAATTCACAGGCTTTTTCTAAAACACCCCAGACGAGCAATTGCAGATCTTTACCGTGATCACCAATCAAACGAAGTTCTAAAGGATTTTCGCCCTGGGAATAACTAAGCTCTAGGTTGCGCGATTGAATGGGAAAAACCAATGCAGGGATGCCACGCAAAACCGCATGCTCCCCGGCTAGAATCCACTTTCCAAAAGCTTTGCAGGTGAAGTTAATGGACATTTTCTTTAACACCTTCAAAAGCTAAAATCTTAAAATTCTTTTTAAAATGCTCGCGGTACTCTTCAAAAGTTTTCTTTTGATCGTATCTGAAAAGCATGTGTACATTGGCACCTGCATCCATTGTCACAAGCGGACCATCCTGCCATCTATTCCAGAATTTTTGACAGTCTTCCAGGACGGCTTTTGAAGCGTCGGTCATATAGCTAAACGCAGGCTGACTTGTTTCAAACAAACGGTGCATATCGATGAACTCATCCCACACAATTTGGCGGGCCATGTGCCAGTCGTTAAACTGCAAAGCTTGAGATAAATCCGCCAAACGAAGTTCCGCACGCTCGGGACGCCCGTGGAATCTTGGACTTGTTGTTACAAGCTTGTGTGCCTCTGAACTTGAGACCTCTTTTTTAGAGGCTTCCACCACAACCACCATGTGATGCATATGCGTGATAGGAAGATTCATCGGTTGAGCGTATTCTTCTTTCCATAAAGCCCATGGGCTGTACAAAGAACGGCAAGAAGAGCCTGACCCTTGACGGGAAAGCTCAGATAAAACTTTTTTGTCATCTCCCCAGGGTTGAGGATGGATTCTTTGAAACATTTCAGACGCTGCCAACGTGAGTGCTGCAAAACTAGAAGCGGAACTAGCAAGACCACAGTCTGAAGGAAAGTTATTTGCAGACTCAATCAAGAAACTTTGAGTAACGCCCCATTTAGATTTCAAACTTTGCAAGTGCTTGATAAAGCGTTGCTGCCCTTTTTCAGAAAGCTCGATTTTTTCAAGATCCTCGCGAACCAAAGGCTTCCATTGATCTTGGTTGCCTTCAATTTCCGTCAAACGCACAAAAGTCCTCAGGTTCTCAAGAGTATAAGACAAAGACGCATTGGTCGGCTTATTTCCTGTGCCTTCGATTTTCCCCATGTACTTAATAAGAGCAATATTTGACGGAGCAGAAACTAAAACTTGATTCATAACGAGCCTCGAACCTGAAGTCCTGAAGAAATTTTTCCAGAAGAAGAAAGAATAGAAAGAGAATGCTGAGAGCAGTAATCGTGAAGAGCTTGATGTTCACCCTTTGTCGTCACGGCAAGAACGACATCCGCCCCTAAAGCTCCACAGCCTTTAACGGCTTTGACATCGTCTAAATCTTTAAGCTTTTCTAAAAGCTGCAAAGTTTCATCACACGTGAATCCCAAATCTTTTAAGGCTGCCGCATAGGAATTCACACCCTCGACGAACAATTCACTTTGTTGTTTGTCGAAAGAATCACGGATGAACGTAAAACTTTTCTCTAAAGTGCTGCTGTCAAAGTCAGATAATTTTTTAAGATGTTCGTGAGTTGCGACTTTGTTACCTGTGTGGATTAAGAAAAACTCTAAATCCTCAAACGGCCAACTTTTAACCGAGATCAAACCTTGGCGTTTATCAAAAAACGTCAATGCTCCTTTAAGCTGTCCAACGAGATCCGCACCACTCGGTCTGCGACCCACACCATTCCAAGCGACGTCGTAGTACGCTTCCAAGAGATGTTTAAAGTCCAAGATCTTTTCCATATCTTGATGATAAGCTTCTTTATGAAGCCACAAAGCATACACACCTAAAAACTGCGCCGTTGAAGCCCCAAAGCCTCCACGACCCGCGTAGGCATCTTTAAAGTTCAAATCAAATTGCAGAAAATAATCTTCATGCTTTTGCATAAAGCGGCCCGCCGGAGATTCCTTGTGAATCGTTCCTTTACCACCTGCACCTTTAGTCACTTCCAGTTCAAAACAAGGTTGAGAAAGAAAAACCAGTGCCGGCCCTCCGTGAAGGGCCAGGTATTCACCAGCTAGAAATGTTTTTCCTGGAACCGAATAGACCAAAGACATGGCCGCACCCTTAAGAGTGATGTTGCGGCGTCGAAGAAGCTCTTTGCGACGAACGAAGCTCTTTAAGAACGTCAATCGCGTTGCTTAAAGAAATACGCTTACGAACAGCCAAGATCTCTTCTAATTTCTTTTGCACCAGAGGAATTTCTTTTTCTTCAGCTCCCGCACCCAAAGCTAAATTCTTTGTGTGAAGTTTCATGTGACCTTCGATGATTCCCACGGTTGTTAAAGCTTTCAAAGCTCCCAAGTTTTGTACCAGGCCGACGGCTGCAATCACGCGAGAAAGTTCATTTGCTGAAGTCGTTCCAAGCATCTTCATGCACATCATCGCCGTTGGATGAAGAGTCGTCACACCGCCGACAGTTCCCACGATCAAAGGAGCCTCAAAGATCCCTTTAAGTCCACCCTCACCGTCACGGAACCAACGAGTGATAGAACGGTATTGACCGTCACGAGCCGCATAAGCGTGAATACCCGCCTCAACCGCACGCCAGTCATTGCCGGTTGCGATCAAAATTGGGTCGATACCATTTAAGACGCCTTTATTGTTTGTTGCCGCACGATACGGGTCTTGCTGCGCAAACAAAGAAGCTTCTTCAATTTTTTCGGCCAATTCAGGATCGATGTCTGTGATGTGAACGATCGCACGAGTGATTTTAGAATCCACAAGATTTGAAAGGATGCACATTGTGACCTTTTCACCTGTGAATGTCTCAATCGGCTCTTTTAAGTATTCACAAACCTGATTCATGATGTTTGCACCCATAGCGTCGCAAGGGTCCATCAAAACGTGAACCACCGCCATGTCGGTGCCATCACCGCGAGGCACACGGCGCACTTGAATATCGCGCACTCCGCCGCCACGACGAACAAGTCCGAACGCCACTTCACGGTTGGAGATTTCAATAAGATAGTTTTTCTGCGCTAAGATTTGTGTTTCAAATGTCGCGTAATCTTTAATTTTCGCACATTGAATTTGACCAATGATTTCAGTTCCCACAACTTCCGTTGTGATAGAGCCTGATTCACGAATCCATTTCGCCGACTTACAAACTGCAGCCACGATCGAAGTTTCTTCGACCGCCATAGGGATGACAAAGTCTTTACCATCAATACGGAAGTTTGTTGCAACTCCCAGAGGAAGTTGGAAGTAGCCAATCACGTTTTCAATAAACTTTTCGCCCAAAGCCGTGTCACGAAGACCGCCTTTAGCGATGTAGTCCACGTCTGAATCATGAAGTACGCCGACTTCCATCAGAGCTTTAAGTCTTTCCTCGCGGGAAAGTTTTGAGAAACCTTTGAAGATGTCATGGAGTTGTTTTGTCATTGTGTCACCCTCTTCGTCTGAAGATCCTTCAGCGTTCTTGAACCGGTACAGAACATCGTGATCTTCAGTTCAAGTTCGAGTTTATTAAGAAGCTCTTCCAAAGCTCCGTCCCCATTTAAAGCTGCTTCTAAGAATGGTTTTGCCACTCCGACTTTCGCAGCCCCCAAGGCACATAACTTACCAATTTCTAGACCATTTCTTACGCCGCCAGAAGCCCAGATTTCATAGGGCACACGAGCTTCCTTCGCATTGAGTATCGATTGTACAGTGCTAATACCCCAATTCGAAAAAGTCTGAGCCACTTTGTAAAGCATCTCAGATTCTTGAGAGCGATAGCCTTCAACACGGCCCCAATGCGTTCCGCCTTTGCCACTCACATCCACGGCAAAAATCCCCGTGCCTTCAAGTCGTTTCAGAGTTTCTTTTGAAAACCCGCAACCGACTTCTTTCACGACAACAGGAACATTCACCATCTTCACAAGATTTTCGATGGCATTAAGACCATTCTTGAAATCGCGAGTTCCTTCAGGTTGCAGAACTTCCTGCAAAGGATTGAGGTGAACAAACAATGCCACAGCCTCTGTTGAGTCGACAAGACGGCGAACTTTATCTATCGGAGATTTAATCAGCTGAGCGATTCCAATATTTCCAAGAAGTTTTGCTTTCGGCGCTTGTTTGCGCACGCGAGCCCACTCTTCAGCAGCATTGGAATCTTCCAGCTCACGACGTTGTGATCCCACGCCCATCAAGATTTGGCGGCGGTCGCTGAGTCTGGCTAAAGCTTCATTGATTTCGCGGCCCTTTTCATGACCCGCTGTCATAGAGGAAATAAAGATCGGAGAAGAAAGAGGAATTGCATCCCCATTAAAAACAAAAGAGGTCGAAATATCGACCTCTTTAAAATCCATTTCAGGCAGAGCCTCATGAATCAATTCGATCGAGTCTAATCCATTTTGTCCATCGGTCTGAGACCTTGGATCCAGCGCAATCCTGATATGATCGCGCTTTCTTTGTTCAAACTGGGAGTTAGACTCGCTCATGGCTGCTCCTTCAAACAGAGCTTATGGCCTACGCCAAACTGTTAAGTTGGCGTTGTCTTTAGGCCAACGCGTGTTTGCAAAGTGCAGTGAATGCTGCTGCGTCGTTGATAGCAAGGTCAGCCAAGATTTTACGATCTACTTGGATGCCAGCTTTAATCAAGCCACCGATCAAACGAGAATATGTAGTTCCGTTCAAACGAGCTGCTGCATTGATACGTTGGTTCCACAATGTGCGGAAGTTACGTTTGTTAACTTTACGGTCGCGGTAAGCATATGCCATACCACGGTCGTTTTTCTCTACCGCGTGGATGTACGCGCGAGAACCAGCGCTGTAGTAACCTTTTGCTCTTTTAAGAACTTTTTTGTGACGAGCACGATTTGTTTTACCAGATTTTACACGAGCCATTTTAAACCTCTATTACGCCACGGACTTTGCCGGGCACCGAAAGACAATTAATTTCTTTAATTTTTAAAACTAGAATACCAAGCAACGACGAACTTGTAGCATGTTCGCGTCTTCAACGTATGATGTTTTACCTAGTTGTCTTTTCGTCTTAGAGCTCATGTGAGAGTTCAAGTGACGCATGCGAGTGCTTTTCTTTTTAACTTTACCGCTTGAAAGAACTTTCAAACGTTTTTTAGCGCCTGAGTGTGTGCGCATTTTCATAGTAATACCTTCCACCGATAAGGCGTCTCTCCCGATAGGGACAGCTCTTAACCATTGCCTTAGACAGTCATAATTACGGACTCATCGTTTTAGGTCGATTGACAGGTAAAAGCAAGCTTTTTTAAGGAGTTAGAAGAGTTTCAGCCCTTCCCGGCCCTGCCCACGAAAATCGAGCATTCTTAACTGATTTCAATAATTTAAGGAACATTATACTTATTTATAACGTCTTTGCTCCAGTTCTTTGGTAGAAGCGCTTTGCCTAAAAGTAAGGCTATTACCACTTCCAAAATCAGGAGTTTCTCATATGTATAAGATCCTTGGCCTCGTCCTTTCTGTTTTTGTCACTCTTTCCGCGCATGCCGATGACGTTCGCGATTTTCAAAAAGTAAACAGCAATAAAGCTATCGTCAGCATTGAAACGGAGGACAAAGATGGAACGCAAGCCGCTGCCTACCTGGATGGCGCTGAAAATCCTCAGTTCATCAATATGCTTTTAGATGATCCGCAATCGCGCTTGAGTTTGCTTAAACAAACCTTGGAAATGGAACACTGTCAGAAAATCAGCGCCACTCCTGATGGATGGATCGATGGTTGCGGCGCTGTTGAGGTGACAGAAATCATCCGCACTTCTTTTGGCCGTGGAGGTTGGATGGAAGGCGCTTCGGATTACACTTTCTTTGTGGGCTTCCGCTCTGCCGGAACAGGACGCTACTTTGAATCCACGCACATGGTGACCTTCACAGAGCACGCTGTGGCTAATACGGATGCGAATATGAAATATCTTGGCTCTGTCACGAAAACATTGGAGCTAGGAAAGATCGTCAAGCTTCCTGTTCAATAGTGTTTGATAGATCTCTGTGAAGATGCCAGACTTTTCTTCATGAAAACAACAGAGATCTTAAAAAATTTTCGCGCTTATGATGTTGAGCACTTTCAAATTGAAACTCTGAAAATTGAAAGTGCTCTTCTTAAAAACAATCCTTTAAAAGATCCAACAACTCGCTACAACGCTCTTTTAGTTCCTCGCTCTGAGGGACCGTGGCCTGTCGTTGTTGTGCTTAGCGGTTTCACCGGCAATGCGCCTTATTATTTTAATCCGAAGTTTCACGAGCAAAATGCGATTCAAGTGATTGATCAGTGTTTCGGTCGAGGCGAAGCGCCGGAAGCTTTGTATGTTTTTGTCGATGCATTGACATCTTGGGGCGGCTCGCAGTTTATCAACTCCGCTGCGACAGGAAATTATGAAGACTACATCATGCAAGA
Organism: Bdellovibrio sp. BCCA; assembly: GCF_037996825.1. Taxonomy (NCBI): domain Bacteria; kingdom Pseudomonadati; phylum Bdellovibrionota; class Bdellovibrionia; order Bdellovibrionales; family Pseudobdellovibrionaceae; genus Bdellovibrio; species Bdellovibrio sp. BCCA. Next base: position 1,531,890 of record NZ_JBBNAC010000001.1, on the reverse strand, counting down.
ACTTATTCCTGCCGTGAAAGAACACTACCCGGTTTCACACAAAGTGAGCGACTGGTGTGTGACCGGAGGTTCTAGCGGCGGTTACGGTTCTTTGCACTTAGGTTCAAAGTATCCTGAAGTGTTTGGTTATGTAGGTGCTATTGCCCCGGATTCTTTTTTTGAAGCGAGCCTTTTGCCGGAACTTTATCACGCACTTCCTCTTTGGGAAAAATATAAAGAGTCAGGGCTTCGTGCACTTGAAGAACTTCGCAATGGGAAACTGATGAAGATGCGCAACTGGCACACCATTGTAAATGCTTTTGGAATGGCTGCTTGTTATTCGGCGAAGGGCACTCACGGTGATTTTGAGTTTCCTATCGATACGCATACTGGAGAAAAAATCCCCTCGATTTGGAAAAACTGGCTTGCAAAAGATCCTCTGCACTTTTTGCCGGAAAGAATTAGCAATTTAAAAAAGCTTTCGGGAATTTATTTAGATTGTGGATCTAAAGACAACTTCCACTTGCAATATGGATCTCGACAGATTTCAAAAATCTTGAAGTCTCATCAAGTTCATCACGAGTATGTGGAGTTTGATGGAAATCATTTTGATATTGGTGAACGCCGTCCTGAAGTCTGGAAATGGTTAGCCTCTAATTGGAGAAATTAACGAAGATCGCTATCTTGTTCCCGTGGCTCTAGTGATAGGTGCTGGAGCCGGCATTTGAATTTCTGGAAGACGCCCGCACTTTCCTGTGAGGAGTCCCGTGCACACCATTCCCACTTGAATTGTTTTAACTAAAACCGAAGGCCCCGCGACTTCTTTATAAGTCGTCATCTTACGAATTTTCTCTGCAAGATCTTCGTCGGAAAGACGACGTGGATCGAATTCCATTTTTAGAAGACCTTTTTCTTTAAGCTTTGCAAGTTCTCTGCGGATGTTTCTAAAAATCGGCTCCATATCAGAGCGGTATTTTTGATCGGCCTTGATAAATTCATTCAGTGCCTCGACAAGAGCGTCGAGATCTCTTTCATCAATCGTCTGCACCGAAGATTCGACTTCCGTTTTGTACTTAGTATCTAAAGGATTTCCTGCTGTCGCAAAGGCACAGGAGGAAGACATCACGATAAGACTGAGGAGAATGAACGAACGCATGCGCTGCTAAACCTCTTAGTGATTGTAGCAAAATCACATCCTTAAAGAAAAGAGGTTTTAAGGTGAAAGACGCCAATTTGCGGCACCTATCTGAATCATTTATATCAAAATGGTCATCTTGAGGTTTTCCCCGTCTTTTAAATTTCCATATCATGGATAGAGTATTGAAAGTTCTTAGAAAAACTTCGCGTCTCTATTCGAAACAAAGGCTTCGCCGTGTTCCGAGGGCCCCTTTTTGTCACTTTTTACTTCTGAAAAGTTCGCCGGGCCAACAGCTCCCCTATTCTGGCACCCCCCTTGCTCCTAAGACCGCAGGATTTACCGTTGGAGGATTATTATATGGAATTCCTATTATCACTTGGTCGCGGATTTACTTCTGGCGATGCTATTTGGATGTGGGCGATTTTGGCAGCTCAAGTTGTTTCAATCGCTATTATTGCGGAAAGAGCGTTTGCCCTTTTCGGTTCTCGTAAAACCAACCAAAAAGAGCTTTCTAAAGTTCTTGCCGAAGATATTCGTGCTGGAAACTTGGATAAAGCTTTGCGCCGCTCTCTACAAATGGGCACAAAAGAGCCATTGGGAGTTGTTGCTTCTGCAGGTATTCAAGCTGCAATGGATATGGGTGGTAAAGAAGAAATCCAACTTAAAATGGATGAAGTTCTTCTTGAAGAAAACTCTCGCGTTGAAAAGCGCATCGGTTTCCTGGCGATGTTTGCGAACGTAGCAACATTGTTGGGTCTATTAGGTACAATCACAGGTTTGATCCACTCTTTCGCAGGTATTTCTAATGCGAACCCTGCTGAAAAAGCGACGATCCTTTCTCAAGGTATTTCACTTGCAATGAATACGACAGCTTACGGTTTGATCGTGGCAGTTCCTGCTTTGATCATGTATGCGGTTTTGCAAAACAGAGCGTCTCGTTTGACGGACGACCTTAATAAAGGTGCTTTGAATTTGTTCATCCAATTGGGCTACCACTACGAGCCTGTTACTGCGAAAAAAGAAGTTCCGGCTCAACTTGGGAGATAATCATGGGCATGATGGGCGGCGCCGGTGATGGCGACAAAGATTTGAATTTTGAACTTAATATTCTACCGATCTTGGATATCTTGTCGGTTCTGATCTGCTTCCTTCTGTTAACAGCAGTATGGATTCAAATCGGCACAATCGACACGCGCCAAGCGATCGGTGATAACTCTGTGGCTGGAGCTAAAAATCCTCCTTCCTTGTATATCACGGTAAACACACAAGGAGCTGTTCAACTGTCTTTGCGCGATCTTCCTGGTGCCAAAACCCATGAAGATAATATTCAAGCCGCAGGCAAAGGTGTGAACTGGGCCGCGCTTGAACAAAAACTTCAAGCTCTTCGCGAAAAGTTTCCGGATCTTAAAACCGGCATCGTACGTCCAGAAGCAACCGCTTCCTACGGCGATGTGATTCGCATCATGGACAAACTTAAACAGTTTCAATTTGACGGAGTGGGCTTGTCCCCTCTTGGGTAGGACTTATGAAAACATCGTCCTTTGCAAACGTTGGTAAAAAAAGATCTCCTCTAGGTGACTTGCAAAGCTTGAAACCTGGAATGAAGAAGAAAAAGTCTGCGGCGGCGAACTTGGCTTTGGCGCTGCCTTTGACTTCTTTGATCGACGCTTTTTCGATCATCGTGATCTATCTTCTGATCGGAACGCAAAACAGCGGTATGGAATCTAAAATTCCATCAAAGATGTCTTTACCAATGGCTGAACACAGTGTCGGCATTGAAAAAGAAACTCCGATTTTGACAATTCAAAAAGGCATTTACCGTTTGAACGACGAAGTCATTCCGGTGAAAGCTCTTGGCGAAAAATTGGCGGAGTTAAAAAACAAATCTCAAGAAAAAGCCATGGAACTTTTGGTTCAAGCTGATCAAGAGATGAAATACGAGGACTTGGATCCTCTTCTTAAAGCGAGCTCTTTGTCTGGCTTTGAGAAAATGAAATTTGCGGTGGTACCTGCACGATGAAAACACTTAACGACATCCTTATTCTAGGCGCTTTTGTTACGGGAATCTTGAGTTCTCCTCAAGCCTTTGCTGATAAAATGAATGCAGAGACTCAGGATCTCGTTATCAAAAAGATGGAAAGAGTTCTTTCCGCAATGGAAAAGTCAGACGGTGCCTGGTTGTCAAGCCAGCAGCGTTTGGCCGATCTTCTATCTGAAAGAGCGCGCACGCGCTTTATGCTTGAAGTGGAAGCTAACTGCGACGGTTGCAAGGGTTCTAAAGATGACCGTCAAAAAGCTATCAAAATTTACGAATCCATTCTTCAAGAAGTAAAAGTTAACGAACACGGACCGATCCTTTTCCAATTGGCGCACTTGTATGAAATGGCCGGCCAAGTGGATAAGGCTATTTCTCTTTATGAAAGCATCATCAAAGATGCGAAAAAGAAAAACATCTCTGCTGAGATCGTCACTCGTTCGCACGTAGGCCTGGGAGATCTTTTATTCCAAAAAGGTCGTTTTGCAGAGGCACGTGAAAACTATAAAATCGCTTTGAAAGATAAAAATCTGCAAAATCGTTATTTGACGGTTTACAATGTGGCTTGGTGTGATTTCAACACGGACAACTTGAAATCCGCTATCGCAACCTTGGAAGGTCTTTTAAAAGATCCTTCTCAAATCACTCGCGAAACGGAAGAAGGCAGCAAATACGATGCTCCTTTCCATACAGATGTTTTACGTGACCTTGCTTCTTTCTATACAAAGCAAGAAGTTACAGCTCGCGAAATCAATACATTTGAAACTTTAACTCCGGTTGAAAAGCGCAAAGACTTGATGCTTTACTTTGCCAAAGAAACAGACCGTATCGGTCAAAAGAAAGCCGCTCAAGAAATCATGAGCCGCTACTTGGCGGACGCTGCTCTTTCTAAAGAAGAGCGTGTCGAAGCTTCTATTCAGTTAGCACAAATCAACTATGACCGCGGTCAAACTAAAGAATCGGTAGCAGAGTTTTCTAAAGCGGCTATGGCTCTTCAAAAATCCGGTTGCTCTGGTGAGAAGTGCGAAGAGTTGCAAAAATCCATGAAACGTTATGTAACGGAACTTCACCGTTCTAAAAAATTAAATCCGGACCAGGATTTGATGGATGCCTATCTCACGTACAATAGAACATTCCCACAAGACATGGAGATGACTCAACGTGGGGCCGCTGTGGCGATGGAGCTTAACAATTACCCTGTTGCGGTTTCTTTGTATCGCACTATCAGCGAAAGCCGTCAGTTCTCTTCTAAAGAGCGCGAAGAAGCTTTGTTGAATGAAGTTTCTGCGGCAGAAAAATCTAAAAATCCGGCGTTGCAAAAAGAAGCTTATGTTCACTACTTGAAATATGCTTCTAAGAGCGAAAAGTCTTTCGAAGTTAGATATCAATTGGCTTACTTGAGCTACCAACAAAAACAGTTTGCTCAAGCCGCCGAAGATTTCGAGGATTTGGCTAAGGATAAATCTGGTAAGGCGGATCTTCGCAAGAAAGCCGCGGACCTTTCTTTGGACTCTTTGGTTCAAACAAAAAATGAAACGGCATTGGAAGAATTGGCTTGGGATTACTCTGAGATTTTCCCTCAGGCCCGTGCTGAATTTGAATCTATCGCCCGTAAATCTTTGATGAACAGAGTGGCGCGTGTTGCCAATGATCCTCGTTCGACAAAATCGGATCTAAAAAAAGCTTTGAACAGTCTTGATGCCCGTAAGATTCAAACAGCAAGCAATCAGGAAAAGATCTTGTTCTATAATAACCAAAGCGTTCTTGCACAAAAATTGGGTGAAGAAAAAATCTACGTTGAATCTTTGGCGTCTTTGATGGCGATCCCGGGCTTAACGAAAGAACAACGTGAAAACACTTTGGAGCAATTGACTGGTTTCTACGAAAAACGTTTGGACTTTAAAAACGCCTATGCGACAGCTTTGCGTTTGGAGAATCCAAAGATTTCTGAAAAGGAAAAAGAATTCCGTCTTGGAACATTAGCGGATCTTGCAGGTCTTAATGCTTCTAAACATTACCGTAAAGCTTTGGATGCAGGCCTTCGCGGCGAAAGATCTTTGATCGTTCGTTCTCGCCTGGTCTTAACTTCTGAAAATCCGGTAAGAGAATTAAAAGCGCAAGCTCCTGAGTTGAAACAAAGACCAGCTCTCTTAAATGAAACGACTTTGTTGGTTTATGCTCAAACTGGCAATGCTTCGGCGTTAAAGTCTGTTCTGGAGATGAAAGAACTTCGTCGCCAATCCGCTCCCCTTTTCGTGAAGAAACAAGATTTCTATGAAAAGGTTCAAAAAGAGAAATCTTTGATTGCTTCTCACCAGTTGAATTCTAGCAAAGATCGTTTGTTGCAAAAAACTATTGCGGAACGAGTAAGTCTTCTTAAGAAGGCTGATAAGGTTTTGGCTGAAAGTTTGACGTTGAAAGACGTGACAGCTCAAATGATGGCGTTGAATTTGGTTTCCTCTGAGAACGAACGTATGGTTCGTGATTTGGCTGGTTTGCCAATGCCTCAGGGTTTAACTCCGAAAGAACAAAATCAGTATATTTCATTGCTTAAAGCTCAATCAAAACCATTCTTGTATAAAGCGAGAGTGGCTCAGCAAAAGCAGCAGGAAATTTGGAATAGATCCTCGGCTTTGGCTCAAACAATTAAAGACTACCAAACAGCACGCCCTGAGCTTCGTAATTTGCTTGCGCGTGAATTGACGTTGCTAAATCAAGTGCCAGGAAAAGGTGCGATGAAAACAGCGTTGGAAAACGCTTTGGACGAGAGACCTTTTTCGTCACGCGACCTTATCGCCGCTCGCAATACAGTGGCAGAAGACCCTATGAATCCCCGCAACATTGAAAAATTGAAACAGATCGAGACGAAAATTGGCCATCCTTTGATGCCCGCTTACTTGGAAGCTCGTTTAAGCCATCTACAGAGAGGAAAAAGCTTATGAAATCAGTGATTTCTTTGGCCCTCATTTTGCTGTTGTCCCATATGACTTTTGCCGCCGGAAAACCTGCAGAGAAAAATGCAAAACCAACGGCGACAAAAAGACAGCTTGGAACTTCGTTTAAATTCAACGGGTCCTCGCTCAGAGGTAAATACCAAAGCTCCATGGGCACGGCAGCAACGGTAGAGAACGACAAACTTTTAGAAGATCTTTTGAAAGGCAGAACTCAGTTTGAGGACCGCCAAGAAAAAGAAACAGAACGTAACTAAAGGCAAAGATTATGAGCGCAGCGAAACTTCTAATACTCGAAAATCAGTTAGGCCAAAAGGTTCGCACTTTCGCGGTTGAATCAGATTCTTTGAATTTGGTTTACTTGAAAGACAGCCGCCGTGTTGAAGCCTTTGCTCATCTTAATGATCTTGATGAGAACAAAGTTAACTACACTTTGCTTAAAGAAATCCAATTGTCTCAACTTTCTGAAAACGGTCTTGAACTTCAAGGTTTGGGTCGCGTTCGCCTTTACCCTGCTTCGGGTGTTCAAAACAGCCCGACACATTCTTTGGCTCAAGAAGACGACAACGAACAGCTTAAGACAATGTTGCAGAAAACTGCAGCTGGTCACATGATCGCTGTATTCTTCTTGATCTTGGGTTCATGGGTTTACTTGAATTACTTCAGCAAAACTCAAGAGCCACCTCTTGTGACGATCATGCTTCCACAGGAAGAGCCCGTGGTAAAACAAAAGCCAGAAGCTCGTCCGACTGTGAAAGTTTCTAAAACTAAGATTAAACAAACGAACAAAGTCTACAGACCTGTTGCTAAGAAGCTTTTGACGAAGGCTTATAAAGTTAATACGGCAAAAGCTACTGATGTTCGCCGTGTTGGTGCCTTGGCAGCCTTAGGTGGTCTTAAAACAGGCCACAAAGGTGCTGAAGGTTTGGATATGCAGTCTTTGAAAAATATCCGAGCTGCAGGAACTGGCGCTGGTGGCGGCGGTATCGGTAATGCGGGCCGTGGCGGTGCGAAAGGTTATATGCCTGGTAACGGTTTGATCGCGGGTTCCGCTGGCGAAGGTGCGCGTGCACAAGGTGCCGGTGGTTACGGAACTAAAGGTTCTGGTGGCGGTCGCGCTGGTTACGGCAAGATCTCTATGGTTGGTGGAACTGCCGCAACAAGTTTACCTCTTGATGAAGAAGTGACTGTTGAAGGTGGTTTGGATCAAGACCAAATTATCGCTGTGATCAACCGTAACAAAGGTCAAATCACATACTGCTATGAAAAAGGTCTTCAGGCTCAACCAACAATCGGTGGCCGCGTGGCTGTAAGTTTTGTGATTGGTGCTTCAGGCCGAATCACAGTGGCAAAAGTAGCAGAGTCTTCTTTGGGCTCACGCATGGTTGAAAACTGCATGCTACAAAGAATGAAAACATGGCAATTCCCGCGTCCAGTTGGGCAAGTGAACGTTGACGTACTTTATCCTTTCGAACTCACTCGCGTGAGTGCTCGATAAGAGGAGATGTGAAAATGAAAAACACCAAAACTCTTCTCCCGTTAGTAGCTTTGACTCTCGCAGCGGTTGGTTGCGGCGAGTATAAAAAAGATCCAGCTTCGGGTCTTGCAGAAATGCGTAAGAATGCCAAAGTTCAAGTTCAGCAAGGTCCCGACAAACCTCGTGAGATCACAAACACAGTGATCGTTGAAAAACCTGTTGTGGTTGTTAAAGAAGAGTCTACGATCGACGAAAAATTCATCGTCATCACTCCTGATGCACAAATGACTTTCAACGAAGGTCAACAAGCGCAGTTTAAAATCCGCGCTCGCGTGCTTGTTCCAGGGATCGAGATCAAATTGACAGCTTCAGGTCTTCCTGAGGGTGCGAAACTTGAAAAATCAACTCAAGAAAAAGATCTTTATATTTTGACTTGGACTCCAGCCCTTTACACGGTTCCAGCCAATGCAGCTATGAAGAGTTATACAGCGAAAGTTTCTGCGGAAGTGACTTCTTCAAGCAGCCAAGTTGACGCTGACAAACTAAAAGGCCTTGTTCGTGAAAAAGAATTTAATATCTTCTTGTTCCGCAACCAGGAAGCTCCTTCGGCTTTGACTGTTGCAGGTCTTGCTTCCGAAGTGAATGAAGGTTCTTTGGTTCCTTTCACTGTAACAGTGAAAGTTCCTGGGACTGATAATAAAGCTCCGCAAAAACCTCGCCTTGTTGTGAGTTATGATGGCGTAAGCTACACAGCAGGTAACAGCTTCCTGGAACTTGATGGTGCTCGTTACGTTGTCGCTGATTTGAATAAAAAAGAAGCTGAGTATCTCGGTGACTCTAAATGGAAATTCACTTTGATCTTTGATACGAAAAATATCTCTGTTCAACCTCAATTGGCTAAAGATGGTTCGATCCTTTCTAACGCTGATGGCACTCGCGTTCGTTTGAGCTTTAAGGTGTACAGCCCTTACGGTCTTTCGACACCGGAATCTTTGACTCAGGTTAAAGTTCGTTACACAAAACCAATTGCAGCTCCCCGTTTTGATTTGTCGGGTCTTGGTCAACAAGGTTTGCAAGTGTCTCCGGGTCAAAACGTGACTTTGAATTTCATTGTTTCTTCAGCGGATAAAGACGCTGTTGTAAAGGTAGAACCTGCGACTTCAAGTTTGCCAGGTTCTCCAAAAGTAGAATGTAAAGCTTCAGCAGCAACGGCTGCAAAACAAGAATGTGTCCTTACTTGGTCCGTTCCTTGTGATGCAACTGCTGCGAACTTGGGTGGGGAAATCTCTATGAATGCTCAAAGCGTGGTGAACGGCAGAAATTCTGACGTAACTGCGTATAAATTGAAGGTTCTTGCTTCTCAAGAAGACAAGAAGCTCTGCCCAGCGGAGGCTGCAAAATGAAAACTATGAACATCATCGCAATCGCATTGCTTGCATGCTCTTTGATGACGACAACGGCTCAGGCTGCGTCTTCAAAAAGTAAATCTGCTGCAAAACAAATCAATGCTTCGGAAGATATTGACTCACTTGGTGGCAATCAAGAATTGATGGAGATGGCGCAAAAGATCAAATCAACAAGCCGTTCTCGTATCGTTCAAGAGCGTATCGTGGATCGCAATAACACTCTTGAGTTCGGTCTTTCTTACGGCAGTGTTTTTGGTGGTGATGCTTACGTTAAAACGCAAAGCTTGGGTGCTCAAGTGGACTACCACATCACTCCTCGCTGGTCCGTGGGTGTTCGTTACTACGACTTCGGTAACAGCCTGACTAGCGAAGGTCAACGTATCTATGACGACGCTAAAGCCGCTGAAGCAGCTGGTGGTCGTGCTCTTCCTGTAGACATCGACTATCCGTTGAACTCTACTATCGCGGTCGTGAACTGGTATCCTATCTACGGTAAAACAAGCTTCTTGGATATGGGTGTGACTCAGTTTGACCTTTACCTTTTGGCTGGTGGCGGAAATATCACTCTTTCTAGCGGCAGCACATCTGTGATGACAGGTGGTTTGGGTCTAGGTGCTTGGATTTCTAAACACGTTTCTGCTCGCGCGGAAGTTCGTTATCAACGTTACGAAGACCAAATTGCAACAGGCGCTCGTAAACTTGATATCGTAATGGGTTCTCTTGGTCTTGGATGGATTTTATGATGAAGCTGGTATTCGCTCTTAGCACTATTGCGATTGTTGTCTGTGGTTTGCACTCGCAAGCTATGGCGGCGGATCGCACGTCAGCATCTGACTGGGCCAAGTCTTGGGTGAAGTCTTTGGAAAGCAAGGGAGCTTCCTCTTTCAATACGTCTTCTTTAGAAAAGAAAGCTCTTGGTTCTTGCAGTGACTGCGACAACAAAGCTTCATTGAAAAAAGCTCGCAGCCAGTTTGCAAAAGGTCAATTTGACGAAGCTATCAGTACTTATAACGAAATTCCTCGCGGCAATACTTATTGGTTGTCAGCGGTGGAAGAAAAAGGCTGGGCTTACTTCCGTCAGGAAAACTACGAAAAAGCTTTGGCGCAAACTAAGACTTTGCTGGCGCCTCAGTTTGCGGAAGTTTCAAATTCGGAAGCATTCTTATTGCAATCATTAACTCAGTTGAAGATCTGTGATTACAAAGGCGTTTTTGAAACTCACCAGATTTTTAAAGACAAACAAAAAGCTCGTATCATGGAAGTTCAAAATCTTGCGAAAGCTGGATGGAACGATTCTTTGGCGCAGGTTCTTCGTAAAGTGGATGAGTTCCCTTTAACTTTGGACGATATGGGTGACTCTGTTCAACGTCTCCCTTTGATGATCTACAAAGATGTGGAGTTCCAAAAACAAGCTCTTCGCTTCAAGGCTTCGCAACGTGCGATGGAATTGGTGGGATCAGACTACCCTCGCGTGAAAGCTTCTTTGGATAAGATCAATCAAGAAGCTTTCCGTGCATTGAAAGACCGTGTTCAAGAGTTGGCTCAAGAAGAAACAAATGAAAACTTCAAGATCATTCAAAAATTGAATCTTGTTGAAGTCGAAGCGATTCAACGTGTTCACACTGATATGAACATGGCTGAAGAGCTTTACAAAAAAGGTAAATTTCAAGAAGTTACGGATGATAAATTGGTCTTTATGGATGACGGCAGACCTTGGATCGACGAACTTGATAAGTTCGAAGTAGCGGCGAAAACGTGCGCTAAAGGGATCAGGAGGAAGATGTGAGAAGCCTCGTTGTCATCTGCATTTATATGTCAGCTTTGATGCTCGTTGCGGCATGCAGCCCTGAGTCTGCAACTTTGAAAGTTGAAAGACCTTTGGTTCAGCCGGAAGTGCAAATTCCTCAATATGAAAAACCGATTATTAAACCCGCTGAGTGGATCACTGAAGACGGCGGCCAAAGCCAGCTCGACTTCAATCCTCAAGTAGATATTTTGTTTGTGACTGACAACTCGGACAGTATGAAGTCCGCTCAAGAAAACCTTGTGCGTAATATCGATAAATTTACGGCGGGTGTTCTTAAAAACAGAATGATCGATTACCACGTGGGTGTGATTTCTGTTTGGGATAGTTCAGATCGTTATATCCAAATGAAGAAAGACCAGTATCAAATTGGTGATCTTCGTTTTATTAAAAACTCTCAAGGTCAATCGGCGTCGAACCGTCGTTTCGTTGCGAAGTCGGATAACAATAGCAAGTTGATCGCTTCGACTTTGAATATTGGTGTAACTCCTTATGCTCAAGGTGGACCTGAGTTTGAAGAATTGTTTTCTCCCCTTGCTGCCGCTATCGAAAAAACCGGCCGTGGTGCTACGAATGAAGGTTTCTTCCGTCAAGACGCTCAATTGGTTGTCGTGCTTTTGACGGATGCCGATGACTCTTCTAAGAGTATCAATCCTGAAGAGATGGCTCAGAAGCTGATCGACTTTAAAGGCGGTCGCGCTGAGAAAGTTTCAGTCTATGGTGTGCTTGTTCGTCCTCAAGATTCTGACGACTATAAAGATTGGGATTTGAGAATTCATCCTAAGTATCACCCTGAGTGCTTTGATATGACTTCGCAAAAAAATCCAAAGAACAACGGCAAGTGTACTGGTTTTGGTCCTGACCGCCTTGAGAAATTTATTGTGGCAGCCAACCAAAACGAAGGAACTCCGGATCAAATTCGTGCGAAACATATCATGAGCATCGTAAGTCCTAAGTTCGGTGATGATCTTGCGAAGATCGGTTCTGATATCACTGTGAAGACTTTGGCGAAAGAGATCTTCTTGAGTCAACGTCCTCGCACGGATAAGAACGGTCAATTGATGGTTCGTGTTCGTTATGGCAAACAAGTGATTCCACAAAAAGCCAAAGGTGGATGGTTGTACAATCCTGAAAACAACTCCATCGAGCTTTCTGGCGATATCGACTATGAATATGTTGAAGGTGCTCGTTTCTCGGTAGACTTGGCTCCTTTGACTTTGAAGCAGCAGCAATAGTAGGCCTCTTTAAATTTTGATTCTTTAAAAACCCACGACTTTTCCGAGTCGTGGGTTTTGTTTTTTGATGTTCAGAAAATTAGGCGGAACGAGGACTTCGCGCACTCGTTTTGCATTAACTCTTCCTATGTTTATAGGCTGTCGATAATGGCGTCGCCGTGTTCCGTCGAACACTGTGAAGACACCATGAGGGTCACAGTGTTTAAGACTTAGATAGCAGTTCTTGAAGGAGTCTTGTTATGAGAAAAATGGCGTTGCTTCCTCTTCTGGTGTCGACCTTGTGCTCTCTTAGTACTCCTTTGGTTTGGGCTTTGGAAAAAGCCCCTGCTCGAGCGGATCTGCAGATTCTAAATATTAAAGATGTGGGTTTTAATGCTGCAGGTTTGAGTGATGAGTTGGCATTTCAAGTCCCTGCAAATACCAAAAGCTTTCTTGTTCAATTTTCGTCGAACTCTGATTATGCAGGAATTCACTTTGAGTTCATGTCGGATCCAAACAGTCACTTTGTTCTTGGGAAGTCGGCTCGTCACTTTGATTATATTAACAAAGAGGCCCACATTCCCTATATGGAGTGGGAAAATCCGGTGGCTCCTTCTTTTACTGGCATTACGACAGCTTTGATTGGCAACAATACTACGACCAAAATTATTCCGGGCACATGGAAAATGAAATTTTCTTGTCGGTCAGAGAATTCTGAATGTCGAAACTTAAAAGGTCTTGTGCAGATTGTTTTTAAAAAGAATGCGTCTGGTGGCGCACAAAAACCGACGATCCCACTTCGTTTGCATTTCGCGGGAAAATCAATTTGGGATGCGAAGTCTGCCCCTAAGAATAAAGATTTTAAGCTTTTTATGAAAGTGCTTGAAGATATTTATAAGTTCGCTGGAATCAACATCCAAGTTCTTTCACTAGACGACACAGCCGATGTCGTCTTTGATAGTAAGGGCCAAGGGTTGCAGCATATGCTGAAATATTCCAAAGGCGACGCTGTGAATGTTTATTTTGCGAAGACGACTTTTAATTGGGTTGGCGGTGCGATAATTGCTTATGCGGATCAACTCCCTGGTGGCTACATGTCGCCTTACACGACGGGCATAATGGTTCGGATGAAGACGATTCTTTCGGAGAAGGAACGCAAGAGTCCCAACTCTCTTGATTACGTGACAATTGATTCGCGTCTGTCGATGCCTGATTATGCGTTAACGGTGGCGCACGAGATCGCTCACTATTTGGGGCTTTTCCATGTCTGCGAAGTCCCCGTATTTGGCGTACCGATGGGCGTGCGTGATCCTTTAAATAGTGCGTGCGATATTAAGAACATGATGTTTCCGTCTACGGGTCAGGGGAATTTTTATTTAACGCCAGCGCAAGTGGAAGTAATTAGCCGTCATCCGTTGGTTTATTAAAGCTGGTTCTCGAGAGGTCATAAAAAGATACTATTTCCATAAAATTAGCCAAAATATTGATAAAAAGATCATTATTTGATACTTTTGTTTTGACCATTGAAGACTTCAATCAGGTCGGGCAATTTAAGCTTTATGAACGGTCGCAATTCAGCAACCGTTCAACAAAGGAAGTATCATGACAACACTCATCACTTTGACGAAGCATGGTTTGCAAATTTTGTTTAAGAGCCCGATTTTGACTGTCAGCTCGTCTTCTCACTCTTTAAATAGTTTTGGTGGCGGAACTGTCATCATCATTCAACGTCACGACTATTCAGCAGACTAAAGGTGACACCATGACCGATTTTAAATCGCAACAAATTAAGGATGTTTTAAAATCTCTTCTTCGTAAGAAAAAAATGACTTACGAAGAAGTTGCAGAAGAACTCGATTGCTCTGTGCCTACGGTGAAACGAATTTTAGGACCCGAGGAACTTAGTCTTTCACGTCTGTTAGAGTTTTGTGAGATTTTAGATGTTACGTTGAGTGATATTGAAGTTTTAACGAAGTCCGACTCTGATAAAAAAGAAGAATTCACTGAGGAACAGCAAATCTTCCTCGCGAAGAATAAATCATTTCTTTCTTACTTAATTCTTTTGTACAACATGACTCCAGCCGAAATTGCTGAGAAGTATAAACTTACACAACGCTCAACGGATAAGTATCTTATTGGGCTTGAAAAACAAGAACTGATTCGCGTGACCAGCAAACAGAAGGTTAAACCTCGCTACAAAGAGCTTCCAACCCTTGGTCATGGAGTTTTGGCGAAAGCTTATTACGAGAATTTCATTGCTACGGGTGCAAAGTTTTTTACTCGCGATATCTCTGACAGTCTTTATTCAGGAGCAAAAGATGGTGATAGTACCAAAAAAGGCTTTTCAATTAACTCCGTGAGAGTCTCTAGAGCCACTTATCTGGCATACATCGAAGAACGCCTTAAAGCACAAGGTGCTTTTCTGAAGCTCGCCAGCTATGAGGAAAAATCCCAACCTAAGGAATCCCTAATGACTGGAGTGATGATGGATGCTTGGACTCTCGTTGAGAACGAAAATAAAAACTTGTCTTTATTGGAAAATACATTTGCTGATATTACGAATCTTTAGACTTCGATGATCAAAGTTACTGGGCCGTCGTTGAGAAGATTTACTTTCATGTCGGCACCGAATTGGCCGCCGAATGTGGGAATGCCTTGAGCTTTGCTTAACTCCAAAGCTTTTTCGTAGAGTTTGTTGGCGATGTCTGGGGCCTCGGCACCAATGAAACTCGGGCGATTTCCTTTGGAGGCGTCTCCTAAAAGTGTGAATTGCGAGACGATCAAATGCGAGCCTCCGATGTCTTTCAGTGATAAGTTCATCTTGCCGTTTTCATCAGGAAAAATTCTAAGAGCGATGATTTTTAAAATCAGTTTTTGGAGTTGTTCTTCCGTGTCGCCTTTTGCAACTCCAAATAAAGTTAAAAATCCTTTATCGATGGAAGAAATCATTTTTCCATCAACAGTGACAGAAGCATTTTGAACTCTTTGAACTACGGCTTTCATAACTCAGGCACCTATTTGATGGGGCGGAGTTTGAATTCCATTTTTGGGAAGACGAAGCCTCCGCCGATTCCTACTTTGATTGCCGCGTGAAAGAGGTCGTGATTGCGATTTTTGGCTGGCATCCAGGATCCTTCGAGTCCTAGCAACGCGTCGGCAACGATGCCGATACCGCGACCGTAGACGGCGCCATCAAGTTGATCGACTGTGACTCCTCTTGGGATGAAGGTGAACATCCATTTGTAGGCGATTTCGAACTTCAGGCCACCATTATGAAAGTCGCATGAGTAAAGATCATGAATTGTGACGAGTTCCTGACTCCCCGGCACTTTCATTGTGGCGTCGAAATTCCAAATATCATGATCGACGAACAATGCGCCGTTCATGCCGCTAGAATAGAGATAACCTTCGATGGGAATTCTTTCGTCCGGCTTTACGTCGAATTGTTTTTGCAAAACTGAGATAAGACCGTCGATTTGTTCTTGGCTTAGGTTCGTGTTTTTCTTGAGAGAGTCGGCCAACTCAGTTTTTGAGATTCCGTTATCACTCACGTCTTGAGCGAAAGCTGTATTGAAAGGAAGAAGTGAGAAAATGAGAATACAACAAGCAATCAGTTTCTTGGTCATGGTCTGCCTCCGACTGTAGGCCCTAATCAAATCATTCTTAATCGAAAAGACCAACGCTATTTTTACTGCAATGTAGACGTAAAAAATCCCCTGGCACTTTTTTGCGGTGTAGCCAGAATAACTGCCGTGGGCCCTCCTGCGGAGGGTGCGGCAGAAGGCACCTAAAAAGAAAGGGAGCCTTTCGACTCCCTTTGCTGCGGTGTAGACCCAAAAAAGAAACAGGCACCTTTAGTCTTCGTCTTCTTCTGTGACTTCTTCTAGTTCGGCTAGTTCTTTTGTGTCTTGTTTTGATTTGTTTGGATGAAGCTTTTGGTATTCTTTGATCTTGAGTGGATCAGGTCCGAGCATCAAGAACATGTTCTTACCTTCCATTTTTGGTTGCGCTTCAACCATGGCCAAATCGTTGACGAAAGCGATCGCTTTTTGCATCACTTCCATACCCAACTCTTGATGGGCCATTTCACGACCCATGAAACGCAATGAAACTTTCACTTTGTCGCCTTCCAAAAGGAAACGACGGGCGTGATTCATCTTTGTTTCAAAGTCATGCTGGTCCGTACGAGGACGCATTTGGATTTCTTTGATTGTTACAACAGTTTGTTTTTTACGAGCTGCTGTAGCTTTCTTTTTATTTTCGTACTTCCACTTGCCGTAATCCATGATTTTGCAAGTAGGTGGAGTTGCTGTTGGAGCAATCTCAAGAAGATCGAGGCCTCTATCTTCTGCAATACGTAACGCCTCAGGAACAGACATGACTCCAAGCATGTTACCTTCATCATCGATAACACGGATTTGTTGTGCACGAATTTCACGGTTTACTCTTAATGAGTCTTTAGAGTCTTTTTTGCGATCACGGTCGAAACGTCCGCCACCACCTCTAAAATTACCTTCGAACTTGCTAATGGGAAACCTCCAGGGTTCTAGTTAGTCGTTGCAGACTTCGCAAGTGAAGACTGCAATTGTCTTGTTTTAATATCGTCTAAAATCGTTTTCATTAATTGATCCACAGTCAAACCTTTGTGCTCAGAACCATCTCTTAAGCGCAAAGAAACTGTTTTCGTCTCGGCCTCTTTATCCCCTACGATAATCATGTAAGGAACCTTTTGAAGCTGAGCCTCGCGGATCTTATAGTTTAGCTTCTCATTACGGCGATCAAATTCAACACGAACTTTGTTCTCCTTGAGAAGTTTCATCAAATCTTCACAGAATGTGTTCACGCGGTCCGTAACGTTCAAGATCGCGACTTGAGTTGGACACAACCATGGCGGCAAATGCCCTGCCGTGTGCTCAATGTAAACACCGATAAAGCGCTCTAAAGAACCCAAGATCGCGCGGTGAAGCATGATCGGACGGTGCTCCTTGTTGTCTTCGCCTGTGTATTTCAAATCAAAAGCTTGCGGCAAGTTTGGATCTACTTGCAGAGTCCCCAACTGCCAAGGACGGTTCAAAGCGTCCACGAACATGATATCCAGTTTTGGACCATAGAACGCACCATCACCCGGGTTCAAAGTGAATGGCAAATTCAAAGAGTTTAAGGCCTCGGCCAAAGCACCTTCAGCCATGTCCCAGTACTCTTCACTGCCCATGCGGTTGTCTGGACGAGTTGAAAGATAAATCTTGTAATTGCTCATACCTAGTTTGTCGTAAACGCGGTTGAGCAAGTTCATGAACTTCGCGATTTCCTCTTGAAGCTGATCCATGCGGCAGAAAATGTGTGCGTCGTCCTGACAGAACGTACGAACACGAGTCAAACCGTGCATCGCTCCGGATTTTTCATAGCGGTGCAAACGGCCGAAGTCCGCCATTTTGATTGGCAAATCACGGTAAGAGTATTTCTCAGAGTTGTATAACAAACAGTGAGAAGGACAGTTCATCGGTTTTGAAGCAAAATCACGCTCGTCCACTTTCGTGAAGAACATGTTTTCTTTGTAGTTCTGATAGTGACCCGAAGTATGGAACAAGTTCACGTCGAAGATTTGCGGCGTGATCACTTCCTGGTAACCCGTTTCGAAATACAATTCACGCAAGAACGTTTGAAGTTCTGTGTAAACAGTCGCACCCTTTCCTGTAAAGAAAGGAGATCCCGGAGCCAATTCATTAAAGTGGAAAAGTCCCAACTCTTTGCCAAGCTTACGGTGATCGCGTTTCTTTGCTTCTTCGATATTGTGCAAATAAAGATCGAGATCTTTTTTATCATTGAAAGCTGTCGCGTAAACACGTTGAAGTTGCGCGTTCTTTTCGTCCCCTCTCCAGTAAGCTCCCGCTACCGAAAGAAGTTTGAACGCTTTGATTTGGCCTGTGCTTTGGATGTGTGGTCCGCGGCAAAGGTCAAACCAACCTTCTCCGTTAAAGTAAATACCTACAACGGTTTCACCTTTAGCAGCGAGGTCCTCAATCAATTCAACTTTAAAGCGCTCGTTCATTTTTTTGAACGTTTCAATGGCTTTTGCGATCGGCCAGTTTTCTCTGTGAATAGGCAAATCTTTCGCAACGATCTCGGCCATCTTCTTTTCGATTTTCTCGAAATGCTCTTCAGTAAAAGCAAACGGAGAATCGAAGTCGTAGTAGAAACCATTTTCAATCACAGGACCGATTGTGACTTTCACTTCCGGCCAAATTTCTTGAACGGCTTGAGCCATGATATGCGCGCAAGAGTGACGGATCACTTCTACGGATTCAGGGCTTTTGGTGGTGACAAGTGCGATCTTGGTTTGATCTTTAAGTGGAGTGCGGAAATCAGAAATCTCTGAAGATCCGTTGATGTGAACGCCCAATGTCTCTTTAGCCAAACGAGGGCCAATAGACTGCGCTACTTCAAGCGCCGTGGGTTCATGGTCAAACACCTTGGTAGAATTATCCGGCAGAACGATTGTAATTTGTGACATTAGCTTGCGTGCACTCCGGTTGTGCCGGAGTAAGAAATAGTTAGAAAATGTGATGAAGAATTATGCATTTGCATCACATAAGTAGTAGTCCCGTAGCCGCTTGGGGTCAAGCACTCACAGCAAGAAATTGCACACCTATAATCTGGTCTCCGTTTGCGGCCGACACGACCCAGCGAACCTGGGACTCCACCGACACCCATTGACCATGGCGATTGCGGTACATGAGGCTGATAAAGTCCTTCAAACGCACAGTTCCCTGAGTGAGGGAGATCTGCGCCCCGCCCTTGGAGAAATCCTGCATCTGGCCTTCCCGGATGAACTGGACCCCTCGACCAGTGGGAGACTCTTCAGCTAAGACGGACTTTTTGAGCATCACTTGAGACTGCACGGCCATGCGCTCTTGTTTGCGGCTTTTTACGGGAAGCCCCATGAGGCGACGAGTCACGATATCGGTGATACGAAGACCCTCGGATTCAAAAATGAAGAGCAGCTGATTGTTGGCGAAAGCCACCTGTTGTGCTGCTTTTTCAATAGTTTGCGCGATAATGATAAAAGACAACTTCATGTTTGTCTTACCCCAGCTAATAAAGGCCTGAATCAAACGTTGGGTCATGGTTTCCACTCGAATAATCACGAAGGTCTCTCCTTGTTGAGACATAAGGTATCGCTTTAACTCTTCCGCGTTCTGACAAAAATGCCAACGCACGTCCTTCAGCGATTGAAGATACGGCGGCAAAGAATGACTCGAACTGAGATAAACGAGATTCCTTATGGGGGCTATCTGCATGAGACACTTCCATTGCAAATCGGAAGCCCAAGGTGGGCTCGCTTATAGAGCGTCTCATCGTCAAGAGCGTGGACAGGCGTAAAGAAAGCTTTAAACAACATTGCTAAATTACTGATTTACCAGAGCTAAAATACACAAGACTATCAACCTACAAATAGCGGCGTCGCCGCACAAAATAGAAGCCATAACGAAAGGAAAAAATATGAAACATTTTTTCATGACTCTTGTGACTTTGCTGGCGTTTGCCTCTTTCTCTCACGCGGAAGAGACGGTGGGCGAAAAGGTTGATAGAGGTATGCAGACCACTTCCGACAAAGCCAAAGAAATGGGTGAGAAAACCAAAGATGAAACTAAAAGGCTCGGAAGAAAAACCAAGCGCATGGCTAAAAAAGGTATGCACAGAACTCAAGAAGTCGTGTGCATGGAAGGTGACGTCGAGTGTGCGGCAAGAAAAGCTAAGCATCGTGCTGAAGAGGGCAAAGATTCTGCTGTCGACACGATGAAAGACACGAAAGATCAAATGTCGAAGTAGTTTGGCGAAAGTGCCTGGACCTTTCCAGGCACTTCGATTTAACGGCATTGTTCAGCAATTTCCCTGATCTCGCTGATTTCATCACATTCAAATTTCGAAATGCGTGAACAAACGTAATCAATGCATGAGGAATCGATGAGTCCCCGACACATATCGGTGACTTCAAAAATCTCGACCTTTTCATCACAGGCAAAACGACTGACGTGACTGCACACTGTGCGCACACAGCTGCCATCGACGTTGCGGCAAGCTTGGGTCACTTCAATCATATCGTCGCGATCATCGCATTCAAAACGGCTCATCTGCTGACAAACGGCCTCTATACAATCCGTAGGAAAATGCGTTGGAGGACAATTCGGAGGACGAACCGGTGGTCTTTCTGGAAGAGGTGGATTATTGCTATCCGGTGGATCTGGCAAAGGACGGGGTCGCGGAGCCGTCCCAAGAAGCTTACTCCACACGGTTTTTTGAATGTAGTATCCGTCGACAAGTTTTTTAATTTTCGCTGAAGGCGCCGCCAAACTGTCGAGTGAAATAAGCAAAAGAAGAATAAAGAAACTGGAAATAAGAAGACGCATAAACCCTCCCCTCTTCATGCTCGGGACGAAAGAGAAGAACCTCAACTGCTGGGTTTTGTGGAAGTCAAAATACAAGGATCTTTACCTAGAGCCTATTCGGGAGATTGCTATAATAAACAAGAACAGGGAGTGAACCATGGCGACAAATTCCATCTTAGTTCCGGATGACTTGGCCGAACGAAGCGCCCCAGGAAGACTGCGCTCTCGAATGATTCGCGATATCGCTGTTGAGTTTGCACAAAATCTTCATTGGGACATCGAACTTCTGTATGTCAAAAATCTAAAACCCGGTTTTTTTAAAAGAAAACAAGTCGATGCTCTTTTAGAAACTTATGCCGACATTGAAACGTCGATCATGAAGCAATTCATGAAAGCCTACGTAAAAGGCCGGGTGAAAATCACCTCGGGAAATCCCGCCGAAGAAATTCTTACGTGCATCAATGCTTCGGAAGGAATTTCAATGGTGGTCATGGGCACCCACGGAAAGAAAGGCCTAGAAAAAATGTTCTTAGGCAGCGTCGCCGAAGAAGTTTTAAGAAATACGGACGTGCCCGTTTTAGTTTTAGGTCCGACGGCTCAAGAAAAACAAAGAGAGTTTAAGATAGATCAGGACTTTAAAATTCTCTTACTGTCAGACCTCTCTGAAAGCAGCACCGAAGCAGAATCCTTCGCTCAAAAACTAGCTAAAGAACTTTCTTGCGAAGTAACGATGCTCCACTCCGTCGGAGACCAAATAAGAAGGACACGTCAGAGCTTGTACGGATCAGGCTATATTCCATTTGATATGGAAAAGATGTTCACGGATCTGATCAAAGACACCCAACGAAATCTAGAAAAACGAAATCGCCGCTGGCAAAAAGAAGGCTTAAAAATAAAGTCCGAAGCCACCGCAAAAGAAGAAACCTTAGATAAAACCCTGCAAAGAAAAATAAAAGAAGGTTTCGACTTAATCATCATGGGCACACACTCTGACCAATTGATGAAAGCCTTCCTAGGAAGCTCAGCAAGAAAAGTGATTTTATCGTCACCCATTCCTGTGATCGTGGTCAGATCTAAACCAGAAAAAAGTTCTTAGAGAGAAAGCAGATATTCAGAATAAGAAACAAGCTGAGGAAGCTCTTCAACGCATTCACCATTGTAAGCAAAAGAAGCTTTAGAAAGTCCACGAACCGAAGCTAGATTCCCTTTGCGAGTAAGAGCCCGAATATATTTGTAGTGAGAATATTTATTTCGGCAGTGAGCGATCAAAGCTTCCAGCAAAGAAGCAAAATATCCCTGCCCGCGAAAGGATGGATGAATAATATAAAAGATCCCTACATTGATAGGCTCCTTATCAGGATAAACCCCAACAAACCCAATAAGCTTATCCCCACTCCAAGCCGCAAAATGAAACTCAGGAGAATAAACCTCAAGAGCCAGCTTCTGCTCAATCGGAGACATTTCAGAAAATCGTTTTAAAGGAGCATCAGGCTCTTTCGACTCAAAGTAGGAGTCGTGCAAAATAATCAGTTCACTCAAAGTGAGTTCTTTAAAAACAATCTTCATAAAACCAACCTAACATTTACTAACGCAACCGCACTACCAAAAGTAAGTCCGTACTTCTCGAAAAAAGAAAAAGGGAGCCAGAAAAAGGCTCCCTTGCGCGAGGACTGTCTGAGCGTTTTGCTAGCGGCGGCACCCCACTGCTAGCAAGCCGGACCCTCGAAGTTTAGTAAGCAACGTGGTGATTGATTGCTTCGTGAATACGTGGATCTTTCAAAGGAACCAAACTGTGTTTGCTCCAGAAAGACATGATAGTCAGCAAGAACAATCCCGCAAAACCAGCAAATACACCGATTTCCCAGAATCCGAAAGTAACCTGACCTTCGAAGAAATTTGGATACACCATCCAGTAGATGTCTACGTATTGCATGATCAATACAATCGCAGAGATCAACAAAACGTTCGCATCATTTCTTTTCGCTGCACGAGGAAGCAATGCCAAGAATGGAACCACGAAACGGAAGATCAAAAGAAGCATGGAAATGCTCATCCAGCCGCCTTGAGCTCTCATGATGTAGTACTCTGTTTCCTCTGGCAAGTTAGCGTACCAAATCAACATGAATTGAGAGAACGCAATATAAGC
This sequence comes from Bdellovibrio sp. BCCA, assembly GCF_037996825.1. Classification (NCBI taxonomy): domain Bacteria; kingdom Pseudomonadati; phylum Bdellovibrionota; class Bdellovibrionia; order Bdellovibrionales; family Pseudobdellovibrionaceae; genus Bdellovibrio; species Bdellovibrio sp. BCCA. The sequence goes on along the minus strand of NZ_JBBNAC010000001.1, from coordinate 1,509,353 downwards.
CCAGAAGATGGAGAAACCTTTAAGGTACTTCACAACGTCGTGTTGGTGTTCTTCAGTCACATAACCTTTTACGAAGCCAGCGCGTTTCATCAACACGATAACGATCGCAAGGAAAGCCATGCCCGCTTGGAACATACCTGCAAAAGTGTAAATACCGAAGATTGTTGAGTACCAAGTTGGCAACAAAGACATCAACAAATCCACGCTGAAGAAAGAGAATGCCAACGCGTAGAATACGATGAATCCAACTGCTGGAGACACGTTTTTATTCGTTAGGTTCTCATCACCCGTTTGGTCTTGTTTCAAAGAGTTTCCAACCATCACCCATCTGAAAATCATGCAACCGATGGCGAAGATGAACAAACGCACAACGAAGAAGCCTGCATTCAAATAGCCTGTTTTAGCTGCGATCACTGGGTTTTCAGCAACGATCTCAGGATTTGCCCAAGGATAAAGATGCTTAAAACCAACTAGCAACAACAAACCACCGATCAAGATCGCTGGGATGAAAGAAGTCGTCGCTTCAGCGTAACGACGGATTGTTACAGACCATCCTGTTTTTGCTACGTTATTGATAGCAATCCAGAAAAGTCCGCTCACTGCCATTGCAGAGAAGAAGAAGAAAGCTACAAGGTATGATGTCCAAAGTCTTTCTGGACTTTTCATCAAACCCACTACGAAAGTCAAAAGACCGATCGCAATCAAAGCGAAGCTGATTGTTTTCAACTTCGCCGGAGCTTCAAATTTAGATACGTGTAGATTTACGTGATTGTGTTCGCCCATTTTAAACCTACTTAGATTGCTTCTCTAGGAAGCGAATGTAGTTAACAACTTGCCAACGATATTTTTGTGGAATGTGAGAAGCATAAGGCCCCATCACACCTTGGCCCATCGTGATCACATGGTAAAGGTGACCATCTGGCCATCCTTTTACTTTGTCGGTCAGGATTGAAGGTGGTTTCAAAGCCATTTTCTCAGACACAGAAGACTTCGACTCAGTTCCACCCTCGCCTTTAAAGCCGTGGCAGATCGCACAGTTTGTCTCGTAGTATTTTTGACCTACAAGCAAAGTCTCTTCGTCCATTTTATCAGCCAAAGGATTTTTCAAATTCTTCGCGGCACCTTCCACATCAGTCGCATATCTGTACGGTTCAAAACCAACAGGCGCTGTGTGTTCAGGCGGAACTCTCATTCCACTGTGGTGAGGAGATGTTTCGTCGTACTCCTGAGCTTTGATCGCCGGAGACTCCATCATATCTTGGATGATTTCGACATTGGGTTTGTTACCGCGCGGACCGCAGCTCGACAATGCGATAGCTGCCAAGCCTGCCGCTGCTACACCCATGGATAAATTCACAAGGCTTCTCATCTTTAGTACTCCGTCTTCTTCACTTCTTTAGCGCCAAGCTCTTTGAACATCTTTTCAATTTTGGATTCGTCATACCCTGTATCATTGTGAGGGATGAAAACCGCAAATTTATGAGAGCTCAAATCAGGATCAATTGATGGCGGATCAATGCGCGGAATTTTGCACGCATAGAAAAGCGCCCCAACAGAAGCAAGAGCCGCGAACAAGATAGTCAATTCGAACATGATAGGAATGAAAGCTGGAAGAGAGAAGAAAGGTTTACCACCCACGTTCACTGCCCAGTTCACTGCTGAAGTCCACCAAGTCAAAAGAAGACCCGCAGTTAAACCTACGCATCCCGCAACGAAAGTCACGTAAGGGATCCAAGATCTTTTAATACCGCAAGCTTCTTCCATTCCGTGAATAGGATAAGCAGAGATTACATCGAACTTTGTGAAGCCCGACTCGCGAGTTTTGCGAGCGGCTTTCAAGATCAAATGTTCATCTTCCCAAATACCAGCAATACCTTTTGTATATTGAGCCATTAGTGGTGCCCTCCTTTATCATCGTAACCAACATGGAGTACAGGCTTCACTTCCGCGATAGAAACCGCAGGGAACAAACGTAGATACAACAAGAACAATGTCAGGAACATACCGAAGGATCCAACAAGAACCCCTGTATCGAACCATGACCAAGCGTACATACCCCAGCTTGATGGTAAGAAGTCACGGTGAAGAGATGTCACAGTGATCACGAAACGCTCAAACCACATACCGATGTTTACGAAGATAGAAACAACGAACATCACTGGGATTGAACGACGCATTTTCTTGAACCAGAACAATTGCGGGATCAATACGTTACAAGTCACCATACACCAGTAAGACCAGCCGTAAGGACCGAACGCACGGTTGATAAATACGAAACGCTCGTATTGGTTGCCAGAGTACCAAGCGATAAAGAACTCAGATGCGTACGCGTAACCAACAAGCATACCTGTTGTCATGATGATTTTGTTCATCACTTCCATATGATCAAGCGTTACGTAGTTTTGGAATTCTTTGAAACCGATACGAACCAAAGTCATCAATGTCACAACCATCGCGAAACCGGAGAAGATCGCACCGGCAACGAAGTATGGAGGGAAGATCGTTGTATGCCAACCTGGCAAGTTAGAAACCGCGAAGTCGAAAGAGACGATCGTATGAACTGAAAGAACGAGTGGAGTCGAAAGACCCGCAAGGATCAAGTACACCATTTCATAGTGTGACCAGTTTCTTGCAGTTCCACGCCATCCCAAAGAAAGCGCGCCGTAAACAGTTCTGCGAAGTTTGTTTTTCGCACGGTCTTTGATAGTTGCAAAGTCAGGAACCAAACCGATGTACCAGAATACCATGGAAACAGTCGCGTATGTTGATACGGCGAAAACGTCCCACAACAATGGACTACGGAAGTTCACCCACAATGGTCCACGTTGATTTGGATACGGGAACAACCAGTAATCCAACCAAGGACGACCTGTATGTAGCAACGGGAAAAGACCCGCTGTCATAACCGCGAAGACCGTCATTGCTTCCGCAGTACGAGCTACAGAAGTTCTCCATTTTTGGCGGAACAAGAAAAGAACCGCAGAGATCAACGTACCCGCGTGACCGATACCGATCCAGAATACGAACGTAACGATCATCGTACCCCAGAAGACCGGGCTGTTAACACCCAGCAAACCAATACCGATACCGACAACGCTCGCAAGGATACCGATATAAAATAACAACAACGTCTTCGCACCTAGGAACAACCCCACCCAACCTTTGGATGGGAATCTTTCCACCGGCGCACAGATGTCGTCCGTCACATCTTTTAAAGTCTTATTGCCAAGGACTAATGGACTACGCTTCATCATGAGTGCTCACCTTGTTTTGCAGTACCGTGACCGTTGTGGTCACCAGTTGATTCTTTATCATTGTTACGGATCTTAGAAAGGTAGCGAACCGAAGGTTTCGCATGCCATTCTTCAAGAAGTGCGTAAGAACGCTCTTCTGTTTTAAAGATCTTCGCCACTTCAGAGTTTGGATCATTTAAATCACCAAACACGATACCACCTGCAGGACATGCAGTTTGGCAGGCTGTTTTCACATCGCCGTCTTTCAACTGACGTTTTTCGTTGCGAGCAACCGTTTTAGCATCCTGGATTCTTTGAACGCAGAATGTACATTTCTCCATAACCCCGCGAGTACGAACACCCACGGAAGGATTTAGAGCCATGTGCAATGGCTTCTCGATCTGCTTCGCATAGTTGAACCAGTTGAAACGACGAACTTTGTATGGACAGTTATTCGCGCAGTAACGAGTTCCCACGCAACGGTTGTAAACCATGTCATTGAGACCTTCATCAGAGTGAACAGTCGCAAGAACCGGACATACAGTTTCGCAAGGAGCATTGTCACAGTGTTGGCACATAACCGGTTGGAAAACCGCTTCAGCGTCCGCTGGGTTTCCAGTGTAGTAACGGTCAATACGGATCCAGTGCATTTCACGGCCTTCGATCACGTACTGCTTACCTACGACAGGGATGTTGTTCTCAGATTGACATGCAACCACGCAAGAAGAACAACCTGTGCAAGTGTGAAGATCAACAGCCATACCCCATTTGTGACCACTGTATTCGTGACCAGACCAGATCGACCAAGTGTGGTGTCTGTGGATGCCGGCGTCTTTCTTTTTGTTGTAGTCTTTCAAAGTTGCTTCCGCAACGATGTTACGACCTTCCATAGAGTGATGACCTTGCGTGATCGCAATTTCATACTTCTTAGATAATTTTTTGAATTCCGCTTTTTGACCAGCGAAAACAACTTTGCCGTCTTTCGCAGTAGCTAGAGCAAAAGCATTTTTACCAATACCATTACCTACTTTACCTACGCGTGTACGACCGAAACCAACAGCGATCGCCAAAACGTCGTCATGAAGACCTGGTTGGATCAAGATCGGAAGTTCGATCTTCTTATCCCCTACTGTCAATTCGACAACATTGTTTTGTCTCAAACCGTGTTTTTCAGCTGTCGCCAAAGAAACGCTGATGTAGTTGTCCCAAACAGCTTTTGTGATTGGATCTGGAAGTTCATGCAACCAAGAAACGTTGTTCAAAGAACCGTCGCCCATGTGAGACGTTGGGTAAAGAACAAGTTCGAATCCTTCAGAAGCCGCCGCTGGTTTGATAGATGTGAATGCATCTACTTTGAATGAGCGAGCCGAAGAACCTGTGCTCAATGAACCTGCGTAACCTTTTTGAAGAGTTTCTTGCCAGAAGTCTTCGAAGTCTTTTCCTTTGCCAACTTTTGGTTGGATGTCAGATTTCCAGAAGACTCTCAAGTAGTCATAGAAAGTCTCGTAGTCACGAAGACGTTGAGGACCCATGTTTGCCATGAATGCCCAAGTCATCAAAGACAACTGGAATGAACGAGTGTCATACATAGGACGGATCGCAGGTTGGCAGATTGTGTAAACACCATTTGCCAATTCAGCATCATTCCAAGATTCCAACGCGTGGTTGTCTGGAGTGATGTAGTCTGCGTAAACGCCTGTTTCGTCAATACGGTCACCTGTGTAGATAACCATTTGAACTTTTTTAATAGCGTCAGCAAAGCCCATTTCAGCAGGCAATACGAAAGCTGGATTCACACCGTGAACAACCAAAGTTTTTACTTTGCCAGCAGCCATGTCTTTAATAAGAGCGGCCATGTCTTCGTAAGAAGCTTTCAATGCCACGTTGCCGTTTTTGTGGTCGACTGTTTTACCGTCGTTATCCAAGATCGTATTCAAGAAGTTGACTGCAACTTGAAGTTCTTTAGACTTTTCAGTCAGAGTTTGGATACCACCGGCTACAACCAAAGACTCCCCTTTGTTTGCAAGAAGGTCGGCAGCAACTTTCGCGAACAATTCAGGTTCAACACCCAATTTTTTCGCTGTATCAGCAAATGGAGCCAAAGCCGCTTTTACGTTGGCGTTGCCCGCGTAAGAAGAAGCGCCTTTTTTCACGATGATCTCATGAAGAAGACCCATTACAACATCAAGTTGCTGAGAAGGTTTGATCTTCATGCGGATATCCGCGTTAGCACCAGTAAGAGAATAATTTGAATCGAAAGAAACCAAACGATTCATGTTTTTGATATCTTTACGGCCATTCACGAATTGGTTCGTGAATGCTGTTGGAGAAATCCAAGTTCCCAAGAAGTCCGCGTCGATAGACACGATCATCTTCGCTTTATCGAAACGATAAGCAGGAACAACGTCATCACCGTAAGAAGCTTTTTGACCTTCACGAACTTCTTCGTTCGCGAATGCTTCCCACACAACGTGTTTCGCTTTGAAACCTTGTGCGAAGTCGCCAATCACAGCGCGTGTTGCTGGAGACGCGATTGCGCCTGTCAAAACAACAACGTCACCTTTTTTGAGTTGCTCAACAACTTTTTTGTCTAGCTCTTCCCATTTAACGTCGACAACTTGGCTGTTCGATCTTTTCTCATTGAAAAGATTGCGTTGTGGACCTTTCAATCTTTCTGGATCGTACATCTTCAACAAAGAAGCTTGTGAACGGATGTTCAAACCAGAGATGCTGAAGGGGTGGCCCGGATTTGCTTCGATTTTAATAGGACGGCCTTCGCGTGTTTTAACCAAAACACCAAGACCTTCAGAACCTTCGAAGTAAGCTGAAGAATAGTAATTCGCTACACCTAAAGTCACTTCTTCAGGTTGCTTGTTGTAAGGAACGATTTTTTGCACTGGACGACGGATACAACCCGCAGATGCCAAAGCAATAGAAGCTCCCATCAACTTCAAGAACTCACGACGAGCCCAACCGCTTTCATCGTCTTGTGCACGAAGAGGCGAAGATTGGAATTCTGTCTCAGCAAGTTTCATGAACTCAGGATCATTTTTCCATTGTTCAAGACTTAGCCAATATTTGTTATCACGCTCCACTTGTGGGCGAAGCGCTTTCTTCATTTCTAATTCATTATCATGATGCATTTCAGACATGGTACCTTCCGAAATCCTTAGTAGTGACAAGTTGAACAGTTGAGTGGAGCCTTGTTTTCAGGCTGACGATGACAGTTCACACACCAACCCATAGAAAGATCAGCAAACTGCTCTACTTTTTTCATAGTCTCGATTTGACCATGGCAAGTTTGGCAGTTTACGCCTTTTGCGATGTGGGCGTTGTGGTTGAAGTGAACAAAGTCAGGAAGCATGTGCACGCGAACCCACTCAATAGATCCACCGTTGTCATACGCTTCACGCAATTTTTGAATACCTGGCTTATCTGTCGCCACTTGAAGATGGCAGTTCATGCACGTTGAAAGTGCAGGAATATTCGAGTGCTTCGTTCTTTCCACCTGATTGTGGCAGTACTGACACTGAATTTTGTGAGTTCCCGCATGAAGGGAGTGGTCAAACGCGATAGGCTGCTCTGGAGCGTATCCTTTGTTATATCCAAACCCTGGTTGAAATTTACAACCAACGAGAAGAGTTGAAACCATGAGCGCGCCAAATAACGCCAATGCGCTCGCCGCCGTTCTTTTGAATACCCGATGCATAATCATCCTTCGCTTATTCACTACTGTGGGCCAAAGACAAACGAATGCTGTCCTAATTTTAGTTTGCTCCTATTTAATGGTGGAAAAGTCCAGTTGTCCATATTCTTTTTGCAAACATATTGAAAAAGAAGACGACTCAGACTCTTCGCCCAAGAAGTGTGCAAAATAAAAATCAAGTAGCAGGTGTCTGTTTTTTACCCTTACCTTGCCTAATCACACTTACATAAATCACTAATAAGATGTGCGCTGCCACGAAAGCAGACACATATTCAACACCACCCGCACCAAAGCCGTACGAATGAAGCCCTGCGCCAAGAACGAAGTTCACTCCGTACCAAGCCATGATCACGAGAGAGAAAGTGATCACCGCCGTCACTATCATTCCAAAATTTTTGATCATGCCTGCGTAGCGCGCGTGAAGAACCGCGAGATATCCCAAGAGAGCGATCAACGCCCATGTCTCTTTTGGATCCCAACCCCAGAAGCGACCCCAAGAGTAGTCGGCCCAGATACCGCCCAAGATAATTCCGGGAGCCAGAAACGCGACACCGATTTGCATCGCGCGATAAATTCCCGTCACCACGGCTTTGATCTGAGCCTGATGTTTTTGTTCTCCACGGAGATAGTAGATAAGACCAATGTCTCCCAATCCGAACGCCAAGAAAAACGCGGCGTAACTGATAGTGATAGTCATCACGTGAATCGTGAGCCAATAGTTGCTGCGAAGAACAGGCTCAAGTGGCTGAAGCGTTGGATCAAGAACAGCTGGAGCAAAGTCAGCAATAACAAGACCAAAAGCCGAAACCAAAGTTCCTGCCACTAAAATCAAACGATACTTATAGATAAGCTCCAAGATCGCAGCGAATAAAATTGTTCCCCACGCGACCCACACCACTGTTTCGTACATATTAGAAACCGGCGGACGCTCCATGATGTACATGCGAAGACCGAAGCCGTAAGTGTGAAGTACAAATCCCAACACCAAGAAAACCCAAACGGCTTTCATCAACGACTCTTTGCTCAAAGTCCACACCAAAAGCAGAATGATAAATGCGATGAAGTAGCACACATAAGCCCAACGGAATGGATGGAAGTTATTGTAGTGAACTTCGGCTTTCATTTTCGTTTCGTGATTATAAAGAGCGGGATTGTTCGCGCGAGCGATGTCTTCGAAAGAGTGAACAGCTTTATCAAGTTCAGCACCTGTGGCCTCGGTGCTCTCGCCTTTTGCAACGGCACCGATGTGATTCACGAAAGCTTTTGTGAGATCCATGAACTTTTCTTGTTGAGCCGGATCTAAATCCGCAACGGCGATCCAAGCGTCGCCTTCCTTAGGCGGAACGACCTTAAGCATACGGCCGGCAGCGACTTCTTGGAAAACCACGAATTGATTTTCGAGGCGTTGCAAAGCTTGGAAATAGGGATCGAGTTTTTCTTTGGATTCACGTTTAGCCTGCAACTCTTGACGAAGAAGGGCAAATCTTTCTCCGCCAAAAAGTTCTTCGCCGGTAAACCAGCGCTGATCTTTTGGAAGCTTCATCGCATCCAAAACTTGATGGTTGCGCACTTCAAAGATTTTTTTATCATGCCATGCTTGTGGAGACAGCATCCACGTCATGACAATCTCTGTCGCCAGACGTCCTTCGTACTGCGTTTTTCCGTAAACGATTTCAAGCATTTCACGAGCAAAACTGTCGTAAGGTTTAATACGTCCACCGTCTTGCACTTGCAGATAGTTCAGCGCATCCCCTGTTTTTGCAAAAACAGAGACGCTCACAAGTAAAGAGGCAATCAACAACATCAATTTTTTCATATTACTCTTCCCCGTCTTTTTGCGATTTGCGCGCAATTTTAAAATCCAGGTGTTTAAACCACATCAATAAAACAATTCCCAAACTCATAATCAAAGAACCAAGATATTTCAAAAAACGTCCCGGATCGTGATTCACAGAGAAAATCGAAGCGACGGGCTTTCCTTCTTCTTCTTGAAAGCTCGCCTGATAAATCGTGAGACCTTTGTACTTGAGAGGCTCATTCATTGAAATGACCTGCTCGCCTTTTTCAGGAACTTCCACGACACTTTCGTAAGCCATCGCACGCATAGTGCCTTGATAACGTGTCACCGCGAAGTTTTTAAGTTTAATTTTAAAGCCGATATCAGTACGACGATTTCCGTATGTCAAAAGATAGACCGTGTTATTTGTAAACAACTTCACCATGTCATTTAAAAGGACCCAGTGCTCTTTGCCATCGAACACAATTTTGATCGCGGATGTCGTTAAAGGTGTGGGACGCTCTGATGGTTGCAAATCCCAATCTTCAATGGCTGACGGAAGAAAACGCAGAACGCGGAAATTCAAAGCCATTTTAAAACCCGGATCAAAAACTTCGCCTTCTTTCACAACACCTTTTTTGTGGAGTTTTTCAGAATCTTTTTGAAAAACAACATAGCGAAGTGTGTTGTTTGCTTCAGGTGTCAGGAAAATTTCATTGGCACCACGCCCTTTTTCGGGAGCTTTTCCTAAATGAATTTGCGCCGGACCGAAATTATGAGTTGCAACTGAATCCGGTTTTCTTTGCACCAACCACTCAATCACATTCACGTTGGGGTTTTGCAGTTGAAAACGCAGACCCGCTCCGCCTTTGCCACTTTCATCGACAACGACTTTACGTGAAGGCAAAACATATTTTTTGTAGTCGACAATGCGAATTTCGCCTTCATAAGCTGGGATAACAACAGGATGTTTTTCTGATGGCGGATTTTTAAAGAAATCCACTTCCTGCTCGAGAGTTTTGGAGTAGCGGTCCCCATCGAAAGATGTGTAGACGACAAGATCGGTTTCTGATGTTTGCACAAGATTATTGTCTTCGCCGATTCCAACACGCATCGAACCATCAAGACCGTAGTTCATCGTAAGCACAGCTCCTGCAAGCATGACGATGATCCCAATGTGCGCAAGAACAAACGCCGCATGACGCTTTTTCCACGGCCAACGATCCAACATCACCGCAGTGAGGTTGATCACCAAAAGTCCCATAATGCCGTACATGAACCAAGTGTCGTAAACGAGTTTTCGAGCAGCGTAAGAATCGTACTTCGCCTCAACGAACGTACCGACCGCCGTGATCGCTGCAATAGAAATGATAATGAAAACAGCCAGCTTAACAGAAGCTAGAGGCTTATTAAGCCTCTTGAGCAGAGATTTTTTGGGCAAAGAGGTCTTATCCAACGAGCCGTCCTTGAAAGCTAAAAAAATTTTAATTGCTGATAGCTATCAATAATTTAAGTCGGCTCGGCTGACTATGCTTTTTACTTTTCGACGCCCTACATTATATGCATCAAATTGTTGCGGATATAGCTCAAAGCAAAGAGAACTTTTTCCTGAACTTTCTTCGCCTCTTCCGGTTTGAGCTTTTTTGTTTTCTCATCCATATACAGTGAGCGATTCATTTCAACTTGCAGAGTGTGTTGATCGCGACGAGGATCTCCGTACTGCTCTGTGACGCGACCGCCAAAGTAGGGCCAATTGTAACCAACTTTAAAACCCGCTGTCACATAGGCTGCAATCACAAGATCCTTGAATCTTGGGTCACAGCTTTTTCCTTTGCTGTCGCTGACCACAATGTCGGCACGAAGTTCCCCTGGATCGCGATGCTCGCTGGTACCTACGGACGGCATGCTGTGCGCATCAATATGAAAAGTCTTTTTATAACCTTTGGAATGAAGGTCTTGATAAAGAGCGCGCACGCCGCTGTGGAAAGGTTCATAAATCAGTTTTACAAGTTCATCGTGCACTTGCGGCGTCATCGGCTCTTTCATGAGCTGATGTTTGTAAGTTGTGATCACCCAGTGAAAACCGCGATTGTGAGTTCCCGCCGGATTCGCATTTCCAACCACGGAAGACGCATCGACATCCTCAGGAATACGATTTAAATCGGCGGCATAACGATGCCACTCTGTTTTTACAAAAGGAATATGAAGTTTATGAAGAGCAGGTTCATACAAAAAGTCCACATAACGGTCGACGTCGCACATCAAAACTTCTTCTGGCAAAGAATTCAGCCACGGCGTTTGTGGGGGAATTTTTTCGCCTGAATGTGGAATCGTTACGATCAATGGGATGTCAGTGGAACTCATAATATCCTCCGGTACTGCTTCAGCTTCGCTCTGCGGGCTACCGCCCATTCACCCTTGACCTCTTACAGGGAAAAAGCAAGAATTTAGTAAAGGATAATGCTTATGACGAATGCTCCCAAAGCAAAAATTTATACGCGGACAGGTGACAAAGGAACGACACGTTTGGTGGACGGGTCTTGTGTCGAAAAATTCAACCCTCGCGTGGAAGCTTATGGGACTGTCGATGAACTCAATAGTTCTCTTGGTGTTGTCCGTGCGGCTTTGTCATCTGTTGCTGAATTGAAGTCTTTAGACGCCCCTCTTGAAAAAGTACAAAATGAGCTTTTTAATATCGGAAGTCTTTTGGCCACGGAGAAAGATGAAGTTTTAAAAATGCTTCCACCGATCACGGAAGAGCAGATTCGTTTTTTAGAAGTGCAAATTGACGAATTGACCGTACAACTTCCTGAGCTTCGCAATTTTATTTTGCCAGCGGGTCATCCTGTCGCTGCGGCTTTACACGTGGCTCGCACATCCTGCCGTCGCAGTGAGCGTCGTTCGGCGGAAATCGCGGTGAAAGATGACCGCTATATGATGCCTCTTCAATATCTAAATCGTTTGAGTGATTATCTTTTCGTAGCGGCTCGTTGGGCCAATATGAAAACAGGACACGGCGATGTTCTTTGGAAGAAGACTTAATGAAGTTAGAGATCGCAAAACCGGAAGACTCTAAGGCGCTGGTTGAATTTTACAAAGGCTTTCCTCTGCGCGGACTGGTCGAGATGAAGATTGATCGAGATGGAGATTTTTTTGCTCCCTACTCGATTCAATCCGATCGCCACCTGACTTATCAACTCAAAGACGATGAAAACAAGATCGAAGGTGTCGCGAGTTTCGTGATGCGCGATGTGCTTTTAGACAATAAAGTTCGTCCTGTCGCTTTCGGTCGCGATCTGCGTATTTCTTCAAATCGCCGTGCGATTTTACAATGGTCTCAACACTTTTTACCTGTGATGGAAGAAGTGTTTCACACCTTTGGCTGTAAACATTTGTTTTCCGTTTTAAGCATGAGCGAAGTGCAAGCGATGAATGCTTTTGTACGTCCGCGTACGATGAAGCGCCCTTTGCCGCACTATTATCTTTTCCGAAGATTCAATATGGTGTCTGTGCATGGACGGCTTCCTTGGGCACAAAATCCATTGCCACACTTGCGCATCCGCCGTGGGAATGAAAACAACGTCGACGCTTTGATTTATTATATTATTCAAAAATCTCGACAAAAGGATCTTTCCACCGTTTGGGACGCTCAGAGCTTTCACGATAAACTCGATCGCTGGAAGGGCTTAAAGCTTGAGGACTTTCTGATTGCGTTTGATAAAGATGACAACATCGTGGGCTGTGCGGCTCCGTGGTCTTCAGGTGGCATTCAAGATTTTATTCCGATGGAATATTCTCTGCGTGCACACAACTTCCGTCAGTTTTTAAAGTTTGGAAAGATGTTGGGTTGGACAAGAACGCTGACCAAACCTTATTCTCGCTTGAAGATCGAAGCGGGATTTAATTTTAAATATTTGAATTTCTTATTTGCCGATAACGGAGATATTTTTGAAAGCCTTCTTTGGAAGGCCTATGACGAAGCTCGCGATAATGAATTTTTAGTCTACAATCAAATCCGCTCCGAATACATCTATCGCCGCCCGCAAAATTGGATCGGTGCGAAGATGCCTTTTGGGGTTTACGTGCTTTTAGCTCCCGATCAGGAACCGCCTAAATTTTTACATCCTGGGAACGAAAAACCCATTGAAATGGAACCGTTCTTCGCCCTGTAGTACGCACATTTTTTGGCACCTTAAGCAGTTTCTTTAAGTCAAATCCTCCAGGAAAGAGCCTATACAGGCCCTGGTTTTGCTGTTTTTGACTGTGATGAAAACTCTTAAGAGCCGTCTCACTTTGAAACATATTGCAAAACTCCTCTGCGGAGCCAGTTTTCTATGGGCTTTTTCTGCACCTGCGCAAGATGTTCTTAACGTGGGTCCCACGGACAGCAATAACATCTCTTCAGCAGACCGTATTGCGCGCACTTTGATTGAGACTCTTCCGGATTCAGGAACTAAAAATGGTCTTTTACGCTATTACCAGATTTTAAATCCTCAAGCTTATACAAGTGATAACGATGTTGCGATCAACAATACCGGCGTTGCCCACTTCTTTGAATATCACTTTAAAAATAATGCTTGCTTTGCAGAAAAGGCATTGCGTTTTTATCATGACGTTCGTTCGACAACAAAAATTTCGCAAAAAACAAATCCCGAGGAGAAACGCAACAGCCGTCCCTCTTTAGGGGATAAATCCGGCAACACTCGCAAAGATCTTCCCGAAGGTTGGCTTTACAACAAAGCTTTAAAGTATGCTAACGGCAATCCAAATTTAGCGCTCACTTTAATTGGCATGTGCGGACATGACGACACCAAACAAGGGAACTTTGCAAACTCACAAGTCGAAAGCAAACTTGCTAATGCAGGTTTTAATCATGAAGCTCTTTTCTTAGCTAGCGAGGACGGTGCTCAAGATTCACCATGCCCTCCTTTAACTTCCGATTTTTTTATTTCTGGTTCTTTGGGGCGAAAAGATGACATTGAGGACGCCTTAAAAAAGAGAATCCTTAAAGTTCAATATCCCGGAAAAACTTCCCTTCAAATTGCTTCTAAAAACTATCATGTTTTAGGTGCAGCTTTCATGACTTGTCAGATGATTGAAGCGGGACTTTCTCCCTTTTTGGCAGTGCGTGTAGAATCCCTGGCGGCAAGTCTTTATCGTGGCATCCGTCTTTGTCAAAATATTGAGGTTCCTGCGAGCCTTTTTTGGAAATTACAAAGACATCCTGAAATCCGCAAACGTCCCGCGAGTTATCGATTTGAAGACGCCGTTATGGCGAAAGCTTTGGAGTACGGTCGCAACAAAACATGTCTTTCACAAAAATACAAAGACGATGCTCTTTGTGAACTTTTGCAAACCGTCGGTGCTCCGTTTGATCTTTCAATTCAACGCCTTGAAGATCGCGCTAAAGGACTTATTGAAAAATACATGGACAACATGATTGCTAGCGGTCTCTACGCCGCATGGCATGTCAGCGGAGAAATTGCAGGGATCAGTCTTCCTTGCTCTCGCTCACAACTTTTTGGTCCGCATCCGTTTATGAAATGGTTGGTGTCACAAGCCGAAGTGCCGCTGAATATTTGCGGCAGTGGCCTGTCTGTAGAATCGTGCCGCAAAGCTTTGGGCACGATCAGCAGTTGGGAAATTGACTTTGATTGGACAGTGTCTCAGCACATGGCTGGCGCGAAATTCGCGGCCAGCGTCTGTAAGCCTTACCCACAAGGTCGAAGTTCGATGAACGAATCCTGCAATTAAGCGGCTTTTTTAATACCCGTCAAATTCTCAAGGTTTCCAATCGTCGTTGTCAAACCTTCTGTAGAGTCATTCAAGCTTGAAGCGGCTTCAGAGATTGTCTCTGAAGAAGCGGCGTTCGTTTGGGTTGCCTGATCCAATTGATTCATCGCCTGAGTGATTTGTGATACACCTGTGCTTTGTTCCACACTGGCTGTTGCGATTTCATTATTAAGGCCTGCCACTTTATTGACTGAATCTACGATCTTTTTAAGAACTTCATAACTAGAATCAGCTACTTTTTGTCCCTGTTCGATTTGCGTGACACTTTCAGAAATCAAATCAGAAATTTCTTTTGCTGAAGTGGCACTTCTTTGCGCCAAGGCACGAACGGCGTCAGCAACCACCGCAAAACCTTTACCTTGTTCACCCGCGCGAGCCGCTTCCACCGCTGCGTTAAGAGCCAAAAGATTTGTTTGGAATGCTATATCATCAATCACGGTGATGATATCTTCAATTTTCTTAGAAGATTTTACGATGTCTTGCATAGAAGTCATAAGACTTGCGATCTCACGAGAACCTTCCTCCGCAGAACCTTTGGAAACTTGTGAAAGTTCAGAAGCCAGTTTAGCGTTATCGGCATTGAGTTTGATCATGCTTGAAAGCTCTTCAAGAGACGCCACTGTTTCTTCCAGAGAAGCCGCAGATTCCGTTGATGCTGCAGAAAGGGCTGAGCTTGAACCCGTCAAATTTGCCACAAGATTGCGGATTTGTGAGTACGCTGCCGCCAAAGCTTCTGTTTGCAAACGGATCCCTTGTTTCAATGCATTTGATGCCATTAACATTGTCAGCGAAAGACCGATGATCATCACAGCGACACTGCCTAATGCCCACTGAGCGTAAACCATCGCGGCTTCAACCGCACCACGAGTACGAGCCTCTAAAGATTTTTCGAATTCATTGATAGGCTCACCGATCGTTGCGATGAATTTGTGATAGGCTTCATCATGCATCAGCTTTCTTGCCATATTCAAATCTGGATCTTTTTTCACTGTGAATTTCCCAGTGTCATCCTGGAAAAGACCTTTCGCCGCATTCATCGCCACGGTTTCTGTTGCCACAAGAGCGTTGGATCTTTTTTCAGCTTCTTCCAAAAGAGCAAACTCTTCTGCTGTAAAGCCAGCTTCCTTCATTAATTCTTTCAACGCGATTTTGCGACCGTCAGGACGAACTTTCTCTCCGTTTCTGACAGCAATAATATCGAAATATTCTTTTTCGTATTGAGAATCACCCGTCACAACGAAAGTTCGCGCCGTGCGAGTCAAATTGGCAGAGCCATCTCTGAGCTCTTGCGCAAGTTTCATCGAAACGAACTTGGATTCATGGGCTTTGTTCAGCTCTTTTTCGTAGTAAAAAGCCGTTCCGATACACACGTACAAAGCCAGAACCAAACCGACAGAGAAAAAATTAAAAAGACGAACTTTTGCGAACACATTCATGGAAGAAACCTCGAGTTTTAAGTTGGAGGACTCTTCGGTTTCCTAACAAAAATGTAAAGCAGTAATTCTTGTTTATATGAGAGGATTTTCACCAGATGTGAAAGTTTCCCGCACTTGTGGCCAGAACCAATCCAATTGAGGATCCGAAGCAATAACGTCCTTAATTAAGACCTTAATGTCCGTTTTCGTTGAGATTTCGCGGCGAAGCCAAATCTCGATTTCGTCATACCCTGGACCAATGATGGTGATTTCCACGCGACTTAAAAAATGCAAAAGATGAAGGTCTTGAGTGGCAACAGCCTTCCCTTCTGTTTTTCCACGTATGAAATTGAGAACTTCATCTTTGATGTCGGCAAAAGACCGGTAATTGATTCGACGAAGAATTAAATCCGCACGATGATCGCGATTGATCCAACGTTGATGAAGACCTCTTTGCACTAAATTAATTAAGAAGTTGCGCAATACGCTAGGGACCAGACGAAAATCTTCGTCCGGCAACGACATCACCTGCATCAAATCAACGTAGCGGGCCGATTCCTGGCCGCGACGAAGGGAGGTGAGTACTTCTGGTATTCTCAAAAGAGATTCGCGAATCCCCAGAAGATCAATTCCTGCTCCATCCGTGAAGTAGAGAATTCTCATACTTCTATCATGACTTAACTTTTGAGAATGTGTGTAGAAATTTAAACAATCAAGACCATGGTCCAGCTTGTATTTTTTAGTGCCGATCCCCCGCCTTTTTGATAGGATTGTGAGAGGCCCAAGGACTAGGCCGATCATTAGACAAAGGGATCATTAGACAAAGGATTGTACAACTGTGATTTCACGTAACCCGAAGAATCAACGCCCTCCATTTGAAAGATGGTACGCCTACATTCTCTTTGTGTTTGTTGGTTACTGCATTGCTGACTTAGCCATCTTGGCTTACAGAGATCGCATGCTTCCCCAGTCTGCTCCCCCATCGCACCCAAAATCTGCACAGATTGATTCCAGTGTTAGTCGTGGTGCTTACAACAGCATCACAAGTCGCAATATGTTTGCTTCCAACGGACAAATTCCTGATGCCTTGGTGGACAAAACCAAAGGTGCTGAAGCACAAAAAGAAGACGAACCTGTGCCTTCACAATTGCCACTCAATTTGATCGGAACTTTGGTGCACTCCAATCCTGAAAAATCCATTGCCGCTATTGAAGTTCGTGGCAAAAACCAAGTTGTTTCTTACAGTCCCGGAAAAGAAATTGAAGGCATGGCTTCCATCCTAAAAGTAGAACGCCAAAAAGTGATTTTCCGCAATCTGAACTCCAACCGTCTTGAGTACATTGAAATGAAAAAAGAAGGTAATAAAGTGGCGTTCGGCGGAGCTCGCCCGATGGGTGGCGGTACGGGTCGCGAAGTGATGAAAACAGGCGAAAACAATTTCACCATCAAGCGTGCGGATCTTTTGAAATACACGAATGATCTTTCCAGTATTTTGATGCAAGCCCGCGCCGTTCCTAACCGCGAACCTGGAACTGGAAATATCAATGGCTTCCGCCTTCTTGATATGCAACCAGGAAGTATTTATGAACAACTCGGTTTGCAACGCATGGACGTGATTAAATCTGTCGATGGAACTCCGGTCGATAGCCCCGCGAAAGCGATGGAGCTGTACAACACTCTCAAAAATTCACCAAAGGTGACTTTGCAGGTTGAGAGAAACGGCAAAAACGAAACTATGACTTATAATATTCAATAATCCTCAAGGACAGAGGAGAGGGAAAATGAAAAAAACCGTCAGCATAGGAATTGCTTCATTGATGACAGCCCAATTGGTGGGCCCCGCAGCGAATGCACAGTTTGAGGACTTTCCACCTCCTCCTCCACCACCGGATTTTGGCGATTCTGGCGGCGGACTTCCAAATCCGAGCGATTCATTCTCTTCAGGTCCTTCAGCAACGCCTGGTTCTAACAGTGGTTCGAATCACAAAGGCCCTGCTGGTGGCAACGAAGTCATGAACAAAAGTGCGAAAGAGAAATTTGCTAAAGCTCCGATTGAAGATATCAATAGCAAAAACTTTCCTGAGACGATTGAGTCTTTCGACTTCCCGAACGTGGAAATCACGGACATCATCAAAGCGATCAGTGAGTTGACAGGAAAAAACTTTATCATTGATCCAGGTGTGCGCGGGAAGATCACAATCATCGCACCATCTAAAATCACTGTTGCGGAAGCCTATAAAGCTTTCCTTTCTGCCCTTGCGATCAACGGTTTCACCGTGGTTCCTTCAGGCAGCTTCTTAAAAGTGAAGTCGGCAAGAAATGCTCAACGTGATAACATTGAGACTTTCTCTGGCGCTTATTATCCAAACTCAGATCAAATGATCACTCGTATCATTCACTTGAAGCACATTTCAGCAGCGCAAGTGAACAGAGATCTTCGTATTCTTCCGTCTAAAGATGGTGAAATGAATATCTATGAACCAACGAACTCGATCATCATCTCTGACTACGGTTCCAACATTGACCGCGTGATGAAAATCATCAGCCAGTTGGACGTCCCGGGATTTGAAGAACAACTTGAAGTTATTCCTATTAAGTACGCAAAGGCCAAAGATCTTGCGGACCTCGTTGATAAAATTGTTAACAAAGGAAATAAAACTCAAGGCGGCGCGCCAGGAACATTCACAGCGGGCGTTCCTCGTTTCTCTCGTTCTGCGGGAGCGACATCGCAACAAGGGGCCAGCTTCTTTATGGCGATCCCCGATGACAGAACAAACTCCATCATCGTGGTTGGAAATAAATCAGGTATCGTTCGTGTTAAAAAATTGATCTCTCAACTTGATTTCAAAATCCGCGCGGAAGAATCTGGCGGCGTTTATGTTTATCACGTAAAAAACGGCGATGCAGAAAAATTGGCACAAACTCTTCAAGGTGTGACGAAAGATGCTTCTCCAAAACCGCAAACAGGCGGCAGCATTCTTTCCCCTATCGGTGTCGGCGGCCAAATGCAGGCTCCGCAAGAGATCTTCGGTGGCGATGTTAAGATTGTCGGCGATAAAACGACAAACAGCTTGATCATCACGGCCAGCAAACAAGATTACGAAGTGGTTTTGAATCTTTTAAATAAAATCGACACTCCTCGCGATCAGGTTTTTGTTGAAGCGATCATCATGGAGATGAGTGCCAACGATGGAACGTCTTGGGGTATCGGTTACTACAAATACGGTGACTCTGGTTACGGTAAAGTAGGCTTCAACGGTATCGATAACTTGAATACTTTGTTAAGTCCTACAGGCGGAAACGGTGCCGTGATTGGTTTTGGTGAAGGTAAAGTTGTCGAGGTCACAGATCCTGTGAGCAAAACAAGCTTGAAGATCCCAAATCTTTTGGGCTTCATCAACTTTTTAAAGACAGCGAAAAAAGCCAACATCCTCTCCACTCCTCAAATTATGACTTTGGACAATCAAGAGGGTGAAATCGAAGTGGGTGATAAAGTTGTCGTCGGTAAGAATGCAACGACCGCTGGAACCAGTGGGGCCACTGTCGAAACTCCCATATTTGAAGATGCGACGATCAAGTTGAACTTAAAACCGTTCATCAGCCCGACGACGAATGCAATTCGTATGGAAATCAAACAACAGGTTTCTCAGCTTTCAACAGCAAGTACTCCAAAAGCGTTCCAAGACTCCACTCAGCCTTTGGCAAAACGTTCGATCAAAACTGTGATCAACGTAAACAATGGCGACACGGCGATTCTGGGGGGCTTGATGAGAGAACAAGACATCGAATCCGTGACGAAAGTTCCTCTTCTTGGTGACATCCCTATTTTGGGTTGGTTGTTTAAATCCCGCACGATTGTGAAGGATAAAACAAACATGGTGGTCTTCTTGACTCCGAGAATTGTGAGAAGTTCTGCTGATTCGAACCAAATCGTATCGAAAAAACTAGACGAGCGTCTTGATTTCATCAAATCTCAAGGTGGCGTGGATCCTTATGGTAAAAAGATGGATGAAATTCAACGTCGCGCTCAGGGCACTGCGAGCGATGTTCCAGCCCCTGCTATTGAAGAGGAATAATAAGAATGGCCTCCGTGGATATTCAAACGATCTTAACTAAAGCAACATCCCTAACACAGGACCAAGTGCGTTCTGTGTTAGCCAATCCTTCCGTGGTGAGACCCGTCACGGTGGGCGAAGCTTTAGCTGCGAAAGAATTTTCCACGGCGGATGAAGTCGTCGCCGATCTCTGCAAAGAATTGGGACTGGATTTTATTCGCGACATCCCTGTCAGCGATATCGCCGTCGACTTGATCCGAGACATTCCTATCAACTACGCAAAACAACACAACGTCCTCCCCTATAAGGAAGATTCAGATACCCTGATTGCTTTGACGAGCAATCCGGTGAATCTAAAAGCGTTGGACGATTTGAAAGTTCTTTTCGGAAAACGCGTGCGCCCTTTGATTACAACTACGAGCCGCGTTCAGGATGCGATCAATAAAGTTTACGAAAAAAGCACGGCGAATCTTTCGGGCCTTGATGAAATCGAAGACGAAGATTACGACTTGGATGATCCGATCGTGGATCTTCTTGAAGCCGGCGAAGATGATGCGCCGGTGATCAAGATGGTGAACAGTCTTCTGTTCCGTGCCGTCAAAGAAAAAGCATCTGATATTCATATTGAGCCTTATGAAAAAGACATGGTCGTTCGTTTCCGTACAGACGGTATTTTGTTCGACGTCTTTAAACCACCTAAGAAGCTACAAAACGCGATCACGTCCCGTATCAAAGTTATGGCGAACTTAAATATCGCCGAAAAACGTTTGCCTCAAGATGGTCGTATTCCTTTGAAAGTCGGCGGTAAAGATATCGATATCCGTCTTTCCACAGTGCCGACCGCCCACGGCGAGCGCCTGGTGATGCGTATTCAAGATAGATCAAGCATCGTTCTTGAGTTGCAACAGTTAGGATTCTCGACTGAAAACTTAGAACGCTTGGATGATCTTCTTTCACGCAGTTACGGGATCTTCCTGGTGACGGGACCAACAGGTTCTGGTAAGTCCACGACTCTTTACGGTGCTCTTTCAAAACTAAATAAACCCGATGTGAATATTCTGACTGTTGAAGATCCGGTGGAGCAACGTATCCACGGGATTGGCCAGGTGCAAGTGAACTCCAAGATTGGTTTAACATTTGCGGCGGGATTAAGATCGTTCCTTCGTCAAGACCCTGACATTATCATGGTCGGTGAGGTTCGTGACTTGGAAACAGCCGAACTTGCGATTCAAGCGTCCCTGACGGGTCACTTGGTTCTTTCGACTCTGCACACGAATGACTCGGCCGGTGCCTTCCCGCGTTTGATTGACTTCGGGGTTGAGCCGTTCTTGATCGCAACATCCATTCAAGGTGTCGTGGCTCAGCGTCTTGTGCGCGTTCTCTGCCCTCACTGCAAAGCGCCTTATGAGCCTTCTGATTTTGAATTGCAATTGATCGGTGTTAGCAAAGAAGAAGCGAAGAACTCGCACATCTGCCGCGCTATGGGTTGCAATCACTGTGGGCAAAAAGGTTATTCGGGTCGTACGACGATCAGTGAACTTTTGGTTGTGACAGATGACATCCGCTCTTTGATCATGCAAAGAAAAGATGGTAACTCTATCAAAAGACTTGCTGTGCAAAACGGAATGAAAACATTCCGCGATCACGGTATCGCCAAAGTGCTTGCGGGCATTACGACGATTGAAGAACTGACATCGAATACACAGTTGGATATTTAGGCGGCGGCAGCCGCGCAGAGTGCAGCGGCCTCGGGTCGCGGAACTGAAGCAGTTAAGGAATTTGGACAATGCCTATTTTTGAGTACAAGGGCCTCACACGAGACGGAAAAAACGTAAAAGGAGTCATCGACTCTGAGAATTTGCGTGCGGCTCGCGCTAAACTCAAAAAAGACAATGTCTATGTCGTTGATATTCGCGATAAGAAAAAAGTGGACCCTAAAAAGAAAAGCGGTCCGCGTTCTACAAAAAAAATCGGCGTTAAAGAATTAGCTTTGATGACTCGTCAG
Source organism: Bdellovibrio sp. BCCA (assembly GCF_037996825.1). Taxonomy (NCBI): domain Bacteria; kingdom Pseudomonadati; phylum Bdellovibrionota; class Bdellovibrionia; order Bdellovibrionales; family Pseudobdellovibrionaceae; genus Bdellovibrio; species Bdellovibrio sp. BCCA. The sequence goes on along the minus strand of NZ_JBBNAC010000001.1, from coordinate 1,487,369 downwards.
TTGGCGACGTTGATTAAAGCCAATATTCCGTTGGTCGATGCTTTGACGGCAGTTTCCGAACAAGTTGAAAACCCGGTTTTATCTGAAGCCATCGCGGACTGTAAGAACATGGTGAATGAGGGTTCTCCCCTTCACAAGGCTTTGGCGAAATATCCAAATATCTTCACAAATATTTACATTTCAATGGTGGAAGCCGGCGAGATGTCAGGAAGCTTGGACGTCATCTTAATGCGTCTTGCGGAATTTACCGAAGCGCAAGCAGATCTTCGCGCGAAAGTGTCCAGTGCGATGACTTATCCCATCATCATGCTTGTTGTAACGATGGGTCTTTTAAGTTTCCTTTTCATTTTCTTGATTCCAAAAATGGTTGTGGTCTTTGAATCTGCACCGAACTTGCAGCTTCCTTGGTACACGGTCATGTTGATTGATGCCAGCCAGTTTATGGTGAATTACTGGTATTTGATTTTTGGAAGTATCTTTATCGTCATCTTGCTTTTCAGAAACTGGAAGAATACTCCTGCGGGACGAAACCAGTGGGATGCGATTTCACTCAAGCTCCCTATTGTTGGCCCCACTGTTCGCATGGTCGCGGTTTCTCGCTTTACTCGTACCTTGGCGACATTGCTGAATGGCGGTGTTCCGATGCTGGCGGCTATGGACATCGTCAAAAACATCGTGAACAACCACGTTTTAGCGATGGCGATTGATGAAGCGCGCAGCAATATCTCTGAAGGGGAATCTATTGCGGGTCCTTTAAAAAAATCCGGTCAATTTCCACCGATCGTGATTCACATGGTGAACATTGGTGAAAAAACCGGCGAACTTGAGAACATGCTTTCACAAGTTTCTGACGCCTATGACTTCCAAGTGAAAAACAAATTGGAAAGTCTCACAAGCCTTATGGGTCCCGTCGTTATCGTGCTGATGGGTTTTGCGATCGGTATGATCGTGATGGCCGTGATGGTACCGATGTTCGAAATGGCGAATATTGCGGGATAGCGCGCAGACGCCACTTTGGAACCTCAAGTAATTCATCAACAATCTTTCCTAACCCGCCCAAGGTCGAAGGGTAAATAATTTGAGTTCTCAAGTTGCACGCGTTTCATAGAAACATTCGACCGATGCTTTACCTGGGTACTGGCTTCTGCTATTCTCAACATCTGTTAACAAGGAGTATGTATGTCTCTTCTTAAGAATCGCAAAGGTATGACACTGATTGAAATCATGATCGTCCTTGCAATCATCGGTAGTATCGTTGCCCTCCTCTTGCCAAGCTTGACTGGTCAGTTGGATAAATCCAAAGTCAAAGAAACTCGCATTAAAATGACTCAAATCGTGCAAGCGCTTTCTATGTACTACACAGATTGCGGCAAATATCCTCAAACTTTGGAAGGCCTTGCGAAGCCGGATCCAAACTGCTCAAACTGGGGTCCTGAACCTTACTACACAAAAGGTTTCAAAGACCAATTCGGTCACGATTTCGTATACGAACTTGAAGGCAGTGAGTTCTCTTTGAAATCTTTGGGTAAAGACGGCCGCGAAGGTGGCGATGGTTACTCTAAAGATATCTCTCTAGAAGATCTAGATAGCAGCAAGTAGGAGCGTGATGTCTCGTAAGGGATTTACTCTTATTGAGGTGATGATCGTTCTCGCAATTTTGGGGGCCGTTCTTCTTGTGGGAATGCCCCGTATTTTTAAAACAAATACGAATATCAAATCTGTTGCTAGGCACTTCATCGTACTTAGCAAGGACATCCGCAACAAAGCCCGCCTCACAAATTCCACTTACCGCCTTGTGATCGATTTAGATTCTCAAGACGGACAATACTGGGTGGAGAGAGCCAACGGACCACAGCCCGTCGATCCTGAAGCTTATGAAAAAGCCAAAGAAAAAGAATCAGAAAAAAAAGAAGATGCACCACCGCCTCTTTTTCAAATCGATAAATCTATAACAAAAAAAGAACAGACTTTACCTGGAGGACTTCGTTTTGGCTCGGTAGAAACCGCCAATATGAAAGCCCCTTTAACTTCGGGCATTGCCTACGTCCATTTTTTTCCAGAAGGCTTTGTTGAAGCCGCTGCCGTGCAAATCACGAATGGAAATAATTTAACTTGGACGCTTGTTTTTAATCCTTTAACGGGTCAAGCTGATATAATAGAAAAAGCTTCTTCGTTAAAGGATGTTCAAAGGTGAAAAAAAACGGATTCACATTGATCGAGACCATCATGGCAGTGGTCATCCTTGCTTCGGGACTTCTACTTTTGTCGAATTCCTGGAGCGGAAGCTTTATGCGTCTTCGTAAGACGCAACTCTCTACGGAAGTCTCTGCCCTCTTGGAAAGAAAAATGGTGGAGATCGAAATGGAGTACGCAGGCAAACCACTTGATTCCATTCCTGAAGAAAAAGAAGACGACTTCGGCTCTGAATATCCCCAGTACTCTTGGAAAATGGAAACCAAAGAATTTGAAGTCCCCGACTTTTCAGCGACTCTCACCGCACAATCTGGCGGAGCTGACGAATTGACTTTAACTGTGATGAAAACTTTGGCGGAGCATTTAGGAAAATCCGTTAAAGAAGTGAAAGTAAGTGTGATCTACAAAGGCGGTAAAAAACCTTTGCAGTTCTCTGCCACTCAATACTTTGTCGACTACGATAAAGAAATCCAACTTCCTGCCATGCCGGGGGCGCAATAGTGAAACGAAATCGCCTTGGCTTTACTATGATTGAACTGATGATCACGATCTCAATTTTGGGAACGTTGACGGTTCTGACGGCGCAAGCCATCAGTCAGGCGATCAAAGCCAAAGTCAAGTTGCAAGATCAAATCGACGACGTCTCTCGCATGAGAGATGCCATGCGCCTTATTGAACGCGATATTAATCTTGCCTATCACTATCGCGATATTGAAAAAGAGCTGGAGCAGATTCTTAAGAAGAAAAATAATCCAAATCCTCCTCCGGGAGGAGCAACTCCACCACCTGGATCTATTCCCAATGAAAATGATCCTGCGAACCGCAGAGAAGTTCCGCGCCGAGATCCAGAAACACACTTTGTTGGCGCCAGCGACACATTAAGTTTCGTCACAATGAACAACGCACGCACTGTGCGCAATGTTCAACAAGCGGACTTCATCGAAGTGGGATATTCACTGAAAGATTGTAAAAACCTACGCGACGATAAAGCGTCTTCGAAATGCCTATGGCGCCGAAGTTCCCCTTATGTGGATTTAGATGTCACAAAAGGTGGCGACGAAATTGTTCTTCTAGAAAATGTCTCTGAATTCAAACTTCGCTACCGTGGCAAAGGAAAACAAGACTGGGTCGGCGACTGGCGCACAGACGCTGGTGGTGATGGCGCCACAAAAGGAAAATTCCCGCAAGCCGTGGAAGTTTCTTTGACGGTAGAAAAGAAAGTAAAAGACAGAAACAAAAAATATTCGATGCAACTGATTGTCCCGATCCACTTCCCTAACAATTCTGAGGAGGGTGCAAATGCGCAAAATCAAAGCTCTTGGCCGCCAGCTCAACCGCCCACTGAGTAATAATCGCGGGGTGGCTCTCATGATCGCGATCGCAGCGATCATGCTTATCATGTATTTCGCAATGGAAGTTTCTTACGACTCCAATGTTGAGTATTTAGTAAACTCACAAGGCCTCAACCGTGTGAAAGCATATTACGCAGCAAAATCAGGAATGCAGCTAAGCCTTTTGCGTATTAAAATCTATCAACAAGCCCAAGATAAATTCGGCGCACAGTTGGGTAACAGTGCTCTGCTCGATCAAATTTGGAAATTTCCATTTGCATGGCCATTGCCAATTCCAGACGAACTGAGCGCCGTTGATAAAGATAATTTCAAAAAAATCTTTAAAGAATCTTCTATGGATGCAAGCTACATTGCAACAATCGAAGATGAAGGCTCAAAGATCGATTTGAATGACTTAAACTCCCCATCAAAATCTTTGCAAGAGTCGACAAAAAAACAACTGCTCAATATTTTTGAACAGAAAAAACAAGAAGACGAACAATTCGCCCGAGACTACAGCAACACCCGCTTCGATGAATTGGTTAACAACATCGCCGACTGGATGACTCCAAAAGCAACGTCCCTCAACGGCGGCGACAAAAGAGCCAAATACGGCGAACTGAATCAACTGTCGCAATCAGATTACTATCCACCCAATCGCGGCTTCAGAACGCTAGCGGAACTGCATATGATTCCCGGAATGACAGACGACTTCTACAACTTGCTAGAACCCAGAGTCACCATCTACGGAATGAAGGGAATCAATCCCAACCTAGCAACCAAAGACGTCTTAAAATCCCTAGACCCAGGAATGACCGAAGAAGCCGTCACAGCCATCATCAAAAGAAGAGAAACCGAATCCGAAGGCGGTCCGTTTAAATGCGACAAAGACGGCGGCAGCGCCGACTTCTGGAACTTCGTTCAACAAAACACAAGAGTGCGCCTCATGGGCGACCCTAAAGACATTCCATTAACATGCGACACCGTCATGAATTTCAAAATCAAAAGCACCGGAGAATTCGCCGGCGCCACGAGAGAAATCACGGCGATTGTGATGGATTTGAATAAATCTGCGACAAAAATAAAGTCATTCACAGATAAAGAAAAACAACCAGATCCGAACGATAAAAACAAAACGGATCCAAACCAAAAAAATCAACAAGCGCAAAAAGACAAAATCCCAAAGGGTCCGCCAAGAATTGTCTATTGGAACGAACGCTAGACTTTAGTTTAGCTCACTCACTCATTTTTCAATCAGCAGAAACAGTTTTCCGATCTTCCACCATCCATGAGTCAGCCGTTTCCCGGCCATCGTGGCCGGGAAAGAAAAGTATTCTTCATTCTTCTTCAAAAGCTTTCGCAGAAGGCGCCACGCTGAGGTCTTTTACCGATTGGCTGGTAAGTATAGTTTAAATTACCGCCCTTCGGTGGCGCCACGATGGCGCGAACCGAGGTGCAGCCTCGGCACCGACTGAGCCTGGAAGGCGTGGCGGTAATTTAAACTATACTTACCAGCCAACGTCGCGTAAACTTTAGACTAAAAGCGTGTTCATGGAGGAGCATAGCGGTGAAATCACTCGGCATAGACATAGGTTCTAGCAGCATCAAAATTGTCGAAGTGCAAAACACTTCGAAAGGTTTTCAAGTGTCTCAATTCGTTGAGCACCCGCTCAACATCGCACTTGGAGCTGACCAAGAACTTGAAATCATTGAATTCCTCCGCAGTTTCGTAAGTCATTACGATCCGAATCAAACACGCTTTATCCTGGGGCTTCGCCAAGACCGCGTGGCCATTCGCAATAAGTTCTTCCCTTTCAACGATCGCATTAAAATTTCTAAGAGCTTGGCTTTTGAATTGGAAGAAGACATTCCCTTTTCTTCGGACAACGCGATCTTTGATGCGAAAATCATTCGCACTGTCGGTGGCGGCGCTGAAGTCTTAGCTTGTGCGGCTCCGAAAGTTCACGTGCAAAACTGCATTCAAAGAGCGCAAGATGCGGGTATTGATCCGTTTTTAATTTCCGCTGAAGGCACTGCTTTTGCCAACGTTTTTGAAAAGTGGAACGAAGCTCCCCCTGCACTACTTCCTCCAGCCATTCCGATTGATGAAGAGGCCAAACCCGTTCGTCACGTGCAATTGGTTTTAAACATGGGGCACACGCGCACGCTTGTGAGCGCTTTTGAAGGAAATTCTTTAATCGCCGTTCGCTCTGTTTTGTGGGGCGGAAAAAATATCGCCGAAGCGATTTCTAAAAAATATGAAATTCCGTTTTTAGAAGCGATGAAAGAGCTGCAAACGAAAGCCTTTATTTTGACAAACAAACAAGGCGCTACGTTTGACCAAGTGACTTTCTCAGACACGATTGCCAAAAGTGTTCGCGAGATGGCGCGTGATCTTCAGCTTTCAATCTTGGAACTGAAAAGTGAATTCAATGCACACATTGACATGATCAATCTCAATGGCGGCGTTTCACAAATTCAAAACCTGGGCCCTTTCTTGACTCAGATTTTAGAAGTCCCGGTGAACCGCACTTCTTCATTGGATTTGGTTCCGAATGTTCTTTTTGAACGTTCCGTGCAAAACGGAGCTAAAGCCGGTGTGGCTTTGGGTCTTGCAATTGAAGGTTTTAAAAAACCGCGCAATCCTCCGATCAATTTCCTTCGTGGTGAGTTTGCAAAAGAAAATCACCAGATGAAAATGTTCTGGGAAAAATGGGGCCACACTTTCAAGATCGCAACAGCGGCCTTGCTGGTTCTTTTCGTTTACACTTCTTTACGCGAAAGTTTTTCCTTAAGTCTTGCTGATCGCACACAGGAAGTTTTGAAAGACCAAGCCAAAGCCGTTGCGGGTCTTAAAGGTAAAAACGCTTCGGAAAGTGGCATTCGTAAATACATTCGTGAAAACAAAAAGCGCGCCGCCGATCTTAAAACATTGGCGAGTGTCGCAACGATGAACTCCGCTCTTGATATCGTGAAAAAGATCAACGATGCGACTCCTCCGAAAAATTCTGTGACGTTGGATGTGCATCAACTGCAAATCGAAGACACGCAAGTGGTCATGCAAGGCTATGTCAGCTCTCCGCAAGAAATGTCGCTTTTGCAACAATCACTCACGAATATCACAACCGATGGTCAAGTGAAGACGCAAAGATCTACATTGGGAACTCTTCCTGGAAAAACAGCTTTCTCTTTCAGCTTTAACGTCGATCGCGGTATCCAAAAGGTGACAAGATGAATTTAGATGATTTGAAAGATAAATTAGTTTCTGATGCCCGCGTCACTTGGGAACGTATTCAAGAAAGCGGCACTTACAATCAACTGCGCGACCGTTACGAAAACATGTCGCCGTCCATGCAAAAGGTTACTTTGGTGGGTGGAGCGGCGTTGATTGCGTTTATGATTCTTTCCGTCCCCTACCGTTACTATTCACAGTCTCAGGAGTACGTTGGAGAATTTGAAGGAAAGCGCATGACAATTCGCGAGCTTCTTAAAGTCAGCCGCGAGTCTTCAGATATTCCGCAAATCCCGCAAGCCCCTAGCATGGACATGATTCGTTCCAGCGTTGAAAATCAAATTAAAAACGCGAATCTTTTGCCGGAACAAATCAAGGGTACGGAAGTCGCTGATAACAATTCCAAGGTGATTCCTAAAAATCTGACAGAAGGACTTTTGCAAGTGAGTCTTGCAAAGCTCAATCTGCGTCAGGTTTTGGATTTGGGTTATCAATTTCAAACGATCAATCCCAGTGTGAAATTAAAAGACATGGTGATGACGGCCAATCGTGAAGATGCCCGTTATTTCGATGTCGTTTACAAATTGGTGGCTCTCGCTGTTCCGGCAGCTCCGGAGCCTCCTCCGGAAGTTCCTGCTCCTCGTGGGAAGAAGAATCGTAATAACTCTGGAGGCGAATAAGCATGGAACAATTGCGCTCGCTGATTCAGCTTATTCGTAAGGGCAAAGGCAAGATCTTCGTAATGGTTGTTTCCGCCTTGGTGTTCTTGTTCGTGCTTTTCCCGTTTGACGATTTAAGTGATTTGATTTCTTCGCAGGTGTCTAAACTTTCAAACAATTCAGTTTATTTGCAGTTTGAAAGATTGAAGATGAGCTTGTTCCCGCAACCGGGTGTGCAAATGGATCAAGTGTATATTGAATCCATTCGTACTCCGGCTCTCTCGGCTCAAGAGCTTGTGATTACTCCGTCAGTATCGGGCCTCATTGCGCAAAAACCTTATGGCCACGTTTCTGCTAAAGGCCTTTTAAAAGGAGACGTGGATCTTCACGTTGGCAAAGGCACACGCACAGAGAATGGCGTTGAAAGACATCGCATTGAACTCACAGCAAAGAAAGTTTCTTTGCATGATTTGCGTGAACTTGCGAACTTGCCTGTTTTGTTAAAAGGTCAGTTGAATTTGGAAACGACAGCGTTGGCCGATCTTTCTTTTCAGGAACAACCTGAAGTGGAAGTTGATATGTCGATCAATAAATTCGAATTGCCTCCGTCAAACGTCAACACACCGATGGGTCCTTTGACGTTACCGGATTTGAAATTGAGCACAGTGGAGCTGAAAGGCCGTTTGGCAGCCGGTCGTTTTGTTATTGAAAGTGGAACCATTGGGAAACCAGGCGATGAGCTTTACGGAACGATCAAAGGCAACATTGGTCTTACGATCGTCAACCGTGGCGGTTCTTTTGGTCAGCAGATTGGCGCTTATAACTTTGAGATCGATTTGAAAGCTCGTAAGAGTTTCCAAGATCGCGCCGCTTTATTTCTATCCTTTATTGATGGCTATAAAACACCCACCAGTGAAGGCGCTCAGTATAAGTTCAAAGTTTCAGCGACAAATCCTATGATGCCGCCGAGCATTGGAGCCGCGCGTTAGTCCGGCTTTAGTCTCCCCTATGGAACCCCTTCTAATTTAAACTGAGAAGGGGTCTGCCTAAATATTGCTCATCCTATTCCACAATAAAAATGCGGTCTGAAGTCCATTATTGACTTCGATCATAAAGAGAACAAAAACCAAATGGTTTAATTTGGAGGGAATATGTCAGGTGTAAATAAAGTCATTCTAGTAGGTCGTTTGGGCGCTGATCCAGAAGTAAAAGCTATCGGTAGCGGCAGCACTGTAGCTCGTCTTAACATCGCAACAAGCGAAACTTGGGTTAAAGACGGTCAACGCCAAGAAAAAACAGAATGGCACCGTGTAACTGTATGGGGCAAACTTGCAGAGATCTGCGGTAAGCACCTTGCAAAAGGTCGTCAAGTTTACGTTGAAGGTAAACTTCAAACACGCCAATGGGAAGACCAACAAGGTCAAAAACGCTACACGACTGAAATCGTAGCAAGCACAGTTCAATTCTTGGGTGCCGCTGGTGCAGAATCTGGCGCAGGTCGCTCTTCTTCATCTGCAGGTAACGACGATTTCAACTTCCAAGATTTCGGTCCAGAACCTAGCTTCAACTCTAACGATGAGATTCCGTTCTAGCGCGCACGCGCACAGTGCTGAAGCGACGACAGTCGCGTAAGCTGGAGTAGCTCGTCTTTAAGTTCGACAAAAAATACAGCTTTATCCATAAGGAACAAAGCCGTGCTTAAGCCCCGATTTAACCCATCGGGGCTTTTTATTTATTCTTATTTAGTCCAGTCTCTTCTATAATTAAAAGGCTATGAAGTGGTTATTGCTCTCCACAGTTTCAGTCCTTTTTTTAAGTGGTTGCACGGTCTACCGCTCGGATGGTCGTAAGCAATTTGAAACCGAAGCTCCTGGCAAGGTTTCCACCACTGCCACCGCATTTCAACTTAAAAGCTGTAAAAAAGAAGGCCGCCTTGAGACTTGGTTCAATGAAGAGTTCCCTTCTCGCACCTATGAACTTGTTGTTTCGGAACCGGATTTAGAAATCTGGCGCACTCACCGCGATCAGCGTGTTGAGGTGAAGGCTTTGCAAAAGACAGAGACGACAACACAAGCTTGCGTCTATGAATTTGCCAATGACGTGGTCTGGAACCTTTATAAAGATCAATTCATTCGAGAACTTGAAAACAACATGATGACTCTTGAATAGGAAAAACAAGTGATCTTGAGAACTCACATCTTCGTTGCCTGCCTTTTAATGTTTTGGACTTCCGCTGCTTATTCAGCTTCTGTTTCAGCCGTCAAAGGACAAAAAGTTCTGATCAATCTTGAGGGCGACGCCACTTCCGAAGGTGACGAGTTTTATTTGCTCAATCCTGCGAATAATAAAAAAACCGCGATCATTCGTATCAAACAAGTCAAAGGATCCAAAGCTCTTGGTGAAATCGTCAAAGGTCGCGCGGCTCAAGGATATGCTTTGCAAGCTAAAGCCGCTTCAAAAATGAGCGCCGATGTTCCTGCCAGTGAAACTTCAGAGGAAGAAGCAGCACCCGTTTCTCGCAATGACATGAGTTATTTGCGTGTGGTGAAAGATTCTTACGGTGTTACCGGCAGCTACATCATGAACTCGATGAACGCGGATGTAAGCTACAAGGATGGCTTCGGTATCAGTCACAAAACGTCAACCAGCATGAGTGGTTCCGGTTTCGGCGTCGGTGGTTTTTATGACTATGCTTTAGGACAATCTCTGATCGGACGCGGTTCTGCAGCTATCGAACAATTCAATGTTTCTGGAAATGCTTCAGAGGCGGCCTGTGCGGGCTCGACAAGCTGTGATGCGAAGATCAATTATCTTTCTTTGTATGGCCTTCTTAAGTGGTACCCTATTCAGGGAAAATACCGCGGATGGATCGGCGGAGGCATGGGATATATGCTGGCGGTTTCAAAATCCAGCACGGCCCTAAATGAATCACAGATTTCTACAAATCAAGTTTTCACATTTGCTGTGGGGACTGACATTCAAATGAATCGCAAGAACTACATTCCGATCAGCATTGAATACAATCTCTTCCCCGCTTCGGATACGGTGAAGGCCAATATGATTGTGATTAAGGGTGGATGGGCTTGGAATCTTTAGGCTCAGGCAACCAAATCACGAATTTGGTTTTCGCAGAGTTTTCATCCAAATAAAATTTCCCATTGTGTGACTGAATAATTCCTTGAGAGATACTTAAGCCCAAACCAACACCTTTTCCAACTTCTTTGGTTGTGAAAAACGGCTCCATGATTTTACTGCGCAAATGATAAGGAACTCCGGGACCGGTGTCGGCCACACTGAGTTCCACCCCCTCGCCGCTTCGCTGTGCAGCCAGTGTGACTTTTTTTAGCTTGCTCGTCGAAACCGCATCCAAAGCATTGTTGAGCAAATTCAATAAAACCTGTGAGATCTGATAAGGACGTCCATAGACAACCAAATTAGGCTCGATCGAAAGCGCCACTTCAACCCCTTCTGCGCGGAATCTTTCGTGACAAAACGCCATCGTATCTTCGATCAAAGTTTCAACCTTCACGCTTTCATCACTGCTTAAATCCGATTCACGCGCGTAACTGCGTAAGCCACGAATGATTTTTGCGATACGATGTACTACGTGTTCGATAGCGTCGACTTTCTTGTTTAAATCCGTTTCTTCAGCAAGACCCTTTTGCGCCAAGAGTTTTCTGAGAACCCCCACGTGTCCACCAATAATAGCCAAAGGATTATTGATTTCATGCGCGATGCCTGCTGCCATTTCACCGAGCGAAGCCAAGCGTGAAGAAGCCAAGATTTTCTGCTCTTGTTCTTTAAGAACGCGTTCTTTTTCTTTTTGTTGGGTGACGTCTTCTACGACTTCGAGATATCCCGTCACTTCGCCGTTTTCATCCCGAATTTCACTGGTAGAAATCACAACGGAGTAACGCTTCCCCGTTTTAGAAATCATCGTCCACTCGGAAGCCTTGTTGTATCCCAGCGCAAAGAATGCATGAAGATAATCAGCTCCCAAAGTCACCGTACGGCCCAACTCTTTTTCAATTTTGTCTTGAACATCGCGGACTTCATTGGCGTCATGAAAAATAAAAGGCGAAGTTTTACCGGCCACTTCCGCTGATGAATATTCTAAAATTCTTTCTGCCGTCGCATTCATCTCACGGATCATCGTGTTTGTATCCATGGAGATCATCATCAGTGGAACCGCGTTCATGCTGGCTTGTTTTAACTCGAAGGACTCCTTGGCAATTTTCTCAGAATCCCGCGAGCGATTGTAAAAGTTAAGAGCCAAGCCTAAAAGAATGGAAACGCTGACCCCAAACAATAAAACTATTCCAGGAAGGGCCGACGTGTTTTCACGCACTGTCGTGGCCGTGGGCACAAGCACAATGTCCCAACTTGCGCCTAAGGTAGAATACCGAGTCTCTGTTTTCCAATCCCGGGCAAAGACCGGATCGGGAGATCCCTTGCTATAAATTTCTTTTCCGTCTTCAAGAATGGAAAGATCATAACCGTCCATTTGAACAACACGAGAGAAAAACGGCTCCGCCATTAACGCTGCGGAAACCGACCCGTGATACTTATCGTTTTGAAAAACTGGAACGATTAAAATAAATCCGCGCCCGCCTGTTTTAAGTTCAAAGATACGGGAAAGAAAGGCCTGATGCTCCGAGGTCGCTTGTTTAAGATGTTCGCGCAATTCACGGTTATCAACAGCGGTATTGATGACTCGGTCACCGCCGTTACTCATCGGGTAAACCCAACGAATGATATCGTCGGAGTCCGCCCACACCAGACGCTTTAATCCCTCAAATTCTTCAAAATAACTTGAAGCATCCACCAACCACATTTTTTGATTGGCATAAGCTCCGGAAGCAAAACGCCGAGACATGTGCTCTAAGGATTTTTCCAAAGGCAAAAAAACGTTGTCTAAGCTCGCCTTCAAACTTTCACCGCGAATCTGGATCACGCGCTTATTGCGTTCCTGATCGCGCAAAACCAAAAGCTGCCAGATCAACATCGAAGTGAGAATTCCCACCATCACAACATAAAAAGGAACCAAAGCGCTGCGACGAACCGAGTACTCGCGAATACGCAAACGCAGCTGCCACAACGCCGCAAGCGAAAGCAAAATAAAGCAAACACTCGTATGCAGAGCCATGCGAGAAAAACTTCCCCACCCGTATTCCGCGCTAAATCCTAAAGCGTAGCCGGCAATCCCAAAAAACGAAAAACCGATGACCAGCGTGGAAATTGAAACGCAGGCCATTTGATAAGTATATCCGGGACGGCGGAAGAAAAACAAAAGAGACAATACAAAGAAACAAGCAGAAGCGCTGATCGACATGCGCCCGGGCACCACAACACCGACACCGTAAAACGGTTCAATAAAAAGTTTGTCGATGCCGAGATTCCATCCGAAAAAATATTGAGCCAGCGTCAGGACAGAAATAAAAATCACGATGGCGGACATCATTTTAGATACAAACGGAGATTTGAACTCAGAAAATAAAAATCCCACCGACAATGCGGCAAACGAAAAGGCCGTATTAAATACCATCGGCGCCATGGAAGGACTGAGCTGGATGATCTCCGGACTTCTTAAAATCCAACCGATCATCACCGTCATTGCAACACCAAGAACAGCAAAGGCTAAAATGAAATGAGCGTTTTTGGAAATCTTAATGGATGACACGAGTCACACCAATGATACCTTTGATCTTTTGAATTTCATAGATCGCTTGGTTTAACTGGCTTGCATCTTTCACGCTGACTTCAAAGTGACAGATGGCTTTTTTGTCTTTTGTCGTACGAATCTGTGCCGACTGAATATTAATTCCCTGCTGCGCAAAAGCCTCCGACATTAATTTTAATAATCCCGGAACGTCTTGAGAAATAATTTTCAAGCGCACGACACGCTCTTGGCCTTCACCGGCCTGCTTCACATTCCAATTCACGTCGACCTTGCGAAGCTGATCGAATTCAAAAGCTTTACGGCAGTCACTGCGGTGGATGGTGATACCGCGTCCGCGGCTGATAAAGCCCACAATCGGATCCCCCGGAATAGGATGACAGCATTTTGCATAGTGAACCAAAACGTCATCCATGCCGTCGACACTGATCAAAGAATTCGTCTTGCGAGTCTTTTGCGTGGCTGCACGCATGACTCTTTCCATGAAAGTCGTGTCGTCATTTTTCGCCGCTTCTTTGGCGATATTTTCCGGAGTAAGTCTTTCAACAAGAATGCGCGTTTCAAGTTTTCCGTAACCAACCGTCACGTACAACTCATCTAAATCTGCAAGACCGTGATCTTTCAAATACTGATCAAATGCAGGGCCTTTAAGATACTTCACCGCAGCCATGCCGAATTTACGGAATTCTTTTTCGACAAGCTCTTTACCCAGAAGAATCGCACGACGGCGTTGCTCTTCTTTTACGAAAGCGCGAATTTTTGCTTTAGCTTTGTTCGTTACAACGAATTTGAGCCAATCTTTTGATGGCACTTGGGTTTTCGAAGTAATAACTTCGACAGTATCACCATTTTGCAGTTGATATTTTAACGGCACCATCTTGCCGTTCACACGAGCACCGACAATTTGATTTCCTAATTCCGTATGAACGGCATAGGCAAAATCTACAGGCGTTGCGCCCTCAGGAAACTCACGAACATCCCCTGTCGGAGTGAAAACGTAAATCTCGGTTTCAAAAAGATCGGTCTTTACTGTATCCAAAAACTCATCGGGACTGCGTACTTGCTGGTGCCATGTCACAAGGTCACGAAGCCAGTTTGCTTGTTGGAAATCAGAATCATCGACCATCTTACCGCGCTCTTTATACTTCCAGTGAGCCGCGATACCGCGCTCTGCCACCAGATGCATTTCTTGAGTGCGGATTTGAATTTCAATACGCTCCCCGCCAGGCCCCATCACCGTCGTATGCAGTGATTGATAGTTATTGGCTTTCGGCATCGCGATGAAATCTTTGAAGCGACCCGGAATTGGCTTCCACAACGAGTGCACAAGTCCAAGAACAGCGTAACACTCTGCCACGTTATCAACGAGCACACGGAACGCCAGCACGTCATAAACCTGATCGTACTCGATGTTACGTGATTGCATTTTTCTATAGATCGACCACAAGTGTTTTGAACGGCCGTAAACTTCGTACTTAAAGCCCGCTTTGTTCAGCTCTTTAGAGAGCATGTGTTTGACGTCTTCGATATAGCGATTTTGTTCAGACTCTGTTTTTTTGATGTGCTGAACAAGTTCGTAGTACATGTCCGGGCGATAGTAACGGAAGCACAGATCTTCAAGTTCAATTTTCAAAGAACTGATACCCATACGTCCCGCAAGAGGACAGTAGATTTCCAAAGTCTCAAGAGCAATGCGCTCTTGTTTTTCAAACGGCATGAAATTCAAAGTGCGCATGTTGTGAAGACGGTCCGCCAATTTCACAAGAACGACACGCACGTCTTTACCCATCGCCACGATCATCTTGCGAATATTCTCGCCTTGTTTTTCGTGACTGTTTTTAAATTTCATCTGACCGATTTTTGTAACACCATCTACGAGATGCGCGATCACGTCACCAAACTCTCGACGAATATCCTCAAGAGTTGCGGCCGTGTCTTCGACGGTGTCATGCAAAAGGCCTGTGGCAATCGTATCTAAATCCAGATGAAGATCCGCTAGAATCGCGGCGACAGAAAGTGGATGAGAAATGTAAGGCTCACCACTGCGACGAATTTGTCCTTCGTGAGCTTTCTCAGAAAAGTAGTAGGCCTTCTCGATGATTTTTAAATCAGCATTCGGATAGAAATTGCGAATGCGTGACAGAAGATCATCAAGTGTCTTTACTGGCTTCTGACTGACTCCGCTCTCTTTCAGGACTTCTAACATATTAAATAAGTTTACCTGAGGAGACCAATGAGTCCAACTAAGTTTTCAATAAGGTCTTGGATTTATTAGTTATTTTAAGCGTTTATGGAAAAAGCCGAGGGCTTTTACAAAAGGAGCTGTGAGAGAAGCTTTAAAACAAAAAAGGAGGCTTGTTGGCCTCCTTTTAAGCAATATATTCGATTTAAAGACTATTTATTTAGGTCTTTTTCGATTTGGCGAGTTGCCTCAGCGTTTTCCATAGCTTCTGTGTAACCTACGTTACCAATCGCCACTTCACGAAGAGCACTGACGATGTACTTATTGCTGCGAGTAGAAACTGTCGCTTCAGCTCCTTTAAGAAGTTGCTTCGCTCTTTTTGCAACCATCAATA
Source organism: Bdellovibrio sp. BCCA (assembly GCF_037996825.1). NCBI lineage: Bacteria > Pseudomonadati > Bdellovibrionota > Bdellovibrionia > Bdellovibrionales > Pseudobdellovibrionaceae > Bdellovibrio > Bdellovibrio sp. BCCA. Next base: position 1,471,701 of record NZ_JBBNAC010000001.1, on the reverse strand, counting down.
CAAGAGCAAATCTGTTAGGAACTTTTTCCAAGCAATCTTCAACAGTTACGCGAGCCATTTAGCCTCCAGGCACTTTTTTAGACAAAGTAGATCCGGACAAGTTACAGCTAAGCTAGTAATTCTTCAACGATTTTTTTAAATTGCGAGTAAGATTGCTCAAACACGTCGTTCACGATCTGATAATCGAATTTAGAGGCCTCACGGATCTCTTTTTCGGCGTTAGCCATACGGACCTCAATATCCGCTGGAACTCCCCCGTCCCTTTTCTCGATTCTGCGGCGCAGCTCGTCAATAGAAGGAGGCAGGATAAAAACGGTCTTAGCATCCGGAAACTTCGATTTAAACGTGGCAACCCCTTGGATATCAATATCCATGATCGCGCATTTGTCTTGTTTCCAGGCATTTTCGATAGACTCAAAAGATGTTCCGTAGAAGTTTGTATGGACCTTCGCCCATTCTACGAAAAACCCTTCTTTGATTTTTTTCTGAAAATCTTCGGAACTGATGAAGTGATAAGGCTGTCCCTCGCTTTCGCCTTTTCTCATCGCGCGAGTGGTGTAAGTAATGATATCGACCAAGCGAGGATTTTCCTGGCTGAGCTTTTCGACAAAACTACTTTTTCCTGCACCACTTGGAGCGGCGACGATAATAAGACGTGTCTTCATTGGACGTTTTGTACCTGTTCTCTCAATCTTTCAATAAGGGTTTTTGCTTCTACCACGGCTTGAGTGATCTTGGCTACTTGAGACTTTGAACCAATCGTATTCACTTCGCGGAGCAGCTCTTGGGTATAGAAGTCCAACTTCTTCCCTTCTGCCTGCTGAGATGCCACCAACTGACGGTAGTTCTTAATATGCTCACTCAAACGAGAGAGCTCTTCATTAATGTCGGCTTTCTCAAGCTGAATCACGATTTCTTGCGACAGACGGTTTGGATCAATGTCATTTCCTTTAAGACGCGCGCGGATCTTTTGTTCGAACTTGTCTTGAAGTTGTGCATTGGCTTCGCCACGCAACTCACTGATAACCTTCACTTGTTTCTCTAAAGCGATCAGCAGCTTTTGCAAATCACGACGCAAAGCTTGTCCTTCGCGGCTGCGCTCTTTATCACAATTCTTGCAAGCATCCGCGAATGCTTTTTTAAGAACCTTGTCTTCGCCTGGGAAAAGTTCGTAAGTTTCTTCCACTTTGATGATCTCTGGAAGACGCGCCACCACTTCAAGATGAACTTGAAAAGGAACACCCAACTCTTTGGAAAGATGCTTGTAAGCCATCATATACTTTTTCGCCAAAGCGTCGTTCACCGTCATTTGCGCTTTGTTCGCGGTGTTCTTCACACGACGAGAAACAAACACATCCACTGTTCCGCGATGCAAAGACTGGCTGAGAATTTTTTTAAGTTCCCCTTCATGGGCTACAAATTCACGAGGAAGATGAAAACGAGGTTCTAAGAAACGGCCGTTCACGGCGCGAATACTGACTTCAACTGTGACGTCTTTAGATTGAACTCTAGCGGTGCCGTACCCTGTCATACTTTTCATAATAACTCCATTTTGAAACGGCCCCTCTTATGGGGTCAAGGTTTCAGAAATTTCTCGACCATGGCGCGAGCTTCGGAAAATCCATCACTTCCCGAAAACCAATGAATGTCTTTGTCTCTTTGAAACCAAGTTCTTTGTCTTTTGGCGAGCTGTCGTGTGTTCTTCGAAATTTCTTCAAACAGTTGCTCAGAGTTCAGGTCGTTTTTCAAAAACGCGATGGTTTCTTTGTAACCGACACTGCTCATCGGCGCCCACTTTTCCAAACCTTCGTCGAGGAGGTTTTGCACTTCTTGAACCAAACCCTGCTCTAACATTTTTTTCGTACGAAGAGCGATACGTTCTTTCAAAACTTCACGATCCCAACTTGGACCGATTTTTAAAAGTGGAAATGGAAATTCACTGCGTGTTTCGGCAAATTCATTTTGAATCTGTGTCACACTTTTTCCCTGACTGCGAATCAGTTCAATGGCGCGACCGATACGATAGTGATCGGAAAGATGAATTTTTGCGCCGTACTCGGGATCTTTTTCTAAAAGTTCTTTGTGAAGTTTTTCAGCACCCTCGGCAGTTTTAAGTTCTCCCTCAACAGCTTTTTGAATTTCAGGAGGCACCGGAAGAACCGGATACATTCCCTTTTCAATCGCCATAAAATAGAAACCCGTTCCGCCAACGACGAACACAGGAGTGTTTTCAGGAATCTGCTCCACGCATTCGTAAAAATCACGGCAGTACTGCCCGGCTGTCATTTCTTGCGGAGGATTTACGTAGTCGAGCAAGTAATGGGGAACTAACGCTTGCTCCTCTTTTGTGGGTTTTGCAGCACCAATATCAAGCTTTTTATAAACTTGAATGGAGTCACAGTTAACAATGACTCCGCCAAATTCCTGCGCGAGCTTTAGGGCCCACTCGGATTTTCCGGTGGCCGTAGCTCCAACGACAAAAATCACGGGCTTTCGCAGGTTCTTCATTAAACGATTCGACCGAAATCTTTTTCAAGTTTGTAGAAAGGATATTCCACGCTCACAGGACGGCCATGCGGGCAGAAGCTGCTTAAGGGGAACATATCCATGTCTCTTAAAAGACTTTTCATCTGATCAATTCCCAAAGCTTGTCCCGCACGCACAACTGAGTGGCAGGCCATCGTCGCGCAAATATCACCGACCACGCGTTCAAGTGAATAGCTTCCACCTTGTTCGACGATTTCATTCGCCATTTTATCAAGCACAGTGCTTAGAATAGATTCTTTAATCATCAGTGGTGCAGCCTTCACACCGATCGTGCCTGGGCCTAAAGATTCAATATGAACGCCCAGGCGTTCGATGTCTTTCGCAATTCCCAAAAGAGCTTCGACTTTTTCTGGCGACATATCTATAGCGAGCGGGAACAAGAAATCCTGCACGTCGACCTTGCCCCCCTTCCACGCACTCATAAGTTTTTCAAATACCACACGCTCGTGAGCGGCATGCTGATCGACGAAAACAATTTTATCGCGAGCTTGTGTCACGATGTAAGTGAGATTTGCCTGCCCCAAAACCTCAAGCGAAGACCAATACCCTCGCGGAGCTTCCGGTTCCGCAGATTTAGGACTCATAGATTGAGTGGCGAGCTCTTCGCGAGAAGCTGCCGCTTCCGCCAAAGTTTGGTAATCAATTTTTGGTTCATTGATTGTCGCCTTAGGAAAATTAAATTCTTTTTTCTGAAATTGTGTCGCACTTAAAGAAGCATCTTGGAATGCCAGATTTTCTTTTGGCATCGGTGCGTTTGCAAAATTCGGAAGACCCTGTGTTGAAGGATAATCCTCTGCCGACACATCTGAAAGAGGTTGTGGCGGACGAGGTCTTTGCGATTCTGCAAGCCAAGGTGCTTGCTCCAATGTCGATCTTAAAGCCCCGGCCACAGCACGGAACGCGAGCGAAGGTTCTTGGAACTTCACCTGTGACTTTGTTGGGTGAATATTCACGTCAACACAATCAGGATCGACTTCAACCCACACGACGGCAATCGGATATTCGCCGTGCATAAGAAGACTGCGATAAGCTTCATTCACCGCCGCTTGCAGGCTGCGATCTTGAATCCAACGATTCTGCGCAAAGAGCCAAATATTTTTTGCTGTCTTCGCAACATTGTGAGGATCTGCAAACACCGCATAAGCGCGCACGTTTTCACGAGTGGCTTCGCCTTCAAAGAGAGGCTTAATTTCTAAAATTTGCTCAACGCGGTCTTTGCGATTTTTGCAAGCCGGCCAAAAACTTACCAACTTGCCGTTTTCCTGAATACGGAATTCAACATTGTAGTGAGAAAGGGCCATGGCTTTGAGAGTCGTTTTAATCGCCGTGTTTTCAGCGGCGTCTGATTTTAAAAACTTCAATCGCGCAGGCGTGTTGTCGAAAAGATTTTCGATTAAAATCGTCGTCCCCTGCGAGCCGCCGACTTTGTCGATGTGTTTTTTACGACCGTATTCGCTGATCAATTGGTGAGCTTGCTCATCACCCTCGCGACGAGACGTCAGAGTCAACTTACTGACAGCGGCGATACTTGCCAGTGCTTCCCCACGAAATCCGAAAGTACGAAGCTTCCAAAGGTCATCTGTTTTTGAAATTTTACTGGTCGCAAATCTTTCCAAAGCTTTGGGAAGATCTTCCGGCGACATGCCTTTTCCGTTGTCGATCACTTTCACGATACGACCACCGTCAAAGAATTCAACGTGAACTCTGGTGGCTCCGGCATCAATGCTGTTTTCTACAAGTTCTTTAACAAGGTGGGCGGGACGCTCCACCACTTCGCCAGCGGCAATTTGATCGACGACTTCAGGAGGTAAAACTTGAATAGACATGGAAGGAATCTGCATGAGATTCCCTCCCAAGTCACCTATTGCGCAGCGCGTGCGCACTCTCCCCATGCCTGACATTTAAGCAGCTTCATACGCAGCGCTCTAAACTCAGAGAGTGTTAATTCCAGCTCCATATCAAAACCGTATTTAACGCCACCCAACTGAGAGATCGAACGATATTCCGTCGCAGCGTCAAACTGTTCGGCTTTTAAATCCAATTCTGAGTAAGAAACGAAATGCATCTTTTGAGGAAACTTCGTCAAATTCCAAATGAAACGCTGTCTTTGCGATACCACTTTATCCAAAGCTTGCTTTAAATTCTTCCAGCACTTTACTTCCGTGACTAGAACTACTTTCTGAGTCGCACGGTTGATGACAAGGACATCGAGTTCTCCCAATGTCATTCCCCCGGCATCGTATTCAATGCCACTTGCAAGAGAGAAATCTTTGTCAGGATACTGTGTCGCCAAAGTCAGGCGAGCCACTTGCTCACAGATGGCTCCGTCCGGTTCAAAGTTCGCACCCGATTGCTTTAAAGCTTCAAAGTACGGCTCAATATCTGCGGCAAAAGTTGTAAGAGAAAAAAGAACAAGCAGGAACGACAAAGAAAAAATACGCATCAAAAAGCCCCCTCAAGCTGAGGCCTTCGTTTATATCAAAGAAGTCGCATTATAAAGAAAAAAATCCTTAGCCGACTTTACCTTTAAGAACGACTTTTTCCAAACGCGCCAAACGCTCTTCAAAAGACTGACTCATAGAGGCCTGTTTCAAAATAGAGTTCGCAAGAGTCGTGTAAGGCAAACCACGCTTCTCTGCTTCTTCTTTGAGCCAATTTAAAACTTCCAAGTCCAAACGAATCGAGACATTCACCTTTACTTCGTGAGGGCCCAGCTGTGCTTCCACTTTTTGTGGTTTGCCCGTTTCTTTGGCAGCCTTCATCGCTTCTTTTAAAGTCTTGTGTTTCATATCTTCACCCATGTTTACGAGCCGAAATAATTCTGTAAACGTTTTCTTCCGGCTCAGTGTGAACAACCAGAATAATACCGTGATGGTCAATCATTCCCTTCGTTATATAGCGATCTTCATCAAGAGTAGAATGAGCTGCATCGTATGACATCGAAAAGTCGCTATCAAAAACACTGATAGCCTCTTCAAAACTAATTCCGTGCTTGATTTGATTCTCAATATTCTTGTTTTCGTCCCAAATGAATCTCATATACAATGTACCACATTGTGATGCATTAATAAATAGAGATTTTTAGCATTAGGAAGGACTAAAAAGCAGTCTATTGAAATTAAAAGCATTGGGTCCCCTTAAAATCGTTTTTAAAGGACACCATGCAAACCTATTGCTAAAATTAAAAAGAGATAGCTTGGGAGCAGCAGTGCTCCCAATTCGCGATTCGGACTTTTACCAAAATTTTAAACTTAGAATTCCCAACCCAGATTCAGGCCGAAACCGTAGTACTTTACTCGCTCCCAATAGTATTTCGCGTCTGTGCGCAAAGAAAGACTGCCTAAGCGGAAAGCCATACCGACATTAAAAACCGCGCCCAGATTCATATCATCCGCAGAGTAACTTAATGTCTTTGTGCCGTTAGGAACTTCCAAAGTGAAGTGCGAATACTTAAACATGGGACCGAATCCGTAATAAAACAAATTTGATTTGCTTAGAGGACTGACCGTTTGCAAAAGAAAATTCGAGATAAAAATAAAACCGTCGGCACTTTTTTTCGTGACGTCCGTGTAGTAACTAGGAGCGCCGACGTGGAACATGATGTTGCCCTCGGTATAGATCTCCCCACTGATGATCGTATTAAAACCATTGAATTTCACGCCGTAAAAAGGCAGAAACGTCGAACGCTCCTGCCCTAAGGTGTCTTCCGTAAAATTGATAAAATCCAAAGCTGGCCCGCGATAGCGAGTGGCAAAGAACGGTTTTTTACGCTCTTCTTTCTTATCAAAAAGTTTTTTCTCTTCAGGAGGAGGCGCGAGCTTCACGACACCCATTTTCAAATCGGTGTCGGCAATCCAGCCCACCGTCCCGGGCTTCAGACGAATTTTATAGAAAGGTCCCTTTTTCCCGGTAGAAATGCTGTAAACACTTCCACGTTTCAAAGTCTGAATCACGGGAGCATCAAAGTCCGCGTCTTGATAAATCAAAGCGCCATCAGTAATAACAGTCGCCTGTTGAGCTGCCGCCCACGACAACACTGGAAAAAGGAAAGTAATAAAAAGAAGGGCCAAACCCTTAACGGAAACGCATGAGCCAAACACGATAGAAGGCCTCAATGACAATCTTCAATGACATCTTGCTTTGACCGACGCGACGATCTTCAAAAACAATCGGTGACTCCGCACCCTTGAAACCCTTTTTCATGGCTTTGTATTTCAGTTCAATTTGAAAGCTGTAACCGTTGGACTCGACAGTGGAAAGATCAATGCCTTGAAGAACTTCTTTCTTCCACGCATTAAATCCCCCCGTCCAATCGTTCAAAGGAAAACCTAAAATCAAACGCGCATAAATACCGCCACCGCGGGAGATAATCTTACGCATAATGCCCCAGTTGACCGTGCGCCCGCCCTCGACATAACGAGAACCTACTGCAAAGTCGTGGGTTTCTAACTTTTTAAGCAATGGCCCCAGGTCCTCAGGACGATGAGAAAAATCCGCATCCATCTCAGTAATGGCTTCGTAACCATGATCCATGCCCCAACGAAAGCCCGCGATATAAGCTTTTCCCAAACCTTGTTTGCCGGGACGAGAAAGAAGATGAAGCTGAGGAATGTTTTTTTGCATTTCACGAACAATGGCACCCGTTCCATCTGGAGAGTTGTCGTCAACAACCAGAATATCAACGCCCAAGTTTTGAGCTAAAACGGCAGGCACGATCGCCTGAATATTTTCTTTTTCATTGTACGTCGGAATCACGATGAGTGTTTTCATGCCTCTTTAAACTGTCATAAAGAGGGCCTTTAGGCAACTCTTAGATCAAACAGAGCGAGAGACCAAGCGGCCTTTTTCTTTAGCTTGAAGAGCTTTGGCCTTTTCCGCGGGAATTGCGGGCAAATTAAGCGGCTTTGCAAGCAGATACTTTGGATCCTGTTTACGAAGATCCAACTGTTCCTTCACTTTTTGCGCAGCTTGCTCCGGATGCTTTAAATATAAAACCGGATCAAATCCACAAGAGCGGCACACCACAGAAAGGCGCCAACGAATCTTCACGAACACTTCTGACAAAGCCAAGCACACCACAAACGCAATCATCACACGCGGATCATACTGTTGCCAGATCGCGAACATCACAACAATGGAAGCTAAAGCACTACCAACAATATTCATCAAAGAAATATTCTTCTTACGATAAATACGGCGGGGGCTTTTACAGAAAGCGCAAAAACAATTGTGACGTTTATGGAATATTGAGAACATTTTTTAAGTCCAGTTCCGCGAGCCAAGCTCGCTCCACATCCTGCGGCGCAAGCCGCGCATATACATCTAGTTTGCCAAAAATGAGGTCTAGAACGAAAGATGAATTTTTGAAAAATGACAAAGCCTTGCTAGAATCAAGGAATGCAAATATCTAAAACAATCCAATTCGTTTTGATCGCATTAGCCCTCTTTTCCGCTCCCACCTTAGTCCAGGCCGCAGGCTCCTCTTCAGAGTATGAAGAAGTCAGCTACGACGACTTGCTTAATGAACTGAGCGCGAAAAAGAATCATTTGGCTAAAAAACAAAGCAGCTCTTTCGATGACGTGCGCTTGCATGCGGGAATTGGTTACGCGAATTCCTTCTCGAATATTTCAGCGAACAAACAAAACTTCAACCGTCACGCGAGCGGCATTCAACTTTCGCTAGGAATGGATTTGTTTTCGCCAAACTGGTACTCCGAAGGTGTGTTTAGAAATTACGGTCTCACTTCTTCCGGCAGTGAGGAATTCACCTTGCGCGAGTTTGATCTTAAGATTGGCTACACAAATAAGCTTGAGAGCGTTTGGAACTACACCGTCAGTTCCGGTCTCTCCAATCGCTTCTTGAAATTCTCGGACCCTTCCAGAGACATCAGCGTAGATTCAACGACACCGTCTTTGGTTATCTCGACAGGATTCCTCGCGCAAGTTCACAAAAATCTTTCTTTGGGTGCTGAGGTCAGCGCAAGAACAGCTCTTGTGAACGACACTTCTGATAAAAACTCCTTTGACTTTGCATTTCGTCTGAACACCTCTCTATAATTGAGGGGTGGATGTTTTAATACTTATACTCTGCCTTCTTGTTTTCACTTTGGGTCTTGCGCTTTTCTCCAATCAAGCAAGATCCAACCAAGACATTCCCTTTGAACTAAAACCCAACTGCCTGCTCACCCGTTTTCCTTTGCTTTTCGTCACAGGTCCTCGCTCGATTTTCTATTTTAAATCTTACTGGAATATCTATACATTGTTTTTGGCGGAACATGGCTATGAAGTTTTCACCTTGCACCTTCCCTGGAACAATCCGCAGCAACGTCAGGAACGTTTTTTATATTTTCTAAAGCAACAAGAAACCCACAACCGACATTTTCACTTGGTTCTTGATGCTGTGACTTTTCAAGAATTTGAAGGCGTGATTCGCCAGCATAAATCATCGGCGATCATGAGCTTAACCGAAATCGTGGACCCGGGACTTTCTCTTAAGTCGCATCATCTGTCTGCCCTCCCCATTCCGACAGCAGAAGTCGTGTGTCTTCCCTCACAAAAGAATAGTTTATTTCTTAAGTTCGCTTACGGTCTTCACCAATGGCTTACGAAAAAGAAAGACCTCCCTTCACTCAGCACTCTGGGAGCAAATAAAGACACGGCGATTTCCAATAGCTTGCTTCTGCTTGAGCGCGCCCAAACTTTAGCGGAAATGGATCTTCGGGAAGACCGTCCCCTTTAAATCCCTTGCTTAAGTACAGGCACGGTGGTGCAATAAAATCATGAGCGACTACAGAGACGTGACACCCCAGAATCAGCCCCACTTTGAAACGGCCAAAGAGGTCGTTCGTTACATTATCAACTACCTTCGCCATCCGGTTGAAAAAATCAAGACATTGCCTGACTGGAATTGGCCGGTGCTGATTATCACGCTGGTTGTTCTTTCGATGGCTTCAGGTATTTTAACAGGGCTTGTTCCTCCGAACTTTTTCAGAATCATGGGCGGCTTTATCATCTCGCCTATTGTTGGAGTGGTGACAACATTCATCGGCTCTTTGTTCATATATTACTATTTTCAAGTGTACGAAAAAAGAACATGCTCTCTTCGCAAGATCTTTACTTTGGTTCTTTTCGCCAACATTCCGTTTTTTGTATTTCAAGTAGGTTCAGAAATGATTCCGCCAATCACTTTGGTGGGCTTCGCATTCACCGCCCTTTTGATGGCGGTGGGTTTAACTGAAAATTTCCAAATGGAAAAACGCAGATCCATTCGTCTCGTCACGATCCTTTTTGCGATCGTATTTATCTTGTGGTTGTGGAATCGTATCGATATCTCTCGCCTGGAAAGACTCGGATAATTTAGACATCATTTCAGAACAGAAGAGCAAGTCAGATCAATGTGGTAATAGCCTTGATCCATCAAATCCATTTGAATTGTTAAGAGACCAGAAAAAGATTTAGCCGTCTTGCCCGTCGCGGCGTCAGGAATATAAACCATAGCATCCCAGCGTCCATTTTCATCAGAACCATGAAAGCTGCGATAAGCTTGACCATCGAACTTATAAGAATATCCTGACCCTGCTTCTTCAATACTGTTTGCATCATAAAGACCTGTAAGCAAGAAGCGACCGGAATAAGGTTTTCTAAATTGAGCGGCACCTAAAGTGTAAGGACAATGATCGAATTTCCTTTGGCATCCTTTTGCCAGTTGTCATCTTGAGCAACTGTAGGATCGTAATTTAAATAGACAGGCACAAGAAGCCCTATGGAGGGCTTCTGCAATTAAATACTTAAAATTCCCTAAGCACGACCTGTGGAACCAAAACCACCAGCACCGCGCTCTGTGGAACCCAGCTCGTCAACCAGTTGAAAGTGCGCTTGGAGAACCGGAGCAATCACCAGCTGAGCACAACGCTCCTGATCTTCGATTGTCACAGTTTCGTTACCCAAATTGATGATGATGATTTTAACTTCACCGCGATAATCAGCGTCGATCGTGCCCGGAGTATTCAAAACCGTCACACCATTTTTCGCTGCAAAACCACTGCGCGGACGCGCTTGAATTTCGTATCCCAGTGGAATCTCAAAAGACAAACCCGTTGGAATCAACGCTCTTTCACCAGGATTTAAAACAACAGGCCCTGCAAGTTGCGCGCGAACGTCAAAGCCACTCGCACCCAAAGATTGATATTGAGGAAGTTCACCGTGGAAATTTTCAAGTTTCTTAACTTTCACTGCGATCTTTTGCATACGATCTCCTTACCTGCCGGCCTTCGCCGTTTATAGCTCTAAATCTTCCCACCAAGTTTTAAGTTCCGTCACGCCCGGGCCTAACAAGACGCCCGAAGCTTGCGACAGATCCAATTCTTGACGGATGTAGTGGTTCACGGAATCGACAGAAACTTTTTTAATTTCTTCGATCACAGAATCCACCGAACGATATTGGCCAAAGACGATCTCATTGACTGCCAAAGATGTCATGCGATTTTCAATATCATCCGAGCCTAGCAAGATGCTTCCAATGACTTGCGTCTTAAACATTTCCACATCGTGTTTCGATACGCCCTGCTTACGGATCTTCTGCATTTCTTTAGAAATCAAATCGCCGACTTTGCGAGCGTTTTTAACTTCCGTTCCCGCATAGATCGTGAGCATTCCGGAATCCATGTGCGTATTCAGACTAGAATGAATCGTGTAAACGAGGCCTCTTTTTTCGCGCACACTTTGGTAAAGTTTGGAAGTCATTCCCCCGCCCAACAAAGTGTTCGTGATCACAGCTTCAAAACGATGTTTGTCTTTAAAGCTGGCCGTCGGGAATCCCATAAGCATGTGCACTTGCTCTGCTTGTTTCTCCACAACATGACGACGCTTCAACCAACGAGGCACGGAGCGCTTACTCTTCAGCGTCGTGGTCTTTTTAGGTCCCAAACGCTTCGTAATTCCCGCCATCAATTCGTCATGATCCAGGCAACCTGCCGCACTGACGATGATGTTTTTTCCGGTGTAAGTTTTTTTATAATAATCCATCACTTGTTTTTGCTTCATCAAGGCGATGGACTTTGGAGTTCCTAAAATAGGACGGCCGAGCGGATGCTTTCCATAAACAACATCATAGAAGATGTCATAGATAAGCTCTTCATGGCTGTCTTCAGACATCGCGATTTCTTGCAGAATCACGCCTTTTTCAAGACCGAATTCTTTTTTTGTGAGATGCATGTTTGAAATGAGATCTGAAAGAACATCGAGAGCTTTCTCCCAATGATCCTTCAAAACCATGGCGTGATAACAAGTGTATTCACGAGTGGTGTAGGCGTTAAGATCCCCGCCCAAAGCTTCCAAAGACTTGGCAATTTGATACGCCGAACGAGTTTTTGTGCCTTTGAAAACAAGGTGCTCAAGAAGGTGCGAGATCCCCGCCACCTCAGGAGTTTCATCACGAGTTCCGGTTAAAACCCAGACACTGATAGAAACGGCACGGGACCCTGGATGAAGTTCACTCACCACGCGGATCCCGTTAGAAAGTTCAGATTTTTTGAACTTAGTATTCATTCTTATTGCAGAAGCGCCTTACGAGAAAGCTTGATACGACCTGCGCGGTCTACTTCAAGAACTTTCACGTCGATGATTTCGCCTTCTTTAAGTACGTCAGTTACTGCGCGCACTCTTTCGTTAGCGATTTCAGAGATGTGCAAAAGACCTTGTGTGTTTGGCAAGATTTCAACGAAAGCACCGAATTCCGCGATTTTCACGATACGGCCTTTATATGTCTTACCCACTTCCGCTTCTGCAACGATGTCGTTGATCATGCCGATAGCTTTTTTAGTTGCTTCAGGATCAGCCGACGCGATGTGGATTGTACCGTCGTCTTCGATCTCGATCTTAACGCCAGTCGCTTCAGTGATACCACGGATCACTTTACCACCAGAACCGATCACTTCGCGGATCTTATCTGGTTTAATTTTGATCGTTTCGATACGAGGAGCAAATTCAGAGATTTGACCACGAGCTACTTTGATCACTTTTTCCATCTCATTCAAGATGTGCGCGCGACCTTCTTTAGCTTGCGCCAAAGCTTGATCCATCACATCGAAAGAAACAGAGTCGATTTTGATATCCATTTGAAGAGCTGTGATACCTTGTGGAGTACCCGCAACTTTAAAGTCCATGTCACCCAAGTGATCTTCGTCACCCAAGATGTCAGTCAATACAGCTACGCGGTCGCCCTCTTTAATAAGACCCATTGCCACACCGGCAACGTTTCCTTTGATAGGTACACCGGCATCAAGCATCGCCATCGTTCCCGCACAAACAGATCCCATTGAAGAAGAACCATTCGACTCAAGAACTTCAGACACGATACGGATTGTGTAAGGGAATTTCTCGTGATCAGGAAGAACCGCTTTCAAAGCACGCTCTGCCAAGTTACCGTGACCGATTTCACGACGACCTTGACCGCCGAAACGCCCCACTTCACCAACTGAGTATGGAGGGAAGTTGTAATGAAGCATAAATTTGCGTTTTTGAGTTCCCAAAAGCGCATCCACCATTTGCTCATCGTCACCAGTTCCCAAAGTCACTGTGCCCAAACATTGAGTTTCACCACGAGTGAACAAACCAGAACCGTGCGCACGAGGCAACAAGCCCACTTCGTTAGCGATAGGACGTACTGTTTTCACATCACGGCCATCGATACGAACTTTTTTATCCAAGATCATAGAACGAGCTTCGTGGTATTTAATTTCTTCCACGATAGTCGCCAATTCTTTTTTACGTTGTTTTGCCAAATCTTTGTCAGTGATAGACGCCAACAAAGTCGCTTCCGCTTCGGCGTGAGCTGCGGCTACGGCTGCATAACGATCTTGTTTTACTTTGATAGAAAGAGCTGCGGCGATTTTAGATTTCAACAAAGACTCTGCTTGGCCTTTGAAGTCAGCATCAATCACTGGAGCTGTGAACGCACGTTTTGCTTTCGAACCCATTTTTTCGCGAAGTTCGTCTTGCGCATTCAAAAGAGGCATCATGGATTGGTGACCAAATTTCAAAGCCGCCAAACAATCTGCTTCAGAGATGAATTTCGTTTCGCCTTCCACCATCAACAAACCATTGCGAGTTCCCGCAACGATCATGTCCATGTCAGATTTTTCCAACTGTTGTGGAGTTGGGTTGGCAACGAATTGACCGTCAACGCGAGCTACTTGAATAGCTGCTGTTGGGCCATTGAATGGAATATCAGAAACGTGAAGAGCTGCAGAAGCACCCAAGCTTGAAAGAATCTCAAGAGGGAATGCACCGTCTGCAGAGAGAACCGTCGCTACAACTTGTGTTTCATGACGGTAGCCTTCTGGGAAAGAAGGACGAATAGGTCTGTCGATCAAACGCGCTGTCAAAACAGCGTCCGTTGTCGGCTTACCTTCACGTTTGAAGTACCCGCCTGGAATTTTACCAGTCGCATAGAATTTTTCGATGTACTCAACTGTGAGAGGGAAGAAATCAAGCTCAGAGGCTTTTTTGGAAGAAACCGCAGTAACAAGAACCATGTTGTTACCACAAGTGACAAGAGCGGAACCATCCGCTTGCTTTGCCAAACGGCCTGTTTCGATGGTGATCTGTTTTCCGCCCACCGAAGTAGTGACAGTCGTTTTCATTAAATCTCCTTGAAAATATCGCAAAGCCTTTATGCTTTGCTGGAAGTTACGTCTATTGCTGGAAATTCAGAAGGGGCACGAAGCCCCTTCCATTTCGATTACTTACGGATATCAAGAGCTTTGATAAGCGCTTGGTAACGAGTACCGTCTTTGCGGTGTAGGTAATCCAAAAGTTTTCTTCTTTTATTAACCATAGTCACAAGACCACGGCGACCGTGATGATCTTTCTTGTGAGTAGAGAAGTGAGCTGTCAAATCGTTGATTTTCGCAGTCAAAAGCGCCACTTGAACTTCTGGAGATCCAGTATCAAGGTCTGCTGTTTTGAATTTTTTTACGATTTGTGATTTGTTCTCTTTAGTGACTGCCATTAAAGTCTCCTGTTCTTATTTTTTTCGATTTTAGTAAGCCTACAAACCCCGCCGTCGTCATGGCTGTCGATCGTTAGAGTCCGTAAGATTTAACTTTCTAACCCTTAAGCCCCACCCCGTCAATATTTAAAGACTCGGCGGAGGACAAAGCCTTTTCCAGGCTCTAAGCCAATTAAAGCGAGCATTTGCCCGTCATCTTGACCGATAATTTGGACGTATTGGTCCTCAGAAGGCTTAAAAGCGGTAATCAGTTGAGTTCTCAGGTCATGGCTGATCTGCCCATTCCCTAAAAGCACCCTGTCCTGCCCTTTAATACGGATTCTTTTAACCTGAGGTAACGCCAATTCCATGGGGACAAAAGCGGCTCCCCACAAACCCTGTTTCACCGAGGCCTCAATAGCTTCCAACGTCTGCGCCTGGGGAAGCAAATAGGGAGCGGACCACGTTCGGCGCAAAGCACTCATCGCAGCCCCACACCCCAAAGCCTTCCCTAAAAGATCGACCCATGTGCGGATGTAGCTGCCCTTGGTGCATTTGATATCAAACTCAGCCCAATCAGAACCGATATCGACAGGAGTCACGTCCCAGAACTTCATGATCTTTTTCGGAATCACGACCTGCTCTTCTTCACGGGCGTATTCGTAGAGCTTTTTCCCTTGAACCTTGATCGCTGAATAAATAGGCACTTCAAGTTCCATCTCGCCTTGAAGCTTTGCAGCCTCTGCCAAGATGCGTTCCCGGGTCAAATCTACAGGCTGTGTTTCTAAAACAGTCCCGGTGGTATCCAAAGTATCCGTGCGAACACCAAACTGCGCACGCACGCGATACCCCTTATCACCTTCTAAAATATACTGACTGAGTTTCGTGCCTTCGTTAATAAGACACGCCATAAGCCCCGACGCCATAGGGTCGAGAGTTCCCGAATGGCCGACAGCCTTTGTTCCAAGAATACGGCGAAGCCTCGCCACGACATCATGACTGGAAATCCCTGGTGGTTTATCAACCAACAAAAGACCATTAAATTGTTTTGTATTATTCGTCATCAGACTCTTCTGTTTTGCCCGTCGCTTTTCTTTCTTCTTCAAGTTCATGAAGAATGCGTTCCACTTTCAAAACCTGTTCTGTTGTGTGATCAGGATAGAAAGTGAGCTTCGGACAATAGCGCATTTTGAGTTCTTTACCGATGAAGTTTTGAATCTCAAAAGCTCGTTCTTGCAAAAGCTCCAACGCCTCTTCTTGTTGGGCGTCAGAACCTAAAACACTGATATAAACTTTCGCGGCACGAAGATCCGCCGGCATTTTCACCTGAGACACGGTCACAAGACCTGGCAAAGGAGTTTTAAAACCACGGATCAAAAACTGAGCGATGGTAGCTTGAATTTCTCTTTCTACGCGAGCGACTCTGCGCCCATCACCCATGTTCTTCATTAGTGAGTCCCCGAGCTTAGTTCACGTGCAACTTCTTTTTTCACGTATGCTTCCATCATATCGCCCACTTTAACGTCGTTATAGTTTTCGATACCGATACCGCATTCGTAACCTTGCGCCACTTCTTTCGCGTCATCTTTGAAGCGTTTAAGTGAAGAGATCTTTCCTTCGTAAACGATTTTATTTTCACGAAGCAAACGGATCATGTTGTTACGTTGAACTTTACCATCAATTACGAAGCAACCAGCGATAACGCCGACCTTAGGTACGTTGAATGTGTTACGCACTTCTGCGCGACCCATGACTTCTTCCACCACATCTGGAGAAAGAAGACCCGCCATCGCAGCTTTCATCTGATCGATCAATTCGTAAACGATAGAGTATGTTCTGATGTCGACGCCCAATTGTTTCGCTTTAGCTTGTGCGCCCAGGTCTGGACGTACGTTGAAGCCCAAAACGATACCTTTAGAAGTGTTTGCCAAGGTCACGTCATTCTCCGTGATACCTCCGACAGCGGCGTGGATCACACGCGCTTTCACTTCTGGAGTTGAAAGCTTCGAAAGCATGCCGTTGATCGCTTCAAGAGAACCGTGAACGTCGGCCTTCAAGATGATTGCAAGCTCCTTCACATCGCCCGTTTTAACTTTCGCGAAGATCTCATCCAAAGAAAGTTTTTGTGCCGGAGCTGATGCTGCAGCCAAAGCTTTGTTCTTACGAAGAGTCGACATTTCTTCAGCAGTTCTTTCATCTTTAACGATGTCGAACTGGTCACCCGCCGCTGGAACACCATCAAGACCCAAAACTTCGGCCGGAAGACCCGGACCGACAGATTGAATTCTTTCGCCTTTGTCGTTCATCAACGAACGAACACGGCCCTTCATAGTGCCGGCAACGATGTACTGACCCACTTCAACTGTTCCGTCTTTAACTAGAAGAGTTGCCACAGGGCCTTTGCCTTTTTCCATTTTCGCTTCGATCACAAGACCTGTGCCGGAGCGTTTTGGATTGGCTTTCAATTCACCGACTTCAGCCAACAGTTTGATTTGCTCAAGAAGCTCTTTCAAACCTGTTTTCTTCAAAGCGGAAACTTCAACAAAGATCGTGTTACCGCCCCATTCTTCAGGAACGATTTCAAGCTCTGTTAATTGTTGCTTGATACGCTCTGGGTTTGCACCCGGCTTATCCATTTTGTTCACAGCAACGATAATTGGAACTCCCGCCGCTTTCGCGTGGCTGATAGATTCTTGAGTTTGCGGCATCATACCGTCATCCGCCGCAACGACGATGACAGCGATATCTGTCGCATTCGCACCGCGCGTACGCATAGCCGTGAAGGCTTCGTGGCCCGGAGTATCCAAGAATGTGATCAAAGAACCGTCTTCAATTTTTACAGAGTACGCACCAATGTGCTGAGTGATGCCGCCGGCTTCGCCCGCAGCAACGTCAGCATTACGGATCGCATCTAGCAAAGATGTTTTACCGTGGTCGACGTGACCCATGATTGTCACAACAGGTGGACGAGTGACTTTTTCAGCATCCAATTCACCGAATGCTGTTTCTTGCGCCACATCTTCCGCTGTTTTGAAGACGTTTTGTGCTTCCCAACCGAACTCCGGCACGATCAAAGCGATCGTATCGAAATCAAGATCCGTGTTCATGTTGGCCATCACACCGTTGGTCATCAAAACTTTTACGAGTTGTGGAGCTTTCAAGCCCATTTCCATCGCCAAGTCAGAAAGCTTCATCGTGTTGTTTACTTTAACAACGCGTTTATGAGCTGCTGCCGTTGTGATTTGCGTCTTCATTGCTTCACGATCCAACATGCCTTTTTTCTTTTTAGGCTGGAAGACCATTTCGCGCTTACGGAATTCAACCGCATTGAAGCTTGCTACTTCTTCTTCTTTTTCTTTTTCGCGCTCACGAGTCGCACCCGCAGCTGCCGCTGGGCCCGCACCGATTTTTTTGCGCTTATCAAAATCTCTTCTAAAATCACTGTCTGGCATTGGTTCAGGAGGCTGAGCCGCCGCTACGAATCCTGTACGGATGTTGCGAGTCGGTGCACCACCTGCTGGTCTATTGAATCCACCAGGACGAGGTTGGAAACCACCGCCAGGCCCGCCACGTTCACCGCGATCGCCACCAGGCCCACCAGATCTTGGCTGATAACCGCCTTGAGGGCGTTCACCGCGTTGCGGAGTTTGCGGCTGGACACGGGAAAGATCCATACGACCGATGATATTTCTTTTTGCCGTTGTTGTCGCCGGAGTAGATGAACTTGCAATACCGCTTGTTCCCACAACCACTTCCTTCTTACGAGCTTGTGCTGCAGGAG
Organism: Bdellovibrio sp. BCCA; assembly: GCF_037996825.1. NCBI lineage: Bacteria > Pseudomonadati > Bdellovibrionota > Bdellovibrionia > Bdellovibrionales > Pseudobdellovibrionaceae > Bdellovibrio > Bdellovibrio sp. BCCA. The sequence goes on along the minus strand of NZ_JBBNAC010000001.1, from coordinate 1,453,384 downwards.
CCGCCACAGGCGCTGGTTCAGCCGCCGGAGTCGGAGCTGCTTTTGCAACCACCGGTTCAGATTTTGTTTCTACCGGAGCCGCTTCTTCTTTTGCGACAATTTTTTCTTCAACAGCGGAAGCCGCCGGAGCTGCGTGAGCTTCTTCGGTTTCTTTCGCGGCTGAAGTTTTCTTCACAACCACACGAGTTGTTTTTGTCGGAGCTGCCTCTTCCGCTTCTTCAGCTTCAGGTTTAGCTATGACTTTCGCCTTCGGAGCTTCAACAGGAGCTTCGTCTTTTTTACGACGAATCACAGAAGACTTCGCGGCTGCAGGAGCTGCAGTTTCAGTCTCTGCCGCTGCTACGGCTTTCTTCGGAGCTGCCTTACGGGTTGCTGCTTTTTTCGGTTTAGCCTCTTCAGCAGGCTTATCGCCGCCAGAGAGTTTAATTTTAATTTGCTCTAGAACTGTCGGATCCAGCTCCGCCATGTGACTTTTCACAGGCAAATTCCACTCACGGATTTTATCCATGAGGGCCAGCGGGGTCATCCCGATCTCTTTTGCAAATTCAAAAACCTTTGGATTACTCACTCAGTCTCCTGTTTTTCTGCCGGCTTCCGCCGACTACTCCTCATCCGCCTCTTGAGCATCAAGTTTTTGCAACTCTTGCTTCAAAAGAAGGTCCGCTTGTGCTTTCGCGGAAACATTAGATTTATTATCTTTTGCTGCTGTTGGAGCTGTTGGCACTGGTACGCCTTCAGCTTCATATTTCGCGACAAGAGCTTTCGCTTCTTTCGCCAATTTTTCAGCTTTATCTGGATCGTCATAACCTGGGATCGTCATCAATTCTTCCACAGTTGCTGTCGCCACTGCTTGGAAAGAACCGAAACCAGATTGGAAAATGTTTTGCGCCATTGTCTCGTTCATGCCCGGGATCAACATCAAGTTGAAGATTGATTCCGCCGTACGAGAAGCCGCTGAAGATTCAGAAATGATATCCAATTTCCAAGTTGTCAATTTCGCTGCCAAACGCACGTTTTGACCACGCTTACCGATAGCCAATGACAATTGAGAATCTGGAACAACGATTTCCATTTCACGGTTCGCATCATCAAGGAACACGCGAGAGATTTCAGCCGGAGCCAAAGCGTTGCACGCAAAACGAGTGATGTCTTCATCCCAAGGAACGATATCGATCTTCTCGCCACGAAGTTCTTGTACGATGTTTTGTACACGAGAACCCTTCATACCAACGCAAGCACCCACTGGATCTACAGAGTTGTCTTTAGAACGAACCGCGATTTTCGCGCGTTGGCCCGGCTCACGAGCCGCCGCCATGATCTCAACAACACCGTCATAGATCTCTGGAACTTCCATTTCGAAAAGCTTCATCAAATAGCGCTCATCCGCGCGAGACATGATGATTTGTGGTCCGCGAGTTGTTTGACGAACTTCAGACAAGTAACCTTGAATACGGTCCCCTGGCTTGTATTGTTCGCCTGGGATTTGTTCACGAGGTGGGATGTACGCTTCCGTACGGCCCAAGTCGACAACAATCGCGCCTTTTTCCACGCGACGAGCGATACCCGATGCGATTTCACCTTTACGTTCTTCGAATTCATTGAAGATGATGTTGCGTTCAGCATCACGCACTTTTTGCATGATGATTTGTTTTGCTGTCTGAGCCGCAATACGACCCAAATCAGAAGCTTCCATTTTAATACCGATAGAGTCATCAAGTTGAACATTTGGATCCAACTTTTGAGCTTCGTCGTAAGGGATTTCAACTTCTTCGTCGATGAACTTTTCACGAGGGACGACTTCTTTGAACTCAAAAAGTTCAACTTCGCCGGTTTCTTCGTTATAAGCGGCTTCAATTTCACGGTATGTGCCGTACTTCTTGCGAGCAGCTACCAACATACCTTGAGTGATTGCATCGATAACAACTTGCTTGTCGATACCTTTGTCTTTTCCGACTTGATCAATCACTTTAGAAAGATCTGAAAACATATTTTCAGCCATGACTTTCCTCTCTCGTTACTTTTTTTGACCTTTGGTCATTTCAAAAACTACTTTAGCTTTGTCGATCATGTTGTAAGGGATTTTGATCTCCACATCTTTCACGACAAATCGGATGCCGCCTTCATCAGCCGATTCCAAAACTTCTTCGACTGTTTTAGCTGCCTTCCATTTTTTATCCGTCACACCAGCACTCTCCAAAGCTTTGGAGGTTTTGATATAAATCTTTTTCCCCACGGCTTTTTGGAAGTGCCAAGGCTTGCGCAAGACACGATCTAAACCCGGAGTTGAAACTTCAAGATTGTAAGCGCCGCCAGGGATCAGGTCTTCATTGGCATCAAGAAATTCATTAAGACCTTTAGAGACATTCGAGCAATCATCAATGCTGACGTTGCCGTCTTCTTTGTCGATGTAGATACGAAGTGTTCTTCCTTTGCCCAAGCCTACGAACTCAATGTCGTAAATAAGGACGCCTTCTTGAGCGGCAACCTCATTGGCTATAGCTTCTACTTTTTCCATCCAAGATGGGGTCTCTGACATTTTAAGGTAATCCTTTATAACATATACGGCGACTGGACGGAGTCCAGTTCCTGCGAGATTTGCAGGGGCTAGAAATTTGATCGAAGAATCGATCCACCCGTCCGGGCGCAAAAAAAAATGGGCCTACTGGGCCCATTGGAACGACTTGAAACTAGCAAAAAAAATGAGCGAGGGCAAGGGTTTATCTTCACTCCCCGAAGGGGCGACACTCCCTTTATGAGTGTGAGTACAAAATGGCCGTCGCTCCGTCCTTGTAGTAACGGGGCCGCCGACGAACTTCCTTAAACCCTAGTTTTTCATAGAGTTTTTGCGCCGGAACGTTCTCCTCATGCACCTCCAACCAAAGCTCGCGCTCTTGACCCTTTGCGTTGACAAGATGTTCAATCACCTTCTCCATAGCTCCTCGACGTCGGTACTGGGGATGACTTGCAACCAAAGAAATCTCAAATGCCTCGGGAAGCTCACGATAAAGAACAAAGCCAATTAAAACATTATTCTCAAAAGCCCCGACCGCTTCCGCTGTCGCCATCTCCGCCCCCAAAAGATCTTGAGGCCAGTAAAACTGTGGAAGCAACCCCTGCTCAGCATGAATGGCCTCAATCAAGGCACGCATGGCAGGTTTATGAATGCTAGTCAGAGTTTCAATGTGCATAAATTAATCCGCAATAAAGTTACGAACTTTGTACTTACGCTTAATCACTTCAAACCAAGCGCGGATGCGCTCTTCCAACTGCTGCTGCGCCAGAAAGGTTTTGATATTGTCTTTAAAAGATTCAAAAGGAGTCGAACCAAACTTCACACGATTCTTATCGTAATAGGCCTGTGCCTCTTGATCGGTAATAATGCTCGACATCGAATTCGATTTAAATTTCCAAAAACTCTTAGCCGTTAACTTACGAGCCGTAAACTTCTTAACTTCATCAGAAGAAACCTCAAGATCCCCCCAATAAGCTCTCCCAGAAACAGCTTTCTCAACCTTACTGACAGCCGCTTTCAGATCATCATCAGAAATAGCCGCCACATTAAAGTTTTCAGCCTCCATAGCCACAACAGCCTCAAGCAAAACAGCCGTTACCGCATTACGAAACTCCGGCTGCACCGGCCGAATTTCATAAAGCCCCTTCAAAGGAGTCTTAGGAGGAAAAAGAATATTCTCAATAACCATAGAAATCTGAACTTCCCGACTAGTAACAACATGCTCAGAAACCTGCCCCACAGTTTCAGTAACCACAGAAGCAGCAAAAGCATTCAAAGAAAAAAGAAAAGGAAGAAGAAATCTCATAAAGAAAACTATGATAGAGAAACCCAACAAAGTCCAGCCTTCGCCAAACCCACGGCTCAGCAGGCCAGCAAAACACAAAAAAAGCGCGCAGCGCCAGACCCCCCCCCAAACGCAATGCCGACATCTAACAAAAGAAGTTAACATTCCACTTTCAGCACACGCAAAAAAGGGGATTTTATTTTTCAACGATGAGGTGGAGTTAGAGGAGGCTTGGGTTGAAGCAGTTCGAAGGACGGCCTTCAGCGGGGCCTGGATGGCCCGAACCGCGCAAAGCGCGGCGCTGACTGAGCCAGGAGGGCGTACCGACCGAAGCAACTGCTTCAACCCAAGCCCCCTCTAACTCCACCGCTCTTCGCCTGAAACAAAAAAAACAAACCCCGCCTTTGCAGACGGGGTTTGAAACCACTGAGGAATTAATAAAACTACTTATTCATATTAGATTAGAAATTAACTCGTCCGACAAGCGACATCACATAGTACTGAAGCTTTTCGATCGGAGTTCCATACTGAGGTCCAGCCATCCAAGTGTTTCCAGCGTTCACACGGCTAGACAAGTTCCACATATATCTGAAATCCAAACCCAAAGAGTACTTCGGAGAGAATTCCAAATCCGCACCAATGATCGTACCGATATCGATCGCGTGAGAATTAGCCTTCGTGTCGTTGTAGTATCCGTAGGATTTGTTATCCCAAGAGAAACCTCTGTAAGAGTAAGATACCACACCACCGAATACGGGTTTTACGATACCAGAGAACAATTGAACTTTCGCAGCCAATGAACCTGAGTATTGTTGTACGTCGATAGAGTCTGGAACGTAAACTCCGCCACCGCCATACGCGTAACCATTTGTGTAGTAACCTTGTCCTTCAACTGTATAGTTAGAGTACAAGAATGAACCTTCGATAACGATATTGTCGTACTTCGTACCGAACGCCACACCGAGAGCATAGTTTCCTTTTACTTGGCGAGTGTCTGGATAGTCACCGACTCCCAAGATACCTGCCACGTATTTAGTTTCAAGAGGAGCAACAGCCGCTTCTTCTTCCGTTTTCATAGCCGCAGCTAATTCTTCGCGGATGATGTCGCGTGTGTTCTCTTTAGGTTCTTCAACTTGTTGAACTTGCACAGGTTGTACTGGTTGTACAGGCTGAGCATAAACAGGTTGTTGAACTTGTTGAGGTTGCTGTTGTTGTTGGTCTAATTGGTTGAACTTATCACCAAATAAAACCGAAGCTCTTTTCTTCTCGTCTTCCATACGAGATTGCTCGAGCTTTTCAACGATTCTTTGTTCAGTTTGCAACTCAGCATCTTGACGTGATCTGCGGATTTGTTCCGCGCGAGATTCTGTCAGTGGAGAAGCTTCAATCACAGTCGTTGGCTGTTTTTGAACTTGTGTTTGTTGCAACTGAGCATTGGACGTCGGTGTTGCCTGATTCAAAATATAAATAGGCTGACCGCTGACCGGTGCTGTGTTGGCAATACCAGCTTGAGCCTGAGGCTGAGCTTGTACTGGAGCGGCCGCTGCCGCAGGTGCCCCTTGCTGGCTTGAATACATTTGATCAAGCTCGGCATCGACATCACTTTCGATACTCTGAGCAAGCGCATAAGTAGGCGCAATACTCAAAGCCGCAAGTATATAGAAATACTTTTTCATAGAGTCTCCTCGTGGTTCTGGTTTCAAAAACCTTTTTAAGTCACTTGGGCGTAAAGCAAGCCTGATGCCAACAAGGCCGAAATTCGTCCCCGCCGTCTAAGTTGTTGATATCAAAAGTAAGTCGCTGTCTGACCCTTGAACGCGAGTCCCGGTCACTGACCACAAATGTGACAACTTACAAGACGCTTTCTGAAATTCTTGCAAAGAGGAGTCATTTCGCCCCTGACCATGGAAGGATTTGGTAAAACTACGCTCTATATATAAGGAGATATCTCTCATGATGTCGAAACTCCTCAGAGCCAGCGCACTTGTTCTTTCTCTTTCTGCTCTAGCGGCATGCTCTTCTGGCGGCGGTGGCAGTGAAGATCTTAAAGTTGAACCTGCAAACTGTGAAATCAACGGAAAATCTTTTGGTATTGTTGGCGGCGAAGTTCTTGGAACTGGAAATGAATTGAGTGCCAGCACTGTGATGGTTGTGCACGTCAATTATAAAGATGACGTCAGCATCTGCACAGGCACTCTTATAGATAAAGACAAAGTTTTGACGGCAGCTCATTGTATTTCCGCTTTCGGCGGTAAATCCGTTATTGCGTTCACCAATAATATCGATTGCGCGGCGAAAGCGAAAAACAGAACTCTTCGTCCTGTTGTGAAAGACACCTATCATAAAGATTATTCTTATTGGACGAAGTCCTTGGAAAATGCCTCTTATGATTTGGCAATTTTAAAATTCACCGGAGGCATTCCTGCTGGATACAAGGTGCGCGAGCTTCCTGCAAAAGATTTCCAACCTGTTGCGAGTGATACGATTGTGATGTCTGGCTACGGTAATACGGAAGAAAAAAATCAAGACTCCGGTGTTCTTCGCTTTACAACGGCAACGGTGTCTCGCCTGGTGAAGGATTTCTATTTGGCTTTGATTGGCTCCACTGTTTCTATTCAGAATACCTGGATGCTTCAACAGTATGACAACGGTGTTTGCACAGGAGACTCTGGCGGACCTCTTTATGTGAGTTCTGAAAAAGGATTAACTTTGATTGGCGTGACATCAATGGGCGTCGATAACCGCGCGACAGATGAAAAGAATGTGCGCACTTGTCACGGCATGGCCCTTTTCACAGATCTCAGACCTCATCTTGATTGGATTCGTGGGAAAATGAATTCTCTTTAGTGCTCAAGAGCGGATTTAGAAGCTTTAAAAACTACAGGCTTCGCTTGCTAAGTTTATGATTTTTAAGAATTTTGAGTAAAGTTCCACCATGAAGTGAGTAGAACCGTAGAACCGTAGAACCGTAGAACCAGAATTAATTGGTGCGGGTGGAGGGACTTGAACCCCCACGGACGTGAATCCAAGAGATTTTGAGTCTCTCGTGGCTACCATTACACCACACCCGCGCGTGAGGGATATTTTGTAAATAAAAGTGCCCTAATACTCAAGCTCTTTTTTCTAAAAAGTGCATACGGGGGCTAAAAACGCAGTGTTTCAATGGCTCCTGCATGCTTTGTAAGCAAAATCTTAAATATTGGTCCATACGGCGCAGGCGATGTTGCTTATTTGGATTTGATCTGTTGCTGAATGACCGGGGCCTTTCCAAACTCTGATGAAATTATTTTTTATTGGTTGAGTTTTTCCTTCTTCGATCACTGATTTTTGATCCATATCCACGAAGTTCGGGCCGTTGTACTTGATCGATACAGGAAATTCTTTTTCAGCATAAGCGGCTAGTCCTACGATGGCTGAATTATTGGCGGGTTCGTCGTATTCGAAAAATTGTGTGATCTCTTCTTTTGTAAAGCGGTAGCCGAATTTGTTTTCTTCGGTTTCGAAAATCACTTCGCCGCTTTCGGGGGTTCCTGTGGCTCCTGTTGTGTTGATGTGGACTGTGACCCAGGTGTTGTCACTTGCTCGACCTGTGCATTCTGAGACTGCGAAGGCTTTTGCTGAACAGATCAAACTTGCTAATAGAATAAAATATTTCACAACAAACTCCTTAATTTCTTAGAAACCAAAAAACTAATTCAACTCCGCCGATCGTCATCTTTCCAGAGACTTGGCAGACGCCTTTTTCAGGAAGCAGGCAGGCTCCCCATTCGGGTTCGAAAATCATTTCGCCTTTCAATGTTTTCGTTCTGTCTAAAACGGTGATTTCGTATTTATGAAACAGACCACGAGCGTTGCTTGACGGTGGTGTTACTCCCGCCTGCTTTACAATCTGCACTTGCCGATAAGAGTCTTGGCAGTTTCCGGCGGTTTCCATTATCAACGTTTCCTCGGAGAGTTTGACGTCGAGTTTTCCTGGCTGAATCGTGCAACCCTCGGGAGCAAACGTGAGTTGCGCTTTGACGTAGTTTGCAGGGTTTACCGGATTCCACCAAATACTGGGGCTGTAGTTATTGATGTTAAGCAATTCAATTAAATGTTCTGAGTGAATAAAGTTCGTGTCATCCACTCCACTGATCCAAAGGTATTCATGCAGAACAAGACGCAAGCGTGCTTTAGTTTCCGTCGAACGACGGAGATCCGTCCAGCGCGAACGATTGACTTTAATAAGGCGCTTCGTCGGATAATAATTCACGGCATCCCGTTCAAATCCATCGAGCATCACGTGGTCTTCGGAAACCACTTCCGTTGTCATGATGGCGGCCCTTAAGTTCGTTGCATCGAAAACGGGTTTGTTATTTTCAAACAACAGCTCGAGTCTTTGCAGAACGTCTCGACCGCTTAAAATAAATTCTGATGCGACAGTGTCCCCGGCGTTTCCGTGATCCCACCCCGCTGCGGCGGCTTGAACGGTGAAACCTAAGAGGATCATGACAATAATGAAGCAAGACCTCATGATTTTTTCTCCTGTGAAAGAGGAAAAAGTTGGATATTGAGTCGATAGACGGCGTCTCTTTCCCCGTCTTCTAAGTAGGTAGACAAACGACGGCGAAAATCCTGGATCATCACTTTGGCTTCCGGCAAACGCGATTTTGAAATCGCCATTGTGATGCCGCTGATATCTCGGGCTTCGACGGGATCAGCCTCTAAAGAATGCAAGGCTTTGGAAATGTATTGTCTATGTCCCTCTCTCAATGCCGCTGAAGGAATTTGCGAAGGTGTTGCCATATTTTTTCCTGTGAGCTGCCAAAGACCGTTTTTATTTTCAATAAGACTCAACTTTTCTAAACGCACCAAACATTCAGAAACAATTCCAAAAGGAATATTGAGGCGTTCTGAAATATTTCTCTCTTGTCCTTTGAAATCTTTAATTTCAAGCAAAGCTAAAATCGCAAAGTGCTGCCAAGATGAAATCGCTTCGGCACTTTCCATCGCAAGTTCACTGTAATTAGGAACAGCTTCATTTTCTTCTTTCACGAAGGTGCTCATGATCAGGGCCTGCGCCTCAACGGGATTCGTGATATTTAAACCCTCGACGATTTTTTGCGCCGTTTTGATTGTGAGCGGACGCTTGCCTTTCAGAATCGCTGACACCGTGGAAGAATCCATTCCCAGCGAACGTGAAAAAGCTCGCAAGGAATAGGAAGAGTTCTTCCGACAGCGTTCAGCAAAGGTGCGTTTCATATGCTCGATCAACATTCTTTCACCTATTTCACCGTCATAGTCGCATTCGGTGTTTCACCAAAAATACTTGGCGCATACAAACCCTCTGCGCGTGTAGGCGGAAGTTTGAAGATTCCTGGATTGTTAAGCTGATATTGGTATTTCACCGTCGTGCTACCTGAAAAAAGCCGTTCGAAATAAAACTTGTATCCCGAATAACCTTTTTGGCCGGAGCTATAGTAACCATAAGCTTCACTTAAAATATTACTTCCGGCAGGAATAGGATCTTGCATCGCTACATTGTTCACATCACCGCTTGAATGAATTCTTAAAGTCACTTCGATCACGTCGCCGGATTGAAATCCTGAATCTCGGGTGACGTTACGAATCTCTTTTTCAATGGAAAGCCCCTGACCGCGTGGCTCTGTCAATGGCACTGCCGTCAAACCTTGAACACCCACCCACGGATTTCCTTCACCTGCGTGAGTGACTTGCACTGTGGCTTGTGTCTGAATCCAAGGAGTTTTTAGTTCAACGCCACTTGTGCGACTCCAGTCCACGGAACCATGGGCTTGTTGTTCAGGGATCGAAATCACCGAAGAGCCTATCACGGCTTCAGCCTCATACGCTTTCGCAAAGACTTTAAGGCTTTGCGCTACGGACATCATAGTTACCGTGTTATACCAAGCACTCGTGTTGAGATTTACAAGCCCCACAGAAAGGCTTCTTGCTCTATTTCTGTCTCCGTGCAAACGAGCATGTCCTAACAAAAGAAAGGCCGTTTCTATTGTTTCATCTGAATAGAACCAGCCGTAACTGGGAGCGCCCTTGAGTTGCGCTGTGTTTCCCGTGTAAATCAGACGAGAAGGTTCCGTCAGTTGCATATAGAACGGTGAACTCATTGCCATCTCTGGCGTTGCAAAAACCTGCAAGAGCCAGACATTCACGAGATCACTGTTCGTCCACTTATCAACCGTGGGCCCGTACACTGCGGGATTTTTTTGCAGCTCCGTTGCAATCGTCACACTCACGGCTTTGGCAGAGGCTTGCAGGTTTTGATCTTTGAAAGCGAAAGCACTTCGCCCCATTACAGCTTGGGTGCGCACCCAATCCAGAGGTTCCTTACCGACGTACACAGGATCTACAGATTTAGTAAGAACTTGTGAAACGGCCCCTTTCAATTTTTCATTTAAAGCTGTTGGAACATATTTGAGTGCCCACGGTTCTTCTTGAAGAGCATTCAGGATATTTGCCGTCAACCACACACTTCCGCGACGTGCTTGCGGATAATATTTTACGAAGCCATTAAGGTCCGTGTATCCAAGGAGCATGTTGAGAACTTTTTTGATCTCTTCGGGTTTTGCCTCTGAACTATTGAGCAAGGCCTTATAGAACTGAGACTCGATAAAAAAGTCAGCGAAGGTATCTTGAGAAACACGCTCTTGAATTTGTTTAAGAGCTCCATTGACAAGACTGTTCGACAAAGAAACACGGATCTCGCCTTTTTGAGGAAGAGCTGTGGCCTCTTTATGAAGTTCCCGCATGAAGCTGTCATTTTCCATTTGCACGATAAAAGAATTATGTATCGCAAGAGGAACAGACGGCAGAATCACTTGGGCTTCGGGCTCCATGCTATCCACGAGGTTTCCGTTTTCATCGTAAACATTCACAACGTATTCGATACGACCCGCTTCATCAGAAATCGCGAGATCACCGACATCCACAGTCTCAGACGATGATGGCTTAATCTCTGTCTGTTTTGTTAAAGTCTTACGAGCTATTTCTTTGCCATTGCTATCTTTAACAATCACTTCCACTTCGGTTTTGTATTTCGCCGATTTCGCACCATTGTTTTGAATGGTGATTTTAACGGGATAAGAGTCACCGTGATGCGCTACCGATGGAATATTGGAGTAGGCTTGCGTGTCTTTCTCAGTGAAGTAAGTCGCTTCACCTGTTCCAAATTTTTGCGAGGAATCTGTGGCAATGGCGAAGACTTTAAAGCGTGTCAGGCTGTCATTGGTCGCAAAAGAAAATTTTGCGACACCATTAACGACCGGAATGCCCGGCTGAAAAGAAACCAACGCGTTGAACAGTCTTCGTTTAAAGTCTGCCTTCGCACTTCCGTCACCGCCTTCATCTCCACCTTTACGGGAGTTTTCACTTGGGATATCGGCGTTTTCATTCGATGTGACCGTTTCGATTTTTTCAAGCGGCGTCACCGTTTCCACACTGTGACCACGAAGCTGCATTAAGGCCTCTAAAATTTTGTAAGTGTCATTGGCTTTAAGTTCAAGAATCTTTTCTTCAATCGCTACGAGTGTCACCGTGCCACTTCCCAGAGATCCTTCTTGAGCTTTGACCAGGACTTGGCCTTCCACCGCTTCACCTGGCTCGTATTTTTCTTTATTCAACTTCACCGCCACTTTGGATTGGAAATGGCTCCAATTGACTTTCATATTGGCATAACCAAGACGGTATGTGGGACGGCCTAAATCCATTTCTCCCGGTTTTAACGTCGTTGTCGGCGCTCGTCCGGTGACAGCATAAATCGACAAGAAAGTATTCGGAGCTTGCGTGGCCCTAACTGGAACTTCGACAAATCCTTTTTCACAAGCATTTGCAACAATCGCCGCTTCCATCACGTCACTGCGTTCTGTTGTGACCAGAGCTCGGCATGTTTTAAACGGGCTTGAGAAACTCACGACTGCGCGGTCTCCATCTTTGTATTGTTTTTTATTCAATACCAAAGGAAGTTGCTTATTGGCTTCTCCGTCGCCGAAGTTATAGTAATCACCGGCGCCGTAAACTTTTCCGTCGCTTCCGATTTTAAAAAAGACGTGCGCGACTTGGTTTGAAGTTTTTGTTTTTACTTCAAAAGCATAATTTCCCGCCCTTAAAGAGCCAATTCGGCAAGTGGCGATTTGTTTTTGCATTGTACAAGAATTTGTCCAACGAACAGACTTTAGTTCCCTTTCAAGAGTATTTTTAATTAAGCCACCGTAGAGTTCTTCACCAATGACTTTGGTTTCAACACGAAGAATCTTAAGCTCAAGATCTTTAAGGTTCGTGATATTTTTTTGATTCACATCCATCACCGCGGCGCGAAGACGCGCTTCATTGCGATTTCCGGAAACCAAGTGCGTACCGGCATATTCTTGAGAGTTAAAAATATCCTTTGCCTGGGAAAGAGTTTGATATTCTCCCATTTGATCTTTGTAGCGCACGCGAGCCACAAGTTTTTTAGGTCGATCCACTGTTTTTAAAACTTCAGCGACAGAACGTCCGTCGCTGAGAATTTCTTTGGCGATATCCCTTGTCAACGAACCATCGTCCGCTGTCTTTAGATTAGGAATCGTAGCGGGACGACTGTAGGTAGGTAACGGATCTGAGTCTCCACTGCTCTCATCTTCGCTCAATTTGACAGGACCGTTTCCGAAGGTGAATTCGCGGAGATTTTTATTCGTAATAGAGGTTGATTCAAAGTAGTAAGATATATCAGACGCCAGATTTTTTGCGCCGACTCCGTTCGCATAACGGATCACGGAGTTGACAGGGATAGAATCCGGTTTTACCAGAGCTTGCGTTGGGAACGACATAATTCCTGACATCAACGGAATCTTGAATTCAGCGACTTCAATATCTCCCGATGCCACCCCCACATCTTCAGTATTATGACCAAGAAGTTTGACGTAGTAACGACCTAGTTTGACGGAAGAATCATTAGGGACATTCCAAACGATATTTGCAACACCGTTTTTCCATGTCAGTGGAAGTTCATAGTAAACGTCCCGCTCTTCAGCACTTGAAATTCGTGCGAGTGTCGGAAGCTGGTTTTCTGCCACTTCACTGAAGCCTTTGGCCTGAGGAATTTTTGCGATGAGCTCGATAGGAACTTCTTGACCCGGTTTTACCAGGTTCACACCTATCACGCTGTGAAAATGCGGTTGGTTTTCGGTGATATCACTGTAGTACCAATCAATCCCGGGGGCCGCCAACGCGTAAGTGTTGGGACTTGTCCAGGAAGAGTGCGAAAGAGTGATGTCATCAGCAAATTTAGCAACGACGTAAAAGCCGTCTTTCTCTAAATACGGCGAATAAAGGGATTCAGGAGAGTTGCAATTCGTGGCCCATTCTTCCCTGGCAAAACTCACAAGACCGGAACCATCCGTTTTTAAAGTTTTTACCTTCTCACCAAGGCAGTTGTAAATTTCAACATCGGCTCCGCTGACTGGTTCCGCGTTGGAAAGTCTTGTGACCCAAACAAGATTGCTCGTTGCCCCTTTTTTTAGATGAACGGCAAGATCCGTGACCTGCGCAAGAACGTACTTCGGATTGTAGTATCGCTCTTCTTCTGAATCCGAATGTCCCGCTTCAAATGTGGGACTTGAAATTTCAATCGGATAAAAACCACTTTGAGGGGACGTCCCTGCTTCCGCGAAAGGAAACTGCAGATACAACGGGCGATTTTTTTCTCCGGTGAGCTGTTGGTTTACGACCGTGTTCACTACGCCTAAAGTATCCAAAGGGCTCACGTAATTGGGCGAAGATCTATAAGAACCGCGCGTTTCATAGGCGCGGATGATATGAATCATCTCTGCGACATTTCGAATCGGCGCCCACACCTTGCTGTCTTTGCCGGTTTTACGAATGGAGATTTTTTGATTTAAATTAACAATGCCGACTGGGAGATAGACATTCGGAACATTCTTTTCAAAAAAGGAAACCGCTTGTGGAACATGAATCACTTCACTCATGGTTCCAATGCGGATGTGAAACTCGACAATGGCATTTGAAAGACGACGATTGTCGATATCTTTCAGGCCCTGAGGCAATACCACCTTCGCCTGAGTTTCGGGTTCGATATTCACGTTGAAAACCACGGAATCAACAATGGTGTCGCTGTATTTAGCGAGAAACGGAAAGTATTCGGCTAAAATATCCCAGATGCTGTCCCACAGACCCACTTCTTGATTGAGTTCAGGGTAACTTCGCACCAGCTTTCCATCTTTGGATTTATACGGCACATAATCGATGTAAGCTTCTTTAACGTCGAGCCATTTTGCATGACCATTCATCGCAACTGTTATGGGAGATTTTGGTAAACAAGTGGCATTCTTTGCGCTGGGATTAGCGCACTGGATTTTTGCTTGGAATTCGCTTCGAACAGAAAATTCTCTTGTGAACTTTCTCTCGGAACGAACATCACTGTTTTCACTGCTCGCTTGATTTTCAACTGTCAGACCTACCTGCGCCCCAGGGATCAGGTTCTGATGAATGGTCGCCAAGATCCAGTTTTTGGATTTAAATTCCACGCCCATGTAGCGATAGCTGCTAAAATAGGAAAATATCTTTTCAACTTGATCCGGAGGCACTGGGACCAACGGAATTTTCTCACTCGGTGCATTGGAACTGAGATAGTTTAAGTATCCGTTTTGTTCCGCAAAGAACTTCGTGCGATCTACCGGACCATCAAAAACCAAAAGTAGGACCGCCTCTTTTTCACGAAGCGTTCCCTGAAAACCGCGTGCGGCATAGACTTCTTTGACGTTGGGGCCGCTGACAGTCACAGAGTAATGAATCGTTCCGGCCTTCCAGACAGTTCCGCTGCTGGCGGCAATGTCCTCTAGCTGAACGACATCACATTTTGTACCGCCGACCGTTTCACCTGCGGCGTCTTTATCTTCAGAGGTTTTAAAATTATAAGTCCAGATGGTGTCGTTATCAGCCCAGCTTGGATAACCTTGCAGCGCTGGCGAGCACATCACCTTGAAAATTTCTTTCTCACCGTTTTTGCTTTTATCAATTGTCGATGGAAATTTGATTCTCAACTGCGAAAGAGGTTCATCGACTTTGTTGATCGGTTCCGGAATTACTCCGTTGAAATCTTTGATTTGTTCTTTCGAATTTGCAATAAATGGAAAAAACAAAAGGACACTTAAACTTAAGATCACGTGCTTCATAGTTTCCTCGCTGTATTTTTTATTTCGATTCCTCGGCGTTGTAACAAGCGAGTGGATCATCATCAATAGATCGAATGATTATATTCCCGCAAAGTGCGGCAAAAATTTTTCACGCATCAGCATAAGATTTGAAATCTCTAGCAATTTTTTTGATTTGGGTTAAGTTCCGCACCCTATGCAGAAGAACACAAAAAGACTTCTATCAATCATTCTTGGATCTTGCATTTTCGTCACGTTCACTTGGTTTCATACGCCCAGCAAAAACGACGTGATGAAAATGTCCTTGGGGTCAGATCGTGTTTTGCTTTCTTCGGCCGGCGAATCCTTGCAAACACTTCGCACGGATTTTAAAAAACGTCGACTGGCGTGGCAGCCCCTTAAAAGATTTCCGCAAAGCCTGCAACAGGCTGTGATTTTGGCAGAGGACCAAAGATTTCCATATCACTTGGGCTTTGATCCACTGGGATTCGCGCGAGCACTGATAGCTAATCTCAGAGGCTCCCGTTTACAAGGTGCAAGCACCATCACCATGCAGCTCAGTGATTTAATTCAAGAAGATGTTTTGCTTCATAATCATTCGATTAAAAAAGGCTCGGTTTCTCACAAGCTCCTGCAAATAGCTCGCGCTTTTTTTATTGAACTTAAATGGAGTAAAGATGAAATTCTTGAAGCCTACTTAAACCTTATTCATCTGCGCGGAGAATTTCAGGGCGTTCCCGCATTTAGCACTGCTTATTTGGATAAAGATCCCCTGGCACTCGATCCCGCGGAGTCGTTTGTGATTGCTTCCTTGATTTCTTCCCCGAATCAACGGGCAAAACATTTAAGAAACAAAGTCTGTACTCTTTATCAAAGAAGTGCTCTTCATAAAGGCACTTCATGTTTAAACATTCTTGCGTCCGTGGATCAGTTTTTTAAAAATCCTCCGTCTATGCCAGCAAGTCCCTCCTTGGCTCCTCACCTGGCTCGTCGTCTGTTTAAAAATTCAGATGACACATTTTTGACGTCCACTCTTGATGGAGACCTGCAAAGAAAAGTCACAGCGATCTTAGAGAAAAATATTTATCGATTGAAAAATTCCAACGTGCGTGACACGGCGGCGATTGTTATCGATAATCATACGGGGAAGGTTTTGGCCTATGTCGGAACAGTGTCTTCTTCTGAAAACCCGTATGTCGATGGTGTGACATCGTATCGTCAAGCGGGATCCAGCTTAAAACCTTTTATCTATGGGAAAGCGATTGAAACAAAAACGCTGACGGCGGCTTCTATTTTGTTGGACGATCCCACGGCGATTTCCTGGGGTGGTGATGTTTATCGTCCGTCTAATTATGATAAACATTTTTATGGCCCGGTGGCCGTGCGTGAAGCCTTGGCGTCTTCTTTGAACGTTCCGGCAGTGAAAGCCGTGACAATCTTAGGACTTCACGAAACTTACAGCACTTTGCAGTCCCTGCAATTTTCGAATTTAAAAGAGCCTGACTATTACGGTGTTTCGATGGCCTTAGGTGCCGTGGAAGTTCGTCTTGATGAACTGGCCAATGCTTATCGTATGCTTGCAAATGGCGGAGTTTGGTCTCCTTTAAAACTTACCGAAGCCGATTCGAAAAATGCTTCTACGGCACAACGGATTCTTTCACCGGAAGCCGCTTACATCATTGGCTCCATTTTATCCGATCCCGATGCTCGCTCCATTGGTTTTGGTTGGGACAATCCCTTGGAAACTCCCTTTTGGACCGCGGTGAAAACGGGAACAAGCAAAGACTACCGCGACAACTGGTGCCTTGGTTATAGCGAGCATTATACCGTAGGTGTTTGGGCCGGAAATTTTAATGCGGAAGCGATGAACAAAGTCAGCGGCGTTTCCGGAGTGGGACCGTCCTGGTATGAAATCATGAGTGAACTGCACAGAGACAAACGGAGTTCCGCTCCGGCCCCTCCGGCTCACGTTGTTGAAAAAGAAGTGCGACACGAGTGGGCGCTTCATCCTCATAAGGAATATTTTATTCAAGGCACAGAACCTCAGCAGGACGTGATTGAGACGGCTTTGCAAAAGCGCGTGCAATTTATTTTCCCCGCCGAAGGATCTATCTTAGTCAAAGATCCTCACATTGCTCAGGAACATGTAGCTCTCTTCATTCGCTTTAAAGGGGATGTTCCGTCAAAAAGCCAACTGCTTTGGGATGGAAAAAACTTAGGAGAGGCCATCAGTCCTTTTAAAGTTCCTCAGCCCGAAACCGGCCGCCATGAACTTGTGATTGCCAACAACGGTAAAATCCTAAGCAAAGTCCTTTTCACGATTCGTGGAGCTGAAGATTAACGATAGCCCGTTGTATCTGCGGGTTTCCCCGCCTCTTGGACTTCGACAATATATTTCCAGGCATCCGGTTGGCTGCCATCAAGATCGGTAAAACCATAGACTTTGGCTAGTTGTCCGCAAGAAAGACTTTGGCCATTCCAGCGGGCAACTTGCGGGTCTTTGGCTAACGCCACAACCGCGCGACCGACATAGTGAGGGGATTCCGAAATCGCGAAGTGAGGTTGTTTTTTTGTGGCGTCTCTCCAGTTTGATTCCTGCACCTGATAAATTTCTAACATTTCTTCAGATCTCAACCACCCTGGCGAAAGTACAACCGCTGTTCCCGCATATTTTTTCAATTCATGACCTAAAGAAAATCCCATACGCAAATTGGCGGCTTTAGCGAGATCATAGAAAAATGAAACACGGTAATTCTTGTCGTTGTACTCTTTGGTACCGTCAGTGATTTCAACAACCAGAGCTCCCGGATTTTTAATCATCAGTGGCAACGCAAAATGACTGGTGATTGCGTGTGTATCAATAGCTAAACGCAAAGTGCGAAGTCCATAATCAAGATCAGACTCCCAAACCGTTTTTCCCCACTCCATTTTTGTGGCGCCCCAAATATCGTTCACGAGAATATGTAAATCCCCTTGCTCTTTTTCGATACGCTGAACAAGTGCTTTCACTTCTTCTGGAATAAGGTGGTCTACTTTCACCGCAATCCCGTGACCGCCGGCTTTGGTCACAAGCTCCGCTGTTTCTTCGATCGTTTCAGGACGGTTCATTTCTGAACGAGAGGCGCGTGTCGAGCGACCTGTACAATAAACAGTGGCCCCCGCAGCGCCCAACTCAATGGCGATTCCTCTTCCTGCACCCCGTGTCGCTCCCGCAACCAACGCGATTTTTCCGGATAAAGGTTTTTCCATAATTAAGGCTCCGTATCTGCGACGGTGAAGATATTGTCAGAGACAAAAACGACCATTGTCGCTTTTTTACATTCGTCATTCATCTGACGAAGTTTCTCATGAAATTCCGTGAAAAGTTGAAAAGCTTTCTTTTGTTTTTCTTCATCGAATCTGTAAGCGCACATATAATATTTCATGGGCTTAAATTTGTGTGGATCCGCAACGACGTCAGCCGCAAGTCTTAATCCCGTCCGCGCGACCGTAAAGTCATCCGTCGGAGAAAGAACGGCGTCCACAGATCCGGGCGCAATATCGTTTTTTTTAAAAGTTTCTAAAACGTGTTCAATATCCTTAAGGGTCACCTTTGGGTCTTTAAGATACTTTTTGATCCAAGCCGGATCTTCTTGGTACCCCTCTAACCGACGCATGTTTTGCATCGTCATGCTGAGAGAACTATTAAAAACCGCGTTGTTCACGCGAAGTTCCTCGACATTTGGAAAATAAGAGCCTTTGCGGGTGGCGAGAGTTTTTAGGATCCCGTCAAAAAAGGTTCCCATTTCTTTGTCGTCCACGGAGTTTCGACACGCGAGAAAAATAAAATAATTCTTTTCATCACGCTTCATCTCAAAAGTCTCAGCAACGGCAGCTAGCTTATCGAGTGAGATATGGCGATCCCCGTCCAAAACCATTTTTAAAAATGACTTCGAGATTCCAATTTTTTTTGCCAGATACTCTAAAGAAAGTTTTTTCGTCGTTGATTTTAAATACTCAAACTTTTCTTTTAGCAAAGCTCTGTAATCATCGTATTCGTAGAAGCTCTTTGTTTCGTACATACCTTTAATGGTAGAGGAAGCCTTTCCTACAAACAACCAACTTTGTATGCTCAAGCTCCAAACCTGTTTCCAGGACTTTCATGGATTATGGGGTTCTCCGAGGGAGCCTAAGCGCGAATTCTGCCACCGAAGCAAAAAACCTAGACGATATTTTCCTCTCAGAACGTCTTTAGAGGGGCTTGGGCTGGAATAAATCTCGCAACAGGTCCCTTTCGTGAATTTCGGGAACGTAGGAGGTCTGCCTCATGAAACGGGTGATCGTTTTCTTCTTAGCCTTGGTTTTAACAAAAAATGCTGTTGCAAGCTTGGGTCATAGCCACGATGACGAGTCTTTGGGCTACCAAACTCTGTGTATCGGTGAAGGCTGCGTAAACGCATCTACTGAGGATGACAATCTTCCAGAAGACATTGCTCCTCAAGCAGAATACATTCAAGCGCGCATTGTTCCGGGAACGCTGCCTCTTAGAAAAATCACTCTTAGGAACCCTGAAACTGATGAGATCATCACTGTCGATCAGGAAAATCCAGATATCGATTTTATGACAGCAGATGGAGCTTTGGCGGAGAACCTAGAAACGGCGGCCTACGTCCTTATTCCCAACTATTACTTCCCCTCTGATTACCTGCGAATCGCCGCCAAAAACGGTGGAGGAGGTATTTCTCTTTCCACTTTGACAGTGTGGAATGAGTGTAAAGGAAGTATTATCGGTCGCTATATTCTTGGCGGAAAATGCTCTGCCCGTCCGATTCACCCCAGCCTTATGAACGTGATGCAAAAAGATCTTTTAAACATTGTCGGTGGAAGCAAGGTCATTCTGGTTCATAAAGGTATTATGGGAGACGCCCGTCACCAGGCTAAAAAGAGTTTGCACAATACAGGTCGCGCCATCGACGTGGCCGAAGTGATTGTTGACGGTAAAAGCTATCAATACTCCAAAGCCGTGGCTTCTGAGAAATCTTCAGAGCGTGCATTTTTCCTTAAACTCATGGCGGGCTGGGAAGCCGCTGTGAAAAGACACTGCGGTAATACGGTGGCGGCAACCACCATCAATTGGACGAACAAAGACCACCGCAAACACTTGCATTTAGGAACGACTTACAACTGCAAGAACTAAAATCCGCGTAAGAAATCTTCCAGTTCATATTTTTCTTTTTCTGACAAAGAAAACCCCGGAGGCGGCATCTCGCCTCTTTGGACTAGCGAAGTGATCGTCCCTGTCTGCTGACGCTGCAAAATCCCCCGCGCTAAAAATCCACTTTCGTTATGACAATACGTGCAAGTTTTCACTTTTAGCTCAGCGCGATCCTCTTTCGAGTGATAACTAAACGGTGTAACTAAAGTTTTATCCTCTTGATCATGTTCAGTAGCATAGCGAATCCGCCCGTAAGTTTTTATACGCAAATTCCACAATTGAATTTTTAATCTGTCCGACCACGTTAACGACGCTTCGGTGCTTTCACTTAAAGGTCGTAAAGCCCTGGGCCCGTTGTTGTGACAGATAAAACAGCTTGCGCGATACTCCACTCTTTTTTGAATAAGATCTTTTTCCCAAACCAAAGCCCCCGGCTCAAGTTGATAATACCTTGCCACCATCGGTTTTTGAGTTTTATCGATCACGATTGCAAGACGCTCCCATTTGTCGACACCAGGATGGCGGCCGAAATGACTTTGATTCATCATCCACACGTCTTGATCTTTACCAGGAATCCAACGGATTTCATTAAAGACCGACGTGAGATCTTTCGTCTTTGACTCTTCTGACTCAATAACGACAGGTTTCGCGTCACTGATGGTAAAAAACAGGCCTCCCGCGATGAGAAGGCCTGTAAACAGCAATTGAGCAGAGAAACATTTTATTCGTGACATGTGAAATTATACTCTTGAGTGTCCACTTTAAGTTTAGCGTAATACTTCTCACCCCAATCATCACCGCAACGTCCACATCGTCCGCCGTGATTCGTTGCTTTTACGACTTGCAAAGACACCGGATCACCCGCTTCCGAAGACAAGAAATAACCATGATCATTCTTTACGCCTTTAAACTCAGAGGCAAATTCATCGGTTATTAGTTGCGCGGTCACGTTTTGATCCATATCAAGCTTTTGAAAACGATCGACATGAATGATTTTTAAAGATTGGTTCTGGTCATTAACACAGTTTAATTCCCACGTATTAAAAGCCAAGGCCTGTGAAGTTCCACATAAAAAAGCCAAGGCCAACATCCATTTTTTCATTTCTTTCTCCCTTTTTGCGACGTCATTAGCGACGTTATAGGGCTTAAGTACACCCTCCAGAGAAATAATTAAAATTCATTGTTTTTATGTATCCATTAGAATATTTAATTGCCCATGAAAATATCAAATTTAGGACTTCAAGCCTTTACCCAGACAGCGTCAAATCTGAACATCACCCAGGCCGCCAAGGAGTTGGGGCTCACTCAGTCGGCGTTATCGCAAAGAATTGCTCTTTTAGAAAATGAACTCGAGGTCACACTTTTTATTCGGGAACCCCGAGGTCTTAAACTGACAGAAGCCGGAGAGCGCCTATTGCGCTTTGCAAGTCTTAATCAAAAAATGGAAGAAGAGCTTCTCACAGAGTTCAAAGGAAGCAAGGAAGAGCTGGCGGGAAGCTTTCGTCTTGCCGGGTATTCTTCCGTTTTGCGATCCGTGATTATTCCCGCGCTTGCCGGTTTTTTAAGAAAGAATTCCAAAGTGCACATCGATTTTCAATCTTACGAAATGTTTCAACTTCCAGAGATTCTTAATACCGCTCGTGCGGATTTGATTATCATGGACTATCAGTGGAATAAAAAAGGTGTTGCGGAAGCCTGTCTTGGCTTTGAAGAGTTTGTCGTTATCGAAAGCGCCAAGCATGAAACACCTCATGACTTGTATTTAGATCATGGGCCTCTAGACAACGCCACCGAGGAATTCTTTAGACAACAACCTCGCGCACCGAAAAATATTCGCAGATCTTTTATGGGCGATGTTTATGGGATTATTGATGGAGTCCAATTAGGACTGGGCCGTGCCGTGATGAGCCGTCACCTTATTGGTGATAACAAACATATACGCATTCTTTCGGGCTACAATAAATACAAGCGTCCGGTGACACTTCATTATTTTGAGCAACCTTACTATTCCCGTCTTATGACAAAGGTTCTTACAGAGCTCCACGATCAAGCACCCTATTATCTCGAATAAATGCCAACTAGCAGCTTTGTGTAATTCGCAGCATATCTGGACGAGGGTTCTGGGATTTTTTAAATTTAAAGAAATCAGCAGGGATCACTATGACTGAATCCGAACGTCAGCTACGAGCGAATATCCAAGAGTTTTCTGTTTTAGTCAAAAAAGTGGCCAAAAATCCTAAGTCCAAAGACATTCATGAACTGCGTATTCTTTCCCGAAAGTTCCGCGCCGCTCTTTGGATTGTGGAACGAGTATCAAAAAACGCTATTCCTAAAGGTCTTAAAAAAGAGTTGCGGACTTTAGGAAAAAAGCTAGGCACATGTCGAGAATTGGATGTTTTACTCAAAGATACTAAAACCTATAATCTAAAGGACAAGAACTCAGAAAAATCTTTAAAAAAAGAATTGCAAGACCTGCAAAGATTTTTAGACAAGTCCTTTTCCCGCAAACTCCAAAAAAAACTGGAAAGCTTTCTTTCAAAAATTCACGGAATTGTTCTTCCCAAAAAAGATTTGGTCGTACAAATAAAAAAAGGAATTATAAAATGGCCCCAGCAAATGCCTGAGGGAAAAAAGGATTTGCATAACATCCGCATTGAAACAAAAAAGATGATTTATCGATTGGAATTTCTTGGCATCCAAATGCCCACCCTCAAAGCCCTGCAAAAAAGTTTAGGGCGAACGCATGATCTTGAAAGTCTTAAAAAAAGTGCAGGCTCTCATAAAGAATTGGACCTGGATTTGAAGGCGCTCCGCAAAAAGGCCGAGCCTACCTATAAAAGAATTATCGCAAGTTAAAATCCGACAACATCTGCGTTAAAAACGGAATCGAACTGTACAAGCTTTTGCCGTAGGCCTACTGTGAAAATCAGGAGGCTTCTGTGAAAAAAGACAGTTGGAACCCCTCTCAATACGAAAAGTTCAAAAATGAAAGATCCCAACCCTTCTTAGATCTTCTTGATCTAGTGCAGCCTTTTTCTGAGGGGAAGGTGATTGATCTCGGCTCCGGAACCGGTGAGCTCACAAGCCTTATGCATGACACCTTTAAGCCGCGTGCGACAGTGGGCTTTGAGTTGTCTGATGCGATGTTAGAAAAAGCAAAAAGGTTTTCTAAGCCCGGCCTTTCTTTCGTGCAGGGAAATATTGAAAACTGGAAACCTAACGACACTTATGATCTCGCGCTCTCTAATGCCGCCATTCAATGGTGCAGCGATCACGTTGAGATTTTTAGTAAAATAAAAAGTGCATTAAAGACCGGTGGCCAGATCGCCGTGCAAATGCCGATGAACCACGACTACCCCACACACGTTTTAGCCAAGAGCCTGAGCGAAGAACCTGAATGGTCTGGCCTTCTAAAAGGACAAACTTACAACAAGTTTAACGTCATGCTGGCACCGGAAGACTATGCGCGCTTGCTCTTTAAGCTTGGATTTAAAGAACAAAATGTTTTTGTGAAAGTATACGGACACACTCTTGAATCGCGCGAACAAGTCGTGGAATGGGTGAAGGGCTCTATGCTCACTCATTTTCAAAGCCGACTCTCTGAAGAGAACTACGATAAGTTTTTAAGTGAATTCCGCGAAAGGCTTTTTAAAATTCTTCCTGACGAGCGACCGTTCTTTTATCCCTTTAAAAGAATATTTATTTGGGGACGACTCGATAAATAAAAAAGGCGCTGAAACCAGCGCCTTTTTTATTATTGCTCAACAGCGGCTTCTTCAAACTTTCTTTCTCTACGATCGAAGAAAGCAAAAAGACTGTACACGCAAGGCACGACGTACAACGTAAGGAATGTCGATACCAACACCCCACCGATCACGGCAATGGCCATTGGCTGACGAGCTTCGGCTCCAGGGCCGAAACTCATTGCTGCAGGTACGGCACCCGCGATCGTCGCGAAAGACGTCATCAAGATCGGTCTTAGACGTGTCGGACAAGCTTCAATCAATGCTTGGTTCACGTGAACGTGTTCTTGATCGCGTCTTTGGTTTGTGAAATCCACAAGCAAGATCGAGTTCTTTTTCACGATACCCATCAACAAAATCAACCCGATCATACTGAAGATATTTAACGACTGCCCACCAATCAAGAGAGCCAAGAATGCTCCCGAGAAACTAAAGGGCAGCGCCATAAAGACTGTGATCGGATCAATAAAGCTATTAAACTGCGATGCCAAGACCATGTACGCGACGACAAATCCCAATACCAGAGCAAAGATCAAGCTTATGAAGCTCTTTTGGAATTCTTCTGCCGATCCACTTAACTGAACTTGATAACCTTCTGGCAAAATCTTTTTGGCCACTTCTTGGGCTTTATCAACGGCTTGTTGTTGGCTGAGACCTTTTCCGATATTTCCGAAAATCACGATATTGCGCTGACGGTTTTTACGAGAAATACTCGACGCCACCGCAGATTCCTTGATATCGACAACATCGTTAATCGGAACAAGTTCGCCACGGTTGTTACGAACTTTAAGTTCTTTAATGCGATCTTGCGGAGATCTTCCGTTTTCCTGCATCTTCACACGAATGTCGTAACGGTGTCCGCCCTTTTCATAGCTGCCAACGACCACGCTTCCCATCATGGCATTCACAACTTCACCGACAGCGATCACACTCACGCCACGGTCGGAAGCTTTTTGACGGTTCGGAACGATTTGCACTTCCGGTGCTCCGCCTTGGTAGTCGGAGTTCACATCCGTCATGATGTTTTGTTTTTTAACTTCTTCGACGATCTGTTCAGAATATTTTCCCAGCTCATTCCAATTCGGACCCTGAATACTGAACTCCACCGGGAAGCCCTTACCTCCGCCGCCACCGAAACCTTGTGTGGATGGATCTTGCACTTGAGGTTTGGAATCAGGAATTGTCTTATTTAAATACTCGCGAACGACTTCGATAAATTCCTGCTGACTTAATTCCTTCTTTTTCACGGCATCTTTGCCGCGCTTTCCTTTAGGTTTTAAGTCGACAAAGATAATCGCATTATTCGCTTCACCACCTGTAAAACCACCGGCCGCCACGAACGAAGCATTCACTTCTGAACGCTTATGCAAGAAGTCTTCGATGATTTTTACTTTTTCATCAGTAAAAGAAATAGCTGACTTCGGGGGATTGCTGATTTGGATCATCAATGAGCTTTGATCTTGCGCCGGTTGAAACTCCCCTTTGAGGAAAGCGACAGACGAGAAGCTCAAGATAAAGAACACCAGAGAAGCAATAATGACCTTCCAGCGATTTCTTAAAGCGACATTCAAAGATTTTGTGTAAACGTCACGCAACTTATCGAAGCCCGCTTCAAATCCTCGGCCCAAGCGAGTTTTACGATGACCCGATTCTACGAATTGCGATGCACGCATCGGTGTTAACGTCAAAGCTTCCAGCAATGAGATCATCACCGCCGCACTCATCGTCACGCCGAATTGGAACAAGAAGCGACCAATCAATCCTTCCATGAAAGCAATCGGCAAGAAGATCGCAACCAGTGAAACCGAAGCTGCCATCGCAGCAAACGTGATCTCACGAGCACCGACTAAAGCCGCTTCACGACGCTTTTTCCCCATCTCCAAGTGACGGATGATATTCTCTAAAACCATGATGGCATCATCGACGACGATACCGATGGCGAGACTCAATCCCATCAACGTAAAGATATTCAGCGTAAAGCCGGCAAAATAAAGAATGATGAAGCTTCCTAAAACCGAAGTCGGGATCGCAAGCAAAACGTTGAAGGTCGACGACCAAGATCCTAAGAACAACCAGCACACTAGTGATGTCAAAAGAGCTGCCAACACCAATGTCAAAACAAGTTCGTGAACAGATTCTTCCACGAACTTCGTTCCATCATAGTTCACAACAATCTGGGTTCCTTCAGGCAATGTCTTTTGAATTTCCGCGATACGCTCTTTTACTGCATGGGCAACAGAAACGGCGTTTGAACCACGCTGTTTAACAACACCCAGACCGACCGCTGATTTTCCATTTGCACGGGCAAACTGCACGACATCAACCATGCCCTCTTTAAAGTCCGCCACTTTTCCTAAAGAAATCGGATTGTAGTTTGGTCCCCCGCCGCGTGTGTTCACAAGAATATTATCAAACTGCTCAAGCTTCTTAGCTTCACCCAAGGTGCGCAAAGAGTATTCTGTTTTATTGTATTCCGAACGACCCGCCGGAGGTTCCGCATGCTCAGAACGTAAAGTGTTGATCACGTCCGTCACGGATAAAGCATACTTATTTAAGTCTTTATTACGAACCCACACGCGCAAGTTAGGTTCTAAGTAACCTGGCATCCATAAGTTACCAACACCAGGTACCGTTGTAAGACGGTCACGGATATGATCTTTCACAAAGATCATCATCTCTTCCATCGGCATTGTTGAACTGGAAAGAGACAACCACATGATCGGGAAATCTTCCGGGTTGATTTTCATCACCGTCGGAGGGTCCATATTGCGAGGCAAGGCCGCTTGAATTTGCGACATCTTGGCTTGTACGTCTTGGAAGGCCACATCGATATTGCGTTCCAAATCAAATTCAATCGTCACGTCAGCCGAACTGTTACGCGCAATTGAAGTGATATTTTTAACGCCTTGAATACTGATAAGAGCATCCTCAATCGGATCGATCACGTCAGCTTCCATCACCTCCGGAGCGGCCCCTTCGTAACGAACTGACAAAGCGATCACTGGGAAATCCACGTCGGGAAGTTCGCTCACCCCCATACGCATAAAGCTGATCGCACCAAAGACGATCAAACCAAACATGAGCATCCATGCAAAGACGGGTCTACGGATGGATAAATCGGATAAAGTCATTTCTATTCTTCCTTCACAGCCGGTGCTGTGATTTCTGCTGAAGCAATTTGCAAGTGAATCAAATCAAGTTGAACGGCAAAGCGGGCTTGATCCAAGCTGCGTGTGGCCGTACGGAAATCCGTCAAAGCCTGTTGCACGTCGATATTGCGCGAAAGACCGCGACGGTAATCTCTTTGCATCACTTGATAGTTCTTCTCCGCAAGGCTTGCGGATTTTTCCAAAGCTTCCACTTGTTTTTGTCTTGTTTGGAAAGTTTCGTAATAAGAAGAAATTTCCTGAGTAGCCTGGCGACGGATGCGGCTTAAGTTTAAATCCGCTTCCATTCTTTTCGACGCCGCTTCACGCACTTTACTTTGCGTGGAGCCGCCTTCAAAAATCGGCAGAGTGAAACGGAACTGCAAATCCCAATTCAAATCTTCTGTGAAACCTTCGGGACGTTTAAAATAATAATTGCCCGTCAAATCCAAAGAAGGCCAATGCGCTCCCTTGGCAATGGACACTTCTTCTTCCATGGCGCTGAACTGTTCACGAGCCGCTTTCACATCGTAACGTTCTTCCACACGTTTCAAATAATCAGCTAAAGGGGCGAGTTTTTTACCTCCCGCCAAATTCGGGTCATTTAAAACTTCTTCGGAAGACAAGCCCGTCACGAAAGCGAAATTTTCTCGGGCCATGCGGAGCTGACCGCGATTGAGCTGAGCTTCGGCCTTCAACGCCGCCTCTGTGGATTGCGCCGTTAAAACCTCATTGGAGTTCGACTCTCCACGACGAGCACGGGTTTGCAATTCAGAGACACGGTCTTCATAAAGTTTCACTTGAACATCGAGATTTTTAAGATCTCTTTCCAAAGTCAAAACACTTAAGTACGCCGTTGCGACTTCTTGGTAGAGCTGCACCATAGTTAGGTTGCGAAGTTCTTCTTGAGAAGCCACCAAGTCTTTTTGTTGGCGAAGACCTGCAAACTCTCGGAGGCCACGGAACAATACTTGGTTCGCCGAGAGATTGATCGTCGTCTGCTTCTCAGGAAAAAATTCCCGCGCCACCGGATCCGAAGGCCGCGGTTGAATCATGTGCGTCGCATTGAGCGCCACCTGAGGATAAAGTCCACCACGAACCTGGGACACTCTTTCTTGAGACTGAACCAGGCGTTCTTTACTCAAGCCCACAGTCTCATTTTTTTGCAAAGCAGACTGAAAGGCTTCTTGTAAAGTGGCAGCGGATGCGGATTGTAAGGATAAAAGAGAAAAAACAAAAAGAAACAATTTTAAATTAGTACGCATGATCAACATTCTTACCAAGGTCTTTGAATTTTCAAAACAAAGATTTTTAACATACTAAAAAGTATGCTTGCGTCATGCGCACTTCAATCCTACAGAGGAGCTGAAGCCGAGGGTTCCGGCCATAAACGGATTCTAATCTCTTCCGTTGTCACGGCTCCAAGATCTTTAGTGATCTCTTTAGACACGCATTGGCGGAGTTTTTTAGTAAATGCGCTTCTCAACCGGCCTAAAAAATGAGGGTCGGCAAAAAGGACCAAGTCATCAAAAGCACCCTGCTGTCGAGAAATCTCCAAAAAGTCCGATATCTTTTTGGCGAACTCCTGTGCCACTCGTTCCGTAGGTGATTGAGGTCCCACAAGGCGAGTTCCATGGGACATAACGCTTGAAAAAACTCCGGGCTTATCCGCATTGATTTCCTGAGCCTTCAAACGACCTCGTGGGTTCTCCAGTTTAGTGACGAATTCCACGTCACTGCTCTGTTTATTTGCGTATTCAAACACTTTTGCCTCGGTTCTGCATGCTACAACTATCCAGGTTTTCATGTTCATCCTCGCTTTTCCTCTATGATACGAAGCTCTGCCAATTCTCTCAAGATGACCCCTCACACTGGACTGTTAAATGACGTTTTGAGTTTCAACGTTCTTCACGAGATCATGAAAAAACTGAGCTGAGTGTACGGAGGAAACTATGATTGAAAAGCTGACTCATGATGATCTCTTACGTCTCACCTCTGTCCAGGATGGGCCGTGCATTTCGATATACATTCCCGGCATGCCAGAAAAAACTCTTCAACTTGAATACGAAGCCCTCGTGCGCAGAGCGACTTATCTCCTTTCTTTTGATCCTCGCGAAGAGCTGCGCGAAAATCTCTTGCAAACGCTTTACAAATTTAATCCCGCGGAACCCCTGTCGTCCCGGGAACAAGGTCTTGCGATCTTTGTTAACAAACATTGGAACGGCTATTTCATTGCCAATCATGAAATGCCTTCCAAAGTCGTGGTGGCGGAAACTTTTCACCTCAAACCTCTGCTTGAAGATTTGCAGGGAGATCATACCTATCATGCGCTTGTTCTCTCTGCAGAAGAAGCTTTGCTCCTAAACTGCGACGGTGGGACCGGCACGGAAGTGCACACTTTCTTGTTTCACCAGGGACAGCACAGCAATAGCATTCACTGGAAACATCATGATGAGTCCGAGACCGCACAAATTCCCCATTTAAAATCCCAACTGCGCGGACGTGGTTCTCAAGATACACAGTTTAAGAAAAAATCCGGCGCAAAACTTTTCTTGCGCTGGATTGAAGCGAAGATCAGCAAGGAACAAGGCTATAAAACACTGCCTCTTTTTGTTTTTACCAATGAAACGTTTTTCACCGCCTACAAAGAAGTGTGCACGCATCCTGCTCCGGTTCTTTGTAAAATCGATCCAAGCAAAGGTATGCCTCGCATGGAGGCCTTAATTCATCAAGCGAATTTGCACATCCAAAACAATATGACTAAGCATAAAAATCTTTCGACTCTGGAAATGGAAGAATTGAACCGTCAGAAAAAAGTCATCGATGATCTGATCAAAATTTCACGGGCGGCGCTGAACGGCAAAGTAAAAACTTTATTCCTTCGCAACAACAGCGAGATCTGGGGACACTTGCATCGCCGTAGCAGTCAGATCACTTTTCACGAAAAACAGATAGACTCTAAAGACGATGATATCTTAGACGATATCGCGTGTGAGGTGATCCGTCACGGTGGCGAGGTCATCGTATTAACTGATAAGGATATGCCGACACAGTCCCCTGCAGCGGCGATTTTAAACGCTTAAATTATTTGGCGTGAAGAGCCGAGTAAATCAGCCCTTGTCCAAGTGAAGCTTGGGCTGTTTCGACTTTAGGGATTTTTAGCGCCTGCATATATCCCAAAACCAAGGCGAGATTTGAAATATCTGAAACTCGGTAGTCACTTTCAATTTGCGAATCCTGCAAAAAGACCCGTTGCTTTAAAGCTTCATCAAGCTCCTCTATCGCAAATTCAGAGGAGTTTTTCTTCGTTTGTTTTTGCACAGACATCGAAAGAACCCCACCCACACCAATCCAGCGTGCATGAGGTGCTTTTTCTTTAAAGAAAGTAGGAACATTTAAATACGCATGATTTTTTGCCAACTGCAAAGCGGCTTCTCGCTGGCGACCGATAGGATTGGGCGAAGAGACTTCTTTGGGATTTTTAAACTGCAAAACTTCAAGAATTTTATTTTTGAACGTCACCGAAGCAAGGTTTCCCTGATAAATATGCACTTTTCCATGTTCTCGGGAATACATTTGCATGGAGCCTCCGCCGATATCCCAAACCACAATGGAATCATTTGTAGAAACCTTTTTTTGTGCTAGAGCCGACCAAAAACCCAACTCCGCTTCCCGCTCTTGAGAAATGATATTGACGGGAATTTTGAGTTCAGTAGAAATCTTCTGAGCGATGTCTTTGCCATTTGTAGCGACTCTAAAAACGGATGTCGCCACCGCATAAATCTTCCCTACTTCCAATTCTTTCATTTTTTTGACAAGGCCCTGATAACGAGGCAGAGCTTCGCTAATAACAGGCACCGGAATTTCATTGTTCGGAGATTTCTCTAAAGCTTCATTCAAAGCAATAGGAAGACGCTCTTCATAGATCACTTCAATAATTTGTTTTTTACAGACATCGACAAGAGCCGCAAAAGCTTTCGTTGTTCCGGATCCAAAATCCAAAGCACCCTGTTTTTCCTGGCAGTTACCGGCGAAGCTGGCCTCTCCAAGAAAAACAATTGCGCTCAGTATTAAAACATATTTCATCATCAATCGCCGCCCCAAGTTTGATCTGAAAGCTCTAGATAATGATTTTCCTTTTGGAACATTTTTTCAAGATCATCGCGGGCTTGTTTCGTTTTCGCGATCATTTCGTCCGGATTGTCTCTTCTTTGGTGCAGGTCCTTGATCATTTCCAAGTTGTGATCGCGAAAGATATTCGCAGCCACAACGCTTTGGTAGGCGGGCCACCCTAAAGCGCGCAAGACGGAAGAGCCCATACGCAAGGAAGACTCAAATGTCTCACGCTCGATCACCTCCACCTTCCGATCCATCAACAAATACATATGATTGACGTTGCGAGCGCGGGCATAAATTTTTAAATGCGGAAATGTTTCTTTAGCTAGATCCACGAGCTTAAGACTGTCATCCACGTTATCAATGGCGACGATTAAAATTTGCGCTTGATGAGCGCCCGCTGATTCCAATAGGTCCATGCGAGTCGCATCACCATAATAAACTTTAAAACCAAAACGGCGAAGCATTTCAATTTGACTGGGTTCATGGTCAAGAACCGTCGCTTTAATACGATTGGCATAAAGGAGGCGACCGATGATCTGACCAAAACGACCAAAGCCCGCGATGATCACAGGATTGTTTTCGTTTTCAATCTTGTCGTTTTCAATCTTGTCGTCTTCCATGTCTTCTTTTCTTTTAAGAAACTGCAGCAAAATTTTGTCATAGAAGAGCACCACTAAAGGCGTCATCAACATAGACAAAGCGACGATCGCTACCAAAGTTCCCACCAAATCGACATCCAGGATTTTGAATCCCTGCGCAGCTCCCAATAAGACGAATGCAAACTCCCCGACTTGCGAAAGAAGAAGTGCAAAAAAAGGAAGTTGTTTGGATGGAATTTTAAAAACGGTTCCTAGGATCGCATGAATGATTGTCTTTACAGCAAATACCAAAAGCACCAAACCGATGAAAATTCCGGGGCTTTGCAAAACTTTATAAAGATTCACCGACATACCGACGGAGATAAAAAACAATCCCATCAGCAAACCTTTAAAAGGTTCGATGTCTGTCTCTAGAGCGTGGCGATATTCGCTGTCAGCTAATAGGACACCCGCCATAAAGGCTCCTAAAGCCATGGAAACACCCAGTTGCTGCATCACAAACGACATGCCCACAACCAAGAACAGTGCAAAGGCCGTGAAAATTTCCCGCAGGTGTTGAGCTGCAACCCAGCGCAAAAGAGGACGCAGTAAAAGTCGGCCTCCGATAACCATTAAAAGCAAAACGCCTATGACACGCAAAACTCCCAACAGCGGGCTTCCCTCTTGAGTTTCGGTGATCTTCGCTGTCGTCGCCATCAAAGGCAGGATCGCGATCATTGGGATGACAGCGATGTCTTGGAAAAGCAAAATGGAAAAGGCAGATCTCCCGGAAGTCGTCGTCATCAATCGGCGTTCTCCTAAAAGCTGCAAGCCAATGGCCGTTGACGAAAGTGCGAAGGCCATTCCGATCAAAGCTGATGCCGAAGCTGAGAGTGGAAAAAGAAGGTAAGCTCCAAAACCTATCACCACACTGCCCACCAAAACTTGCAATCCGCCCAATCCAAAAATTGAAATGCGCATCTCCCAAAGTTTTTTAGGTTCTAATTCCAAACCGATAATGAACATCAAAAGCACGACACCAAATTCGGAAAGGTGCATGATGTCTTCGACTCGTTTGATGAGTCCCAAACCAAAAGGACCGATGATAAGTCCAGCTAAGAGATATCCCAAAACAGAACCAAAACCAAGGCGCTTGCAGATCGGCACGCAAATCAAAGCGGCCACAAGAAAAATCAGAATATAATAAAGCCCGCTTGCTTCCATTAAGGACACCCACAGTACATCAATAAGGTTTGTCGAACTTTTTCAGAATGCATAAGAATTTCTTCGTGAGTCGCGTTTCCTGTCGAATGCATTACCAAAGGCGTTTGCCAATTCATGCCGCACACTTTGACGGTTTGCTGATAAGGTGCAAGAAAAGGTTCAATGTTTAATTGTGAATTGCCCGGATCAGCCAAGCCTCCGGTCGTCAAAGACAAAAGAAAATCTTTTCCCTGCAAACGAGAACCATCCGGGCCATAGGCGAAATCCCGGCGCAAAACTTCATCACACCAAAGTTTGAGTAACGGCGGCATGCTGAACCAATAAAAAGGATGCTGCCACACTACAAGATCGTGTTCCAGGAGCAGCTCTTGTTCGCGATCAACTTTGATATGAAAGTACGGATACTCTTCGTAAAGATCGTGTACATGCACGTTATCAAGACCTCGCAAAGAATCCATGATCGTGCGATTGACTCGAGATTTTTTTGAAAACGGATGCGCAAAAAGAACCAAAGCTTTTTTCATGGCTCATCCTAGCCCAGCACCAAGTCGTGGTCAAATGGGGCAAGTGTCCCAGAGCGAAAAGGGCAGATTTCCCTCTGGACTTCGTCCGCTGCCACTGAGATCGCGAAAGACCTGGCATCTTTCCTGCTCTCTTCTATTCAGTGCTTACCAACAACCACAAAAAGGAGTGAACATGGAAACGACACCCAACGATTTCAAAAACAGCATTGGCAATATCAAAGAGAACGTCAAAAAAGGCGTGAAGCAGGAACTTCAGAGCAGCGGTTGGGAAGATCGCTACCATGCTGTTCAGGACAAAGCTCGCGAAGCTATGGATGTATCCGAAGATTTTGTAAAAGCTCATCCTTATTACACAATTCTTGGAGCAGCCACTGTCGGCTTTGTTGCTGGCATGTTAATCCGTCGCAACCAATAAAAACAAAAACTGGGAGGTGCTGCGAAGCCCTCCCCTTCAGCTTAGGAGTTTTTCTATGCAATGGATAGCCATGATTGTCTCGTTTGTTGTGGGTCGTCTGAATGCCAAAGCTCGCAGCCTGCGTGAAACCGCCGAAGAAGTTTTTGATGAAGTCAGCCGCAAAAGTCGCAAAGTGGTTTCGTTGACTTTGGCAGGACTTTGCGCTGTGATTCTTTTCTGCGGTGGATTTTTTATTGCTCTGCTTAATGGAACAACTCAATACGATCGCACCGGCGCCGTCACTTGGACCGCCACGCTAAGCGCTGGTATTGGCCTTATCGCCATTGCAGTTATTACTTTTGCTATTGTCTTCTTACGCGCGTGGCCTGGTGCTCGTCATCCCCATCATAATCATACAGCGCCTCATCATCGTCGTCATGAAGCAACACCGCCCTCTTCTTTAGAAACAGCGATGTCCGCTCTTGTCATGGATTTTGTGCGCGAAAGAGAACTCCGCCGCTCCCGCCGTGAAACTCGCAGAGCTGAACGCGCAGAAAAAGCCTGGCGCCATACCAAAACTGCAGAACAAGAATCTACCACAACAGGTTCGTCACCGCTTCACTGAAGGCGGTGATGCGTTTTGCGATATAAAGTTTTTCGATCTATCCCGAGATCGCGGGCCGTCTTTTCGCGTGCGCCTTTATTGAACTGAAGAGCATATTCAATATATTGACGGTTCAACTCTTCGAGAGTGACCAACCGGCGTTCTTTTTGACAAAGTCGATCAAAGGCATTTTCAAAAGAAGGATTGCGCCGCTGTCCACTCTCTAAATCTTTGACGGAAATTTCAGAATGCGAACTTAAAACCACGGCTCGTTCTATGGTGTTTTCTAGCTCCCGCACGTTTCCCCACCAGGAATGAGACAAGAGATAAGAACTGACATCTGCGGTAAAAGACTTCTCCGCCGAATGATGTTTCAGAGAATATTTTTTTAGAAAATATTTGGCCAAAGGCAAAATATCTTCCGCCCGATCCCGCAAGGGCGGAATTTCTATAGGAATTACATTTAGACGGAAATATAGATCTTCGCGAAACTTTTTATGTTGCACGTCTTCGCTGAGATCATTGTGAGTTGCCGCCAGAATGCGAATATTTAAAGAACGATAGTGATTTTCTCCGACCCTTTTAACTTTCTTTTCTTGAAGCACACGTAAAAGCTTGGCTTGCAAATGCAAATCCAAATCTCCGACTTCATCTAAAAACAAAGTCCCTCCGTTGGCTTCTTCAAAAAGACCGGGCTTTGCCAGCGTCGCTCCCGTGAACGCTCCTTTGGCATATCCAAAAAGTTCCGACTCCAAGAGTTGATCTGGAATTGCAGAACAGTTGATGGGCACAAACGTCTCACGGTTTCGCGTGCTCAAATCATGAATCATGCGCGCGACGACTTCCTTGCCTGTTCCGCTTTCTCCTGTGATAAGAACGTTGGCAGAGCTTGCGGCGACTCGACGAGCCACACTCAGCACCTCTTGGAAGCGCGGACTCTGTGCAATGATTTGCGGATTCTCCGTCACAGTGGAGCCCTCCATTCACACCAGTTTTGTTCAGGCACGCTTCTGCCTTCATCGATAAAATCCAAAACTTCCATCACGGCCCTTGCAAGATTCGTTGTCGAGGCGGGATTTTGACCAGTCACCAAACGGCCACTTTTAACAACGTGAGGAGAAAAACGCGGTGACGACGTATGATGCGCGCCCCGCTCTTCCAATTTGCTTTGCAATAAGAACGGCACTGCTTTTTCCATGCCCACAGTTTCTTCTTCCTCATTCGTAAAGCTTGCCACTTCGTGGCCTTTGACAAGATAGGCTCCCGACGATAAGCGCACATTTACCAAACCCGCAGCGCCATGACAGACGGCACTGACGACACCGTTATTTTCAAAAATTTCCGTGGTGAGTTTTTGCAATTGGAGATTTTCCGGAAAATCAAACATAGCGCCATGCCCACCCGCGAAATAGATCACGCCATAATCTTTGCCAGTCACTTGCCAGGGCTTCATCGTGTTTTCGATTTTACTCAGAAACTCTTCATCGTTCATCCACGTGGCATTAATTGGATCATCCATTTTCACGCCGTCCAAAGGAACTTCTCCTCCTAGGGGACTGATCACGTCGACGTCAAAATTCCATCGCGCGAACTCATCGTAGGCATGAGTAATTTCTGAAAGATAGGCTCCTGTTTTATGACCAGTATTTCCGAGCTGGCTGGCACTCGTTAAAACAAAAAGTATCTTCTTATGGCGCATAAAAAGTCCTCCTTGCAAACAAACTACCACCAGCATCTCGCACACAGAGGAGGAACTCAAATTTTCCGAGGGGACTTGCGAATCAACAATTAAATGTCGAAGAACTTTTTAAGGTCTTCAACAGACATAAGACCCACGGCGACTTCGCCGTCTTCTCTTTGCAAAGTAGGAACTGAGCCCGTGCCTAAGAGTTCCCACTCCCTTTGCCAAACATCAGCAAGACTCTCACTCGCCGTATCCACGCGCAAATCCGGCATGCCAAGATCGCGCGCTAAATCGATCAATAATTTTTCATTCGAAATATCTTCCCCGTTCACCCAAAACTCACGTCCAAGAGTGTGACGATAAACAAGAGCCAACATCGGATCTTTTTTCTGAGCCGCTATCACGTATTGAATCGCGCGGAGTGTGTTCGGCTTTCCAAGCGGGAACGAAATTTCAATCTCAGGAGCAACCTCTCGGACCTGCAAAACTTCGCGCTCTAAAGCACGACTTAAAGAATAATTCGCGATCTCCATAGGCACCGAGAGACCTTGGGAATGCTGAACGCCTCTCCATTCGACCAGAGAATTGAGATGCAAAGCCACCAATCGCTCTTCCAAAGCGTAACAAAATGGACAATTCAGATCGCTATACAGGTTCGCTCGGTAACGCATTTCGCCTCCCTCTTAAGTCTAGTTTAACTCTGAAGGACGTCAAGTCCTCCTCAGGGACTCCGATCTGATTTGCAACAGTCAAAAACATTTTCCGGAGTCGCCACTATGACAACGTCTTTGCTCTCTTTTATAACCAGCTTATTCTTATTCATTCCCGCATTTGCACAAAACGCGGCTCCTCTTGCGGATCTTTCTAAATACGATTACGTCGACCCAAAAAGAGAAATTCCCACAAAGGCTTTGGAAAAAGCTCTGACGTACTACGATGTTTATTACAATAAAATCGTTAATAAAAATTACCTTACGGTGATCGACTTTACTCAGTCTTCCAATAACAAACGCATGTACGTTGTGGATATGAAATCCGGTGCTGTGACTCGTTATTTGGTGGCGCATGGAAAAGGCTCAGATCCGAACCACACAGGCATGGCGAAGAAATTTTCCAATGTGGAAGGTTCTAATATGTCCTCGATCGGTATGTACGTGACCGGCACGGAATACAGTGGTAAGCATGGTCGCTCGATGCGTTTGGTGGGTTTGGAAAAAACCAATGACCAAGCCATGGATCGCGCGATCGTTGTGCACGGCGCGTGGTACGTGGATCCACAATACAAGCCCTTGGGTCGCAGTCAGGGCTGCCCCGCTGTGGAAGAGAAATACATCAACACTCTTGTGACACAGCTTAAAGGTGGCAGCGTTTACTACATTTGGGCGGGACAAAACTAGTTAGGAATTTTTCGTGGAGCTTTTGTATAAGGATGAACATTTTATCGCCGTGAACAAACCTTCCGGCTTTCACGTTCATCCCCACGAAAATGTTCAGCATCGCGTTTCGCGAGATAAAATATGTCTTTACCATGCCCGTCGAATGATGAAACAACACGTGTTTCCCGTGCATCGTCTGGATGCAGGCACCAGTGGTGTTCTTCTTTTTGCTCTTTCTTCAGCCTCTGCAGGAAAACTTTGTAAGCTCTTTACCGAACGCGCCACTTTCAAAACATATCAAGCCGTTGTGCGCGGTTATGTGGAGGAAGCGGGAGATATCGAAATTCCTCTGGAACTGGATTCCACCGGGGATCTTGTCGAAGCGCGAACCAGCTTTAAACGCTTAGGCACCGTGGAGTTTCCCGTGGCCGTCGGGAAAAAATTTCCTACAGCTCGCTACTCCTGGGTGGAGGTCACTCCTCACACGGGTCGCTATCATCAGATCCGCCGTCACTTCAATCGCATCTCTCACCCTCTTTTAGGTGACGCCGTTCATGGCGACTCTCACCACAATCGATTCTTTAGAAACCATATAGGAATTGAGGGGTTATGCCTTAAAGCTCTACGCTTAGAGTTCACTCATCCGTGGAGTGGCGAGGCGGTTTCGATCGAGGCTCCGCCTTGCGAAAAGTGGAAGAAAATTCAACTTTTGTTTAATCACACAGAAGCTCCACATAACCCACCGAATACCCTTTGACCTCCCTCTGGAGCGGGCGTAGAAATGGTCCTCGTTTTAGAGGTAATTCATGACCAAAGCGCAAGCTCTTCACAAGTTGATGATTGTGATCGGCCTTCTTTTTATTTTGCTTGTCTCCATGCAGTCTCATTCCGCTCCTTTGCATCACAAAATGCAGGTGGAGATTTATCCAGGATTGAAGATGATGAAAGCGGAGGACACACTCACTTTTCCGAAAGATTCTCCTCGCAAACTAAGCTTTCTGCTACACAAAGATCTGCGCATTTCCATAACGAGTGCTGACGATTCTTTGACTCTTTTGCATGCAGGGACTGCAAGTGAACCCTATTCTGAGTACGGTTTGCAACTAGGAACTCAGGACAATAAAGTTTCGGTCAGTTATTACGGCGTGATTTACGATGCTGTTGTGAACGACAATAGTAATGGTTTGATTGCCCCTGAAGGAGCGACTCTCTTTGGGAGCACTTACTGGTATCCGTTTTTCTTAGACACACAGAAAAGTTTTGATGTGACTGTGCAAACTCCGGCGGACTGGCGTTCTTTAGTACAAGGCCAAATCGCCAGCACTCAAGTTGCTAATGCCATCCGCACATCTCGCTTTGTTGAAATCTATCCGCAAGAAGAGATCTATCTGGTTGCGGGCCCCTTTCAAAGTTACGAAGCTGACGTTGCCGGAAAGAAAATCCAAGTTCTTTTACGCAAAGCCGATCCTTCTTTAGCTCAGACTTTTTTATCTCTGGTTCCTGAATATCTTGAGCACTATAGCAACACCATTTCACCTTATCCGTATTCCAGTTTCACTGTCGTAGAAAACTTCTGGGAAACAGGTTACGGAATGCCTAGCTTTACTTTGCTGGGGCCTACGGTTATCCGCTTGCCGTTCATTTTAAATTCTTCTTTGCCACATGAGGTTTTGCACAACTGGTGGGGTAATAGCGTTTACGTTGATTATGAAAAAGGCAACTGGAGTGAAGGCTTAACGACGTACATGGCGGATTATTGGCAACAGGAAAAAGTCGGCAACGAACGCGGCTATCGCATGAATGCTTTGATCAATTACGGTGATTTTGTTTCTGCAAATGCCGGGAAAGATTTTCCGGTACGCCAGTTTAAAGGCCGTCATAATTCCAGCTCTCAAGCTGTGGGCTATAGCAAGTCCATGATGATCTTTCACATGTTAGAGTTTAAATTCGGAAAAGATCTTTTCAAGAAAGCTCTTCAAGATTTTTATACTGAGAATCTGTTTCAACGCGTTTCTTTTAATGAGGTTCAAAAAAGTTTCGAAAAAATCACGAACCAAGATCTGCAAGGCTTCTTCACGCAATGGCTTGATCGCACTGGCGCTCCCAAAGTTGAACTGACAGACGCGAAAGTAATGAGATGGCTGGACGGTTCTTATAGTACCACTTACCTGCTTTCTCAAAAACAAGCTGAAATGTACGACTTGTCTATTCCCGTAGTTTGGAAGTTAGAATCTGGAGAGGAAGTTCGTCAGCTTGCTCGCCTCACCGACAAGTCTGGTGTGTTCTCATTGATCAGCCGCTCAAAGCCCGTGCATATTTCTGTCGATCCTGATTTTCATATCTTCCGCGATCTTTATTTAGAAGAACGTCCTGCCACATTATCCTCCGTTCTTGGTAGCGCTTCTGTGAATTTTTATTTTGATAAAGAAAACGCCGATGCGGAAAAATTCGCGCAAACTTGGGCTCAATCTGCCGAAGGTAAAAGCACCCTCACCGCAGTAACGGACTCTTTACAGATCGCTTTGGAAGGAGCTTTGGTTTTCGTCGGCGATAAAGATGCTTTTGCGAGTTTTATGAAAGCGCAGCTTTTGGATCAAAAGTTCTCACTGACTGACAAGAAGATGACGATTGACGGTCAAGAGTTCTTGCTTGAAAACACAAGCACGGTTTTAGTCACAAGACTAAAGAACAATCCAGCGCAACCCCTCGTGTGGGTTCGCTGGAGCAAAGATAACAATCCCGTCGAGTGGGCTGGCCGCTTAACTCACTATGGAACTTTCGGTATTCTTGTGTTCCAAGGCCGTCCAGCTGTTCTTAAAAGCACGTGGCCTGTGCTTCAGTCCCCTCTGCAAAAGAGTTTATAAATGTTAGAAGCCATCACATGGATGGCTTCTTATTTACCCGACTTATTATAAAATAAAAAAAGATTTTGAAGTTTTCGTAAGACCAAGGAGGGGCTTATGGCGAACAAAAATCAA
Organism: Bdellovibrio sp. BCCA; assembly: GCF_037996825.1. Classification (NCBI taxonomy): domain Bacteria; kingdom Pseudomonadati; phylum Bdellovibrionota; class Bdellovibrionia; order Bdellovibrionales; family Pseudobdellovibrionaceae; genus Bdellovibrio; species Bdellovibrio sp. BCCA. The sequence continues at coordinate 1,412,861 of NZ_JBBNAC010000001.1, read as the reverse complement.
TCCGGAAAAATCGGTTGGATTTTATTATGGCTGATAGGAGTTCCGATTCCTATTTTGCTGATTCTTTATCTGATTCGCGGATGCACTTAGTGTTGCGCGCAAACGGACTGTAAATGTTTTTGGACGTCTTGGCAGAGCGAAGCAAGTTCTGCGCTGACTCCATTGCATCTCATTTCTGACGGGCAAAGAGCATAAGAGGGAATTATTTGCTCTGCATGGGGTTCTTTGAGAATCGCCTGCCCTACAGCTTGCACTTCTTCTGTTGTCATGCGACCGGACGCGAATTCATTCATCGCGATATCAAAAGCGGTGAAGAACGAAATGGCTGATGATGGGGTTTCTTTTTTAACCACCTCACGCAGATAGATCGCCTGGATTTTATCGCCAAATTTTTCGTGAAGGGCTGTCGCCATCTGGACGCTTGGCTCTGAGTTATCAAAGATCACAATAAATTTTCTTTGCGGATGATCTTCCACGATTTTTTCAATGCGCGAGATTTTAAAATCTTCAATCGACCACTCTGTGAGCCAGTTTCGTAAATAACGGTGATTTTCAGGATAACCGGAAGCCCTTAGAAAATCGGAAATGCGTTTTTCAAACCACGACGAAATCGCACTGACCACATAAAAATGCGGTGCGGTTTCCTGTTTTGAAATCACCGAATACAACTCCGGCATTCCTGCAAAGGTTTTGTCTTTTTCTAAAATTTTAACAGCAGATTTAACCAATCCCGTATTTTCAGCCTGACGTAAAACATCATCAAAGCCGCTGATGATAAGAGCCTTTTCGTTTGCGTAAAGCATTGAAGGCCCTATTAGAATGATTAAAAGGATTTTAGAGATCGTCCGCATAGAAATCTTTTTACCACGATTCCAAAAATACGGCATTAAAACTTGTGCCTTCTGGAGCTCCATGGCTTGCGTGCCTTATTTTACCTCATATATATTTATACTTAACAGCGACCCCATAGCTCAACAGGATAGAGCAATGGTTTCCTAAACCGTCGATCGTGGTTCGAGTCCACGTGGGGCCACCAAAAGGATCGAATATGATTGAAACGGAACGTCTGGAAATAAAGCCTTGGCTTGAAAGCCAAACTCAGGATTTTTTCAATCTAACTCAAGACAACGGCTTCAATCTTCATCTTATTACTATTTACCGTCAGACCGACCATGCATCTGCTCTAAATTGGATTCGCACTTCTATCCAACTGTATAATGAAACTCGTCTAGGAAAATGGGGTGTCTGGGAAAAGAGCACGGGCTCTTTGATTGGCATAGGCGGTTTAACACCCTGGCAATATAACAACGAGAACTTGGTAGACATCACTTACCGCCTTCGTGAAACCGCTTGGGGCAAAGGTTATGGATTGGAAATTGCCAAAGCGCTTTGTGACCATGCTTTTCAAAAGCTGAATTTATCCGAAATCACCGCAACGGTGACTCCAGACAATGCAGCCTCGAAAAAAATTCTGGAAAAATTGGGCATGAAATTCGACCGTAGGATACTTCTTCTCGATGTTGAAACTGATTTATTCAGATTGAAGAAAGCAGATTTTTCACTTCCACGGTGGCAGTGAAGCCATCTTTCCCTTTTTATCCCGGATTCGAATAATACTCATGCGGAACAGAGACGCCACGGCGGGCGATCTTTTCAGTCATGATCGTGTTTTTCATCAAGACGGAGGAAACCAAATACGCGATGGAGCAGCAACCTAAAAGCGGAACCATTCCCACGGGCTGTTGCGTGCCTTCAAGCGCAAACAGTACGGATGCAAGAAGCGCCCGCGAAGAACCGGCAAAAAGTGCTGCCATTCCGATCAAAGCCATTGTTGAAACATCTGTGTGAAGTTCTGGGAAATAAAACGCAAGCCCCGTTCCCACTAAAAATCCAAAGGCAGATCCTAAAGTCAAAAGCGGTGCTAGCGTTCCTCCAGAAGTTCCACTTCCCAAGGCAACCGACCATGCAAGAAACTTCCAAACAAAAATACTGACAGCCGCGCCAACACTCAGCTTACCTGCAAGACTCATTGTGATGTTGTCATATCCGACCCCCAAGGCGCGAGGCTCGATAAGTCCGACCAAGCCCACAACCAGACCGCCAATCACAGGCCACCACATCCAATGAATAGGAAGTTTCTCAAACATGTCTTCGATCCAGTAAACCGACTTCGTAACTCCAACGGCAAGAACTCCCATCAACGCACCGAAGGCGAGATAGATAAACAAGCTGATCAAATCTGGAGAGTGAATCGGAGGCATCGTAAAGAAAGCTTCTCCACCCATCACTGTCGCGCGCAAAGTGGACGCCACGACAGTTGCAAGTGCTACGGGGATAAATGATTTTGCTCTGTATTCAAAAAGCAAAAGTTCAATCGCCAACAACACCGCTGAAAATGGTGTTCCGAAAATAGCGGTCATTCCCGACGCCGCTCCTGCTGCCAAAATAACTTTGCGCTCATAACTGCTCACCGGAACAATTTGTCCCAACCAAGAACCTAAAGCACCACCTGTTGCGATGATCGGTCCTTCGGCACCGAAAGGTCCCCCAGAGCCAATCGCAATTGCTGACGAAATAGGTTTTAAGAATGTCATTCGACGTGGGATTCTGCTCTCTTTTTGCAGAATGTTTTCCATCGCTTCAGGAATGCCGTGACCACGAATGCCGGGCGAGCCGAACTTCGCCATAATACCAACAATCACCCCGCCAATCGCCGGAATGAAGATCGCCCAAATTCCCAGGTGATTATCCGCAGGCGAAGAATATTCGATAGAAAATTTTTGGAAATAAAAAAGGTTTGTGAAAAGTGCGATGCCCATCAACAGGATTTTCGCGACAATCATGCTCGCTACCGAAACCAAACAGCAAAGAGCGGTTACTAACAAAATACGACGACGTTTAACAAGTTCATTTGAAACCAACTGGAGCCTCCAAGATATTGAAACTCTCTCTGGTTGGAACTTCCGTCAACGCGTTGGGCCGCGCATCGAAACGCTGCGTTAAAGTGAGCTATTTACAACGGCTCACTTTCACAACAGCCGCTTGAGTTGTCGTATCAATGACAAGTTCAACAAGACATTTGTTTAAAGAGTTGCGCGCATCCGCACGACCTTTTTCACACGCTTGCAAAGAGCCGAACAAAAATGTTTTTCCATCTAAGTCCGTCAAGCGACTGTCGACGATCATTACCTGCGGTGATTCGGGATTGCAAAACATCGTCGCAAAAGCATTGCCATCTTGTCCGTAGAATCTCTCCACTTTGGGAGTGATTTGTTTTGAAGAAAAAACCGTGAAGGATCTTTGAGCCGCATTTCCTGTTAAAGAGAAAAGAAATCCCAGAGCGATAACAACAAACTGAACGCGCATAAAAATCTCCTAAAAAACAATTAAGATGATTCTAACCAATGATACTAAAGGGTCAACTTTTGCCTCTAAGGACCGACAAGCCCTTTACTTTTTACTTAAAGAACCCAAGATTCCCCGCAATAACGACTGACCAATTTCACGGCCCACTTTTGAACTGGCAGCACGAACGGCACTTTTTGCAGCTATCTCCCAAACACTGTCGGGTTCTTTGCCAGACCTTTTCTTTGAGTCAGGCTCTGCGACTTTCTCTTGCGTTCGGGCTTGCAGTTTTTCATACGCCGACTCACGGTCCACAGCTTGTGTGTATTGATCCTTAAATGGAGAACGACTCATCACCGCCTGGCGCTCCTCCATCGTGATCGTTCCCATGCGTGACTGCGGAGGACAAATTTTTGCGCGCTCTACTGGAGAAGGCACGCCGCCCTCGTCAAGCATTGAGACCAAGGCCTCCCCGACAGCCAACTCTGTGATGACCGTCGCCACATCCAAACCGGGTTTGGCACGAAACGTTTCAGCAGCAGCTTTCACGGATTTTTGATCCTTGGGAGTAAACGCCCGAAGAGCATGCTGCACCCGATTTCCCAACTGACTTAAAATTTTTTCGGGCACATCCAGAGGATTCTGTGTAATAAAATAAACGCCCACTCCTTTGGAGCGGATAAGGCGGACGACTTGTTCCACTTTTTCTAAAACAGCTTTTGAAGCATCGTTAAACAACAAATGGGCTTCATCAAAAAAGAAAACCATCTTAGGCAAAGGAGCATCACCCGTTTCAGGCAGCGTCTCGAATAATTCGGAGAGCAGCCACAATAAAAAGGTCGCATAGAGTTTGGGATTGGCAAAAAGTTTTTCTGCCGCCAAAATATTAACGTGTCCGCGCCCTTCCAGTGTTGTTTGCATAAAATCTGTTAACTTCAACGTCGGTTCACCAAAAAACTTGTCAGCTCCTTGCTCTTCAAGACTTAACAGTTCTCTTTGGATGATTCCTAAGCTCTGTTTGCTTACGGTTCCGTAGTCTTTACCAAAAATTTCCGTGTTTTCTGAGGCAAAACTTACCAGAGCTTTTAGATCTTTCATGTCCAAAAGCAGAAGCCCGTTATCATCGGCATATTTAAAGATTAAATTGAGAACTCCGGTTTGTATGTCATTCAGATCCATCAAACGCGCCAACAACAAGGGGCCCATCTCTGAAATGGTTGAACGCACCGAGTGCCCTTTCTCTGAAAAGACATCCCAAAAAATAACCGGATAAGCGCGGAACTGAAAACCCTCTTTTCCTAAGGACTGTGCCCGCTCGATAAGTTTCGGATCGTTTTTTCCAGCTTGGGAAAGACCTGCCAGATCACCTTTTACATCCGCCAGAAAAACAGGAATTCCTAAATCTGAAAAGCCCTCTGCAAGTACTTGCAAAGTGACCGTCTTTCCGGTGCCCGTAGCTCCTGCGATAAGTCCATGTCGATTGGCGTAGCGGGCCTCCAAAAGACATGGCACATCCCCTTTTCCGACAAGAATTTGAGCGGACACCATAGATCCTCCTTGTCAGATCCGAGCAAAAACAGGGTTTGAAGTCAAAACGCCTTGGAGGAATACATATTTTAGATAGAAATTTGTTAATAAGGCGAAATGAAGAATTGATAATTGGTCTTTTTTAAAACTCAAAGCTAAGACTTCCCTTTTTAGGAGGTCATCATGAAAATCGTCATCACATCATTAGCATTTCTTTTTACTCTTCCCGCTTTTGCGGCGCCGGTCAGTCGCTGCGTAGGAACCACGCAAACTCACCAGCTTGTTGTCGAACAAACGGGTTCTGACACACAGGTGACTTTAGAAGATATTAACCTTCATAGGTATCAAGATCTCAAAGATCCTAAAGAAGGTGTTTTCAAAATATCTGGAAAAGAAAAGTCGATCATTGTCATTGAAAACAAAACGGTGGATGACTTCAGCAAAGCTCGTCGCATTTCGCAAGAACTTGTCGTGTCTTTGATGATGGGACGCCCTGAGTTCCAAGGCGAGGAAGATATGCTTTACGCTTACGCCAGCGATATCATCCACACCCTGGTTTGCAAATAAGTTAGAACGTCATTAAAAGATCTATGTGAGTGCGGTCATAGTTCATCGGAATGGTGTCGATTGAATTTTCATTCTTAAACACTGTGTACTGCACTTGCACTTTCTTTGTGATTTTATATGCGAGACTCCACACCTGACCACGCGTGGAAGTCACACCTCCACCAAAATCAGAGTCTGTGAAAACACCCAGCACGGCATCCTTTTGCACTTCCTCTTGAGTCCACGTCAGACTCCAAGCCTTGTAAACGGCAATCAGACCATAAGCGTGGGCCTTATTAAGTGTATCTGTATCTTTGTTTTTAAGAGTTTCATAAAACGCTGAAAGATCCCAAGAGCCGAGTTTCTTTTTGACTTCGATAAACGCCTGTTCGATGTCAAAGTTTGTCGGATAGTTGCCATTGATATCCAGCGTATTGCCGTTGCCTGTTGCGCCCGATGTGATATTCGCCGGAGGATTGTCCTTAAGATCTGTATATGAGAATGAACCCACGCCCAAAAGAACGGTCCAATCTTGTTTCTTCCACTGCGCTCCGATTTGAATCGCATTTAAAAAATTATCCGTCTGTTCTTCACCGAATTGGGAGTCGTAGTTTTCACGCACCCAGAACATTCCTCCCTGAGTGAAGAAACTCCATTCATCGTTTAACGGCTGATTGTATTTAAGACCTAAACCCTCCAACGTGATGTCACGATCCAAAAGCATTTGGTTTTTCCCCGCAAACGTCAGTGGCTGTGGCATCTTGCCGCCGTAAATATTTAAAACTGAGAGGGGCCTGTAGTCAAAGAACGCTTGATCCAAGCCAAAATTACGGCGAGGCATCCCGGGGGATTTTTCGTCGCCCAAAGTTTGATTTCCGCTATTCGCAGAACTTCCCGTCATCAAACGCAAAGTCACTTTTAAATCTTCATGAAGCTGACTGGTTAATCCAAAACGCGCTTGAATACGCTGAATGCTTCGCTGTTGTTTTGGAGCTTGTGTTTCCATCTGCTGGCGATAACGGAAGTCACCAAAAAATTGAAAGGGCTCTTCTTTTGGAGTTTCTTTTTTTGGAATGACATCAGCGACGGTGGTTGCCACAGCTGGTGGTGGTGCAGGCGCCGGAGTTGGCGTCGCTTCCTCTTTTGGCATCGTCATTTCACTTGCAGCTTTAGTCTCAGAAGGTGTCACAACGGTAGTTTGCTCTTTTGCAAAACACGTTACGATAAGAATGAATAATACAAGACCGAACTTCATAAAAACTCCTACAAATAAATATGTGCAATCAACCAAACCACATTTTGATATTCATCAAGCTGTGACGAGTCTTTTGTTTTTTTGTACGTGGCAAAGAAATCAAAATTAGGAAATGGGAAATACTGAACACCAATACCGTAAGACTCCAAATGGGGATCTGTCTTCTCAGTATCTGCGTTGTAATATTCTTGAGTCAGGAAAAGTTGCACACCTTGAGTGTACTCATAACCCAATTTTAAGAAATCAACGAATCCTGTTTTTCCGTCGGGATAATAAATCTTATCAGCTTGAAACAGTATTGATATTTCCGGAGTCCAGCCAATCAAAGCGAAAATACCTTCGAACGCTTTATCCTGATCTCCACCTTGTTGTGAGAGTTTACTACGATAGATATTCACACCGGCACGCGCTGTTTTTCCAAATACCTTGGAAACTTGCAGAACGTAACCTTTTTCATCGTCGTATTTGTCAAAGCGAGCGCGCTGGGCAAGACCCGTTGCAACGACCTGGTAGTTTTCATTGCTCCACGCAAGTTCCGCTGAAACTCTTTCTTGTCCCGGATTAAAATCTAAATAACGACGGGTCACATAAGTGTGCTCAGCGATATTCAAACCGTACACAGGATAAAAACGTCCTGCGCGCAAAGAAGCGGCTTCAGCTCCGCCGCGCCAGTTTTCGGAATACTGAGCCCACGCTCTTGGCATATAGATAAAATCTCTCCACTCAGCATCAGACTTTGACGGTTCATAGCGACCGACAGAGACATACACAATTGTTTTATCGCTCACCTTAAAAAGCGTATCGATATCCACTTGCATAAACATAAAGCGGCCCTTGGAAGCCACTGAATTTTCCGTCATGGTTTGTAAAAGACGAACGTTCGCACCGACACGCAACCATTCGGGCGTCTCAATTTCCCAATAATTTTTCTCAGCATTAGGAGCTTTAAAAATAGAATCGTTGCGGGAGAACAGCTCTTTCCCCAGCTCCCGGCCATATTTTGAGAGCATGTCTCCGCCTTGATGAGTCGTGTGACAGGCCATGCAGTTCACGTAACCGTGTCGAATCATTTCAGGGTAAGCGAAAGATTTATTAGCAAATAAAAACAGAACAAGAACGAAAAAATACTTCACTCTGGCATTCCTTGCGAAATCCACTTCATCAGGGCTTGTTTTTCAGCTTCCGTCAAAGCTCCATAAGGTTCTAGTGGCATGGTTTGCTTCACAATGGCCGAATCAAAAATACGTCCGATGTTTTTTCTCACAACATCCAGTGATTCAAAATCAAGCCCTGCATCCGCGTTGGCACCACGATGACAATCAAGACAGCTTGATTTTAAAACTTGGTTTTTAATCACAGGCCAGTTGATAGGTCCTTTGATCGGCCGGGCGTTACCGCGACCTGTGTTGCGCTCAGGTCCTCCGGCTTCAATCCAGGCTTTAAGCAAATCATATTGAGCTGCGCCCAAACCACCTGACGGCATGTCTCTTTTTTCGATCGAGCGATAATAAATGCGGCTTAGATTTGCGCGCACTTGTTGATAGGTTTCAAGATTCAAACCTCCCTGAACACCCCCCGGAGTTGAATGACAGCGAAGACACTCTGGTCCAATCACTGCCATATTCAAGCTTTGGTAATCAAGGCTGGCAGCAATCATGGCTTCCTGTTTACCAAGACCTCCACCCATTGCCGCATTTTCTTTTTTGACGTGATTGTAGTTGCAAGCCCCAAGAGCCGTCGCCACAAGCACTGCAAAAAGCAGATTTATTTTCATTGCAGCCTCTCGACTGTAGAAGCCGTGTTCACTTCAACCTGGTCAGCCACCGTGATGCCCGCAAAAGAAGGAATCACGATACCAAAATCAGAAAGTTTTAATTGAAAGCTCGCCGTCATTTTGAGGCCTTCTTTCGAAGACTTCACAACAAACTCGCCTTGCACAGGCTTCTTGATTCCATGCAGATCTAAAGTTCCAGTAAACGGCAACTTTGTTTCTGATTCTTTAGTCACCGCATTTTTTGGAACCGTCAGATCGTTGACTGTTAAAGTCGCATTTTCGAATTTACCGACTTCAAGATATTTTTCTTTCATATGACGATCGCGAAGAGCAATACCGGTATCCGTGTTTTTAAGGTTCACACGAAGGTCGCCCGAGACAATCCAGTTTTCGCCCTTTTCTTGCGCCAACAAAGTTCCTTCAGGTCCTTCGCCTTTTCCGTCAATACGGATCGCGCTGGGATTTCCAATCGCTAAGAAATTTGTCGTGCCGCTTTCCTTCGTCATCTTAAAAGACGTCGCCGCAAAACCGGGAGAGCACATAAAAAATAAAACAAATAAAACGTATTTCATAACTATTGCTCCTTCTTAGGATAAAGAACTTCACATTGGTCGTTGCTAGGTCGAACAACACCTTGAGACATATCTTTTAAATAATAGAAAATCGCATAACCAATATTAAAGGCCGCGCGATCCAACCACGCTTCCACTTTTTCCGGATAGAGTGGTTTATTGGTGTTTGGATTAAACGCCAAATCCGGATGCCCTGGATGCAAGTTGTTCACAAAACAGACTTTATTAAAGATCTCGTGATCCATAAATACAGGCGATGATGTCTTGGCCGTAGAAATTTGGTTTAAACATTTCTCACGCATTTGATTGAGCATCTGACCGCCGTGTTTTCCAACGAAGCTTGAAAGCTCCGGAGGGAATTGCACCCGAGTTCCCTCCATGGCCATCCAGAATAAATACTGAGGCGCATAGTTTTTTCCACCACTATCAAATGTTTTTAAGTTTTCCCCGTGCTTACCGAACATGCCGTTAGCAAGATCGGCAACACGCACACTTCCGCCTGACCACTGCATAATTCCGCGAGCCAGTGAGGAGTTTCCATCAGCATTCGGCCCGTGGCATTTCATACAAGACGTGCGGAAGTACCACGACCCTGGTGTTGAATAATAAACTTCACCAAACGGACGTTTCGGTTGAGTTCCCTTCATCATCCAAGGACGCTGTTCTTCTTTAGGAAGATTTTTATCGGGAAAACTGCAAATCTCTTTTTTATTCCAGTAACCCACAGGAATTTCCTGCGTGATGGCCTTTTCTAACTCGGGCGTTAACTCAAGACTGCGGAACTTCACTGGCATTCCTGAAACCGGATCATTCCAATCCGATCTTCTTGGCACAAACACATCACTTGTTGAGACCGTGAAATCCTGATCGATCCATTTAAAATCATTTTCTTTTTTGCAAGTGGGTTCCCAAAGCTCCGCGGCTTGTTCGCTTTCAAAGCTGCGCACCCATTTACCCATGATGCGCAAAATGCCACAGTCAGGTCCGCCTGGAGTATTCATCGGCATCTGGCTTGTTAAACCCAACTGTTGAGAAGAATCCGCCACTTTTCTCCAAATATGGCTTTGATCCAAATCGCCGTTTTGGTGAACGATCAAACGCGATGGAATCTGTGTTGAACGAGTTTTCGTATTGAAAGAGAAAACAGATCCTGCCGTGAGGTTTAGCGTAATGCCATTTTCTTTTGTGAACGCAAGACCATTCGGGTTGTGACAGTGGGCACAGTTACCAACCATATAACCCGCGGCACGCGTTTCATAGACATTGCGCGCGACACTTGTTCCAGTTTTTTCCAAGATCGGCCATTCTCGTTCGACAGGTGCATTTTCAATAAATCCGTAACTTCTTAAACGCTCCACTTGTGTAAGATCAGAATACTGCACAGGCTCTTCCCGTCCGGCTTCTCCAATGTTTCTGCGATGAAGTTGCAGAGGGGAAAATCCAATCACGAAGTTTTGACCTTGCGAACCCATATGACAATCAATACAGCGCTGACTTCCTGGAATTGCATAGTTACGCACTTTTTTTGCGACTTCATCCACCGTCACAGTAAAGACCGTGTCTTTAAATGGAGTTCCGTCACGATAGGGAGTTTCGACAAGAGTCGCTGTTTGTTCCGAGTCGTCCCACTTGTAAGTGCCAAAAAGACTTTTTTGCCAAGGTTTGCGCACAACAATAATGCGTGTCTCGATACGCTTGTAGCGAGTTTTTCCGTTGGCCATTTTAATTTTTTTATAAAAGAATTTATAAAGGCGCGTGTTCTCCGGCATATCAAAGAAGTTTTCTTGTCCTTCGATGTACTTTGCCTTTTGACGAACAAGTTTTAAACCTTCCAGTTTCATAGGAAGATGAAGCCAACGGCCTTTGCCGTTGTTGTCGGCCCACAAAGGATATTCCACGGTGTAAGCCACCGTTCCTTTTTTCGCGAGCTCATAAGCATCTAAAGAAAATAAATCCGTGTCCGCTAAGTTTTGCGGCAACTTTTCCATGCTCGCAAACTCACGGTCTTTCCAATAATCAAAGCCGATGATTTCTGAATTCGGCGTGCAGTTTCCACTTTGACTGCCTCGGAAGCGAGGTTTACGTGGAGCTTCAGGCAGAGCATTAGGATCTAAAGAAAAACTGCCATCAGGTTTTCCTGCGGCAACCCAAGCTTGAATCTTTTTTCCAAGACTGATGAAAGCCTCTGGATTTTTTTGACGGCGATCCGTCGGAGGCATGCGTTTATCGGGATCTGCGTGGAAAATATATTCTGTGACTTTATCCGCGATTTCCACAAATCCCGGATAGAATTGTGTTTTCCCTGCGATGGTTCTGACTTCACCACGATAGGAATCAATGTACGAAAAGCCCCCGCTTTGTGCGGGAGCCTGATGGCAACTCATGCAGGCCGAATTAATTCCATCGCGGAGGTCGCTGAAACTAACGAGGCCCGTGCCTTTTCCGCCTTCATACTCGATTTCGTCGTAACTGTACGTCTTATCGGTATTCGGGCATTGCATTGCTCTTAAAGGGTCTTGCTCCCCGGGAGTGTATTTTCCTCCGCAGGAAGCAAGCGTGAACAATGATATAAGCAGAAGTGTGAGTCGCTTCACTTAAACACCTTATTAATCAAGAGTGACGAAATCGTGATCTTGAACGATAGGATCAAGGAAAGAACGATCCAAAAGTTGTTCAAGAAGTTGCGCTTCCGCTTTGTTTGGAGTGCGTGCACCAGAAGCTTCATAAACGAACAACTTACGAGAAAGTGGGTAAGTTCCGTTGCGGATTGTTCCCGCAGTTGGAGCTACATAAGCAGTTCCCGTAGCAGAGATCGCCAATTCACGGTTGTGTTCGTTCTTACCGCTCAAACCTGCGTAACCGATAGCATCTGCATCCGTTGCCGTTTTTTCAGCGATATCAGCCGTTTCATGAACGATTGTTACGCAAGCTCCGAATTTTTTAACGCCCACCAAAGTTTTAAAAGTGTCTGTTGTTCCAGACAAGTCATCACGGCGGAAAGCATTGATCGCACCTGATTTACCAGAACCTGGGATTTGCGCCCAAGAAGTGATTTCGCAAGAGAAAATGCGAGCCAACGTGTTCAAATCCAAACCTGGAGTGCCGTTTGTACCGTTAACGAAAACAGAAACGCCATCCAAAGCAATCACGTGTTCAACAGGAGTCACACCGGCTGCTTGCGCTTGCGCAATAGCTTCAGGTTTCATCGGACGTGACATTGGAGCGATACCGATTTCGCCGTTAACCAATGCTTTTTCACCAACGCTAGAGCCACCACCAACATAACCGATGGATTGATCAAGACCAGCTGCGATAATAGCATCTGTCATCACACCACCAAGAGTGTCAGAGCCAGAGAACAAATGTTTAGATTGAGCGAATGATGCTGAAGAAATCAGCAAAGCCACCGCTAAAACGGAATATTTCATGGAACTCTCCTTTTTTTCTGAGCCATTTCAGATGGCGCGAAATTTAGAAGATTCCAGAGCGAATATCACGTTGTGATTCCGCTAAGCTTATGTCAGGACCCTGTTTGGGAATTGTTAAGACCGCCCGCGTAGGACACAAAAAAAGCGGATGTTTTAAGCATCCGCCTTTGAAATACAATATATAGAGATCTTTGATCTTAGTTTGTGTCGAGCATCTTAACGACTTCTTCGATATGCTCTGTTTCCAAACGGATCATACCGCGAATCATTTCTTCCAAAGCCACATCGTCTTCACAATGCTTCAACACTTCTTTGTATTTTTTCAAAGCCGCTTCTTCGAAATCCAAGCTTTCTTTAAGAATGTCCAAAACTTTGTGTGTTTTGGTTTCAGGAACTGGAGTCACCTTCAAAGAAGGATGTCCACCCAACGCTGTGATCTTTTCACCAATCAAAGATGCATGTTGATAACCTTCGTTGGCTTGTTCATGAAACCACTTCACGATAGGAATACGATTAGGACCTTTGATCATCAAAGCATAGTGCAGATAACGAACTACACCTGAAATTTCCATTTCGATGATTTCATTAAGAAGAGAAACAACCTTTTTATTTTCTTTTGTCGACATCGAGCCTCCAGACAGATCTAAGCAAAACATCTGCTGACGAAGCTCTCAAGCTGAAAATACCCGAAACTCGCCTTAGGTCAGAAGCTTCTGCAAATACTTCGTCGCAAAGAGATGTGCATCGCCGGGCCATCGTGCAGAAAGATAATTTCGATCCTCCACGACGAAACCTCGGTTTAACTTCTCGGCACTATCGCGCAACAAAGCCACAGGGCCCGTCTGAAAATCTCCTGGCGTACGAAGACTGGCTGTCACTTCATCTTCCACCGTTTGCGGATACGTGCGGTAATAATCTTTAAGCCACAAACAAGTCAGCGACCACGCTAACAGCTCCTGGGATTTTAAAAGCGCTGTCGTCACTCTTCCCCATAAAACACTTTGACCATTCTTTCCAACACTGCGAGAAACCAAGACAACGCCGTGACAGATGGCTCCGACAAGTTTGTGCATTTCAAAAAAATCCACAATCACCGACTGCAACGTTTTAGATTCCAAATACTCTTTCATTCCTGGCGCGTGGCCGCCCGGAAGAAGAACACCGTCATAATCTTCGGCTTTGATATGGTCCCAAGAAATAGGATTTACGAACTCCGCACTCGCAATCATACTGCGATAAGCGGCTTGGCCATTTTTATCAGCCACAAGAACGGGTGCCAGCAGTCCCAAACCTTTTCCCGAAATCATGCGCGGATCACAAGAAGCGGCTTTTCCGTCAGGAGTGGCGAATACAACCTGCACACCCGCTTTGGTAAGAATGCGCCAAGGCACCGCGGATTCGGTGGGGTCAAAGTCAGTGCCGGGAAGAGGGATTAAGACTTTTTTTACGCTCATGTTGTTAGGATAGCGAAACTTCGCAAAAAGAAAAGGGAGCTAACGCTCCCTTTCACAAGAATTAATGTTTCTCTTTAAGAATTATTCATCATCAAGTTCGTCATCACCCACAACACCTAAGTTGTATTTTTCGATGCGATAACGCATAGATCGGAAAGAAATATGAAGAAGCTTGGCAGCTCTCTTCTTAACACCACCGGCAGCGTGAATGGCTTTGATGAGCAATTCTTTTTCGATTTGTCCCATCACCTTATCAAGATCAACACCATCATCACCGATTTCGATTTCATTCGATGAAGCCATCTTGCGACCTGAAGACGTATTTACCATTGGAGGCAAAGACTCAGGCAAGATTGTCGCGCCACCTTCAAGAGCCACAGTGCGCTCGATTAAGTTTTCAAGCTCACGCACGTTACCTGGGTAGTCGTACTTTTTAAGGATTTCCATCGCCTCTGTGCTGATTGCGCCGATGTTTTTTCCCAAGCGCTCGTTGTACTTCTTAAGGAAGTGACCAGCGAGCAAAGGAATATCATCACGACGATCACGAAGACCCGGAGTTTTAATATTGATAACATTCAAACGATAGAACAAATCTTGACGGAAGCCGCCTTTTTGCACCATCTCTTCAAGATTTCTGTTTGTTGCAGCGATGATACGAACATCGACTTTCATGTCATCTGTCGCACCCACTCTGCGGATCACACGCTCTTGAATCGCACGAAGTAATTTTACTTGGATCGTCAGCGGCAACTCACCGACCTCATCGAGGAACAAGGTTCCGCCATCAGCCACTTCGAATAGACCCGCTTTATCAGCCACAGCACCCGTGAAGGAACCTTTTTTGTGACCGAACATTTCTGATTCCATCAAATTCTCAGGAATGGCACCGCAGTTCACTGTCACAAACGGACGGTCTTTCAACGGACCGTTGTAGTGAATCGCTTTTGCTACAACCTCTTTACCTGTTCCCGACTCTCCCGTGATCAAAACATTTGTTGGAGTTTGGGAAACTCTTTTCACCATGTCGTAGATGGCGTGCATCGCAGGAGAATTTCCCACCATGTTTTGGAAAGAGTATTCTTTAACGAGTTCTTTTTTAAGAGATCTATTTTCGACTTCAAGATTGCGAGAGCGAAGAGCGTTGTGAATGTTCAAACGAACTTCGTCGATCTTAAACGGTTTTGTCAAATAGTCATAAGCACCCATCTTCATCGCTTCCACAGCCGTTTCCGTTGTACCGAAAGCGGTGATCAGCATGAACACTGTGTCTGGGTAAGATTCTTTTACGTGTTTTAAAAGTTCAATCCCTGTCACATGAGGCATTTGCAAATCGGAAATGATCATGTCGAAAGTTTTTTTAGTAAGGAGGTCTTTCGCCTTTTGGCCGTCCTCAGCCAAAGTGACTTCATACCCTTCTTTCTTGAGCATGATCTCCAAAAACTCGCGAATTGATTCTTCGTCATCGACAACAAGAATTCTCGACTTCATTTATACGCTCCCACGTCCTGTGTATTAAACACTATTCTCTCAGTTTGCTCTTGGAAAAGTCAAAATAAACTCAGTCCCTACGCCCACTTCGCTCTCGACAAAGACTTGTGCTCCATGCCCTTCCAAAATTTTATGAGTCACAGCTAGACCAAGGCCCGTGCCTTTTGGTTTCGTCGTGTGGAAAGGTTCAAACATTTTCTTCTTCGTCGCTTCACTCATCCCTGAACCTGCGTCGCGAATACGCACTTGCACTTCTTTTTCAGTCACAAGAGCTTTCACCGCGATCATCGGTTTCTGAGAATCGTTCATGGCCTGGTATGAATTGATAATGATATTTAAAAACGCTTGTTTCAATTTATCGCGACGGCCGAGGATTTTTAAACCCTCCGTATACTCGCGCACTTGCTCGACATCTTCACGCACTTGCTTGTTAAGGCGCATGGAATCCAAAATCTCATTAAACAAAGAAGATAAATCCACGGGATCTGTCGGAGGAGTTTCCGGGCGAGCATAATCCAAAAATTCCGTGATCAAATTATTCAATCGGTCAATTTCACGAAGAACGATTTTCATGAGCTTTCTATCGTCTTCATTGCTCACCGTTTGTGTGAGCATTTCAATACTACCGCTGATTCCCGCTAATGGATTACGAATCTCATGAGCAATCCCCGCCGCCAAACCACCCACGGCTGCTAATTTTTCATTCTGACGGGCACTAAATTCCAGTTGACGAATTTTTGTCAAATCATCAAAAAGAGCAATCGACAGATGCGCCTGCAGTTCAGGGCTGTAGATTTTTGAAACTGTCATTCCCAAAATTTTTGAACTGTTGTCTTTATGATCCGTGTATTTAACGTCGCCCTTAAAGAGACCTTCCGACTTTTGCACTTCCGGAAAAAGCGCAAACCAATTCAATTTAGTAAAATCAGAAAATCCTAAAATCTCAACAGCAGAAGAGTTGGCTTTAACGACTTCGCCCGCTTCCGTGAAAGACACCATTCCTGTAGGAATATTTTCGATCAAAACCTCATTAAGCTCTTGCGCAGAACGCAGACTCAAACCGGTCTTTTTTAATTCGCTACCGACACTTTGTAACTGTTCACTTAAATAACCTGCAAGCCCTGCCACAGAAAAGAAGGCAATGTTATTAAGCGCCAATAAAAAAAAGAAATTAAGCGCTTTCATCTCCGGCGAGAACAAAGCCGCCACAGAGAAGAAAATACTAGTGAAAAGAGCCAGCGTTACAGCTCCTACACCACGGCAGGCGATCCCCGCCAAAAGAATGTTCACCAAATGTAAGAACAAGAAAAGAGACTGATTGATCCCTGAGTAATAAATCAAAAGAGAAATAAACAAGGAATCAAAAACAAAACCTAAGAAAAATAAAACGGGACGTTTTAAAAGTTCATTCCAAAAAGAAAACCAAATCAGGTGCAAAGCAAAAGCGACCGTCAGGATTCCGTAAAAAGGTCCCAAGATAGACCAATTGATGAATCCCTCTTGAACAATACTGGAAATCACACTGATCGCGAGGATCAATGCAAAGAGGCTGATGCGTGCAAACTCCACCATCAGCCCTTGATTTTTATTGTTCTGAAACGCCAGACTCAGACGCATCTATTGAACCACATCCGCCATATTGAAGATCGGAAGATACATCGCGATTACGAGAACGGCGATAATACCACCGAGAACCACCATCAAAAGAGGTTCTAAAAGTGACGTCATGGCTTTCACCGCAGTTTCAACTTCGTCTTCATAGAAGTCGGCGATTTTTCCAAGCATCACATCGAGCGTACCTGACTGCTCACCGATGGAAATCATTTGTACAACCATCTCTGGGAATGCTTTTTCCTTACCCAAAGGAGCGGCAAAGGTACGACCTTGAGTCACAGAATCTTTACATCTTAGAAGAGACTGCTCAATCACGATATTGCCTGCGGTTTTTGCCGAAATCTCAATGGCTTCAATCAAGCCCACGCCGGAACCTAAAAGTGTTGAAAGGGTTCTTGTCAAACGCGCAATCGCGGACTTTTGAATCACTTCGCCAAATACAGGCGCTTTCATCAAGAAGCGATCGAAAGTATTTTTACCGTCGTCGGTCTTAATCCATTGCATGAAAGCAAAAGGTCCCACCACAAGGACAACGAGATAAATATACCATCTGTGAATCATGGAGTTACTTAAGTTCACCACCATTTGCGTGAGCATCGGTGGCTCTTTACCGGAAGAGGCAAAGAACTCCATGAATTTAGGAATAATGAAAACCAGAATACCCGCGATAACGATCATCGCAACCACGATGATGACCATTGGATAAACCAAGGCACCTTTAACTTGTGCTTTGAGTTTTTCTGATTTCTCCATGTAGCTTGCAAGACGTTGCAAGATACCATCAAGGATACCGGCTTCCTCACCGGCTTGAATCATATTCACGTATAATTTATCAAAAACATTTGGAACCTGCGCCATGGAGTCCGCCAAACGACGTCCCCCTTCAATCGAAGTTTTTACCTGCGCAGAGGCCTCTTTGAGCAGTCCCGGACGAAGACCTTCGGAAAGAATTTTTAAAGAGTCCACAACAGGAATACCGGCATTGATCAATGTTGCAAACTGACGAGTGAAAATTTGCAAATCTTTACCCTTCACACGAGCAGCAAAGATGCTGGCATTTTTTCCGGCAGAAGCGCGAGCAGCTCCGAATTGCACAACACGTACGGGAAGAAGTTGTTGCGCTCTAAGACGAATGATGGCCTCTTGTTGGGAAGCGGCTTCGATTTCTCCTTGAACCATTTGGCCCCCGGAGTTTTTGGCTTGGTATTGGAATTTAGCCATCTTAGATACCTACCTTCTTAAGAAGTTGATCAAGGTTGTCTGGATCTCTAGAAACTTCAAATGCTGTTTTTAGATCCACGCGGCGACGGATCAAATGCTGTAACAAAGACTGATTCAAAGTCAGAATGCCGGAGTTCTCTGGCGAGTTCGTCATCAGATTCTCTAGGCCTTTCACATCTTCTTCTTCAATCATGTTTCTCACTTGAGGTTTCATTAACAAAACTTCATGAGCAAAAACTTTTTCTCCGGATAAACCTGCAACCGCATATTGTCCAGAAGCCATGCTTAAAACTTCCGCCAAACGAGGCGCCCCATGCTCGCCGTATTTTTCACCCAATACAGACAGACAACGGCGAAGAGCATTCGTGATGGAAGGAGCTTTCATTGAATAAACAACGAAAGTTCCTCTTTCTGCCAAAGCCAAAGCTTCTTCAAAAGATTCTTCGTCAGAGTAACCGTCAAAGACCACCATGTCGACACCCGCCAGAAGACTTCCTTTTTCTTCCGCACGAGCGAATTCACCATTGTGATACAGGTAACAAGCCTTTGCTTCACGCACTTGCGGGAAAGCTTTGCGCGAAAACACAACACCGACAAAAGATTTTTCTTCGCTGAGTTTTTGTAAAATTCTGTGCAATGCCCAAACTTGCCCCGCTTCACCGGGACCTGAGAGTAAAACCAACCCCTTCATGCGAAGGCATGTTTCCAAAAGCGACGGAGGAAGTTGAATCTCTTGGCGTCCGCCATCCAGATCCATATCCAAAATCGCTTTCATCGTGGTGTCTTGCTGAAAAAAAGAAAATCCAATACGAACACTTTCAAAAGACGCTTCCCCTTGCACAACACCTGTTGTTTCAAGCACCGCTTTTTGCTGATTGCTCAGCAAGCTTTGCTGCAAAAGATTCCACTCTGTCACCAGAGCCGGAGACGTTCTTAAACTCGTCCATCCCGAAGGCAGACGCACGCGAGGCTCACTTCCCACGACAAATAAAAATTCTTCCGCCTTTTTCGCTTTTGCCTGCAAAAGAAGTTCCGTCAAACTCATTATGTGTCCTTCACTGATGCATTGAGTACTTCTTCAATGGTTGTCTGACCACGTTTTAATTTTAACAAAGCACTACGGCGCAAAGTTCTCATCCCTTGTTCGCGCGCGAGATAACGAAGCTGTCCTGTTGAAGCTCCCTTGAGGATGGCCTCTTTCATTTTCTCCGTCATGTGCATAAGTTCAAAGATCGCCGTACGACCTTTAATTCCTGTGTTATTGCAGTTAGCACAACCCTTCCCGTGGAAAAGTTTGTACTCATGAATATCATTTTGTGCCACCCCCAGATTGATCAAGGTTTGTGCTGGCACTTCAATTGGAGCTTTGCAAGATTCACACACTTTACCGACCAGACGTTGCGCAACGATCAAGTTCACGGTTGACGTGATGATGTACGGAGCCACTCCCATTTCGGTCAAACGAATCACCGTACTTGGTGCGTCGTTCGTGTGTAGAGTACTTACAACCAAGTGACCTGTTGAAGCCGCTTTAAAGGCGATCTCTGCTGTTTCCAAGTCACGAATCTCCCCCACCAATACGATGTCAGGGTCTTGACGAAGGAAAGATTTCAAAGCACTCGCGAAGGTTAAATCAATATCAGGATTCATCTGCACCTGATTGATCCCCTCTAAGTTAAACTCGACAGGATCTTCCGCCGTGGAAATATTCACATCCGGTTGATTCAAATCCGAAAGAGCTGAATAAATTGTATTCGTTTTACCGGAGCCCGTCGGTCCCGTGATCAAAACCATTCCTTGCGGAAGATTGATTTGCGATTTGAAGAGTTTCAAATCGTCTTCTTCAAATCCGAGCTTTGTCATGTCCAGCTGCAAATTCGATTTATCCAAAAGACGTAGAACGACTTTCTCACCCCAAAGAGTTGGCAGAACGCTCACGCGGAAATCCATCTCTTTCCCTTTGGACGTACGAACTTTCAAACGACCGTCTTGGGGACGGCGTTTCTCCGCGATATCCAGTTTGGACATGATCTTGATACGTGAAGCAATCGCCGCACCCGTTCCCGCCGGAGGAGCCGTGGCTTCGACCAAGTTACCGTCGATACGGAAACGTACGCGGTATTTTTTTTCATAAGGTTCAAAGTGAATATCAGAAACTTTTTTGCGGATCGCGTCCCCTAAAATGGAGTTCACGAATTTCACAATCGGCGCATCATCAGTCATGCCGTCCTGATCGATGATCTCTGCCGTAGGACTGTTCACACTGAACTCTTCATCCAGTGCATCCGCATTCATGCTGTTCAGGTTCTTCATGCTGATACTTCCGCCGTAGTATTTTTCAATACCGGAAGCAATCGCACTCTCCGTTCCAACAACGGCTTGAATACGGCAACGAGTGATGAAACGCAAATCTTCTTTGACTATAATATTAGAGGGGTCCGCGAACGCGACCACCAACGTGGTTCCCGCTTTTTGCAAAGGGATCAGCGTGTTTTTTTCGCAGACATCTTTAGGAATCAGCGCAATCACAGTTTGATCGATTTCAAATGTATTTACTTCGACACCCGGAACCGCAAAATGTTTTTCAAGCGCGCGAAGAATTTGGTTTTCCTTAAGAAATCCAAGTTGGATAATTGCAGACGTCAGCTTTTGACCTGTCTTTTTTTGTTCTTCAACAGCCAAAGCAAATTGGTCAGGTTTTAGCAAACCTTGCTTAACTAATATTTCACCTATTTTGAGTGACGACATTAATGTCTCCCTAGACTCACTTTACTCTAGGGTGCCATTTTTTGTAACTAGGCCTAAGAATAGTTTTCTTTCACTCGACAGAAGATAATTTTCCCGACCAAAATCTAAGTGGAATTTTGTTTTAAAAACTCTCTCCAACTTTCGGTAATCTCTTCGTGCGAAAGTTCACTTCCCACTTCGAGACGATCCAACCACAGCTTCGTGTACACAGAAGCGACTAAGATCGGATGAAGAACGCGCAAATCCGCCTTCACGGCTTCTTCTAAAAGAAGATTATGTTCCGGAAGAATATTTAAATCCAACGCATACCCCGCTGGACTCATAAAGTTGAAATAAGAAAGATCCGTCAAAAGGGATTTCTGAGAAGAAAGATCCACAGTATTGACGACAATTCCCGCACTCACCGCTTGCAGCGTAAGTTCTTCAGCAGGAAGAACATGAAAACGAATTCCCAACTGCGAGCGCGAAAGAATATCCTTCTGACGTTGCATCTTGCGCCCTGATCCCACCATGTAAATATCCGCGATGCCCATCTCCGCTAAAGCTGAAGAAGCCGTTCGGGCTTCTTCATTATCGCCGATCACAAACGCGGGCGCGCGAATGTCTAAATCATTCGACTCCTCAACAAAAACCAAGCGAAGAGCTTCATGTAATAAAAGACGTGGATACCAAGTTCCGTTTTCTGCAAAAAAAGAATCCGTGCACTCAAGAGTGCGCACCAAAGTTGGCAACACTTGCAATTGCGGGAGAATATTGGGAGATAATGAAGGCGCGACCTTCACGGCCATTGCCCCTTGCATGAGGTCTCTTGAAAATTCAGGATGAACTTCAAATTCCCAGCCCCAGCCTTTTTTCTCAGACAGGAACTTTAAATACCTCACAAAGTGCCCCATTCCTTCGGGACGGAACTCAACTATTTTGTGGGTGCTCACGGAAATACCTGCGCGTTTCAGAGATGTCGTTTTGGATTTGGGCTTTTAATTCATCAATGCCGGAGAATTTCTTTTCGTCGCGAATAAAATGCAACAAGTACACCTCCACTTCCAAACCGTAAAGATGCGCATCAAAATCAAACAGATGTGTTTCAATTTTGATGGGACCTTTGCCATTCTCTTGGAACGTGGGATTCACACCAATATTGGTGATGGATGGATGCATGTGTCCACCGAATTTTGTCAGCGTACAATACACACCCTTGCGCGGAATGAATTCCACATCAGGATGAATATTTGCCGTCGGAACGCCAATCGTACGACCGCGCTGAAAACCTTTTTCCACATGACCGCGCATGTAGTACGTGCGACCTAAAAGTTCGTTGGCTTTTTCAACGTGTCCGTTTTTAAGTTCTTCACGGATGCGCGTTGAGGAAACAACAGCACCCTCGTACTGAAACGGCGGAATGATAATCAGACGAATGCCTTTTTCAGCGCAGTATTTTTCTAAGAACGGAATATTTCCCGCGCGGTCAGCTCCGAATGAAAAGTCATGCCCTACGACCAAAGTTTTTGGATGCAAACGTGAAACAATATAGCGATCCAAAAAATCTTGCGGAGAAACCTGAGAAAATTCTTTCGTGAATTCTTCGATGATCACGTATTCAATGCCTCTGGCTGCAAACTGTTCCTGCTGATCTTTCAGATCAAAAAGGCGATACGTGGCTCTCTCAGGATGAAGAACTTTCACTGGATGCGGATGAAATGTATAAACCACCGACGGCACCCCGAAGTACTGAGCTTCGCGAGTCACATTCTCGATAAGCTGCTGATGCCCTAAGTGAACGCCGTCAAAGTTCCCTATAGTGACAACAGAGGATTCTAGAGGAGAGCTGAGCTGATGAACGCCTTGATAAACATGCATATTTTTCAATATACCCTGTTCCAAGCTCGTCTGTAAGCCCTTTTAATAGTTGAATTTTTTAATAAATTTGCTATGTTGCAACGCGTGCAAAAAGCCTCTTTAGAACACCTCAAATTCCGTCTCGAAGTCCTGCTTCGTTTCTTCTCCCGTCGTCGAGGGTTCTGGCTCCGCTGTATTCTGTGTTGGGCGATTGGATGCCTGGCCCTTTCCAATGACGAGATCAATGCTTACGACCAAAGATTTCAACTGCGCGGAGATCAAAAGGCTTCCTCGCAAATCGTCCTGATCACCATTCGCCAATCTGACTTCGCCGCGATTTATGAATCTCGCACTAATTTTTTAGACAACATGAGCGAAGTCACTGACATCACGGACAGCTTCTTCTGGAACAAACAAATCTGGTCTGAACTTCTTTTGCGCATTCTAAGACAAAATCCTCGTTCCGTCGGCGTGACGTTGTACTTTGGCGACAACGTCGGAACCGTGCGATTGTCTCCTGAAGAACAAAAACTATTTTTAGATTCACGTGTTGTTTGGGCTTCAACGACGAACAGTTTAGAGCGTGTATTAACGCCGGTCTTTTCAAATCGCGATCATACAAATCTTGGAAACAATGAAGTCCGCCGCGACGAGGATGGCGTTGTTCGTCGTGTATTCCCGCAAAGATCAGACATGCCTCATCTTGTGGAGATGATCACTCACAAGAAATTTCCTACCCAACAAGCGGGGCTTCCGATCAACTACCGCGGCTCTAGCCGAGTTTTCACTCAGTACACTTTAAGCGAAATCATGTACGACGAAGTTCCCAGCAATGCATTTTCAGATAAAATTGTTCTCATTGGAGCTGAGACATCTTCTTCCCCGACTTACATGACTCCCGTAGGAACTTTATCGCGCACGGAAATTTTGGCGCACGCGACAGATACGGTTTTAGGAAACAAGTGGATCAAGAGACTTTCTTTTTGGTGGTATGCTTCAGGATTTTTTGTCTTGATGCTTATTGCGGTTTTCTTAATCACGACTTATCCGCAATCCGTGGCGTTGTTCTTTATTCTTTGGATCGGGACCTTGCTCGCGGCCTTGTCGGCGTGGGTGTTTGATAGTTTTTATTTCTGGTCTCCGGCCTTTTCGCCGTTTGTACTTTTAGGGGCTTCGTGGATTATCTTTATCGGCTATCAAGCCACAAAGATTGAAAAGAAAAACTTCCGCTTGCAACAAGAGCAACAATACCTGCAAGAGCTTGAACAGTTGAAAAACAACTTCGTCAGTCTTATTTCCCATGACTTAAAAACACCGATTGCCAAGATTCAGGCTATTGTCGATCGCCTGATGACACAGCATCAAGACTCAGAACTTAATCAAGATCTTCGGTCTTTGCGTCTTTACGGTGATGAACTGAATCGCTATATTCAATCCATCTTGAAAGTCCTTCGTGTTGAGTCTCGCGATTTTAAAATCAACACGGACGTCGGTGACATCAATGAAGTGATCGAGGAAGCTCTGCAATCACTTCGTCCTTTAGCGCGTGAAAAGAATATCGCGATTCATACTTCTTTAGAACCCATGTTTTCTTTGGAGTTTGATACGACTTTGATCAAAGAGGTTGTGATCAACCTCATCGAAAATGCCGTGAAGTACACTCCGGCCGGGGGCCGCATTGAGGTGATCTCGCACGAGTCTGATGATCTAGTGCACGTCATTGTAAAAGACACTGGAGAAGGCATTAAGCCCGAAGACATGGAAAAGGTCTGGGGCAAATTCACTCGCGGAAGCGACCAGGATTTAAGAACTAAAGGAACGGGATTAGGACTTTATCTCGTTAAATATTTTATCGAACTGCATGGCGGAAAAGTGAAAATGGAAAGTACGGTGGGACACGGAACCACTGTGTCTTTCACTTTGCCGCTGGATACTGAATACGATACGGAAACTGAAACTGAGGTGCTTGCATGATGAACAAACTCCACACACTGATTGTAGATGATGAAGCTGAACTGCGCCGTTCAGTGATTTCTATTCTGAAATCAACAATGCCTGAAATTGATTTTACAATCGACGAAGCTTCCACAGGAAAAGAAGCTTTAGAGAAAGTAAAACAACAGCAATGGGATCTGGTCTTAATGGATGTTAAAATGCCAGAGATGAATGGTCTTGAAGCCTTGACGGCGATCAAGGAACATGACCCTCGTACTTTTGTGGTGTTGATGACAGCGCACTCAAACTTACACGACGCCGTTCTGGCGATCAAAGAAGGCGCTTACGATTACGTCGAAAAACCGGTCAATCCTCAATTGCTTGCAGAAATTGTTCGCAAGAGCTTGGAAGCGCGTGATTTGGTGTCAAGCCTAGCTCTTTCAAATCCGGTTTTTGATGATGACATCGAAAGTGAATTTGTCGGTGGCTCCTCAAAAATGAAAGAGGTCTTTAATCTGATCTATCGTCTTTGCAAAGTCGATACGACAGTTCTGGTTCGCGGTGAAAACGGAACAGGGAAAGAACTCGTAGCTCGTGCCATCCACTTTAACTCCCCCCGTAAATCAGGAAGCTTTGTGGCTATCAACTGCGGAGCGATTCCAGAAAACTTAATGGAAAGTGAACTTTTCGGTCATGAAAAAGGGGCTTTCACAGGTGCTGTTGAAAGGAAAATCGGTAAGTTCCAAATGGCGAACAACGGAACCTTGTTCCTTGATGAAATCGGTGAGCTTCGTCCGGATATGCAAGTGAAACTTCTTCGTGTGCTTCAAGAAAGAAAATTCACTCCTGTCGGCGGGACTCGTGAAGTGAAAACCACAACACGCATTATCGCAGCGACAAATCGCAATTTAGAAAAAATGATGGAAGAAGGAACTTTCCGCGAAGATTTATTCTATCGTCTGAATGTGATGCCGATCTTCTTGCCACCTCTTCGTGAGCGCTATGACGATATCGAGCCTTTGATTCAAAACTTTATTAAGAAGTTTGCAAAACAACACGGCCGCGTGATTAACGGTGTGACTCCGGAAGCGCTGGATCTTTTAAAATCCTATCGCTGGCCGGGAAATATTCGTGAACTTGAAAACGTGATTGAGCGCGCGTTTATTGTTGAGAACACTCACTCTATCACGGCGGATTCTTTGCCTGAGTCTATTAAGCTTGCGCCGAAAGAGAGCGGCGATAAAACGGCGAACGTGGGTTATTCGGGGCCTTTGGATTTTGATGCTTTCAAAGAAGAAATGGAAAAGGAATTTATCATCAGTGCTTTAAAAGCCAACAACGGACGCATCAATCAGACTGTGGCTCAGGCCAATATTCCTAAGAACACACTTCTGCGTAAAATCCGTAAGTACGGAATCAACGTGAAGGAATTCACTAGCGAGGAATAGTCCTCGCTTTGTTTTAAGGACTTCATGAAAAAGATCCCTAAGAAATATCAACCCAAAGGCTTTGAAATTCTCCACGAGGATTTAGATGTCATTGTGGGAAACAAAGCTCCGGGTATGCTCACGGTCGCGGCGAAGTGGGAAAGGGATTTTACCGTTCATGGAGTTTTGAATCAGTACATTCGTAAAGGCAATCCTCGCTCTACAAAATGCGTTTACGTGGTTCACCGTCTTGACCAAGCGACTTCCGGAGTTTTAATTTTTGCTAAGACCGAAGAGGTTCAGCAATATTTAAAGAACAACTGGAAAGAGACTAAGAAAACTTATTACGCGATCATTCACGGTCATATGGCGAAAAAATCTGGCACTATTCAAAGCTATCTGACGGAAGATGAAGACTATGTTGTTCATTCCAGCAAAACTTCCGATGACGGAAAATTGGCGATCACTGAATATGAGGTTTTAAAAGAGACTGATAAGTTCAGTCTGGTGAAAGTGAACTTAGTGACTGGCAAAAAGAATCAGATCCGTGTTCATTTTGCGGGTGAAGGTCATCCCCTTGTTGGAGATCCTAAATACGGAAAGTCTTCTACTAACTTTAAAGATTTAAGGCTGCATTCCGCGAAACTTGAATTTACGCATCCACACTCTAAAAAGCGCCTCAGCATTAAGGCTCCCGTGCCTGCTTACTTTCGCACTCTGATCGATTACGAATATTAAGTTATTTAAGAATAAATCCAGCGGTGCGAAGAACCTCTTCAGCAGAAATACTCTTCATGCATTCGTGAGTTTTAATGGGACACACTTTATGGCCGTGCTTGCCGCAAGGACGGCATTTAAGGCCTTCTCTTTGCACGACATAACTTTCTGCCGACCACGGACGATAACCAAATTCTAGAATTGTTGGACCGAATACAGCGATCAGCGGAGTTTCGCAAACAGCCGCTAAGTGCGTTGAGGCACTGTCGTTGCCAATCAATAAAGCCGCTCTTGCAATCAACTGCGCTGATTCAATGATCTTTGTTTTTCCAGCAAGAGATTGTGACCCTGGGATTTCTGAAGCCACCTTTTCAGCTAAAGCTTCTTCGCCAGGTCCGCCCATCACATAGATTTGAAAACCTTTGGCTTGCAGAGCTTTACCTGTGCGAATAAATCCCTCTTCGGTCCAACGCTTAGTGGCCCATACGCTGCCAGGGAAAAGCAAGACGGCTCTCCCCTCTTCAAAGGCTTTAAGATCAAATTTTTGCTGAAGAGATCTGTAAATATCTTCTTGCTCTAAAACTTGATGACGAAGACTCATGGACGCCCACTTAGGTGGCGCCTGCAGTTTACCTTGTGCATCCGGAGTATAGGGTTTCGCATCCGTCACGTACTGAGCAAGATCACTGGCCAAATTTGCATCTTCAGGCGCTAGAAGACTTAACTGCCTCATTGCATCCGGCAATTGTACATTGCGCTGAGTTCTTTTAGAGAAAACTAAAAAATTCCACGCTTTTTGGAAACTGATTTTGTGTTTGGCCTTTACCTGCGCACAGAAAAAAGCCGTGCGCAAAGATTGATGTGGAGAAATTAAATTATCAACTTCCACGTAACGAAGATGCTCTAGGATTTGAGCGTACGTTTCGGATTTGCCTTTTTCGATTTCAAAAACTTGATCGACCAGATGAGTTTTAAGAAAAAAATCACCCAGACCTTTGCGGCAGACTAATGCGAGCTTATGTTGAGGCCAAAGTTCCCGGCACTTCTTCAGAAGTGGAATGGAGAGCAGTAGGTCTCCCAGAAAGGCTGTTTGCACAACAAGATTCAAGGGCATGAACGATTTCCTCTAACGAGACCTGATCGTAACACATAATGTTTTTTTCACAAGTCCTCTTCCAGCAAGGGCTGCACGGACTCTTTGTGAGAATCTTAAAACCCCTGTCGTAAAGATCAATTTCGTGAGCGCACGTCGGACCAAACCACGCGATCACTTGTTTTTTTTGCGAGATCGCCATGTGCATACCGAGACTGTCTCCCGTTACCACGGCATCACACGCCGCCACACTGATGAGTCCGTCTCGCAATCCCGACTCTGTCTGTGATGAAATAACGGGCAAACCTTGTGCTATCAAGGCATTGCGGTCCGTGTCTTCAGGGCCTCCTAAGAGCACAATCTCTGCCTTGGGAAAATCTTTGAGGATTCTTTCAATCATCATGCGGTGATAATCCACGGTGAGTTTCTTATAAGGGATCACGGGACTGCAACCCGTATTAAGACCGATAATGATTTCTTTATTTCTTTCGCTCAGCCACTGGTAATGGCGCAGGGTCGCCTCACGAGCTTCGCTCTCTGTCAGAGGCAACCAGTAATCATCACGCTGATAATCGCCAAGTTCTAACGCTTCAATCATCAACTGTGTTTCAGGTTTTTCATTCTCAAAAAATTTTTTGTGATTGTTAAGCCCCAGTTCCCACAGCTCTTCTGCTGCAGAAGTGGCTGGCACTATGGCGCCATTGTGGGGATTTGCGGTAAAACCAAAAACTTGATCCACGGTTGTTCTTTTTAAAACGCCTATGGCTTTAAGAGATTTATCAATGACTAAGGCCACTTCAAATTCCAACGCTCCTAACTGAAGCATGTCCGCTTCAGAAGTCGTCAACACACGGTCAATTGCAGGATGATTTTTTAGAAGATGATGAGCTGGTGCATCTGTCACCCATGTCACCATGGATCCTGGATATTTTCTTTTAATCGCCTTCAGCAAACTGGTGCTGCGAACAACAGCTCCGAGAGCGCCCAGATGCACGATCAATACAGACAAGATCGGCACATCCCTGCTTGCGCAGGAGGAGTCACACTTTTCACCCTTGTTGCAAGGTTTGTAACCTGAGAAATGTCTGCAGTCGGTAATGGCCATAGGGCTATTGTATGACAAACCCTTACTTTTCCTGAGTCTAAGTTCCTCTTTCCCGACCTTGGTTCGGTAAGCTTAAGCTTGTTTTTTCCGATAAGTCTTCGGATGAAGATCGAAAGTGAAAAGGTCCAGCTTCAAGGATTTCAACTGAGCCCCCAAGGTGATGGGGGAACTTTGACCGTTTTGGAAACTCGAAAAAGTTTTCGTTTGAGCTCTCTTCAATATTCTTATCTGGATGTACTTCGCAATTCCGGAAGCATTGAAGGCCTTGTGAAGTTTTTCCTGGGACAAGGATGGCTGGTCAGCTTTCGCGAGCTTTATGGTCTTTTGCAGTTTTTAGTGAGCGAAGGTCTTTTAGTAAATCCCTCTTTCCGCGAATACTTTAATAAAGCAGAAGCGCAAGAAATCAAATATCAAAACTCGGCCTTTGATAAAAAAATTCAGCACGGAACAAAAGTTCTTCCGCGTGATCTCCCCTTCTTTCGTTCTTTAGAGCCGCAGCTTGCAAATTACCTTTTGCAAAAGGCGGAACGCTTTCAAGTTCCTGCACAAATGCGTTTAACACAATCAGGAATGATGGATCGCGATCTGTATATTATCTTACAAGGGCAAGCTGCGATTTACCGAGTGCTCGATGCCAGACGCCGCCAGATGGTTTCTGTTTTAGGAAGCGGATCTATTTTTGGTGAGCGTGGATTTTTATTAAATCAGCCGCGCTCCGCAGATGTGATCACGACACTGCCTTCAGAAGTTCTGCGCATTCAACATTTGCCGGAGTTTGATCAGTTAATTAAATCTGAAAAAGCACAAAGCCTTCAGCACCGCTTTTGGGTTCTGCAAGCTCTGCAATCCTCCCCGTTTTTTAAAGATCTTCCTACGGACAGCTTAGACAGTTTGATTTTCACAGGAAGACTTTGCCAAGCACCGGCCCATCAAATGCTTTTTCAAGAAGGCCAACCAGGCAACACTTGTTATATCCTGATCCAAGGAAATGTGGTTATCAGTCAACGCGGAAGAAATATCAACGTGCTTGGACAAGGTTCCGCCTTCGGAGAGATTTCGCTTTTGATGAGTGGCGGACAAAGAACAGCCACGGTCACAACACAGCAAAACTCGGTTCTTTTAGAAATTCATCAAAATGATTTTTACCGCGTGCTCTCGCAAAATCTATTGCTCGCAAAAGAAATCGAAACCCTCGCCGCCGAACGCCTCGCCAACGACGCAAAAAGAAATCGTTAAACTTAAATCAATCCGTTCTTAGTAGCCCACACGCTGACTTCCACCGTGCTACTAAAACCCAATTTCTCCATGATATTGGCCTTGTGGGTTTTAATCGTGTGGTCTGTGCATCCTAGAACGTCTGCGACTTCTTTATTGGAGCGTCCACTTGAAATAAGGCGTATCACTTCAATCTCTCGCGCCGTTAAGAGACTTTTATAGTTGGCTTCAATGATGTTCACAAAATTGGGGGAAAGATATCTTTTGCCCGCACTGACCGTGTGCAAAGCCGCCTGCAAGTCGCTCAACTCCAGCGCCTTGCTCACAAGAGCGACAACACCGTTCTTCCAATAGAAGTGCAAAATATGCGGATCCGTCACTTGAGTGAAAACAAATACTTTGGTGGAAGTAGTCTTTAAATATTCAAGAATGCGCAAACCATCAGACGATTTTAAAGAATGATCTAAAAAAACCATGTCGGGTTTCAAGTCCGTAATTTGCGTAAGAGCAGAGGTTTCATTTCCTGCTTCGCCTACCACATAAAACTTGTCAGAAAACTTTTCGATTTCAGCTCTCAGCGCGGCCCGGGTGATTGCGTGATCGTCTACAATAAAAATACCAACTCGATGTTCACTACTCATGATGAGAAATTCTCACGGTCAGAGGATTTTTAGTCAAAGAAAAACTACCCTCTTTGACCTCCTCCATTTGGGTGAGATTTACTGTTTGCCAGGATTGATCGAAACGACTTCTGAAACGAGTGTTCCGATTTTAATTTTCGATTCAATTCGCAAAATGTATCTGCGATCGTCATCTGACAACCAGATAAAATTGTCACCGATAGGCTTGAACTTTCCTTTTAGAACAATATTTGGCTGAATAACAATGGCTTTCATGGGGCCAAGTTTTGTATCGAGAATTTCGCGGCGAAGAGCCTTTCCGGAAAACACCAAATTTTCGTTATCGTTGCCAACTCGGAACGCAATTTCTTTGCCTGGTTCCCACTGGAAATTTCTCATGTAGAAAGCGGCGCTATAAACGTTTTGCGTGTAAGGCAAGATTTCCCACTGCTGCTTCTTTTCTTCTTCGCCGTGATCCTTTGTAACCTTCTTTTCCCAGAAAGTCGCCGTGTTCTTTTCAACATCAAAAAGCATCTTCGCTTCGCGCAACTGGCCGGATTCCTTCACGTGCAATTGGAAAACACGTGGCACCAGATCTTCATAATCAACAAAGGTCTCAACACGGTCTTCAACACTGTAGAATGTTGAAAATAACGAGCTTGTTCTGATTTCAATCGCAAACGTGTAAGACTTGCGATTGTTCACCATCGAAAAAGGTTCGACTTTTAAACGCAATTCTCCGGCAGAAACTTTAAAATAATGAACGTCATGAACGACTTCTTCACCAACACGGAAAGGATCAACAACCGGACGACGTCCTTCAAAGCCCGCCTCGTCTTCAATGTCTGGTTGGCGGCGAGTCACCTCAGGCGCGGCTTTTTGTTCCGCTTTGCCTTTGGTTTTCTTTGCTGTTTTAACGGGAGTTTTCGCTACAGGTTTGGCGCTCTTTTCAGTTTTTTTACCGACAGATTTTGCAGCTTCTTTTGCTGTGACCGCAGGAGTTGGAGTTTCTGCTGGTGCCGGTGTTGTCCCTGCTGTTCCTTCTGCAGGCTCCGAAGGTTTTACGATTTTGACGGCTTCTTCGAACTCTTCATTCTTTTTGAGCTGATCTGCTTTTTCATATTTAAGAAATGATGTCGAACAAGACACCAAAAATACTGCAAAGAAGAAAGTGCCAAGAAGAGTCGAGCGTTTCACTAAAAGTCCTTCCACCGACGATGCACCCACATCCATTGTTCCGGGTGCTTACGCACAATCTCTTCAAGCTTATCGTTGAAGGATTGGGTTAAGTTCAAAATGGTCTGATCTTTATCATCAGTCACGTGCTTCAAAGTGTCCATAGCTGGTTCAATCACCACATGAAGTTTTTTATCATTTCCTTCATACGTGTAAATTGGAAGCACCGGTGATTTTGTTTTTTGTGCGAACAGAGCTAGACCATAGGCCGTTCCCGTTCGTTTTCCAAAAAACGTGGTCGCAATCCCGTAAGGTTTTCCCATGTACTGGTCAAGCACAAACACCAAAGCGGCGTTTTTTTTAAGCGCCTTTAAAATTTCAAAAGCGTTGTTCGGTCCATGCGCATCGATGTACTGCACACCTTTGGCTCCCCTCACGGAAAACCACAAATCATTGAACCACTGAGTCTTAAAACGTTTCGTGATAATAAAAAGCTCTTGGCCTTTTTGTGCAATCGTATTGGCCGCGAGATCACCGTTTCCTAAATGCAGACTTAAGAAAAACATTCCTTTGCCAAGCGCACGCGCTTTCTCAACGTTTTCCCAACCTTCAAAGACGACGTTTTTCTCAGCCCACTTCGGAGTCACTGACGGAATAAAAAAGAATTCCGCAAAGTTGTATCCCAGTTGATAAACGGACTCTCGACCCACTTTGTATTTTTGTTCTTCGCTCCACTCTGGGAAAGCGATATCGAGATTGTTCATCACGATTTTTTTTCGAAAGCCCATGACATCGAACCATAAAAATCCAACCCACGCTCCGGACTTACGAAGCCAGGTGCGTGGAAACAAGGAGCTAAAAAACACCATGATTTTAACGAAGAACTTGACCAATAATTTCACTAAGACGTCCCTTCTTGCCAAGCTCGGCCACTTCCAAGGAAGCACTCCAGAGTTGAGACGGGTTTGATAAAATATGACGAAGCTTTACAGAGTCTTTTTCCGTAGAAACCAAATACTTCGCCTGAGACTTGCGGAATTCCTCTTCAATATGTTTGCCGTCGTGATCGGTGTACTGATGATGGTCACGGTAGTGAATGCTTTTTTTCGAGACTTCTCCCAACTCACGCATCATTTTTTCAAATACATCGGGACGAGCAATCGCGGAAACCAAAAACAACTCTTGCCCCTGCATTTCAGCACAAGATTTGATTTCTGCCGATTTGCCATTTCTGAAATGACGGATCTCATAGCCGAAGTACAAAATTTCTTTATTCTTCGGAAGTCTTTCTTCCAAAGCTTTAAGATCATCGTCCTTCGCCAAATTGCATTTTGTCAAAATCAAGACATCGGCTCTTTGCACACCGGCCCACGATTCGCGAGCGCGGCCCTCTGGAACCACGGCGTAATTATCAAGACTTTCAGTGGCATCTAAAATCACAATGTTTAAATCACGAGCAAGCTTGCGGTGCTGAAAACCATCATCGACCAATAAAACGTCAAATTGATCTTGAGAAACGGCATACTCGGCTGTTTGCCATTTGCTAGGCCCCACAAAAACAGAGACATCGGGATTCGCTTGAGCAAGCAACACCGGCTCATCACCGAAGTAGCGAGCCGCAAAAGGATGATCGACGTCCACTAAAACCGGAGACTCTGCATCCGCACGGTAAGAGCGACTGATCACCGCCACTTTTTTTCCCTGAGCGACAAGATTTTTTAAACAGAAATCTGTGATCGGTGTTTTTCCCGTTCCACCTACCGTCAAGTTTCCGATACTCACAACAGGCACCGGAGCCTTATAAGCCCCAATCACTCCCCTATCGTACAAAGAGTTTTTAACTCCGACGATAGAATCATAAAGGAATGAAAAAGGTCTTAGGTAAAACTTCATTTCGTGAAAAACTCGTCGAGGGCTTTCACCACACGTTGAGTTGCTCCCTTATCGCCTAGATACTGACGAAGCTGAGTCAAATCAGATACGACTTGAGCTTTGTATTGAGGATCAACAATGTATTTTTCCAAGAGCGAAGCCAAAAGTTCCGGATTCACGTCTGACTGGAATCTTTCTGGCACGGCCTCTTTTCCAAGAATCAAATTCACAAGACCGAAATATTTTGTCCCACGGACAAAGAGTTTTGCAAAAACTCCGGTGAGCCACTTCATCTTGTACATGATGACCATCGGCTTTTTCAAAATACCGACTTGCAAAGTCGCCGTTCCTGAAGCCACGAGCATCATGTCCACCAAGTGGATCATGCGAAAAGGTTCGTCTTTCAGCAAAATATAAGGAAGACGGAAGTCCTCAAGATATTCCAACATTTTTTCTTTCGTAAACGTCGGCGCCGTCAAAATTACAACTTTCAGGTTTGGATATTTTTTAGAAAGAATGCGAGCCGTATCCAACTGAATTTGGAAGTGCTGCTTTAATTCCAAACGACGACTTCCCGGCATCAGACCCAAAACGATTTCGTCGTCACGAATGCCGCACTGATTGCGATGAGTTTTTAAATAACCCGGGTCAGTCAATAAACGATCATCCAATTCATCTAAAAGAGGATGTCCCACGAATTCGCACGGAACTCCATGCTCTTCATAGAAAGGAACCTCGAATGGAAAAAGAACGAAAACTTTTTTGCAGTATTTTTTAATCGTCTTTACGCGGCCTTTGCGCCACGCCCAGACTTGCGGAGAAATATAATAAACAACCGGAATACCCAAAGCGTGAAGCTTTTTGGAAAGCATCAAGTTGAACTCTGGATAATCCATCACGATCGCCACTTTAGGACGGCGTTTTTCAGCTTCAGCGACGAGGCTGTCAAAAACACCTTTCAAATGACTGTACTGAGCGATGATTTCAGCCGCACCCACAACAGCCATCTCTTCGGATTTGCCCAGGCGTTCAAAGCCGATGTTTTCCATATCCTGACTGCCGACGCCGAAAGCATGGATGTTTCTTCCCTGCTTTTTCCAGGTCTCAAGAATTCTTTGCGCATAAGTGACACTGGAGGCTTCCGCCGCAACAATCAAGACTTGATCCACATCAACCCTCGATCATTCTTTGAATGTCTTCGATAGCTTTCAAAGCTTTCAAACCATCAAGTCCTGTGACCACAGGTTTTTTATCATTTAAGATGCAGTCGATGAAAGCGTCCGTTTCTCTTTGCAGAGCATCTGCTTTTTCTACCGTCCACTTTGTGACTTTCACAAGCTCGTCACCACCAGGTCCCACTTCCACTTTTTCAAGTTCGTGAGTTCCTGTTTGCGCAAACAAAGTACAATCGTCTTGAGCCACACGGATAGATCTTTGCGTCGTCGGAGAAACACGGCTGACATTGATAATACCATGAGTTCCATTTTTCATTTTGAAAGACACAGAAGCTGTATCAAGTTCTTTAGAAACAAGTTTTGTTCCTGAACACACCATGCTTTCGATTTCACTGCCCGTCAGCCAGAAAAGAAGATCCATATCGTGGATCATCAAGTCGTGCAGAACGCTGACATCCGCGCCGCGCGCTTTGTAAGGCGCCATGCGAACAAGTTCAATCGTGCGAGGGTTTTTAAGATGTTTTTTTAACTCATTCACAGAAGGGTTGAATCTTTCGATATGTCCCACTGCCAGTTTCAAATTATTTTTTTCAGCCAAAGCCACCAGCTCTTCAGCTTGAGGCACTGTTGCTGTGATAGGCTTTTCTACATTCACGTGAACGCCATTTTGCAAAAACATTTTTGCCAACTCAAAGTGGCTCAATGTGCTTGCTGCAATCGTTACTAAATCCACGTTGCCGATAAGATCGGCGGGACGGTGAAAGCTCTTCACACCCAATTCGGCTGCAATTTTATCAGCTTGTGCAGGGAAATGATCGCAAACGCCCACAAGTTCAACATGTGGGTTGTTTTTATATTTTTGAGCATGGAAGTTACCCAGGTATCCGACGCCAACAACGGCGCCACGTAATTTCTTACTCATCGTCTTGCCATCCTTTAGGACTTCTATCTACTGCAATACCGCGTTTTGAGCTTCTGATGAAGTTGATAAAGTATTCGATGTTAGGACTCATAGCGCATTCTTGTTTAATACGCTCGATACCCTCTTCAACCGTGTGAGAACCCATGATGATGATACGGATAGCTTTATGCACATTTGAAATTTCAGCGCGATCAAAGCCTTTGCGAGCAAGACCGATTTTATTTGTTGCACGAATCGTCGCGTAAGTTCCTTGAGCGCGGCAGAACGGCAGAACATCTTTGTTCACGATACTGCTGCCCGCGATGAACGCCATTTTACCAACTTTAGTGAACTGATTCAAAGCGGACATACCGCCGATGAAAACGCCGTCTGCGATTTCACAGTGACCACCCAAATGAGTATTATTCGCCATAATAACGTTGTTACCAAGTTTGCAATCATGTCCTACGTGCGTGTAAGCCATGAAGTAGCAGTTATCACCGATTTCAGTTTTTTTATCACCCTTGCTCGTCGCAAGATTCACTGTCGTAAATTCACGGAATGTGTTGTTGTTTCCAATAATCAAACTTGTCGGCTCACCTTTGTAGGAAATATCTTGGGGAGCTCCACCGATCGCAGCGCCCGGGCAGAAATGATTGTTTGCGCCGATCTCTAAAATCCCATGACGAGATCCCAAAGTGACGTGCCCTTCTACGTAAGTACCTTTACCGATTCTAACTTTACCTTGGATCAAGCAGTAAGGACCGATTTCAACGTCATCGGCGATTTCTACTTCTGGAGAGATAACACTGCTTGGATGAATTTTATAATTTGCCATTTTTTACCTAACAGAGTGTTTTTCGTTTTTAAGAACACCCAACTAAAAAAGGGCCTTTTTGAGGCCCTTTTGATTTCATTACTACTTTTCTTTTTCGTAGGCCGTGATCACTTCTTGAGTTAAATCCGCATCTGGAGTTGCATAAAGCACCATTTGAGAATTTTCGATCACCATTGTGTAGCCTTTGTCTTTCGCAAGTTTTGCGATCACTTTTTTCATCTTTTCCAAGATCGGAGCCGTCAATTCGCGCTCTTTCTTTTGGATTTCGATTTGGCTCTTACCTACGACGTCACGGTATTTAAGCATTTCTTCTTGGAACTCAGCTTGTTTTTTACCAAGAGCTTCTTCAGAAAGAACAGACTTTTTCTTTTCCAAGTCTTCGCCCATTTTTTTCAAGTCAGCTTCTTTTTTCTCGAGTTCTTTTTTCTTTTTGTTGAACTCAGTTTCCAATTCACCTTTTGCTTTTTTACCAGCTGAAGTTGATTGAATAGCTTTTTGCATGTCTACGTAGCCAACCTTAGCTTCTGCGTGTGCGAAAGAAGCTGCCAGAAGCATGCTCATCGCGATCAACATTTTCTTCATTCTTAAAATCCTCCTTAAAGATTTTTAAACTAAAAACTAGGACCGATTGAGAACTCAAACACTGTTGCGTCCTGGTACAGAGGATCGCGGTTTAATGGGAAGCCCCATTCAAAGCGCAAGACCCCAATCGGAGAGTACCAACGAATTCCGAACCCCACGTCAGCAAAGAAGTTCTTATCTTCAAGAACGTCATCTGCCGCACCGATATCAAAGAATCCAGCTCCCATGATGCCAGCTTCTTTTACCAAAGGGAACTGTAATTCAGTCTGGTACATTGCCTGCTGAGTACCACCGTAAAAACGCATCGCGCGTTTTGTGGCTTCTTCGTCACTAATGCCCGGATTATCAGTGATAATCTTCTGCTTAATTTTGTTAGAAAGCTTCATTCTACCAACGCGGTAAGAGCGGTAACCCCTTAGAGAATAAGGGCCTCCGAGCAAGTACAATTCACTGAATGGAACATCTTGACCTTCCAAAGAATCGATACGTGCGTAAGTGATGTTATTTCTCCACACTACGTCCCAGAAGATATTTTTGTAATAACGGAATGAGGCATTTCCGCGAGTATATTTCAGATCTCCACCTAGACCCGCGTACTCAAACGCACCCATTGTGTAAATACCTTTGCTCGGCATTTGGCGGTCGTTACGAGTGTCGTACTCAAGCGTTGCGGTCAAAGAGCTAGTGATGCCTGAAGCGGACTTCAAAGGGAACAAGTCTGGATCGGTCACAACGCCATCAGAATCTGTTTTCGTTGAAAGTTCTGTGTCGTCATATCGGTATTTCAAGTAGCCACGAGTGAACTCAGCCACAGGATGACCTAAGCTGATGGTTCCACCTTTGTGATTTTCATCGAAGTCTACGCGACCCGTGTTAGCACTTTGATAAATACTTCCACCCACGGACCAGAGAGTGTCGTTGAAATAGGGTTCAGTGAAAGAAAGACTGTAGTAACTTCCTGTATTACTTAAGTTCAAAGATGCACCTAAGTTTTGTCCTTTACCCAAGAAGTTGGCTTGATTGACTGAACCTTGCAAAGTGAAACCTTGCGATGTTCCGTAACCCGCACCCAATTGAATCTGCCCTGTGTTTCTTTCTTTCACGGAGATATCAACATTCATGACTTCCGTGCGTTCAGGATCAATTGAAGTTTTAAAATTCACTTCATCGAAGAAACCAAGACGTTGGATGTTTTCCAAAGACTGACGACGACGAGTTTCGTTGTAAAGCTCACCCTCATGGATTTTCAACTCACGACGGATGACTTTGTCACGCGTCTTGGAGTTTCCAACCATGTTGATCTTACCGAAGTAAACTTTGGAACCTTTGTCGAACTCAAAGATCAAATTCACTTTGCGTTCTTTGGCGTTGAAAGCCGTGCGTGGAATCACGTTGGCATAGGCATAACCCAAGTCACCGTATTTCGCCGTCAACTCGCTGATATCTTTTTGCAAGACATCGTATGCAAAAACACCGTTGTCATCGATTTTGATCGCTTCATAAAGTTCTTGTTTTGGGAACAAGATGTCGCCAGCGAAATCAACATCACCGACATCGTACTGCTCACCCTCCTCGATGCGAATAGTGATGTAGATGTTTTTCTTATCTGGAGTCACCGTCACTTGCGGACGATCGACTTTGGCTTGCACGTATCCTTGGTTCCAGTAAAGGAAGCGCAAGATTTGCACGTCACGCTCAAACATTTCTTGCTTGTACTGACCAGAACCAGAAAGTCCTGAGAAGAAACCGCCCTCTTGCGTGAGCATTTTTGCTTTTAACTGGCTATCGCCTAAGTGTTTGTTACCAAGGAAAGTGATTTTTTTCACTTTCACTTTGTCGTTCTCACGAACTTTAAACACCAAACGAACTGTTTCGTCTTTTTTCATGATTTGGACTTCAGCTTCCACCTTCGCAAGGAAGAAACCTTTGTCCTCGTAAAGCTTTTGAACTTTTTCAACGGCTTCTTTTACTTTTGCCATATTGAGAAGTTGGTAGGCTTTAATTCCCGTAGCATCCGCGATGTCGTCGGATTTAACTTCACTATTACCTTCGTAAGTGATTTCGACAATCGAAGGTTTTTCCAAAACTTTGTAAGTCAGAGTGACATCTTTGCCACTCACCTGACGATCGACTTCGATGTCGTTAAAGAAACCAAGCTTAAACAACGCCTCAACGTCTTCGCGAATGTGTTGCGCAGAATAAGACTCGCCCACTTTTGAAACGATCTTTGTAAGAATCGCATCTTTTTCAATTTTACGATTGCCGGAAACTTCGATGTTTTTAATCGTCAAACCAGAAACAGCCGGAGCCGCCGCCACTTGCACAGAAGAAGTTTTCTTGTTGGTTTTCTTTTTGGCTGGAGCCGCCCAAACCGTCGAAGTTAACGAAGTGATTAACAATGCACAAAGAAGCTTACTCAAAGTTTCAATTCCCCAACAGTTTTGACAGTCGTTCTGACAATCAGTTTTTTAAAATCAATAAGATTTTTCAATACTTACAATTTGATTGGGGAATCGTAACTTAAGACTAAGGTCGTGTCAAAGAAGACGCGCTGCGAGGGGTCGCTGCGCGTCGCGTTTCAAATAGGTACGGCGTACCCCAAAAGGGTGCGCCGTGTAGAATTCATTATTTATTGAGATAGAAAACGTAAGACTCACGAGTGCCGTTGAACTTCGCTAAGCATGCAGGTTTCGATGTGCTTGTTGTGATAAGCGAAGACTGGTAAGTCGCGAGAAGTTTTGTGTCGCTGACTTTCTTGATCGTCAAACCACCGACATCAATCACGCGGCAGTTCACCCAACTAGTTCCATCCACACTCACACCCTCGTAGTGTTCTTGACGAGTCATCAAAGAACCACCACTGCCATCTGGAAACGGCGCGTATTTTTCAAAGAACACCAAACCTTGCGGACGGATTTTATCCACGTGCGCAAAGTTTGCAGAGTTCGTTGCCGACCAATCCATATCTACGCGAGGAAGGCAGGCATTTTCTGTGCGCTCCATACCTGAACGCCAGTAGTAATCGGCGTAACACTGAAGTTGCGCCATTTTCAAAGACTCAGAACTGCCGCCATTGGCAATCGAAGCACACGTTGTTTGACCGTTGTTCGAAGAAATTCCATTTGCAGTGTTAAATGCGTTCCAATCAAAGTTCACGTTGTCAGCTCTAAGAACGTCGTTTGAATCCGTCACAACCCATTTATTTGTGCAAGTCACAGCCTTAGATTGTCCACTGATTGTCACGTTGCCATTGCAAGTGTTCGTGCGAATGTGGTTGCTATCAACAGACATCGAACAAGCATTGCCAGTGAATCCAGACCAATCATTCACTTCCACAGACTTACCTGTCGAGTCCACACAACCACCACCCAAGCTCACTTGATAGTTATTGGAACCGTCCGCACCACACACCCAAGCGTTTGAGTACATCACGCCACCGATTGTGATATCGCGAGGACCGCAACCTGTTGTGATGTCACGTTGAAGAGTCGCCGTGCTCATCTTCCAACCATCCGTCAAAGTCACAGTGCTTGTTTGATTTGTGATCTGATCAAGGAAATTTGGAACTGATGTTGAGAAAGAAAACTCCGCATCAGCCGCGCCGTTTGCGCTAAAGTTCACACCCAACGCTGTTTTCATGTCCGCCGTTAAACCGATTTTAGAACCGCAAGTTGCAAAGGAGTTTGCACCTTCCCACACTTGCAATCCAAAGATGTCAGAACTGTCCGCTGTCACAACACCTTTCCAAAGTTTTAAATAAATCGCCTGGTTGGCGCGGGGACCATGACAATCGTTATCATTACTCGGGCACGGCGATTTCACACCCCGAGGCAATGTAAAATCCACGGAGCCAATCGTCCATGCCCCCGAAGGATCAAACACACTTGCTGCCGCAGCTTTCTTTTCTTCCACAACACTTGCGATATTACTTTTTGGAACTGTCACTTCACCTGCATTCGGGTCAAAGTTGATTGTTCCTAAATTTGCATGCTCTTTAAACGCCGCTGTCGATGACGTCTCTGAGTTTCCGTTCAGATCTTTTTTCGACGAATCCGCGATAATAAAGTCTGCAGCTTTATCGCCGTTGGAATCCACAAGGAAACAACTCAAAGGTTGACCTTTCGCACCTGGAATACTCACAGTGAATGAGCCGTCGTTACCTACGCTCGCCGACGCACTTTGAATCGGGGGCGTGGTCGTGGCGCAGGTCACTTTATATAGCGCTAAGTTCACACTCATGGCAGAGACTGAATCTTCCTTCTCTGCAAAGCTTTGCACTTTTTCTAAACCTTGAGTGCTATTACCAAGACTGAGAACTCCTGACACATCCAATGTATCTAAACTTGCTCCGCCACCACTTCCTGTACACGCTGACAGACTTAATCCCAAGGTGGGAACAAGACATATTTGTAAAATCCGTTTTGCGTTTCTCATAAACTCCCTCTCTTTAATGGTACTAAGTACCGGACGTGGCTTTATCGGCGGGTTTAAAAAAACTAAAGAGTTAAATTTTTGATTGCGAGTTTATCCTAGGATTACTGAATCGAAAGCGCACATCGAACATCTCATGTGGAAGCAACGTGGACGGCAAGCCACAATTATTGTTGCACAATTACCGCAGTGGTAAACGCAAAATGATTTTGAAAAATTACAACAATTTTAGACTCACAAATATGTCTCAAGCAGTTTTTATTATGACTGCCACTGACCGTCTTTCATTCGATAGACTTTAGGAAATCGCGTTGCGAATGTCAGATCATGCGTGACGATGACGAGTGCTAACTTCATATCTTCTTTCAGACGGAAAAAGAGTTCCTGAATCTTTCCACTCGTTGTGGA
This sequence comes from Bdellovibrio sp. BCCA, assembly GCF_037996825.1. NCBI lineage: Bacteria > Pseudomonadati > Bdellovibrionota > Bdellovibrionia > Bdellovibrionales > Pseudobdellovibrionaceae > Bdellovibrio > Bdellovibrio sp. BCCA. The sequence continues at coordinate 1,370,558 of NZ_JBBNAC010000001.1, read as the reverse complement.
ATCCAAGTTTCCTGTAGGCTCATCGGCGAAAAGAATTTTCGGATGACGAACAAGAGCTCTGGCAATAGCGACACGCTGAAGCTCCCCGCCTGAGAGCTGACTTGGAAAGTGTTCAGCGCGTTCGGCAAGTCCCATAAAATTTAAAAGATGCATGGCTTTTTCGCGCGCGACCTTGATGGACTCCCCCGCCACGCGGCAAGGGATCATCACGTTTTCCAAAGCTGAAAATTCACCTAACAAGTGATGGAACTGAAATACAAAACCCATTTCGGAATTCCTAAAACGGGAAAGCTCTTCGTCACCCATCGCTAAAAGATCACGACCTTCACAATAAAGTTCGCCGCGATTAGGGCGATCCAGAGTTCCCATGATCTGTAGCAATGTGCTCTTTCCTGCGCCCGAAGCTCCGAGAATCGCGAGCGCTTCCCCTTCTTTGATTTCAAGACTCACACCGCGAAGGATTTCAAGTTCGCCTGAACCCTGTGCGTAAGATTTATGAATATCAACGGCTTTAAGAAAAACATTGCTATCACTCATTGCGAAGCCCCTCAACAGGACTGAGTCTTCCGCCACGGCGAGCGGGAGCCAAAGTCGCGATAAAACAAATCAACATCGTTGCAATACAAATAGCGACGGAATCGACAAGACGAATATTTAATTCGATCGAATCCAGACGATAGACTTCTCCAGCGATAAGTCCCAAGCGAGACTGCGCAAAGGCGAAAAGCCCACAGAGAATAAATCCTAAAAGAAATCCAAAGAAAATACCGATGCCACCCAAGAATAGACCTTGGAACGCAAAAACCTTGATGATGTCCTTACGGGAAAAACCGACAGTTTTTAGAATAGCGATATCTTTATAACGACGAACGACGTTCACAAACAATGTCGCAGAAATATTAAAAGCTGCGACCAACGTGATCACAAGAACGACAAAGAAAATACCCGGACGCTCGACTTGCACGGCCTCAAAAAGATTTTCATTGGAATCGCGCCAATCGCGCACCCAATAGGGGGAACCTAAAACGCCGCTCAGATTAAATGCCGCATCTCGGGCGTGGTCCACATCTTCAAAGCGCAGCAAAAGACCTGAATAACGATCCCCGATGTCCGCTAGATTTTGTGCTGCTTTAAGATCCGCAAGAATAAATCTTTCGTTCCACTCGTATTTTCCAAGATCCAAAATTCCTTGAACTTGAAACTGACCAACACGGCGTTGGAACTTTGACGGGTCTACAGCATCAGCGACGGGAACAACAACGCGGAACTTGTCGCCCACTTTAAGGCCCATTTTATTAGCAAGCCCTTTACCGACGAGTGCGAGCGGCACTTCGCTCGGTGGAGTTAAATCGTCTGATCCACTCACCACGCGATTTTTAAAATTTAAAACTTTATTAACGCGCTCGGTGTCGACACCTTGAATAAGAATTCCGGAAATTTTTCCTTCATGCGCAAGAACAGCTTCAATAAAAACAAAACGCGAAGCAGACACCAATGTTGGCTCGGCTTTACGAATGCGATCTTCCAATTCCTTCCAGTCATCAGGAAATCGTGAGCGCTTCATGACTTGTGCATGTCCTGAGACATCGGCCATAGCTTTTTTTAACGTCGATTCAAAACCACTCATCACGGCCATGGAAGCAACCAACGCTGCCACGCCCAGCACCAATCCCAAAAGCGACAACGGCGTTGAGCCCCCGAATAAAGTATTTCGGGAGATCAAAAGTCGCCATGAGATCCATGCTAATGATTTATTCACGAAGGTTGAGCCTCGGTTTTAATTTGCTCTTTTAAGTAAGCCATAATGAAGCCATCCAGATCTCCATCCATCACATCATCTACCTGATTGGTTTCATAATCCGTGCGGTGGTCTTTCACCATTTGATAAGGGTGCATCACGTAAGAGCGAATTTGCGATCCCCACTCGTTGGCTTTCTTTTGCGAATTCATCGCGTCTTTTTCGGCGTTGCGTTTTTCGATTTCAACTTCGTAAAGGCGCGCCTTCAACATCTTCATCGCCTTTTCACGGTTTTGAATTTGTGAGCGTTCCATTTGGCAAGAAACAACGATGCCCGTTGGAATATGATACATACGAACCGCAGAGTCCGTCTTATTGACGTGCTGTCCACCGGCGCCGCTCGATCTAAATGTTTCGACACGAATGTCTTCAGGACGAACTTCGATATTGATATCGTCATCAACCTCGGCCCAAGCAAAGACAGATGCAAAAGATGTATGGCGCCGAGCGTTCGAATCAAACGGAGAAATACGCACCAAGCGATGCACTCCTGATTCTGCTTTCAAATATCCGTAAGCATAAGGGCCTTCAATCAAAAGCGTGCATGATTTAATACCCGCACCCTCACCCTCGGTCATCTCGACGATTTGAACTTTATAACCATGCTTATCCGCGTAACGAGTGTACATACGCAGAAGCATTTGCGCCCAGTCGCAAGACTCTGTTCCACCGGCGCCTGAATTGATAGAAAGATACGCGCTGTTGGCGTCAAGCTCTCCGCTCAAGACACGTTTTAGTTCTAATTCTTGTCCGTACTTTTCAAGAGAAGCGACTTCGTTTTTCACTTCCGTGAAACTGCTTTCATCCTGCGCTTCCATCGCCATTTCTAAAAGCACTTCGGCATCGCTCAGACGATTGGCAAAAGAATCGAACTCTCCCACCGCTCTTTCAAGCAGGGATTTTTCTTTGTTAATCTTTTGCATTTCGGCAGGTTTTTCCCAAATAGCGGGGTTTTCGGCTTGAATGGCAAGCTCGTCCAGACGTTTTTTCTTTTTATCTAGGTCAAAGATACCCCCGAAGTTCCTTTGAGAAACTTTCGAGAGCCGCGATTCTACTTTTGATTTCGGAAGATTCCGTAATGATAGACATGCCAAAGAGTTTATCCGGGAGGACACGTCTGTCAAGAAAAACGCCTCCGAGAACAGGGAGGGGGAAAGCTCTCGGAGGCGACAACTAGGGAGAACACGAAATCTCCCTATTACAATCTCAGTGCCAAGGGGCCTTTTTTCGACGATTTGCGAAATAAAGAGGATTGAGCGCAATGCACTCATTGCCGAGATGTGAATCGCCTAATGTTTAAACAAATCAAGGTGCGCAAATGGGCGCTTTCGGGGATTTTCCGCGAGATTTTTCTGTGAGAGCGAATATATAGGATGAGGAGCTAAATTTATCTAGAAACTTTTTTCAAAAGCTTCTCAAAGACAGCGTCTTGAAGGCCGAACATTTCACGAGCGTCTTTCTCGTTTGTTTCATGATCGTATCCTAAAAGATGCAGAACTCCGTGGAGGAGCATGTAACCCAGCTCTTGCTGATACGTGAGTTTATGTTCCTTGGCTTGGCGTTTTAAAACTTCGGGGCACAGAACCAATTCTCCGAAAGAACTTGGATCCATGGAGTCAAAGCTAAGAACATCTGTTGCGTAGTCTTTGCCACGAAATTCAAAATTGATTTTTTGTGCGGGCTTTTTATCTAAGAACACCAATGTGAGTTCGCGCGAGGCTTGAGCCATCTTAAGAACTTTGCGCTTTCTTAGTTCCGCTGTGATGTCTTCCATCCATTCATTAACGAATTTGCGAGGAACGGCGTGTTTCGACTCATTCACGATCAGAACTTGCATGTCTACCCTTGCGATGGCGTCACTTGACCGACATCTCCTAAACCGCCACCGGCGCTTTTTGGATAATCGATACGTTGATGGTAAATACCAAGAAGAATGCGCACAAAGGCGGCTTCCACTTTAGAAATATCTTTGAGGGTCAGATTACACTCATCCAACTGTCCGTCTGAAAACTTTCTTTGAATGATATTACGAACGATGTTTTGCAAACGTGTTGGCGTTGGCTCATCCAAAGAGCGAGCAGCGGCTTCGATACTATCCGCCAACATGCACAGAGCAGATTCGCGGAATTGTGGCTTCGGTCCCGGATAGCGGAAGTCGTTGTCGCTAATTTCTGGATCATCTTCTTTTTTTAGATCAAGAGCCTTGTTATAGAAGTAAGAGATCAACGTTGTTCCATGATGTTGGATGATGCCATCAAGGATCGGTTTACCGAGTTTGTAAGACGTTCCCATCTCAATACCGTCTTTGACGTGAGCGACAAGCAAGGTCTTACTCATAAACGGAGAAATATGATCGTGCGGATTATGTCCTGGCTTTTGATTCTCGATAAAATAATTGGCGTGCTCCATCTTTCCGATGTCGTGGTAGTAGCACATGACTTTTCCGAGTAAAGGATTTGCGCCGATTTCCTCGGCCGCTGCTTCCACCATCGACCCTACCATCATAGAGTGGTGATAAGTTCCTGGCGCTTTCACGATCATTTCTTTTAAAAGCGGATGATTGAGGTTGCTCAGTTCTAAAAGTTTTACGTCTGTTGTGTAGTTGAAGATGGATTCCAAAAGTGGAATGAACATCATTGCCACAAGTGCACTAAAGATTCCGCCGATAAAGCCTGCTGGAATTGAAAGAAGAATTTCTTTTACTCCGCCCTCTTGATCGAACTTCGTCATTGTAAGAATGAAGGCGATCATGAGCGCATTAATAAGCCCTGTGCGCACACCAGCGAAGTAAACGTCATTACGCGTTTTACAGTTGAAAACACCGCGAGCTGCGGCGATACCGCCGACAAGTGTGACGAACATGAATGGATAGTTGTAGTCCACCATGATTCCTAAGCACACCGATAAGAACGCCGTGAAAAGCCATACGATTTCGCCGTAGGTAATGAGCAAACCAACAAGCATCGGTCCTGCCGCCACCGGTGCTGCAAACAAAAACACTGCTGGCGGAAGGATGTGGCCCATCTTTGACGCGAAGGCGGCGTCTGTTACGAAAAGATAAATTTTTGTGAAGAAGATTACTCCGAACGCAATCAACATCATGACTGTCACGTCTTTAAAGTCGATCTTTACTTTGTTCATCGTAAAGCGCTTTAAGTACGAGAAGAACACCATGATCGCCACTGAAAGCATAAACGCCATCGAAAGAGCCATCACGTCTTTGCGCTTATCAGCACGGATGTTTTCGATCTGTTTAATCACCGCCATTTGGAATGGCTGGATCACAGAACCTTGCGTGATGATTGTTTGATTCTTTTTGATTGTGATTGTGACTGGAATGACAGCATCGCGAGCAGCTTGTCTTCTTGAGGCGGTTTCTTGTTTGTTCAAAGTGAGGTTTGGCACAAGAAGAGAGCGAGCGAAGTAAAGTAAGTTGGCCTGGTCTGATTCAGAGAAACGATTGAGGTCTTTTTTAGAGTCAAACTCGAAGTTTTCAGGGGCTTGAAGATCTAGAATCTCTTCGCGAGCAATGGGAAATTCTTTACCTAAGTTATTTTTATGAACAACGCGAGCCAAGACGTTCAGTTGGTTGGCTGGAATAAAACGATCTGGCGCTTCCGCGATCCTTTTATCGTACCAGCTTTCAAGGTTTCTAATGATCACGGCTTCAATACGAGGGTTGAACTTAAGATCAATCAGCCATTCAAACATAAAGTCAGAAACGCCGACTCCCAATTCTTTTTCAAATTGTTTTTTGTATTGGAAGAAGTCTTTTACTTTTGCACGATACGCCGCTGGCGCCGTGGGCCACTTTGTTTCGCGGTAGTAAGCACGCATCGTTCTGAAGGAGTGAATAAGATTTACCGACACTCTTTCAAAAACGGACGTGTCATAGTCATAAACGATAGGCACGGCGTATTCTGATTTGAGACGCTTCTCCTCTGTTGTCACCTCATCGGTCATTTCAAAACCGATTGGTGAAGCCACATCAAACTTCGCGACGTCACCGACGTTGAAGTTATACGGAATATCGAATTGATAGAAGATTGTGTAGGACAACAGGACGCAATACAGGAAGATCAAAGCCGCACGACGGATGAAGAACTTTTCTTCCATGATCTGCACGATGCGGCCGAAGAAAGTTTTCTCCAGACCAATAGAATCCACCCAGTCCAAAAACTTAAGACTGTGATCTTCATAGCTGACTCGAGTCGCGGGACTCTCGCCTTTTTTGGAATTCTTTGCTCGTTGCATATCCTTAGTCTGTAATCCTTAAAAGGGCATTAACACTACCCTAACGTGTTTTACGAAAATTGTCGAAATCACTCTGTAATTGTGCTAGCTATGAAGAGATTCCATCAGAAAGTCGAGGCTTTTCATGGCGCGCATTCCTTCTAACTTACGTCAAATTGAGTCCTTAGTCGAGATCGTATCCAGCCTTCGTGGCCCTGATGGTTGTCCTTGGGATAAAGAGCAAACTCACGAATCCTTGACTCAATACGCAATCGAAGAAACTCATGAGCTCGTCGAAGTTCTTGAAAACCCCGCCAGCTCTGAAAAAGACGCGAAAATGAAAGAAGAACTCGGAGATGTTCTTTTCCAAGTTGTTCTGCACGCACAACTTGCTTCTGAACGCGGCGCTTTCACGATGGATGATGTCATTGCTTCGATCTCCGAAAAACTTGTGCGCCGTCATCCCCATGTTTTTGGTGACGTGGCTGTCGCAGACTCTGCTGAAGTTGTGCGCAATTGGGAAGATATTAAGAAAAAAGAAAAAGCCGCTGCGGGAGAAGCCTCTCCTTACGCATTGAACGTACCTCCACTTCCCGCTTTGCAACGCGCTTACAAAATCGGCACACGCACCGACAAGTTGCAATTCGACTGGGACAATGCTGAAGGCGTGATGACGAAAGTGGAAGAAGAATTTGACGAATTGCGTGAAGCCTTGGACGAGGGTTCCTCTGCTGAAATCGAACACGAATTGGGCGATGTTTTATTTTCTTTAGCCCAACTAGGTCGCCATTTAGATATGGAACCAGAGCAAGTTCTGCGCAAAGCCAATCAGCGTTTTGAAGGCCGCTTTAACAAAATGATTGAGATCGCCAAATCCGAAGGCAAAGACTGGGGTTCTTTGACGTTGGATGAAAAAGAGGCTTTTTGGTTGAAGGCCAAAGCGATTTTGAAGAATAAAAAATAAATTTAAAAAGAAACAAAAAACTAAGCGCCGTCTCTAAATGTGACGGCGTTTTTTATTTATTTAAAAGTTTGGCAAATTCTTTTTAAACAATCTTTAGCTTACGAAACACTGTGCCGTTAGTTCTTAGGTCTGCGGACTTTAGGAGATGAATGTGGCACAAAAAGAATATCTTCTGCGCATCAATGGCAAAGTGAAAAGTTTGATGATCGAGTGGGGTTGGTTTTCTAACACCCTCACCGTTTCGCTTGAGAAAGAAACTCTTGGAGTTTTAAAAGGTTGGAAAGGGATCACCAAAGGTAATAGCTTTTCCTTGGATGACGGAAGTTCTGTGACGGTCCGTTGGCAGATGGGCTCTTCAACTCCTTATGTTTCTCACGGAGATCAAATTCTCGACGGCACTTCGGAAAGTTTGCAGGAGTCTCGAGGCGCAGGTTATGGACTTCTTGCCTTCTTAGGTGTTCTCAATTTACTTATGGGAATTGCCGTTGTTTTTGGCCTGTTCCCTTCCTTAAAATTAATCGGCATGGGCTACTACAATTTATTTTCAGGAGCATTTTATTCCGTCTGCGCCATTGTCGGCTGGGAAGACAAACGCCGTTCATGCATCAAATGGGGCTTCGGCTTCTTCTTATTTGAAACCGTCCACATGCTATTGCAAGGCCTGATAAATCCAACCGCCATCTTCGTAAGAGCCATGTTCATTCATGCATTTTATAAGGCATTAAAACACAAAGACGAAAAAGTACAACGCACACCTTCCGCACTTGCTCCAAGCGAAGATCGCAAAGTGGGGTAAAGCTACCTCTGAAAGTCTGAACTAATAACTTCTCCATTGGCCGGTTCACTGACACTTTCGCCTATCCACATCTATCTATCTATCTATCTATCTATCTATCTATCTATCTATCTATCTATCTATCTATCTATCTATCTATCTATCTATCTATCTATCTATCTATCTATCTATCTATCTATCTATTAAATAAAACAGCTATGCTGTAATACCGGCTTCTTTGAAGTATTTCATTCTGTTATGAGCCGCACACAATAACTGCAGATTTCCCGGCTCATTTTTCCCACCAGCCCAAACAGGTTGAATATGATCAATCTGCAACTGCCATTTGGAAGTACATTTCCTGCCCGTAGCTTTCTCAATGTGCTGACAACATTGATCACGCTGAAAAATCATTCTGCGCATTTCTGCAGGAATGTATTCTCTTTGAATAGAAACTTCTTTTTTTAAATTCACTTCTGAATGATTCAAAATATTTTCCTCCAAATCTTCATTTTCCTCTTGCCTCAGATTAGAACCGTGTCTCTCATGGATATTCCCTGATTTAGCTGATCTAATTATCTTAGATCTTGGAGTCTTCGCTTCCTCAGAGCCTTTTGAAGTTCTTCGAGTTTTCTGCTGAATGACTTTATCTGCGATAAATTCCAAAACCTCATCCCAACTTCCATTTGGCAGTGAATGTGCCAACAATGAACGCATTTCTTCCATCTTCTGCCATTGATCTTTGGAAAGGCTCACTTCAAATCGAACGGACTCGTCAGCTTGGTGTTGGATTTTTGGTGTTTGTTTGATTTCGATATTCAGCGCCTTGGCAACAAGAACTTCAGATTCTTGATAGGATTTACCTATAAGGTCATTTAATATTTCTTTCTTAGTCCCTACAGGAACCGCCATATGTGCTTCCTTTTGAGTCTGGCGGATCGCCTTCTGCAAAAGACTGATTTGAGAAAGATTCAAACTTCCAGCTTCAAGGCTCTCAGCAACTTCCGGAATATCACGAGACAATCGAGCCGCATCAATTCTGCGCTGAGCACTTCCCGCAGAATATCCAAGGTGTTTAGTAAGATAATCAAAAAGACTTGGGTAAGCTTTCGACAAATACAATTTCCGACGATCCACTTCCGCAATATGCAAAAGGATATCAGACAGAATTTCTCTTTCCTTTTGAACGAGTGATTTTAAGTTCTGTTCAAGATTTTCATCAGATAAATATCGAATATTCATAACTCACCTCTTTCAGAACTTGTATAACATGAGTTTCAGAACCGAATTTTTGAAGGTTTTCCCAAGGGAAATGGAATTTTAGGAATCACTCAATTCGCTTATTCATTCACTCGAGATTCGATTGCATTGAATTAATAATTCCAATCCAAGATGCTTCCTGTTTTCAAATAAGAAGCATTACTTAGCCGATTTTACGGAGTCAAAAACACCGTCAACATAAATATTCAAAAAATATTTTTGTAACGGAAAAACAACGCGGCGCTTGAACAAATGAACAAATGAACAAATGAACAAATGAACAAATGAACAAATGAACAAATGAACAAATGAACAAATGAACAAATGAACAAATGAACAAATGAACAAATGAATTATTGAATTATTGAATTAGATTTTTTTACTGCCAAATGGAAGTGGACTTTTGTTTTTTACAGCTGTGCGGGTGTCTTTGTGGGCTGTCCGTCCTTGAGAAGGCTGTTTCCTGGCCGTCGTGGCCAGGAAAGGAAAGCATTAGGGGAGATTTAATTTATTGGGGATTTTATATTTATCTTTCTTAGAAATTATTTTTCTATTTATGATTTTCTGATTAGAGGATCTCCTTTTCCCCCAAATTTTAAATCCTCCTCCCTTTATCTCCCCTGACGAGCACGATGCTCGTCAGGAAGGCCTTCTCATGGATGGAGGACACTCGCACAATTGTCTCTGCTGGAACAACAACAACAAAACTCCACTGCCAAATGGAAGTGAAACATTAGCGATTGCAAACTGACATAGAAAAACAAAAAGATAGTGTGTGAGTGATTAGTGAGAGTATGAGGCTCCATGAAAATCACTTCACCTTTCAACATCACTATCCCAACTACGCGATTGAAAGCTCTCAGAGAAAAATCTGTCTCTCACACTTACCGGCCTTCACAACACCCAAGATTACGCAATTCCACGAATGAAAACCCGAGCCCACTCAGCTTCGCGCCAATGGGAGTGGCTAGAAGTTCGGCAGTAAGAGGGAACTTCCCAAAAGTACGCGTACTTAGCTGGTAATGAGTTTGAGAATCTTCCGGAAAGTGTCGAGAGGTTCTACAGAAGAAAATTTTTTTGAAAATGAATGATTCTGCAACTCTCTATGATTTCCAACACTTAGCGTGCCTCACAATGAGACCACTTAAAAATAAAAAAACAAAATCAGGCAGTTATCGCAAATTTCAGTTTCTCGCTGAATTGAACGAAACTGATTTCATCGCAAAGCATGGTGGGGCTCAGGAGGGCATAACCGTATGATTAATCAAGTCGCACGCAAAGCAATAGTAATGGCTTCAGCTGTGGCACTGTTTGCAGGATGCAACAAGAGTTCAAGCTCTTATTCTCTCCTCAACGACGCCAATGATTACAAACAACAAGCTGTGATCATTCCAAAGAAGATTGATATCTTGTGGGTGATCGATAACTCCGGCTCCATGGAAACTTCGCAAAATAACTTGGCTTCCAACTTCCAGGCATTCATCAATCGCTTCAATCAATACAACTATGACTTCCACATGGCAGTAACAACTTCTGATGCTTGGGAAAAACAATTTCACTCAGACAGTCTTAAAGCCCGCATCAGGGATGGCGCGGTTCTTCAATCGAGTCCAAAAATTGAAACTCACTCCGGTGTGTTTGTTATGGATAAGAACACTCCAAACATGAGCAGCGTGTTCAACACAAATATCAAGCAAGGAACGCTTGGTAACGGTGACGAGCGCGTGTTTGAAAGTTTCAAACAAACTTTGCTTGATCCCTGGAACTCAGCGTTCCGCCGCGATGACGCTTTCTTGGCGGTTATCATCGTGAGCGACGAGGAAGACTTCTCTGGTTCATCTGAATCAGCGTTCGAGGATGCTTCTAAGAACTACACAGTACAAAGCTACGTGGACTTCTTGGATACTTTCACCAACGCCAGTGTGAATGGTAAAAACTATTCTGTTAACACGATCTCTGTGCCAGATACAGCTTGTAAGAATCAACTTTCTACAGATGGTTTCGCACGTAAGATCTCCACTCGCCTTCCTCAGCTTGCCGATTTAACTGGCGGTGTGAAAGGTTCATTGTGCTCTAACTTTGGTGACACATTAACGTTGATCTCTGACTCTATTATCCAACTTTCAGCAGTGTTTAAACTCAGCCGCGAACCTCAAGAAGATACAATCAGCGTTGTGGTCGACGGTGCAGTTATCAACAAGGATGCAACTAACGGCTGGACTTACAACGCTACGGACTTGACGATCACCTTCCACGGAAGTGCCGTGCCTGGTGCCGACGCCAAAATTCAAATCGACTACTATCCGAAGTCGATTAAACTCTAAAAGGATTTAGTATGGGTGGGGTACAAACAGCTACAAATACGACTCAGTGGTATATCCTTCGTGGGGAAATGAAATATGGTCCCTACGAATATAGATCCCTGATTACAATGATCCAAACTGGGGAGCTCTTTGATTACAACTATGTGTGGGCTTCTCACTTGGACAATTGGACTCTTGTAGGCGACCTGCAAGATTTTTCAAAAGACCGTTTGTGCCGTTTGATCGAAACAAAAGATCATCTTTCCGGCGCTTTCAAAGACCGTAAATTTCCTCGCGTGGATCTTGTGACTCCTATTTATGCTCACAATGAACATAACTTCTTTGACGGACAAACTTTAAGTGTGAGTGAAAATGGAGCGTTGGTTCTGCTTAACGATCCATTGCTACAACTCGGACAACAAGTATTAATTCATTTTAGAACATCTGAGGCAAATCCTCAGAGCTTCAACGTGCTTTGTGAAATTGTTCGTAAGAACTTCTCAAAGCAAAGACTCAACGTAAAATCAGGTTTGCATTACGCAGTTCGTTTCCTCCAAGTGCAAGACCAAGGCAAGACTCAGTTAACAAAATGGACACGCGGTGGCGTTTCCAAGGAGGAAACAAATGGCATTCTTAAAGTTCATGAATGATTCTGGCTTCGTAGGCTGGTGTATTCTATTGGTGGGAATTGGCGCCCTGGTTCTCGTGGCAGAACGCGCGCGCGCACTTTATAAAGACTACGGCATGAATGTCGAAGAGTTCATGGGTAAGATTCAAAATCTTATTCTCGCTAAGAAAATGGACGAGGCTTTACTTCTTTGTGCACAGCTTGAGAAAAAACCTTTGGCGAGCGCATTCAAAACAATCATCGAGAAAGCAGATCGTGACGATGATACGATCTTCCAAGCTCATGACATTGCTTTGAGTGAGAATATGCCGCTTTATACAAAACGCCTGCACTATCTATCAATGCTTGCCAACGTCGCAACGTTGATGGGTCTTCTTGGTACGATCCACGGTCTTATCCTTTCGTTCCAAGCGGTTGCAACTGCGGACCCTGCACAAAAACAAACATTGCTCGCACACGGTATCTCCGTTTCGATGTATACGACAGCTTTGGGTCTTGCCGTAGCGATTCCTGCGATGGTGTTCTTCTCTTTCTTGACTGCCCGTCAAAACCAATTGCTTGAGCAATTGACAGAGAAGTGCGGAAAATTAGCAGAGCTTTTGACTAGCGCTCATATCCCTAACCTCACTCGCCAAAACGTGTTCCCTGATCACGTAACGGCTCCGACAGCGACTCCTCCGTCTCCTGGTTCAAAAGCTTCCTAAGGGAAGCTTTTGGGTGAGCGGTGGAACCTTATCAAGGATGGGATAATTTATGAGACGCATGAAAAAGATCAAAATTAATCATCACAGTGAGTTCGAGTTGGACTTGGCTCCCCTCCTTGCCGTGATGGTAAAACTTGTTCCGGTTCTTCTGCTTTCATCTGCCTTCGTACAAATGATGGTGATTGAAACAGAACTTCCGCAAGTTGTCAGTGAAGCGATTCAACGTCAAGAACAACAACCAACTCCGACAAACGTGGCAATTGAGGTCGATGCAAAAGAAGGCATTAACATCGTTGTGACTGAAAAAGGTAAAGACCAGGTAGAAAATATTCCTCTTAAGAATGGCGCCTTTGACTACCCGACTTTGCATCAAAAATTGGTCGCAGTTAAAAAAGCGCACCCAGAGATTTTCAAAATTGAACTCAACCCTGATGGCAAAGTTCCTTACAACGAAGTCGTCAAAGTCATGGATGAAGCTCGTCAGTCTCGCGACAACACTATCAAGTTCCCTGTGTTCGATACCAAACAAGGTAAGAACGTAGAAACGAACTATATGTTTCCAGAGATCGTCTTCGCCAATATGATGGAGGGCTAAGATATGTCACGTCGTCGTAGATTTGAACCAAAAGTAAATCACAACTCGACTTTCACTTTGAATATTACATCCATGACGGACATGTTCGTCCTCTTGCTGGTGTTCTTGCTGCAATCTTACTCAACGTCTGAAGTGCAAATCAATCCAGTGAATGGATTGCGTCTGCCTAGCTCTGCATCCCTTGTGAATCCAACAGAGGCTGTGAAGATTTCACTTTCACAAGATGAGTTGAAGATTGATGAAACCAAGATCGCTGACGTGAAGAATGCTGATTTTCTTCCGCAAGATCTTGAAGATAAAGACACAAACTTTATTAAACCGCTTTTTCAAGAGTTAGATAAGCTTGCGAAATCTTCTTCTGATAAAGCACACATCAAGGAAGGCCGCATCCTTCTTCAAGCCGATAAGGAACTTCCTTACGCGACTTTGAGAAAGGTGATGTACACGGCTTCGATGGCAGGTTTCCCTCAGTTGAAACTTGTGACCATGGTTGGAGAATAAGTTTATGATGCGCACAGTGGTTTTGCTTCTTGCATTTCATCTGTTCTCACTTTATTGCTTCGCTGCCGAAAAAAATGCGAAAGGCCTCTTGCCTGAAGTCCGTTTGAATAGCAGCGAAGACGAAAACGAGAAAAAAGCTTTCAGCAGCGAGATTATGATCACTCGCTCTGAAAACAAGGCTATCGAATCACTGCAAGCCATCATCAAAAAGAAAAAAGGTTCTAAAGAAGAAGCGGATCTTTGGTATCGTTTGGCCGAAATGTACATGCGCCGTTCAAAATCCGGCCGTTTCTTTGATTTACATCAAGATACACCACTCTTAAAACTTTCTCCGTTCCCAGTTCCTAATGAAAAAGGTTCTGAGGCGGTTAAACGCGCTATTAAAATCTATACAAAAATTGAGATCGACTTCCCCAACTTCAAACAAATGGATGCAGTGTTATTTAATAACGCTTTTGCAAACCAACAAGTCGCTCAATACAAGCAATCAGAAGCTCTTTATCAAAAGCTTTTGACTCGCTTCCCTAAGTCTCCGCTGATTGCTGACGGTACGTTGGCGGTCGGTGAATTGCTTTATGACCAAGGTAAATTCAGAGAAGCCTTGGAGCATTTTCTTAAAGTAGAGAAATTCCCAAACAGCCGTGTTTTTTCCTACGGCATGTATAAGGCCGCTTGGGCTTATTACAACCTTCGTGATAGTGACAATGGAATCAAAAAATTAGTTGAAGTCGTAAAAACAAATCCACCATTGCAAGATGGTGAAGTACCAACAAACCGCCACAATCTTCGTCGCGAAGCTTTGCGCGACTTGACGGTTTTCATTGGCGACTCCTACCCTTCGAATAAACTTTTCTCTTTCTTTGAAGACATCACTACTGAAGACGAGTTGGGCCAAGCCATGATTGATTTGGCAAAGCTTTACGACTCTCACAGCCGTCAAAAAGAAATGAATGTGTTCTTGGAAGAATATATCGACAAGCGCTCTTCAGGTCCTGACGTCGTGAAGTCGCATTTATTGTTGGTTGAAGCCAACGAGACTTTGAAAAAACGCGATAAAGTGATCGACCATTTACAAAGCGCCAGCGATCTTTGCAAAAGAGATTCGACTTGGAGAAGTTTGCAAAAAGCTGAAGACGCAAAGGTATCGTGTGAAGAAGAGTTCCGCCACACAAGCCTTGATATGGCTAAAAAATGGTGGGAGATCTGGCTCAAGAACAAACAAAACGTAGCGTTCTCTGATTTGACGCAGAAATTATTTAAATTGATTCTTGAGAACGAAGATCCTACAAAACCAGATCTTAAGACTCGTTATGCTTACGCTGAACTTCTTTTCCAATTGGAAAAATTCGACGAAGCCAGCACGCAATACAAAATGGTTGGCGACAAAGCGACAGAAGAACCTCTTCGTCATGACGCGAACTACGCCGCTCTTTACTCAAAAGAGAAAAGTCTAGAAAAAGGCAAAGATCCTTTAAAAGAAGCTGAACGTAAGGAACTTGCTGCCAATTATTTGGCGAAGCACCCTACGGGAAAATACTCTACATTGGTTAGATTCAAAGTGGGCCATATCGCTTATGAAGAATCGAACTATGTGGAAGCCGAAAAACTCTTAAGACCGTTGGCTCAGCTTAAAGGCGCTGACAATGCTGACATTAAGAAAAAATCAGAAGACTTGATCTTGGATATGCTCAATATCCGTAAAGACTATGCCGGTATTAAAGATTTCTCTAAGCAAGTCATGAATTCGACAACGGATGATTCCCGCAAGAAGAACATGAACAAAATCTTGGAAGAAGCTCATTTCACTGAGATCCAGGAATTTGCTAAAGGCGGAGATAAAGACCAAGCTTCTCAAAAGTTGATTGCTTTCGCTAAAGAACACGAGAACTCAAAACTTTCTCAAGATGCTTTGTGGCAAGCGCTGAGCCTTCTTTATGCTGAAGGTAAGATCTATGATGCTGCTGAGCTTTCAATGAAGTTTGTGCAAAAATATCCCGAAGACAAACGTAACTTGGATGCTTTGAAGGATGCAGCAAAAGCTTATGCGGACGTCGGTCAGATTTCAAAATCGGCTGAGACTTTATTAAAAGTCGCAGACTTAGATAAGAAAAACCGCAATGCTCACCTAGAACTTGCAGCTGACATCTATCTTCTTGAAAAGAAAAACAAAGAAGCACGTGCAGCTTACATGGGCATGCTCAATGGTGCTGACAACAAAACATTGTCACGCATCTATGGCAAACTGATGGATTCTTATAAAAACGAACCGCGCTCTGCTGAACTTGAAAAATTGCAAAACCAGGTTTTAGCAAAAGGAATTGAGCCTTATACAACGCAAATCATGATTGATCGCGCAAAAGCTCTTCTGGATTCTGGTAAGTCGACAGCGGCCTTTGACTTGGCGATGAAAGCCAACGGTCGTGACGTGGCTCCTGAGATCCGTGCCGAAGCTCGTTTGATCCAAGCCCGTATTCTTGAAAAAGAGTTGGCGCAACAAAGTGTGAAAGCCCGCGAAGAAAAATTTGCGATGGTGCTTTCATTGAAAACAGAAAAACTTGATAAGGCTCACACGGCTTACTTCACAACTTTGAAAATGAGCAAAGACCCTTATCAACAATTGGAAGCGATGCGTGGTATTGACCGTTGTTACGGTAACTTTATCGAGAGCTTGCAAACAATGCCTCTTCCCGCTTCATTAACTCCGGCGGATCAAGAAGCCTTGCGTGCTGAGATCGCGAAATTGACAGCGCCAATTCAAGAAAAGAAAAACGAGAATGAAGCAAAACTCAAAGTCCTTGCCGCTTCCAAAGGTCAAGCCGCAAGCACAGAGCGCGTTTTCGCCAACATTCGCGTCGATCAAACAGTGCCGCCTCTTGTGCAGTATCCGGCTCCAGAAAAGATGACGGCATTCTTGCCATCCTCTGGAGACATGACAATTGGAAAGGTGTCTCGTTTTGAGACTCGCTCTCCGAAGGCGTGCAATAAATCCGCTATCATGACGGGTCAATTGCAATCCGTGAACACTTACGAAGTTGCAGGAAATTGTTATTATTCTAAACAGTACGAGATGGTCGAAAAACTAGGTCTTGAACTTGCGAAGAACAAAGACACTCGCGCTTTGGGACTTTTCTACGCAAGTCTTGGTTCTGAAGGAAAAGGTTATAACGACAAGGCCTTGTGGATGATTGAGGCGGCTTTAAAAGCACAACCAGAAGCTTCTCCTTACGTGTATCAAAAAGCCCGTCTCACTTACAAAGAAGATGGTTTGAATTCCGCGATGCCATTTTTCGAAAAAGTTTTAGACATGCAAATGCCATCGACAGAAATGCAAACTTTCGCTGGTGTGAAGGCATTCTCAGAGGGAGATTTTACGAAGGCAATCGAAAAATTTTCTTCTCTGTCAAAAGAACAGTTGTATACTTTGAGTGTGGGAACCTTGATGAGTGAGTCGTATGCTCAGAAGGGTGAAGTCGACAAAGCATTAAGTTTGATCAAAGATTTACTTAATGTTCGCAAAGAAAATGCCGATTTCCTTCTACAACAAGCACACTTGTTTGAGACCTACAAAGAGAGCCCAACGTTAGCGTTGGATTCTTATGAAAAAGCGTTTAAAGCCAGTCAGCAATTGGAAGTGCGCGATTGGTTAGGTAAGAAAATACAGTATTTGAAAACTCAAAACAAAGTCGGTCAGCACGTAATCTCGGGAGACTTGTAGTATGGAGGGTACAAGTGAAATCTTTCATCACAGCGATGATCGCTTTCATTCTCTTGGGAACAGCGACGACTGCCTTTGCCAAACAAAGAACAGTCCGTAAAGTCCAGGAAGTAAATTTTGGTGAGATGAACCTCAAGGGAACGATTCGTAACCCTGATGGCGCCTATCTTGTGCAAAAAAGAGGTATCAAGTTTATGCCTCTTTACGATGTGCAAAAAGATATGGATGGCCGCATTCGCGAATCTGCTCTCTATTTGAATAACTAATTAGTTAGAGGTGTCACATGCTCACGTTGATTGTACGTCAGTCTCTAAAAAACGGGACTGCAAAAACCTGGAAACTTCGTTCCAATAATGCCACACACACTTTCGGTTCATCCCGATTGGCTGATGTGATTTCAATTGCTCCGCAAACCAAGGGCATTCAAGGTCTCTTTGAATTCCGCGATGGCCGCTGGTGGTATGTGAATATGGATCTGGCGACAAGCGCGCAAGGCTCTACCTCCCCTGCTCTTTGCCTGGATGAGGAAAAGAGCATTGAACTTGCGGACTGCGTGTTGAAATTCACGCCTGTTACAAAAGAAACGGATCTTTACTTGCGCTTGGATAAAGCCGGTAAAGAACAACGTGAGTCCGGTAAAAAGTTTCAGCTCTTTATGGTGAGACAATCCGGCAGAGTTGTTGAAACAAAAGTTTTACCTTTGAATAAAAAATTTAAACCTGCTGTGTCTGTAACTCCGGTTACGATTGCCTGCACTCCTTCTGAGGAATGGCAAAAACAAACAGTGGGAGATCTTGAAATCAGTCAAAGAACGGTGTCTTTGGAAAACGCGGCAAAACTGGGCCACCTTTCCGCAGACCAGTTGGTTGACGATGAGTCCAAGCGCGGCGTTTACATCGTGTTGGGTGCAGCCCTGTTCCTAGTGTCTTTGGGAATCTTCACTCCTAAAGAGCAAAGCATTGAGACTGTTGCGACTCCACCAAAAGTGGCGCAAAAAATTATCGTAAAAACAGAGCTCAAACAAAAACGTAAAAAAGTGGAAGCTGCTCCTAAGCAAGAGGTTGTTGTGAAAGAGACAACTCCTCCAGCAGGCGGCCCCAAAGTTGAGATGCCTACAAGCGGCAGCCAAAGCAAGGTTTCTAAAATGATGAAATCCCTTGCAGGTGGTCGTATTTCTCAACTCATCGGTAAAGTTTCAGCGCAAGCGGCAAAAAGCGGAAACGTTGTTTTTGCTAATGGCGTGAAAGCCGGCTCCGGTCCTTCAGGTCGTGCTCTTGCCGCTGTCGGTGGCATGGAAAGATCTGGTCGTGATTGGGGTGCGGAAGGTAACGGTACGGGAGTTGTGATTTCTACTGCCGGTAAAGGTGGTGGTAAGAGTGCTTCTGGTATGGGCGGCCTTGTTGCCGGTGGTACTGGCGGAGCGGGTGTTGGTTTGATTGAAGAAGAAGGCGAAATCACTGGCGGCTTGGACCGTGAAGTGATCGCTCAATATATCAAATCAAAACTGGGACAAATTCTTTATTGCTATGAAAGACAACTCAGCGCCAATCCTGATCTGTTCGGGAAAGTCGCTGTGAAATTCACCATTGGTCCATCGGGCCAAGTCGAACAACAGCTTATTGGTGATACAACACTTAAGAACGCAACCGTTGAGGGATGTATATTGAATAGGGTTGCCGCATGGAAGTTTCCGAATCCACAAGGGGGAACTCGAGTGCTCGTAACGTATCCATTCTTATTCAAGAGTACAAACTAAGGCGGGGGTAATATCATGTTGAAGAAGACAATCTTAATGTTCATCTTGGCTGCATCTCAAGCATTTGCACAACAAGGAACAGAAAACAAGCCGGCAGCAGAGCAAAGAGGCAGTGATAAGTTAGACATCAAAAAATTGGAACAAAAATATTGGGCAGCCAAAGACGATGATTTCAGTGTCGTGCAAAATCGTCGTTACACAAAAGCAGAGCGTTTTTATTTAACAGCTTCTGCGGGTATCCCATTTAACGACCCTTACAGCACAGGAAGTATCGTGAGCGGAAGCTTGGGTTATTTCTTTAATGAGCGTTGGGGCTTGGAAGCCACTTATAACTCTGCAAATTTGAAAGACAACGATGCGGTAAAACAATTCGTTGATTCTTACGGAGCGATTCCAGACCACAATATTTTAAAATCATCTTACTTCCTCTCTGGAATCTGGGTTCCTTTCTATGCAAAAATGAGCGTGGTCGATAAGGCCATCATCTACTTTGATATGGGTCTTTCTGTGGGCGCGGGAAATCTTGATTACGAGATCGCGCAAAAAGAAGGAAATCTTTCAAAGAGCTCTTTTGCGTATAAGCTTGGAATTTTCCAGCAAATTTTCTTCTCTGAGAACTTTGCGATCAGAGCGGATTTAATTAACACATGGTCGACTCAAGATAAAATGAAGTATTACGCTCCCGGTACAAACGTGGGTGGCACAACGGTTTCAGGAACTCGTGATTTGGGCTCTGAGTCCATCAACGATACTTCATTGATGATTGGTCTTACTTACTGGCACTAATTTTCTCCATGGGTGGGGGATTTATGTACAAGCCGTTACAAATTTTAATTACAATTCCCCTTCTCTGCGGAACAGCTTTGGCTGATCCCGCATTGAAGGTCACAAAATCAGGCCGTGCTCCTGCATCAAGCCTGAAAGTAAAAACGAGCCTGGTCCCTACTTTTGATGTCTATCAAAAGAAAGTTGTAAAAGGGAAAGTGGAAGTTTTCAAAGTTAAAAACATTCCTGTCTTAGACCTGGGTGAAGAACGCCAGGTTGAAGCCGCAGACATGAGTCCTCTTCGCCTCCCCGCTTCTCGTGAAGTGGTGGTGAAAGAAACTCGCCGTCGCGAATCGCCTCCGGTTTTGCAATTCCAAGTGGCACCTTACAATGTCACTGTGGAAGGTTCAAAAACTTTGACGAGTGCAGAGGCTTTCAAAAAAATTCCTGACGTCAAAATCCTAAATCCAGTGATGGACCCTACGACCAAAGATCCATTGGTTCAATTGGTTAAAATGGATGACATGAAACCTAACGACTACAAACTTTTGCAGGCGTTGATTTTCTTGGAAATCCAAAAGAACTATGAATTGGCCATGGGACTTTTTGCAGAGTTGATGGATGATCCTGAACACCGTATTGAGTCTTTGTATCACTACGCAATGACAGCAAAGGGCATGGGTCTTAATTCTGAATTCCGTCAGTATATGATCCAAGTGGCTCAAGAAGCAAAAAACAAAGACTGGCAACAAAAGGCCACAGAAGCTTTGGTTCAGCACATCACTGTGCTTGAGACTTCAGACATTGCTTTGATTGATCCTTTGGTTATGAAGTACGAAATGGATGTTACTAAGAACGACGACTATCAATTGACTCGTGCTAAATACTATTCGGAAAAAGGCCAATTGGGTTTGATGGAAGACGCTTTGATCTTTATTTCAGAGACGTCCCCTCGTTACCCAGACGCTTTGCTTTTGACGGCTTTGTTTAACTACCGTCAAGGTAAAGTGGACGACGCTGTGATTCAGTTAGAAAAACTGATGAAAGTAACTGAAAACAACAAGACATCGCAATTGCGTTCTGTCGGTGCTTTGACGCTCGCTCGTATGCAATTCCAAAAGAGCGAATACAAAGAAGCTTTCCAATCTTATTTGAAGGTGGATAAGTCCAACCCTCTTTGGTTGCAAGCGATGGTCGAAAGCGCTTGGACGCAAATCTTGGGTGAAGACTATGAGGGTGCTGCGGGAAATATGTTCTCACTTCACACAGACTTCTTTAAGAACGCCTTTGCTCCAGAGTCTTACGTTGTTCGTACCGTCGGTTACTTAAACCTTTGCCAATACGGTGACGGTGTTCAAGTTCTTAATGAGATGAACAAGAAGTACGCTCCTTGGAAGAAAAAATTGGAAGACTACCAAAAGTCGAACAAAACGTCTTTGAACTATTATGATACGGTGAAAAACTGGATTAAGAACTCGGACCTTAAAGAGGTTGACGGTCTTCCCCGTTCTTTCATCGTGGAACTTGCCCGCCACCCTGCTTACATGAGCGTGCAAAAACAGATCAATAACTACGAAGACGAGGTTGTTCGCTTCAACAAAATCGCTCTGACTCTTGTGAAAAAAGAGCGCGAGTTGATTGCAAAACAAAATGAAGCCAACAAACAATTGGTCGATGCGAAAAAAGGTATTAAAGGTGATAGCCCTTCTGAGTCTGCGATTGCCAGCGTGCAACTGGCTGAGAAAAAGCTTTTAAGCTATCGCATCCAATACCATATCGCGAAGAAAGCCCGCACTTCGATCAAAAACTTGAGAGAAAAAGGCTTAGCGCGTATCGAGAAAGAAAAAACCGTACTTCGTGCACAAGCTTCTCAAGCTCTGCAAGGTCGCTTCACTGAAATGCTTGCGAGCTTGAACAAAGTTCTCGATCAGAATGAAGTTCTTCAGTACGAACTTTACTCTGGTGCCGGCGAGCACATCCGCTACCAAATGGCTGGTGGAGAAGTGAATGAAAAAGACCGCCCTGAATTGAAAGTTCAAAAAGAGAAAAGCTTGAACTGGAAATTCAAAGGCGAAATCTGGGAAGACGAAGTAGGTCACTACCGCTCTTCTTTGAAAAACGTGTGCCCACAAGATTCAAATGTGGCTGGTTTGTCTGAACAATAAGGAAAGGATTTTCAAGATGAAATTCGCAAAAGCAATGACGACTTTGACTATCGGTGTTTTGATGAGCCTGCAAACGACAGCTTGGGCACAGAATTCTGCAAAAGAAGGTCTGGAGCGCATCAAAGCCAACGTCAATAACTCTAAAACAAACTTGCAAGAGTATGAAAAGAACTTAAAAACTGTTGAAGGCAATATCGCTGAAGTCGGTAAAGCCAAGTCTCAGGTTGAGGGACAACAAAAACAAGTTCTGCAACAAGTTGAAGAAAACAACCAGGCCATGGGTCGTATCGGTGGTCAGGAAAAAGAGATTCAACAGCTGATCAACGACGAGAAAAACAAAATGACTCAAGAGAATCAGAAGATTCAAGAGCTTGAGGCTATGATCGCGAAGATCAAAGACAACCAGAAGAAGCGTGAGATGAATATCAATGATTATCAATTGCAGCTCACTCAGCTTCAGGAAGAAAAGAAGATCTGGAGTTCTCGCGCGGGCACTTTGAAAGAGCAAAACGATCAGGTGAACCAAAAGCTTCGTTCATTAGCGAGCGAAGAGAACGAGTGGAAAGCCAAACAAAAAGGCTATCAGGGTGAAGTGAAACGCTGGAGCAAAGAAGTCGAAAGACAGCAAAAGATCAGCGACAGTTACAATTCTTTGGCTGAAGTTAAATAAGATATACAACTAAAAGCCTGAATTAAAAGGGAGCATAAACTGCTCCCTTTTTTTGGTCTAAAGTTCCTATTCATTGCTCACATTCAAAAAAATAGACTTATCCCCGGTGGAGAAACACCGAAAAAATCCTCTCAGTAAAAAATCTAGCTTTCTAAAATTACAGAGGATTATGTGCAACAGTCTTCCATCAGTTCTTGGTTCCGCGGAATCAAAGGCAAATTACTTTTTGCCGCAACGTTGAGCAGTTATTTGGAATAACTCTCATAACAATATTACTCCTAACATTCAGGCCTTAGGAGAAATGCGCCAATCACGAAATAACTTTGGCTATCAGATTGTGTCTGCCATGATGAGCCCTGAAAAACGAGAAGAACATTTAAAAATCGCTCGCGAAGCCATCACTGAATTCCAAAAGGCTATGGATACATATGAGTCCACCCCTTTTACTCCGAGATGGAAAAAACTTACGCGCCAGCAAAAGCTATAAAAAAGGAGTATATCGAACTTCTTAATAAGTCCGTCGATATGGTGGCTACCCCGAGCCTAATCAAAGACTCGGTATCACAAATTGAGCACGGAAGTGAAATTGCAGATAAGAGTGGCGCTGTTCTTAGCAATATCGTGAACTCTGTTAAAAAGGTTTCTGATTTGAATAACGAAATCGCTGCAGCCAGCTCGGAACAAACAACAGGATTCAGCAAATCAGCAAGGCGATGAATCAGTTGGATCAAGCGGCGCAGTCTAATGCGGCCTCAGCTGAAGAAATTGCGGCGACAAGTGGCGAGATCAACAATCTTGCAGCTGCGACACAAAACATGACTATCGAACTGAACAATGTTGTTCTAGGAGGTCATACAATGACAAGCACCCAGACAACGACAACCAGGACTACAACGAAGAAAAATGAGGTTGTGAAACTTGCGGCAAAAAACAATGTCATTAAAATGAAAGCCCCTGCCCCCGTTGCAGTCAAAACGGAAGCAAAAGAAGTAATTCCATTTGATGAAGATGCTCGCGCTAAAGTCGGAACGACCGACGGATTCTAAAGCTAAAGCAATCAAAATTTATTTACAGAAACCCCTCGACTTTCGAGGGGTTTCTTCGTTTTAAATTAGACTAATATCACATTCACAAAACTAGACTCAGCCCATTCGGTTAGTATTCCGAATAAAATTCGGTCAAAGTTGTTAAGAATTATTAAAAATAACTGGAGTCGAAAATGGAAAAACATGGAATTTCGAGTTGGTTTCGCGGAATCAAAGGGCGTTTGTTGTTCGCTGCATTTTTACCGATGATCGGTTTTGCAGTTCTCGGAACGGTCGCCTATTCAGGGGTCGGAAAAGTTCTTCACCTTTTAAGTGCGGCCAATGAGCAAGTCATCCCGACCTTCGATGTCGTCGGAGAAATGCGCCAAGCCCGCAATAAATATCTATATGAAGTTTGGGCAGCTATGCAGTACGCGGATAACAAAACGGAACTTGCAGCTCACCTAAAAGGCGCTCGCGAAGGTTTCGAAGAATTTAAAAAAGCCCAAGAAACTTACGATCCGGTTCCACGCACTCCAGAAGAAGACAAAGTTTATCAAGAAGTAAAACCAACATTTGCCGAGTTCTATGGAGAGATGGAACAAGTTCTTCGTCATGTTGAAACCGGAGAGCCCGCAAAGATTGAAGCAGCCAAAGTTCTTCTCAATGGCCGTATGAATGAGCTTGCCGCAGGAATCCGCAAGTGGAATGGCGCTGTGAAAGACATCTATGCACAAATGGCTAAGGACGGTGTTGTTCAAGCTGCGGAAACAGAAAAATTTGTGAAGAACATGGTCATCATGGTCACGCTATTCAGTGGTATTGCGATTTTCGGGGTTCTTCTTTGGATCGCCGCTCGCATCTCAAGCTCTGTAGGCTCTATCGCAGATCGTTTGACGACAGCGGGAGGCCAAGTGGCAAGCTCGGTAGAACAATTAAACGAAGCCGGTAACAGCCTTTCTCAATCTTCAACCGAAGCCGCGGCTTCCCTTGAAGAAACCGTGGCCGCTCTGGAAGAAATGACTTCGATGGTTCAGATGAACTCAGATAACGCGAAACAAGCAGCAGCATTGTCGTCATCTTCTCGTGATTCGGCGGAACAAGGTGAAAAAGAAATTCAAAGTCTTATTAAGTCGATGACAGAGATTTCTCAATCTTCGAAAAAAATTGAAGAGATCATTCACGTGATTGACGATATCGCTTTCCAAACAAACTTGTTAGCCCTGAACGCTGCGGTGGAAGCCGCTCGTGCGGGTGAACAAGGAAAAGGTTTCGCGGTTGTTGCTGAAGCGGTTCGTGCCTTGGCACAACGAAGTGCCTCTTCAGCAAAAGACATTTCAAGTCTTATCAAAGAATCCGTGTCGCAAATTGAAGAAGGAAGCAGAATCGCTGACGAAAGCGGTACAGTTCTTACGAACATTGTGAATTCAATCAAAAAAGTTTCAGATTTGAATAACGAAATCGCCGCAGCAAGTGCAGAGCAAACAACGGGCATCCAACAAATCGGTAAAGCCATGAATCAGTTGGATCAAGCTTCTCAATCTAACGCTGCTTCGGCAGAAGAAATCGCAGCTACAAGCGGCGAGATCAGCAATCTTGCTGTAACAGCACAAAATCTTACAGTGGAATTGAACTCGGTCATCTTGGGTACAGATAAAACGACTCACTCCCCGTCTGTTTCCGAAAAAACAGAGTCGAAAAAGACATCGGTGAAGAAATCCAATGTTGTGAAGTTTCAAGCAAAAGCGAAAACTCCAACGCCAGCTCCAAGCAAAGCTTCTGAAGTCATTCCTTTTGACGACGACGGCCGCGCTAAAGTCGGAACAACGGACGGATTTTAGTAAACTCCTCGCAGCGAAGTAGAGCTGCGAGACCAAAATAAACAACCACTGCACCAAGAATGGTGATGAAGAGGGCGAGCGTTTGCAGCCCTCTTCCTATTTCTTGCGAAATGAAATCGTAGATTTTTAATGTGAGCGCAAGGCCGGCACCTGCGATAACAAATTTACCTAGAGATTTTAAAAGACTTCCCCACGCAAAAGATAAATTCCAAAATCGAAGACCTACTAAAAGAATTGCCGTATTTAAAAATGCCGAAAGAAGACCCGAGAACATCAAACCTATCAAACCATAAGACTGCATAAAATACGGCGCCAAAGTCACGTGCACAGCCAGGCATACGACAGAAACCACCGCGGGAAACCACGTGTTCTTAATCGAATAATAAAGCGGCATTAAAACGCGACTGCAGGAAATTAAAACCAAACTCACGGCATAAACTTTTAATACAGACGACGTCGCGACGGCATCGGCAGAAGTAAATCTTCCGCGCAAAAATAAAACTTCAATGATAGGCTCTGCTAAAAAGAACAAACCTAGAGCGGCCGGCCACGCCAAGAACAAATTCATCAAAAAACTTTCTTGCGAAGTCTCACGGAATTTCTCTTGGTCTTTTGCCGCAGCTAAAGCACTTAATGTCGGCAACAATGCCGAACCAATACTCACTGAAATCAAAGATAGCGGAAGTTCCAACAAACGATCGGCCCAGTAAATATAGGAAATTGAACCTTCGGGAAGATAGCTTGCGAAATACAAATTCACCAGCGTTGAAAATTGCAAAAGGCCCATTCCTATAAGACCAGGAAGCATATTGCGCAGAACTTGTTTGATATCATCGTTCCAAATTTTAAATTGAAGGCGCGGAAGATAGTCGCGACTCTTAAGTGCGACCCATAAAAGAAGTGCCTGCAAGAATCCACCGACAAACACACCCCATGCAAGCCCGTCTCCCCTCACAGGAAACCACTCAGGCGGCATGAAGGTAAACACTAACATCGAAATATTCAGTAACGCCGGAGCCGCCGCCGGAAGACCAAAACTCCCCAGCGCATTCAAGATCCCCATAAAGTAGGCGTACGAACAGACAAAGAACACGAAACCAAACATGATGCGACCCATGCGCACTGTGAGGTCCCATTTCTCAGGCAAGGAACCATACGAATCCGAAAGTAAAAGTCGGAAGATGTCTTCGGTAAAGATCACTCCTAAAAGTGTCAGAACTCCCAACACAATTAAAAGAAGCGTATAAAGACTGTTGGCTAAGTTTTTGGCGCGAACCCCGTGCGAGTCTTCGGCCTGGGCTTCCATAAAAACGGGAATAAAGCTCACAGAAAGGGAGCCTTCGCCTAAAAGTCGGCGGAAGAGATTGGGAATACGAAAGGCCGCCGTCCATGCGTCAGTGACCGTGCGATCGAATAAGGCACCCAAAGCCACGTCCCTTAATAAGCCCAAGATGCGGCTAGTTAAGGTCCCTGAAGCCATCAAAAAAGCCCTTTTAAAGACCTTTTTGCGATCTTCCTTTAATCCGCTTGCTTCCCGAGACACCCTATGTTAATCCCTTTGTTTCTGTTTAAATAAGATTACTGTGGAGGTTATCCCTTGGCAAATCATAAGTCTGCAGCAAAAAGAGCTCGTCAGTCTATCCGTAAAACTGCTGTTAACAACGCTCGCAAAAGCACTGTTAAAACTGTAGAAAAAAGCTTGGTAAAAGCTATTCAAGCTAAAGATGTTAAAGCTCTTCCTGAGTTGTTGAAGAAGTTCACTGCTCAAGTAATGAAAGCTGCTAAAACTGGCGTTATTAAGAAAGAAACGGCTTCTCGTAAAATCAGCCGCCTTTCTACACGCGTTTCTGCAACTAAGTAATCGCGTCTGTTCTTGCTGATACGAAAGATCGGATTTGTCTTTTGATAGCGAATTCGATCTCGTTAAAGCTCAAGCCGTGGGTGACTCTTTGGTCACCCTCTTTTTTTTGCGTGGAGCGAACGACACCGCGTAAGAAAACGAAGTCCCCACCGGGAACTTGAAAGCTGACAACAAGCTCGTGGCCTTCACTCAGGACATACTCTGAGAGAATCGACATGCCACCCTCGCCCACTTCTCCGGAATCACACACAAAATAAGATCCATCACAAAGGACACCTACTTTGCGTTTCATCGCGCGACGTGGATACTGACGGCGGAAATAACCTTTATCTTCAAATGGCTTGTTCATCAGGATTCTTATCGGAATCTTGAAGGGAAAACTAAATTGTCGGGCTGAGATGCTGGACTATAGTCTTAGCTTAACGAGTAAGACGAGTTCGAGCCGCATGTCTTAAGAACCATGTTCTCAAGCCAGATGTGACTTGAAAGCGGAGACGACTTCAAAGCCTTATCCGTCTCAGAGAGCACCACCAATGTTTGCTCTAGCTTCTTCATCGTCCAAAGTCGGGATTGATCCAAGTAGCTTTCTAAGAAGTATGGCGGCACTTGCGCATAGTGAGCAAGCTTAGCTCCATGAAGGCCTTCTTCGGCTCCTCTTTTTAGAGTCAAAAGAATGCGCACATGGCGGGCCACCAAAGAGATAATACCAATCTCGTTTTGTCCCTGATCGAGCAAATGAACCAAATGCTCCAAAGCTTTGACGCGATCATTTTCACCAATGGCTTTTGTAAAATCAAAAACGTTTTCTTCTTTAGAGCGCGACACTGCTTGCGCGACATCGGCCATTTCAATGCGACGATTGCCGCCGACGAAATCACCAAGTTTTTTTAATTCGGATTCGATTTCCGTCAGATGATGACCCACAAGTTTGTGAAGCAATTGAATCGCATCATTGCTGATCGTTAGCCCCAAAGATTGCGCGATGTAATTGATCCAAGAAGGAATTTGATTTTCGTAAGGCTTTTTAAATTCGACACAGTCGGCTTTATCGAGCAACAAACGAATTTGTTTTTTTCTTTTATCTACACGCGAAGCCAAGATCACGAAAACAGAACTGTCGACAGGTGTTTCAATTAAAGTTTCAAGCTCTGCCCATTCTTTATCTGTCAGTTCTTGCGCTTCTTTTAAAATAATCAGACGACGAGCCGCCATCATCGGCAAAGTTTCAACAGCATCGCGTACGACATTCACATCAGCGTCGCTTGCATAGAAAAGACTGTAGTTGAAATCAACCGCGCCCTCTGTGAGAACGGCGTATTTAAAACGTTCTACAGATTGGTTCAGGAGATAAGGCTCTTCCCCGAAAAGGAAGTACAAGGGCGCAAGCTGACCTTTTTCAAGATCTTTATAAAATTTTTGCGCATCAATGAGTGCCATCTAGTTGCTAAACCCTATTAGAAATTTTCAGTAATACGATCATGCGCTTCCGTCATAATGTCGTTAGCCATGACGTCAATGTTCTGCCTTCGCGCAGAAAGATTGTAAAGAGGATTTACGGAGTTCACGCCCGCGAGCGTCACCTGAGGTGCTACATAAGTACGCTCTCCGCTGAACGATCCACTCCAAAGTTCCGTTCCGTCCGCCTGTCTTACAACTTTGACAGTCACTGTAAGAAGGATGCGATATTCTGACGCAATGACGGTGCCTTTAGGAAGATACAACTCCCCTTCTTTTCGTGGCGAACTTGGTAAGTACTGAATCGTATCGATTTGTCCCACCACAGCCACTTCAGATAAAGAATTGTCCACAACACGAGCAATGCGCGAACGTTGGAACTCTTGAATTAAAGCATTTGTGAAAGCGACTTCGATCCCCGTTTCTTGAGTTTTATTTTTAAAAACCGGGACCGAGATCTGGCGATAACCACCAGGAATGCTGCGAGTCGCAGCCCCCAAACGGTATGCGCAACCTGTGAGCAAACCAGAGAGAGAAACTGCCAGAATGAGAAGACCTTTAAAGATTGCGTCCACGACCCCAGTTGAGTATAAAATTAGGGAGAAGTCATCTCAAAAATGGCGACTATCAAGGAAGAAAAATGACATCTCTCACTGACGAATACAGTTTATTGGCGCCGGGCCCCGTGAACCTCCATCCTGAGGTGCGCAAAGCTTTGGCACTTCCTATGATTCACCATCGCACTCCGGAATTCGATAAAATTCTCAAAAGAGTTTTGACCGGAATTAAAACCGTTTTTCAAACGAGCGAAGAAGTTTATCTTTTGACGGCAACAGGTTCCGGCGGGATGGAAGCACTTCTGGTGAACATTCTTTCTCCGGGAGAGAAAGTCATTGCCATTGTTTCAGGCAAATTCGGTGAGCGTTGGGCCGAGATGGCAAAAACTTTTGGCGCCAATATTCTAACAATCGATGTTCCCTGGGGCGAGGCTGTCAAAGTTTCTGATGTTGAAGAGCTGTTGAAAAAAAATCCCGACACTCGCGCGGTTCTTTGCCAGGCTTGCGAAACCAGCACGGCTGTATCTCATCCGATTAAGGACATTGCGGCTGTTGTTAAAAATTATTCTGAGACTTTATTTTTAGTCGACGCTATCACCGCTTTAGGTGCTTACGAAATTCCGATGGATGCTTGGGGTATTGACGGAATTGTCGCAGGTTCGCAAAAAGCTTTTATGCTTCCAACGGGAATGGCCTTTGTCGCCTACTCTCAAAAAGCCTGGAAGTTTGTCGATCAAGCGAAGTGTCCAAGATTTTATTTTGATCTTCGTAAAGAGAAAAAAGCCAATGGCGCAGGAGAAACTTTTTATTCTTCCAATGTCGCGATCATTCGCGCTTTGGATGTGGTTTTAAATCTGATCAATGCCCAAGGTTTGAATAAACTTTTCGACGATATTCATCGTCGCGCGGAGTTTACTCGTCAGTTCGGACAAAAACTGGGTTTCACGCTTTATGCGAAATCTCCGAGTGATTCTGTGACTGCTTTGGTTGTTCCTCCGCAAATGGATGGACAGAAAATTCGTTTGCACTTGGAGCAAGTTCATAACATCACAATCATGGGCGGACAAGATCAGGCCAAGGGAAAGATCATTCGCATCGGCCATATGGGCTACATCCAAGATCATGAGCAAGTGCGTTTGATTGAATGTTTAGGTCATACTTTGCGCCACTTTGATCCGGACTTTATGTCGCTAGAACACGTTTCCAACATCGCGCAAGAGGCTAAGAATTATTTGGAGCAAAATCCATGAAGAAGAAAATCTTAATCACGGATCGCTTTGCGCAAGATAGTTTCTTGTACTTGCAACAGCATAGTCATTTTGAAGTGGTGCGTGCAGATCATCCTCACCATCTGCCTTTAGAACATTTGGTTAGTGCTAATGCGCTGATCATTCGCAGTCGCACACGCATTGATGAAGAACTTTTAAAAAAGGCCCGTCAGTTGCAATTGATTATTACCTGCACAAGTGGGTTTGATCATATTGATCTGGAGGCGACTCAAAAATGGGGTGTCACTGTGATGCACACTCCATCTGCGAACGTTGAATCTGCCGCGCAACTCACTTGGGGATTGGTTCTTAATTGTGTGAACAACATTCAACAGGCGCACAAAATGGTGAAAGCCGGAGAATGGAAACGCGATTTAATTACGGGCATTGAGCTTGCGGGTCGCAATTATGGAATTATCGGCTTAGGTCGCATCGGAACTCGCGTCGCTGAAATTGCGCAGGCTTTCGGTATGAACATCGTGGCTTATGATCCTTACCAGGAAGATTCTGTATTTGAACGTCTGAAAATTCCTCGTTTAAGTTATGAGGAAGTTTTGAAAACGGCGGATATCGTGAGCTTCCATGTCCCCAAAACTTTAGAAACTGAGCATATGCTCAACCGCTCCCAGTTTGAATACATTCATCGCGGCATTATTTTGATCAATACGTCGCGCGGGTCGGTGATCAACGAAAATGATCTCTGCGAGGCCATCGAAAACGGCTGGCTGCGGTCCGTCGGTTTGGACGTATTTGAGAAAGAACCTCTGCAAAGAAATTCCAAACTTTTGACTTATCCAAATGTTGTTTTGACTCCCCATATTGGAGCAAATACGGAAGATGCGTTTTTTAAAGCGTCCCAGGTTGCAGCTAATAAGCTTATGGCGTTCTTTGTGGACGGCTCGACCTCTGACACCCTCCCCCCAAGAGCCCCTTGGTATGGAGCGGCTCCATTTAAAGGCGAATAAAACTTGCCTCGGCTCCTCTCTTAAGAGACATTTTCTAGGGTCTTTTTTGAGGGGATTTTTCCATGGCAGGTATTGTTGTTGTCGGAGCCCAATGGGGCGATGAAGGTAAAGGTAAACTCATTGACGTGTTCGCTGAAAAAGCCGACATGGTTGTTCGCTACCAAGGCGGAGCCAATGCGGGCCACACTCTGGTGGTGAACGGTCAAAAAACAATTCTTCACTTGGTTCCAAGTGGTATCTTAAGACCTGAAACAACATGCGTGATTGCTCCGGGAGTCGTTGTTGATCTTTTCGCAATTCGCGATGAAATCAAAAAATTAAAAGACTCAGGCCTTTTGCAAAATCCAAAACAATTGATGATCGCTGACACGGCGACAATCATTCTTCCTTATCACAAAGCTTTGGATGCCGCTCGTGAAGCAGCTCTGGACGACAGCAAAATCGGAACAACCGGAAAAGGTATCGGTCCTGCTTACGAAGACCGCGCTTCTCGCAGAGCGGTTTTGTTCGGCGATATCTTTGATCGTGAATCTTTGAAAGCCAAAATTGAACTCGCTTTGCGCGAGAAAAACTTCATGCTTGAGAACTACTACAAAACAAAAGGTTTCAAGCTTGAAGATATCATGGCGGATCTTGAAAAAGTGGCGGAGGAGTTGGCTCCGTACCGCACAAAAGATGCTTCATTATTTATTTCTAAAAACTTGAAGGCCGGTAAGAGAGTTCTTTTTGAAGGCGCTCAAGGAACAATGTTAGATATCATGCACGGAACTTATCCGTTCGTGACAAGCTCTTCAACATTGTCTGCTAATGCGTGTGCAAGTGCCGGTATTGGTCCGATGAATATTCAAAAAGTCATCGGTGTCTTCAAAGCTTACGCAACTCGCGTGGGTGGCGGTCCGTTCCCGACTGAGTTGACAGATGAAGTAGGACAAAAAATCCAAGCTGACGGTCATGAGTTTGGCTCTACAACAGGACGTGCGCGTCGTTGCGGTTGGTTGGACCTTGTGGCTTTGAAGTATGCGATCCGTGTGAACGGCATTACGAACCTTGCGATGATGAAGTTGGACGTGTTGACGGGTCATGATCGTATTGGCGTGTGCACTGCTTACAAAATCAACGGCGAGATCGTGACTGAGCTTCCGACGTCTCCTTATGAGCTTGCGAAAGTGGAGCCAGTGATCGAGTGGATTCCTGGTTGGAAAGAAGATTTGACGAAAGTGAAAACGCTTTCTGATTTGCCAAGACCGACAACGAATTACATTGATTACTTGGGTTCTCAATTGGGAACTCCGATTGATGTGATCTCTGTAGGTCCTGGTCGTGAGCAGACTTTGTGGGTGAAGCCTTTGTTTAACAACTAAGGTTTTCGAGAATATATTTTTTAATAAAGAAGTCGAGCGGAATGATGCTCGGCTTCTTTTTTAATGGAACTTCTCGCCTTTCGCCATCATTTCCAAAATTAACTTCATCCTCTTTTGACGAGTTTCAGGCGTCTTGGCCGTTTGAAGTCGATAAGCTATCGAGAAGAGATTTGTTTTGTTCAGCGAATTAAAAAATGCTTCCGCTTTTTTATTCTTCTTCAGAGCCTTAAGAAAATCCTCCGGAATGGTCGCTTTGCTTGGAGAATCATAAGCCGCCTTCCAGCGTCCATCCTTCTTGGCAGCTTCGATTTCAGCAAGTCCCGCCTTCTTCATTTTTCCAGCACGCATAAGTCGCTCAGCATGCTCCGTGTTCTTTTTTGACCAAATACTTCGAGGACGTCTGGGCGTGAATCTCTGCAGCCAAGAATTTTCGTCATAAGCTTTTTTCTGTCCATCGATCCAGCCATAGCAAAGAGCAACGTCGAGCGCTTCAGCATAAGTCGGAGATTTTTCGGTGGAACTCTTTTTCTGCAACTGAAGCCACACTCCGCTTGAGCGAGTATGGTTCAACCTCAGCCACGATTGCCACTGCTTCGCCGAAGCGAAAGAAAGAACATCTTTTTGATTAGATTTTTTCTTGGCTCGAACATTAGTCATAGTATTCAATATAGCTAATTGAAATATTTGTGCAAATAAGTTGGTGCCTCAGCAAATAGAAAGAAAAACACTACTTCGGCGGAGCCGAAGTGAATCAGAACGTTTCAAAATCAGGTGAAGCGTAAGAGAAACAGGATCAGTGAGAAAAGTTGGCGTTCCCAAGGGGATTTGAACCCCTGTATCCTCCGTGAAAGGGAGGTGTCCTAGGCCCCTAGACGATGGGAACGTGTAGAGAAAACAACGAACAAAAAATGGTGGCTCGCGATGGATTCGAACCATCGACCCCTTCATTAAAAGTGAAGTGCTCTACCAGCTGAGCTAGCGAACCACTGTCCGTTTAGGAAGTGCTAATTTGTAGTAAGCGGGGGACAAAGTCAATACGATTTCTTGCAGTTTTTTAAAAAATTTAAAGTTTTTTTGCTGCATTTCTGGGGCTTTGCTTAAGCCATGGGCAACACTTCCGAAAAAGACTTAACTATGCTTAAAGATTGGTCAAAAACGGATTCAAACACAAGCCTTCTCTGCCCTCTTATTTATGATATGTTGCCATGCAACCCTCACAAGGAAACAAAATGGGACTTAATCTCTCTAATCTTGGAAGCGCTCACACACTGATTAGTTTGATCGCGATCGCTAGCGGACTTTTCGATCTTTTCCGCTATGGGAAAATCACTCCGCAATCATCCACCGGGAAACTTTATTATCTCACGACAATCATCACATGCTTCACTTCATTTGGTCTTTCCAAATTAGGAGGCTTCAACCCGGGTCACGCCGTTGCGATCCTTGTGCTTGCATGCCTTTCTGTCGGTTGGATTTTAGAGGCAAAACAAATAAAGTTCGGCAAAGAGATTCAAACGCTCGCACTCTCTTTCAGTTTCTTTCTTTCGCTGGTTCCCGCAACACTGGAAGTTCTAACTCGCTTGCCTGTGGGTGCGCCTTGGGCTGCGGGACCGCAAGATCCTTTGGTCGCCGGATTTATTTCTTTCTGGTTTGTGCTTTTTCTTGTTGGTTCGTTTTTACAGCTTAGGACGCTTAGAACTCTAACGAATTAAGAGACGCACTTAGTTGCGACTCGATTTAAACTAAGTTATGTGTATGCTTGTATTTTCACAAGGATACTCCAATGAGAATTCATTTCATCTGTCTTCTTTTGCTCCTCACGACCACAGCGGCCCATGCGCAACTTGATCTCGCGCAAAGTCCTCCGTCTATTAAGTGGGAAACAATTTCTAACGACTCTGTGCAAGTGATCTATCCCGATTATTTACAGGCCGAGTCTGTTTACATCGCAAATCTTGTCGAGCATTACTCGAAGTTCGTAGGACAAACTTACGGTATTGAAAAGCCCGAGCAATTCAGCCTTGTGATTCGCCCGCAAATCGCACTTCCCAACGGCTTTGTTACGCTTGCACCAAGACGAAGTGAATGGTTCACGTCTTCCACCTTCTTTCCTTTTGTTGGGACGACGGAGTGGTATCAAACTCTGTCCATTCATGAATATCGTCACGTCAATCAGTTTGATCACTTCAATCATCGCGGAACAAGATTTCTCTACTACATAATGGGAGATATGGGAGTTCAATTGGCAACGGCTCTTTCAATTCCTTCTTGGTTTATGGAAGGCGATGCGGTTTGGACAGAGACGAAATACACTGACGCCGGTCGTGGACGCTCGCCACGCTTTATGGCAAGACTTAAAGCGCTTGTTTTAAGCGGTGAGATTCCAACATATGACGAGTTCTTAAGTGGAACTTACAAAACAAATCTTCCTAATCAATACGTCTACGGTTACGCGCTTATTTCTTACGGTACGAACAAGTACGGCGAAGAACTTTGGAAATACGTTCTTGAAGATGTCTCGAGATTTCCGATTCCCTTGCGTCTTTACGTTTCGTTTAAACGCGTGACAGGGCAAGATTTCCGCGACTTCTACAATGAAGCGATGAACGATCTAAAAACAAAAAGGGCGGCAGATGCTCCTCCGGCTGGCGAAGCCAAAGTCGACTTCCGCGAAAATCTGGTTCCAGTGAAAGTGGGAAGTACTCTTTACTACGTCGGTCAGACTCTGGACACCTACCCGACACTTTATAAAGAAGAAAACGGACAAAAAGAAAAAATCGCCGAGATTTCTTTTAATAAAGAGTTCATGCAATTGAATATTGGAAAAAACAAAGCAGTGATGACGGAGTTTAATCCTGACAAACGCTATGCTCACAAAGGTTTTTCTGAGTTGGTGTTGCTGGATCTCAAAACCGGAAAGAAAAACAAATTCACTCACGGTCAGATTCTTTACAATCCAAGTTTGAATGAAACAGAAACAAAAATTCTTGCGACGGATTTTAGGCCTGATCAATCGTGGAATCTTTCTGAATTTGACTTACAAGGAAATCTTCTTCAGACGGTTTCTCTTCCGAACTCGAAAGTTTCAGAGGCCCGCTATCTGAATGATCAGACTGCTGTCGCGATCATTGAAAACAAAACTGGTTATAAGTCCATTGTTACGGTGGATTTACAAAAGAAAGCTGTCGAAAGCGTTCTTGTTCCGCCATCGCGCAATCTTCTTTATTCTTTGCATGTTGATAAAAACAAAAATGTTTTCTTTGAAGCTCAATACAAAGGGCATAACGAAATCTTTATGATGAACGGCTCGGGCCTTGCTCAGTGCACGCACTCAAAACTGGGCGCTTATATGCCTTCGTCGGATGGAACTCAGCTTTATTATAGCAATATGGATACCTATGGTTCCTCTGTTGCAACGGCAAACTTGTCGGATTGCCAAACTTTCTCGGCTAAAGAGCTTGTTGATTTTAACTATCTCGATAAATCCCCTTCGGATAATTATAATGACTTCCCTCCTCAAAGTTTTCCAGAGCAGGAATCTCTTTACACGAAGAATGCGGAAAAATATAATGCAGCACCTTACGGCGACTTTGATAGAAGACTCATAATTCCTCACACATGGGGGCTAAATGTCGGTCGCGGTGGCGGATTGGTTATAAAAACGGACAACTATCTTCGAACTTTAGGATTCACCGGCCAAATCGGAACAGATGCCGAGGAGATGAAATCTTTTGGCAGTCTTAGTTTTGATATCAAAAAATATTATCCGTTATTAAATCTTGAAGTGGAAACTCGCGGCCGCAAGGTCACGGACTTCGATACGGATGATGAGCTTGAGTGGACAGAGAAGTCCGCTGGCCTTGGAGTCAGCGTTCCCTACATCAAAAAAAGCGGTCTTTATAACTTCACGGCTCTTTTACGCTTGAAGGGTTTTTACACGGACACTTCAGAGTACCAATTGAACAAATTCAAACTTAATGGCAGCAGCTATTTCTATAAAACGTCTTCATCTTTAGGCTTTTCATGGAGTAAAGATCCCAAAGCCAGATCTATCATTGCACCTTGGCTTTTAAGCTATGAAATCCAGTACGATGACGCCGACCAACCTTCGGACCCTTTGCAGTCTTCGTACCGCATTCTGCAAGAGGCGAACTTGCAAACTCCGGGAATATTTGCCAACGACGGATTTGCATTCACACTCGATGAACAAAGACAGACCGATACAGGCTATCGCTTCCTTCCTGAGAGTACCTTCATGGGTTATGTTTTCTCGCGCGGATATGCTTACAAAGACGTACCGAAGTTCCAAAAACTTTCAGGGAACTATGTCTTCCCTGTTGCCTATCCTGATCTTTCACTTGGCGGTTGGTATTATTTAAGAAGATTGTATTCTACCGTGTTTTTTGATTCGACTTACGTGCAAAGCACAAAGCTTGATTCAACACTAAACAGTTACGGAGCGGAACTGAGATTTGAATCGGTGATTCTACGCTTCTTACCGATGACTTTCGGAGGACGCGTGCTTCAAAGACTTTTGGATAATGAAGTCAAAGGTGAATTTTTCCTAGCAACCTCTGTGGCATACTAAATTAAAAAGCCCGATGCTTCCATCGGGCTTTTTCCTGAACGTTCTTTAAAAAATAAATTCTATTTGCCGACGGTTCCCGGTACACCATCAAATATCAAACCGATCGAGACATAAGATCCCGATAGATCCAAAGTATCAATGCTCGTGCTTGCTGAGCCCGTGCGTTTAAAGCCATCGACTTTGTTTGTTTCATAGCCGCCTTCAAAAACCAAGTAAACTTGTTTGTAACCGATGGCAAATGAAGCTCCTGCGGAAGCATAAGGTGTTGCCAACCAATCTCCGCCGGCACGACGGGTGAACTCGCCGTCTTGGCTCGCGGTTTTTACTTTCAGTGTTGTGTTACTTCCGCCGACTCCGGCAAACACATCGAAGTGAATCAAATCTGATTTCACAATCGGTACACGTGCTAATACCAGCATCGAATCTTGATCTACCTTCGCGCTATAATCTGTGCTGCTGCTTTCAGGATTTTCCTCAACAGAAGCCAATCTTTTTGTGTAGCGAATACCGACGTCCAAATAGCGATGCAAAGGGTACGTGATCTCGATGCCAAGACGAGTGTAATTATCTAACTTCTTAAGTCCTTGCGCTTCGATCGTATCGTTCACGTTCGTAGGATTAATACTGGAAACACCCGCAAACAAACGGCCCTGAACAGGAATCTCTTTCGCGAAAGCAAAAGAAGAGGGAACGACCACCGCCGCTAACACGACCAAGACAGACTTCATCATAAACGCATCCTTTTAGTTAGTAGCCCTAGGTTAATGTGCAATGGCAGACGACCTCAAGGTCCGGGAACCTTTTTCGCGACCTTTATCTGACTTTTAACAAGCAATAGCGTCCTCATTTCAAGCACTTACCTACCCGCTTGACAGTTATTCTGTTACAGACTATATTTAACCTATAAGTTAATTAACCAAAGGGTAAAATATGCAAGACCATCTTAGCCAGACATTCGCAGCTCTTGCCGATCCCACTCGGCGCGCAATGCTTGCGCACCTTTCAAAAGGTGAAGCGAATGTTTCCGATCTCGCAAAACCTTTTCTGAATGAAATGAGTCTCCCCGCCATCACAAAACATCTCAAGGTTCTAGAAAAAGCGGGACTCATCACCAAAACCAAAGAAGCCCAATGGCGCCCCTGCAAACTCAACGGTGAAGCTTTGAAAGAGGCTTCCGATTGGATGGAGCAGTATCGAATTTTCTGGGAAGAAAGTTTCGATCGCCTGGATGCTTATTTAAAAACTGTGACTGCTGAAAAGAAAAAAGCGAAAGGAAAAAACCATGGCCGCAAAAAGTAAATCTAACGAGATCAAGATCACTCGTCTCTATGATGCTCCCGTCAAACTTGTCTGGGACGCATGGACCGATCCAAAACAAGTAGCACAATGGTGGGGCCCGCGTGGCTTTACAATCACAACCCACAGCAAAGATTTAAAACCTGGAGGTCATTGGGCTTATACAATGCACGGTCCTGATGGCACAAACTACGAAAATAAAACAATCTATCACGAGGTCGAAAAATATTCTCGTCTCGTTTATGACCACGGTGGCAACGATGACCGCCCGCCTCTTTTCCGCGTGACTGTGGAGTTTGCCGAGCTTAAAGGCAAAACAAAAATGGACATGACCATGGCCTTGCCAACTCCGGAAGCTGCTGAACAAACTCGCAAGTTCATCAAACAAGCCAGCGGAAATTCCACTTGGGATCGTTTGGCCGAATACTTGGCAAAAGAGACCGAAGGCAAAGAACAGTTTGTTATCAACAGAACTTTCGATGCACCGATCAGTCTTATGTATGAGATGTGGACGAATCCAAAACATTTCTCGCAGTGGTTGGCTCCAGCGGGATTTAATATGGAGTTCATTCGCTCAGACATCAAACCTGGCGGCAGTACTTTTTATTTTATGACCAATGGTGATGTAAAAATGTACGGCAAGGCTCAGTATCTAGAGATGGAAAAACCACATCGTATCAAGTACACGCAACAATTTGCGGATGAGAAAGAAAATACGTCTCGTCATCCAATGGCTCCGACGTGGCCCGAGACGATGCTCACAACAGTTGTTCTTAGCGAGGAAGGTCCCGACCAAACACGAGTGACTGTGACTTGGGAAACTTTTGGCAACGTCACTCCAGAAGAGCTTGAGACATTCATCAAAGCCAAAGCTGGTATGACTCAAGGCTGGACAGGTTCGTTCGATAAACTCGAAGATTACTTAGAAAAACAAGCTTAACAGGACACAGAGGCTCCATCACGGAGCCTCTGTCTTTATGGCTTCACTGCCGCGACCATTAAGAACATCGGTCGGCGCATTTCATCTTTTAATTCTGGAATTTGATTTAACATCTCTGGAGATGGCTCTGGTTCAATCACTTTTTTAATTTGAAACCCGGCCTCCACTAAGGAGTTCATATACGTCGCAAAAGTGCGATGGAATTTTGTCACATCTCCCGTCAGCCATTTTGTGTTGCGGGGACCTTCAAGCTGATAATTATCCACAGGCCAGTGCAGACGCTCGCCCGTCGGACCGATAATCCAATTCTGTGATTCTAAGGAAGTAAAAATCGGATGCTCTACGGAAAACACAAATGAGCCACCGGGTTTAAGCCAACGATAAGTTTTGCGGCATTGCTCTGCGAAGTTTTCGATATAGTGAAATGCTAGAGAGCTAATTACAATGTCGAATTGATTTTCTTTGTACTCGACACCTTCGATGGAACCTCGCTGGTAAGTGATGCGCGAATCCGCCGTCATCTCTTGAGCACGCTTCAGCATTTTTTCTGAAAGGTCGACACCAATAACCGAGGCGGCCCCTTGCTCAACCGCATAACGACAGTGCCATCCAAAGCCGCAACCGAGATCTAAAACTGTCTTTCCCTTAAAATCGGGAAGCATTGTCCTCAGAACATGCCACTCCCCTGCAGCTTCAAGTCCTTGTTGCGAACGAGGCATGTTACTGTAGCTCGCGAAAAAATCGGGATCGTCGTATTTATTTTGCGCCATTCTTAAAAGCTAATTCCTTTGAGTTTGAATCACAAGTATCTCTGACATTCTGCTTCAATATTGGTCCCAGAAAGCTCCTGAAAGATTGTCAAAAACGTGCTTTCTTCCGGCATATTTCTTGGATATACAACCGACGCAGGTCCATTTGCCCGTAATTCAGTGTCGAGATGACACTAAAAAGAAAGAGCCGCCAATGAGAACAAAGAACCACCTCTCTCAGCCAAAATATTTTACATCACTGCTTCTTTCAGCATTGTTGATCGCGGGCTGTACAAAATCTTCTAAAGGCACCTTAACAGGTGCTGACTTTCTAGAAGGGCTTTACGTTACTCGTCCTGAGGTGGAAGAGCCGATGATTGCAATTCTTAAATTGCAAAATCCTGCGCTGCTTGAAACTTCTAAAAGACAAAATGGCGAGCTTGTTATCGACAAGCGCCTTTTAGCTGCGATTCAACAAGAGCAAGATAAGACGATCGCGGAGCTACAAAAAATTTCTCCGAAGATTCGTGTTTTGATTCGCTATAAATTAGTTCTCAATGGTCTTGCGATCTGGGCTCCGGCTGACGCTTTTGAGGCGATTAAAGCTCTTCCCAATGTTGTGATGGGTGAAAAATCGGGAACGTTTGCGCGACCTCAAGCTAAAGAAGCAGACACGAAAGGTCTTGTTGGTGCAAACACATCTGTGAACTTCATCGGTTCTGATGCGGCTTATGCTCAGAACATTCATGGTGAAGGAATGAGAGTCGGCATCATCGATACAGGTATCGATTACACTCACAAAATGTTCACAGGCGAAGGAACGGAAGAGGCTTATAAAAATAATGATCCTGCAAAACCCAATGCGGCTTTTCCGAATAGAAAAGTTGTTGGCGGTATTGATATCGTAGGGACAGAGTACAACTCTGCTTCTCCTGACGTTGAAAAACGCATTCCCGTTCCAGATGCGAATCCTTTGGATGAAGGTGGACACGGAACACACGTGGCGGGCTCTGTCGCGGGTCTTGGTGATGGATTAAATACTTACAGTGGTGTGGCTCCGGCTGCGGACCTTTATGCAATCAAAGTCTTTGGCGCGAAAGGTTCAACAAGTGATGAAGTTGTCATTGCGGCTCTTGAATATGCGGCAGATCCAACAGGAGATTTAAGCTTTAAAAATCAATTGGATGTCGTGAATCTTTCTTTAGGAAGTGGTCACGGTAATCCGCACATTATGTACAATCACGCGATTCGCAATCTAGTGCATGGTGGAACTGTGGTTGTTGCCGCGGCTGGAAACAATGGAGATAAAAGCTACATCGTTGGTGCACCGGGTGTTTCTGATGATGCAATTTCTGTAGCTTCAACCATCGACAATCAAAATCAAAACGTACAATTCCCTGCTGTGGAATTTAAATTCACTGATGACAGCTTAACTTCGGAAGCTTTGGAAGGCGCAATCACAAAACCTATGGCTGACATTGTTGAGCTTAAAGGCGAAATCATTTCTTTGGGTTTTGCAGATGCGGATTTTGAATCTCCGATCAAAGAACAGATCAAAGGCAAAGTGGCTTTCATCGATCGTGGTAAGGTGGCTTTCGCAGACAAAATCAAACGCGCACAGGACAATGGCGCTATTGCTGTGATCGTTGCCAATAATGCCGATGGCGAATCCATTGTTATGGGTGGCGACGGAGAATTCGACATTCCAGGCGTCATGATTTCTAAAAAAGATGGCGATCTTATCAAAGAAAAATTAAAGCAAGGTCCTGTCACTGTTGATTTAAAACCTGCTACAAAAATTGAAAAGCCTTGGTTGGCCGATACGGTTTCTCCGTTCTCTTCTCGCGGTCCTCGCTCTGAAGACGGATTGATTAAGCCAGAAATCTCGGCACCGGGTTCAAATATTATTTCTGCGATGATGGGTGGCGGAGACAAAGGTGTCTTGAACTCTGGGACATCTATGGCGAGTCCTCATATTGCGGGTGTCATGACTTTGCTTAAGCAAAAGTTCAAAAATTTGACTCCTTACGAACTTAAATCTGTTCTTTTAGCTCACGGAAAAATTATTTCTGATGCGAAGAAGAATCAGTACACTGTAAGCCGCCAAGGTGCGGGCCGTGTGCAAGTTGCAGAATCTTTAAATGCGAAAGTTGTGACAATCCCAGCGACATTGTCCTTTGGAATCACGGACATTGAAAAACAAAAAACTTTGCGCCAAGAAATTGTCGTGAAGAATATCAGCTCAGAAACTTTAACCTTAAAACCTGAATGGAAAGGTTCTAAAGGCTTGCAAGTTTCTGCTTCAGCCGTGACGTTAGCTCCGGGCGAGACACAAAAGGTTGTTGTCTCTGCGAAGGTCACAGCTGCTTTGATGAACAGTGCCAATGATGAACTTGATGGCTTCTTGGTATTCTCAACAGAAAAGGAACAAGTCGCACAGTTGCCTGCCCTTGTAGTCGCTCGTCAAATTTCTCAAATCAGCGCCAAGTCTTTGACTGTGCAGGCGACCTCCCCTGCTGATGCAGCGGGAAGTGCTGTGGATCTGGTTTTAGAAAATGCTGGTATTAATAAAGGAACTGCTTACCTTTTCAACCTTTTAGGCAAAGATGCTCGTAAGAAAGATACAAAGCCCGATCTTGCTCACAATAGAAACTGCGATATGCAATCTGCAGGTTACCGTATTGTTGAAAAAGACGGTGTGCGCGTTCTTCAAGTCGCTGTGAAACTTTACGAAGGTCAAACGACTTGGGACACTTGTGAAGTCAACGTGCAGATTGATGCCGATAAAGATGGCAAGACTGATCAGGAGATCGCAGGTCTGCCTGCGGAAAATGTTCCAGGCTTAAGCGGAGATACTTTCGTCAGCATTCTTCTTGATGGCGCAACAGCGCGCGAGCTTCGCAAGAAATTTGAGACGGATTTCTCAACAAATCCAGAGAAAGCCAAAGAAGACTACACAGACGCGGTTATCGATCAACGTGGTATGGCCGTTTTTGATAACTCGACTTTGGCGATCATCGAAGCGGATATCTCTGCTTTGGCGTTGGCTGATACTGGTGAATTGAATATTAAAGTTTCAACGACTCATCAAGACGCCGGTGCCATTGAATACGATGATTATTTGGAAGGTCACGAAAATCGTTGGGAGAAGATTTCTGTAGCGCCAAATGCCCAAGCGTATGCACAGATGCCTGAAGAAATCGAGCTTACCGGAAAAGAATCTGTGACGATTCCTTTACTTAAGGGATATGGCTCAGGCGATTTGATCCTGTATGCTCCTCAGAACAAATCTGTTCGCGATGTTTTACTTGAAGATGCTCAGTCGCAGATTGTGCCTGCGACTTATGATGCACCTTAGACGTAAAAAATCCCCTGGCACCTTTTTAAGCTCCTTGGTACAAGGAGCTTATGCCTATTCAAAATGTGATTGGTGATTATACGGCCTTTTTGGATCGTATTTTTGCCAATATTCAAAATGCAGGAATTGATGTTGCGTCTTTTGAGATGGATCATGCCTGCTACCGCGTTAGCACTCTTGAACAATATGAAATCAAAAAAGCGGCGTTGCTTACGTTCGGCGATCTTTTGACAGAAGCCGATGTGAATGGACGACCGATTGCCACTTTTAAATTGCATCACGCCTTAAAATATAAAAATCGCGAATTGTTTTTGATTGAACTTCCTGCCCCTAAAAAAG
The DNA here is from genome assembly GCF_037996825.1 of Bdellovibrio sp. BCCA. Classification (NCBI taxonomy): domain Bacteria; kingdom Pseudomonadati; phylum Bdellovibrionota; class Bdellovibrionia; order Bdellovibrionales; family Pseudobdellovibrionaceae; genus Bdellovibrio; species Bdellovibrio sp. BCCA. The sequence goes on along the minus strand of NZ_JBBNAC010000001.1, from coordinate 1,326,123 downwards.
GCAAAGATGTTCCTGAAGGCCTTGAACACGTGGAGTTTGTTGTTGGTGATTTGATTTCAGCCCTTATGAAAAAACATCCCGATCTTGTTTGGAACACGAGTGGTCTGCAAAAAACTTTAAATCCTGAGTTAGAGTTAAAGTTTGATGACGGACTTGCCGTCAAGTTTCATCCGGAATCTTTAAGCGAAGTAATCAGAAAAGAATTAGCTATGGAGCACTCATGACTTATCACGTACACAGTGACAAACCCATTTTCGATCTTGTTATTGGCGATAAAGCCTACTCTTCCTGGTCAATGCGTGCGTGGCTTGTTGCTGTGCAATCCGGGCTTCCTTTTCGAGAGATCAATATAAAATTGGACTCCCCCAAAGCAGTGGAGCAGCTTTTAAAGCACTCTCCTTCTAAAAAAGTCCCAGCCCTGAAACACGGGAAAGTGATCGTATGGGATTCTTTGGCGATCGCGGAATACCTTCATGAACTTTCTCCCGAAGCTAAATTATGGCCTGAGGATTCTGCTTTGCGCGCACTCGCTCGTAGTTATACGGCGGAAGTGCATTCGGGTTTCGCCAGTCTGCGCGCCGAACTCAGTATGGACATTCAATTGAAATCCAAAGCACGTCATCTTTCCCGCGGTGCGATTGCTGATATCGAACGCATTCTTGAAATGTGGAAGATCGCTTTAAAACAAAGCGAAGGTCCTTATCTGTTTGGTGATTTCACGATTGCCGATGCTTTCTTTGCTCCGATTGTTTTTCGCTTCTTATCTTATGGTGTTCAGATCAAAGATAAAATGGCTCTTGAGTATATGAACAACGTTCAAGAACATCACGGCGTGCAATTCTGGGTGGAAGAAGCTCTGCAAGAGAAAAACAACAGTCCAGTTTTTAAGTAAGCTTCTGATTTAATTTTTTTCCCGCAAAGAAAGAGCTAGGCTTAGTATATGAATGTGGACTCTTTCTTTGCTCAGCACAAAAAACTCACACGCTCTTTAAAAAAGTTCATTTTAGATTATGAAAAAGAGCTTTCTTTGGATGTGTTTGAGGCCTTTCTTGAAACTTTAAGCGAAGAACTAAAGTCCGCGCGTATTGAGCTGCAGAAGTCTCCTGCCGGTCCTTCCCGCGCCAAAAGATTGCATGAATTAGTTGAAAATGAAATCGCTCAAAGTGCTAACATCGAAACATCCTGTCAAAAAGGATGCTCTGCGTGCTGCCATATGGAAGTGGAAATTACGAGTTATGAAGCAGAGATTTTGGGAAGCCTTGTGCATGCAGGTCATTCTATTGAACGCTCGCGCTTGCAACGGCAAAGTCAGCGCACTTTGCAAGATCCTCTTTGGCGCGAAGGGGTTCGTGATTTATCCAACCGCTGTATTTTTCTGAATAACGAAGGCGCATGCAGTATATATGAAAACCGTCCCGTCATGTGCCGTCGTCACTCAGTGACGTCACCTGCAAAAAACTGTGAAACTCAAGACGGCAAAATCGTGATTCGTTATTTTCCCAAAGTAGATCTGCTTATCAGCGCCGCGAATGAAGATCCGCAAGTGGAAATCGGTCCCCTGGCAAAAATGCTAGAGATGAAGCTTCGTTAGGCCTTCTTAGCAAAGACAGCCTTTTCAAGCTTGATAATTCTGTCTTCTAACGAGACTTCATTTTCCATCGACTTTTTTAAAAACCAGTTCAAGAAAGTTTGATAGCCCATCCCCTGCCTTTCACCTTCTTCTTCTAGCCATTGCAAAACATCGGAATCAAGACGAACCGTTTTGAGAACTTTAACTTCTTTAGCGACTTTACCTCTCTTAGCTTTGGAAAAGTCGTATTCTTTTTTCATAAAAATCCTCTAAAAGAGTATTGTTTCTCTTCATGTTTAGTTGCTGATCGCGCCGAAATAATCCTTCATCATCCCACTCGAAGTCCATATTACCACACTGTTATTACGATGTAAATACAAGGTTAAGTAACCAATTTACTTTGCAAAAACAGTGTTTAAGTGGCTCTTATTACGTAAGATTTGGAAAGACTTTATGTCCGAGCTTAGGATAGGATTTTTTTGAGTTCTTCGCGGTCTTCGGCTTCGGGGACGAGCCATTCTGCTGGCAGGTGTTCGACGACGTATTTCCAGGACGCTTGCACCATAGGCTTTGCCAATGGCTTTCCGTGAAGATCTTTCAGTAGATTTAAATGACGCAATAAAATTGTGCGCGTGGGTTTATAAAAACCTTCTTGATCCGTTCCTGCGTTGGTGACGATGTCGGATTCTTCGACTTTCTTAATTAAATTTTGAAAAAAGACTGTAAGGCTCATAGCTCATTTCACTTGATTTCTGGGTTAAGGGCAACCTGAACATGTGGTCTAACATATTTGTATTTTAACGACGGACTACTCCTTCGTCGACGTGCGAATTAAAATCCTCTGCAAATCAGGAGGTCCTTATGGATAGAAAAGCAACCGCAGTCTGGAGAGGCAATCTGCAAAATGGAAAAGGCGAAATCAGCACCGAGAGTGGTGTCTTAAGAAACACTCCCTATTCTTTTTCCACGCGCTTCGGGGAAGCATCGGGAGCCAATCCCGACGAGTTGATCGCAGCGGCTCACGCCAGTTGCTTCACAATGGCCCTGTCCGGAGCGCTTGCCAAGAAGGGCTATATTGCCGACAGCCTCGAAACATCCGCCACGGTCACAGTGGAAAAACAAGGCGACGGGTTCGCTATCACTTCTTCCAAACTGAGACTCAGAGCGCAGGTCCCCGATATTGACCGAGGCACATTTGAAAGCATTGCGAATGATGCAAAGGCCAACTGCCCGGTATCGAAAGCTTTGAATTTAAAAATTTCCTTGGATGTGGATTTCCACCAGTCTTTGCATAGCACAAGTGCTTCGCATTAAGCGGAGCACTCTGTCACAAAAGTTTCACTGTTTACAAAAATCAGCGCTGTTTTCATAATAAGGATTCAACAAGGATTCTTTTATGAAAACAGCATTGGTTTTAGTCAGCTCTGCCCTTTTACTTTCTTCTTGCGCGATCACAGGCAAAAGCATTCGCGATGTTCCTGCGATTAAGTCACAAAACATTCAAGTGTCGGCTTTAAGCGGCCTTCCGAAAAGAAATCTTTCCCTTAGTGTCGTTGATGAACGAGATGATAAAAATCAATCCACAGAGTTGCGCTCGGAAATCACGCGTGCTGTGACGGAAGCATTGGCTCGTGAAGGCACAACGGTGTCAACTCCGGGAGCTAATGATCTTGTTCTTACAATTCACAATACAGAGATGGGCAAATACAAAGAGGGCTGCGTGAAAATCACAAGCTCTTTGACCATTCCTAAGAAAGCCAAACTGGGAGCTGAAGCTTCGAGCTGCTTTGAAATGAAAAATCCATTTGGCGCTAAGATGAGTGTGGATATCACGAAAGCTTACGAAGAAGCGTTAAGCTTGATCTTTAAGAATTTAGATCAAGGCTTAGGACAATTGAATAAGTTGTAATTAGAATGCGCCGCAATTCGAAAAGGTACGGCGTACCTCTTAGCGATACGCTTTACCGCGGCCGTTATTCCAGAATTTGATTCCGGTTGGAGCGTTGACGCTTTGGCTTGTTGTTGAGGAGAAGGTTAAGGCTCTGTCCTTTGGATTGCTATCGCTAACGATGTTTGTTAGGTATTTTCCAGAAAGGTCATTCCATACGCAACCAGCGATTTGACTTCCACCGCCAGGAGTAATCACAACATTAATATCTCCAGGATTGTTTACTGATGTCGGAACTTCAATAGCAGCCCCACCGTGTCCACCATTATAGCCATTTCTATCTGAGTTAAGGTTACCGCCAGAACCCATATCTCCGAGACCTCCAGCGCCGCCGCCGCCGCCATAGTGACCGCCACCACCGCCGCCTCCGTATGTTGTCGAACAAGCTCCCGCACCACCACCAAATCCGGCTCCAAATCCGCCACGGCCAAAATCTGCTTCGCCAGACGTATTGCCTTGGGCTGCTCCAATCACGCAACTACTTCCGCCTTGGCCTGCGGATCCACTTGTTTGCGCGACTCCCCCATCGGCTGGTGCCGGTGCATAGTCTCCTACAGGAGTTGCCCCACCTGCCGACGCTGTTCCTACCGCACCGCCAGTACCACCAGAACTTGCTCCAGCGGCTCCTGAGACTGCCGATGTCATAGGACCTTCTCCCGCGCCACCAGCTCCGCCAGCTCCCGCATCTAAGTTGTCAGTACCACCACGACCGCCACCACCACCGCCGCCGTAAATAACGCCGTTGTTGAGAATCGTGACGTTGTTATAGAGAGCTTCAACCTTAAATGCAGTTCCGCCGGTTTGTCCCATGCGGAGCGGACCAGCTGTCCCTGATGGTGCAAGCCCACCAGTTCCAAAAGCGCCAATGATTTGACCGTTGTTGATCAAACGAACTCTTGCGCCTGTTGATAAACTGCCCGTTCTCATCGCAGGTAATGTCGGATCATTACTTGAAACTTTCACGGCAGAATTGACTGTGACTACGAATGTGCGATTGGAAGCAGCCACTGTGGAATTATATTGTGCGACAGCTTTGTCATAAATGTTGTAATTTAATTCATCCGCCGCGATCGGCGTCAACACCACCGCATCCGTCATCGAAACGTTGATCGTCGCAACAGCGGATTCATCTGTTCCTCCGCCGCTGTCTTTTACTTTTACTGTCACGACAGCAGAAGAATCCACACCTGCTGTTGCAGTCAGATTCACCGTCAAGTTTCCATCACCTGTGCGGGTTTGCGAGCAATTCACAGTCAAGCGTGACGTATTTGAATTTGTACAAATCAACGAAACTGTCTGTGCATTTTCATTCGGCGGCCCTACATCTACGGTCAGATTAAAGCTTGAATTGGTATTGCCGGATGGATTGAGTAAAATTTCATGTGCAGTCGGAATAGCCGTGATTGTTGGCGCATCGTTCACAGGATTAACAATGATCGCGATTTCCTGATTCACTACAGAGTTCCCTGCTCCATTGCCATCATCAAATTGAATTTTTGCGTAACAAGTTCCGTAATAATCTGCACGAGGCTTAATACTGACGGCTCCCGTTCCTGGATCAATCACAAAATCAGTTGCGGGAGTTGCAACAACAGATGAGTCATTACAAGCTGTACCGGTGAGCCCCGTATAAATTAAAGAATAAGTCCCCATGGTCTCATCCAGAGATTGCACGGCAGCGTCTGATAAAACTTCAACCAATGATGAAAAACTTGGATCATCCTCGGTCAACACTACGGGCGTTCCAATCGTCAATGTCGGAGTCGCATTGGCAACCGTGATAGACAATGACTTCATATCCGTTGCCGATTGAGGATCTGTTGCCAAAAGTGCGAGCGTACAAGTGCCGACGTGGGCGTTTGTCGGAGTTCCCGCAATCGTCACGGTTCTTCCATTTGCAGACGGAGTCGCTGTCAACCAAGTGCAGGTATCTGAAGCATCCCTGATAACTGTCACGTTCTCAGGGTCTGGGTCCGTCACAGGTACGACACAATTGTAAGCCACATCTTCTGTTGCTGAGGCAGAACACGGAGCCAGAGCCGCCGCAATCACAGGAGCGTCTTGAGTGTTCACAACATCAATTGCGACATCAACATATCCAGTTGAAGGAAATGTATCGGTCAATGCAATACGGATTTGACAAGTCCCTTGATAATCAGCTGCCGGACGGAATGAGAACTCACCGGTTGAAGCATCAATAGAATAATTTGTCGCTGTTGGTGCCATCGCATGGTCTTCGCAGCGATCACCCGCAACAACAGGAGTCACCAGAGAATAAACACTGCCTCCGCCCTCTTCAATTGAGGAAACATTGGCTCCAGGAATAACGACGGCCAAAGCCGCATCCTCAGAGATACTATAAGGTCCACCCGTGACATTAATAATTGGCGGAGAATTTTCCACAGTGATTGTCCACGAGAAGCGCGCACTTTCTCCAGCGACATCATCTTCTGCATAGACATCCACTTGGCAACTCGTACCGACTTCAGAACCACTTGGAGTTCCGCTCACCTCACCTGTTGAGGCGTTGATAGAAAGCCAAGGGCCGCAGCTTGTAGCTGGATCGAATTTATAAGTCAAAGTCGCAGGCCCCGGCAAATCCACATCCGTTGCCGTAATTATACAAGAGTAGTTATGATTTTCTCCGATAGTCGCGGCACAAGCCAAAGTCGTGATCACAGGAACGTCATTCACCGGTTGTAAATCCAGAGTCACCGTTGCAACCGCAGATTGGTTGCCCGCACGATCGACGACTTTATAAGTGAAAGAGTCATCAAGCTCGTTATCGTGATTTGGAGTATAGACACATGCCAAAATATTGGAACCGTTCTTACAGCCCGTCAAAGTTCCTTTGGTCGGAGTGGTCACAAACTCGATATGATATTGATCATTTTCGGTAGGAGAATTAATTGTAAACGGAGTGATCGTGTCTTCTGTCACAGAAACGGTTTGATCAGCACCAGCAACAGGTACTTGGTCATCAAGAAGAAAACTTCCTAGATCAATAGTCTCTGAACTTTCTTTGATAACCGCGATCAGACGAACTTTATAAGTCGTTGCAGGCAAAGTGCTGATATTCCAGTCGTACTCACCATCGTTATCGAGGCGAGATTCCACCGTCGTCCACGTTGTGCCACTGTCATTGGAATATTCAAGACGAAGATAATCCGGAGTGACGCTACCACCGTTGGTTTTCCAACGAACTTCGACAATATCAGCCGGTTTATAGGCAGGTTTGAGCGAAGCTGTACTTTCAAGCTTTGAACTCAATATCTCCCAGCTAGCATTCATACAGCCAGAGAGCAATCCTAAAGATGTGATAAATAAAATAGTACGTACAAGCATCACGTTGATACTTATCGGAATTTCACGAAAAAACTGGATTGTTTCCACGAGAAAAAACTGTCATGATCGTCTCATCATGAGACTTTTGGTTTTTATTGGGATCGTCTTCATTATTTCCATGACAGCTCCGCGAACTTCCTTAGGACTTTCGTTGAGTGCGTCTCCCCTGAGTGGCCAAAAGAATAACAAAATGGAATTCTCTGAGCAGCCGCTGGCTTTTGCTCAGATCATTAACGCCGATTTCAGTGGCAGCTCATTTTCGCAGAACACCTGGTTTCAGATTTCCATCAAAAACACGAACTGGCTCCAATCTCGGCTTACCGGAACCCGGATCTCGAAGGCAGATCTTTATTTCGTTCAGTTCATAGGCTCAGATTTAGCTGGAGTAAAGTGCACACATTGCCTACTTCAAGATGTGCTTTTTGAAGATTCTTATTTGGATGGCCTCCACTTTCTGGCGAGCACTCTAAAAAATGTTCGCTTTGTTCGTTCCGATCTAAGTCGCGCCGATTTTGTTTCGACAGCTTGTACAAATTGCAGCGTGGACTCGGCTACCGCCAAAACGATTACTTCAGAGCAACTCAAAAAATGGAACTTTGTCGTCAAGGATTCCCCATGAGAGCTTACTTTCATCGACAGCTCCAAGAAATTCTAAATTCCAAAGCTTTGCAGATCTACGGCGGACTGCTCGCCCTCACACATGTTTTGAGCGCCTACTTCTGGACAGATCGGTCCCTGGATTTGGTCGTTAAGGCGTCCCAAATTTCTTCGCCTCTTTGTTGGCCCATGGTTCCTTTTTGTGATGCACTTCGTTTCACGAATTCTTTGGGAGCCGCATATTTCCTTGAGGTTTACGCCTTGGTGGGTATTGCAACGGCCGCTCTTTTCTTTTTAGGAAAGATTCGCTTTGGTTATGCCGGGCTCATTTTTCTTTTACTTCTGAAAGTGTTTTTCACAAGTCTTTCTTATGGATTGATGGGAAACTATCACTACATGAGTTTTTTCACTCATCTTGGGTTTCTCTTCTTTCCTCGTAAAAAAGTCATCATTCCGTTCTTTATCGGTATATTTTATTGGGGCGCGGGAATTTTAAAATTTGATCCTGAATGGCTGTCCGGCGTAGCACTTATTTCCCCTAGTTTTTTGCCGTCTCAGCTTCAGCATTTCAGTCTTATTTACGCTGTTCTTTTAGAGTGTATTTTTGTCTTGGGTCTTTTTAACCATAACAAGTGGATCCGTGCCGGTGTTTTTGTCCAGTTTCTTTTGTTTCACATCTTCTCATGGCACATCGTAGGTTATTTCTATCCGCTGACGATGTTTTTACTCCTTGGCCTTTTTATTCTTATTCCTCTTTTTAAGGAAAACTGGGAAGCTTATTTAGATCGATCCACATTAAAGAATAAAAGCACGGTCATTTTGTGTTCGCTTTTAATCTTGCTACAAGTGATCCCAAGTATTGCCTTTCAAGATCCCGCAACCACAGGGGCCCCACGGATTTTATCTTTAAATATGCTGGACGCCCGGGTGGAATGCGAAACCCTTCTGATCCGCCATAAACATAGTTCCGAAGAGGTTTACGATCCTTTCGTTAAAGCACCTTCAACAAGAACGCAATGCGATCCTTTGGTTTTTCTTTCTCAAATTAAATCTGTTTGTAAAGATCCCACAGAAAAATTTGATTTTTGGCTTCAGTCGCGCCGAACGACAACCGGCAAACTTGATACAAGACTCTTTGTTAAAGACATTTGCAATAAAAACCCGTCATCGATTTTATGGGCGGAGTTTTTATGAATAAAAAAATTCTTTTAAGCTTTTATTCATTATTAATCGTAGGACTTTTGATTCGTGCTGAAGTTAAAACCCTTCCGCTCTTGGAAAAAGATCTTCATTTTGAGAAGTTAAAAACTCCTGTGAAAGGCTCCACCCTTCAGTATGAATTAAGCACGGAAGAGAATAAAAAGGCTCTTTCTACCTACCGGGGCGGCCCCGAGCGTTTAGGAAATGCTTTTGTTACTGAGCCTGACCGCTTTTCCTCATTCCAGATAAAATGGAAAGTGGCCCAGCTGAATAACGGTATTCATCGCGCAAGTAAAAGCTCTCCTGCCGTCGACGATTCCGGATTCTATGTCGCTGACGATACGGGATATTTACGTGCCTATGATTGGAGTGGAAAACTTCTTTGGCAGTTTTATAATGATGTCAGTTCCCGAGGATTTCACTCCACACCGCTTACGGACAATGATAGCGTTTATATAGGTGACTATGCAGGCTATTTCTATAGCCTCAACAAACAAACCGGAAAAATCCGCTGGATTACTAAAACCGGCGTTACGATCGGCTCTTCTCCTTTTATGCATGAGGGTCTCTTATATGTCGGAGTAGAGTTAGCGGATCCGAACGGCTATCTTTTAGCGATTGATGCGAAAAGTGGAAATTGGCTCTGGACATCTCCATTGATTGGAAATCATCCGCACTCTTCCCCGGCCTTGGATCTTCTCCACAAACAGATTCTGCTCGGTTCAAACACCGGACAAATGCAGGCTTACGAACTTTCTACTGGAAAAAATATTTGGTCTTTTCAAACTAAAGACGACATTAAATGCGCCGCTTTAATTCACCTCGACAAAGCTTACTTCGTTTCCTGGGACGGCTTCTTTTATGCTCTTGATAGTACCTCCGGAGTCCTTCGCTGGAAAACAGCACTGGATGATGGCGGCATGAGTTGCCCTTCACTCAGTGCTGATGGAAAACGTCTTGCTATCACTGGATACAAAAAGAATTTCGTTTTGAATTCAGAATCTGGGCAAATTCTTTGGTCTTCAAAAATTGAAGACCGTAACGCCCGAGCGCAAGCAAGTCCTTTGATTCTTTCTTATCGTCGGCAGGAAGCAGTGATATTTCTTTGCGAAGACAAAGCCCTTTGCATTCACGATCTCACAACAGGAGCAGTTCTGCAAAAAATAAAACTAGAGAGTGCTTTCTCAAGCTCTCCAGTTTATTACAACAGTCATTTGTTCTTAGCGACTTCAGGAAAAGATGGACTCTTGGTTCTTACTCAGTGACAGAACCTACAGGTCCTACGCGCAATTGGTATCCATTTTTACTTGTAACCACTTTGTCATATTGGGTACCGACAGTCGCAGTCATGCGCCAACCGCGTGGATTTGAAACCTCTTGAACATCACCACCAGAACTTCCAATCGTTGTTGTCTCTTTAACGGGAGCATCAAATACGACATCCTTTTCCGGATGAAAATCAGCTGTATTTTCCAGACGAACTGTTTTAATTCCAGAATCGGTCGAGCGTAAAGAGCAAATCGACACACCGAAGTTATCACTGGCTGTACACGCGCCTTTGATAACGCCGGTGCCGTTCGTAATACTGTATTCCGGAACATAGCCCGCAACCACAGTGTTATCTGAATTCATCAGCCGCACGACAATTTGCAAAATCGTCTGTCCATCGGCAGTCCCGTGCGATCCTACTAAAATTTCGGTATTTAAAAAATCGGATTTGTCCGGATCAGTCACAACGCCCGCAACGGGTCTTTTGGGAAGTTCAATACCCGGGGGAAGTTTCGGCGAGGACAGGCCCGCAAGATTTTCAAGGCTTGCTTCAAGTCCACAACCCGTTAAAAACATGAATGTTACCATAAGCAGTGCAAAGACGTACCGGTTCATGACTGCCTCCATCACCTCTATTTATCGGTAAGTTTATGAGATTTCTTAAATGGCTTGCGATGACAACTCATATTCAAGACCTTAAGTAACTAAGAAAAGCCTCCGACAATATATATAGATATGAACACCCGGAACGTCCTCCTCCTTATTATTGGTACTGTTTTTATATCTGTGTCTTCGGCACTGATCGCTGTGCGTTTGACTCAAAACAATACAGTTCCAGTGATTCAACAACAACCGCAACCGCAAATTCAATCACAGCCTCTTCCGATTGCCAGTGGCCCTATTCAAATTGCACCTTCGAAGCAACCGATTCCTCCGCCTCCGAAAATTGAAGCTGTCGCTCCCATAAAAGAACCGCCATTGGCTGATCTCTCAAATTATACCGTTCCAAAAGAATTCGATCCTCACTACGATCCTAGAAAACCTCTTCAACCTGAAGAAGTAAAAAGAACGCTTCTGAAGGACACACCTGATTGTGCGGATGAATATGAAAAACTCTGCACTCAGAACCGTTTTCTTGCTGAGCATCCATTGGCTTGCCTTAGAAGCAAGAAGGACCAGCTTTCGCGAGCGTGCTTTAGCCAAGTAAAAACTGTTCAGGAAGTCTTTCGGAAAGCCTGTTCAACAGACATCGCTAAGTTCTGCCCTAAGCAAAGTCACTTTTTCGGTTGTTTAAAAGAAAAGGTCGCAGAGCTTACACCAGATTGCCGTAAAAACATCAAAGAATCTTCTCGCCAATAATTTGTCTCATTCCAAAACACTTCCGTTCACTTTTAGTAATTTTTAACAAAGGCTATTTATAAATCCTCAAGATTACCCGATAAGATGGGTAGAAAAGTGTGAGAGTCCTTACTTGAACGTATATTAAAAGGAACACGTATGAACTTCTCAATTAAAAGAACTTTGGTAATTTTGGCCGTTCTTTCGATGACGGGACCCGCGTTCGCGCAAGTCTCTTTCTCTGAAGTTCCCCAAGGTTTAACAGTCCAAGGTCGTATCATCCAACCTGACGGTCTTCCACTTGAAGATTCTAATGTCACCTTTAATATCAAGGTTCTTTCACCTGGTGCTGAATCGTGCGTGCTTTTTGAAGAAGAGCGCGTTGTGAATATGAACAACAGCAAGGGTGTGATTAATTTCGTTCTTGGAGCTTCTGAGTCAGGAGCCTCCGTCGTAAATGTCGGCCCTAGCCTTCCTGTTCATAAAGTTCTTAAAAACACCGGAACTCTTACCGGCCTTACAAAGTGTGCTTCCGGATACAACAGTTATACGCCTCAAGCTGGAGATACTCGTAAAGTGCGCGTCTCTTTCACTGTAGGTACTGAGACTGTAGCTTTATCGCCTGATTTCAGCATGCGCTCTGTTCCTTATGCGATGGAGTCAGAAAATGCCGTCGCTTTGGAAGGCAAAAAAGCCGCTGACTTTATTGCGAAATCGGCCAATGTCACTCAAGAGCGTGCCGAAGTTTTATTCTTGCCGTCAAACTTTGATGGTCTTCTTTCGCTCTTAAATCCTAGTGCAAGCTCGCCAACGACAGGCGCTATCGGTATTCCTTCTTCCGACGGAACGGCCGCAGCTCCAGCTCGTGACGGTCTTATGCGCTATGATGAAACTTCGCAATCTGTCCAAGTTTCCATTGGTGGTCAATGGCAGGATGTTGTGACAGGCAATACGACCGTAGGTTCTTCTAACATTGAAGATGGATCTATCGGCACAGCGGATCTGGCAAGCAATTCTGTGACGGGCGCAAAAATTATGGATAACGCTATCACAACTGATAAGTTGGCAGATGAGTCTGTGAGCACAAACAAGATTATCGATCTTTCTGTGACAAACTCAAAAATCGCCGACGGTGCAATTACATTTAATAAGATCGCAAATGGTGCTGTCAGTACAAATAAAATCGTTGATTCAGCTATTACTTCAGCAAAAATTCTGGATGGTTCTATTGCGACAGTAGATATTGCGAATAGCGCGATTACTACAGCTAAGATTGCGGATAGCAATATCACTACGGCAAAAATCGCCGATAGCAATGTAACGACAGCCAAAATTGCAGATGCAAATGTGACAACCGCAAAGATCGCTGATAGCGCTGTAACAACGGCTAAAATTGCTGATAGCAACGTGACTACAGCAAAGATCGCAGACGGAAATGTCACTGACGCTAAAATCGCTTCGGTTTCCGGTGCGAAAGTAACAGGAAATATTCCAGGTAATGCCGCTGGATTCTATGGCGCACTTTCTGGTGACGTTGCCGGAGGACAAAGCTCCACTGTTGTGCAACGCCTGCAAGGTCGCAACGTATCTAGTGCAGCTCCAGGAGTGGGACAAGTTTTGAAGTGGGATGGCTCTCAGTGGATCGGTCAACCAGATAACAACTCTGGTGGTACCATCACAAATATTTCCGTCAGTAATGGACTTGGCGGTGGTGGTTCCTCTGGCTCTGTTTCCGTATGGTTGAACAACACTGGCGTGGGTCCTGGTTGGTATGGTAGTACGACTTACATCCCGCAATTCTATGTGGACTCCACAGGCCGTATTACTGCTGTTAATAACGTTGCCGTTGCAGCAGGTGCTGCTTGCGGAGGCACTCCTCATGGTCGCGTTTACGTTTCATCAAGTAGTTGCAGCTCCGCGACTCTTTCTCAATGTATGAACGGAAGCATCGTAGGGGTTGGCACTTACTCCACAGGTGGGTCTTGCGACGGTGATGGTGACGGATTCTAAGAATGAAGCGCCTTGGTCTTTACTACGGTTCTATTATTTCAATTCTTTTACTAAGCCAGCTGACCCCTTGGGGTCAGCTTCTGTTTCCAAAACCTAAAATCAATTCTTTAAACTTTCCGTCCCAAGATCAAGTGTTCACACCCCTCTTTCCTGTCCTGAATCCCGGCGTTGAGCCTCAATTCCCAGCTTCTGAAATCATCCTGCAAGAAAGACTTTTCGCTCCGTTTATTATTTTAAAAGATCAAAATCTTTCACACAAAAATCTAGCGAAAGCGCATTTAAGTTTTGCGGATCTTCGCAATGCTAACTTGCAAGGAACGGATTTATCGAAAGCGCTACTTTACGGCGCACGACTTGAGGGGGCGCTTTTTGATAAAGAGACGCAGCTGCCATTTTCCAAAGATGTGGCTTTGAGTTTAGGCATGAGGGAGCAGCCATGAAAAACCTCATTGCTGAATTAAAAAAATATCCCGCCTTGGCTGGCGTCGGCATTTTGCTAAGCCTTGAACATATTCTGACTTTTGTTTTCTGGCTCACAGAAAAACCCTTGCATTGGATTCTATCGCCTTCGACACCTTCTATTTGTTGGCCGCTGATGGATGCGTGTGAAAAATTCAAACCCAGTCATAAAATTTTAAATGGAGTTTTAGGGTTTTACTTAATCTTAGCGGTGGCATCCGTACTTCTCTGGGCTCTTCGTAAATACCGTTTTGCTATTCCTCTTTTGTGGGCGCTGCTTATCATTAAAAATCTGATCATCTTGCAAGACTATCGACTGACAGGAAACTATCACTATCTGCCAACTCTCATCACACTTGTATTTTTGCTTGTTCCACAAAGAGCGTACTCTCTCCCCTTCACATTTTTTGTTATCTATTTTACCGCGGGTCTTTTAAAAATTGATACTAATTGGCTTAGCGGGGCTGCGATCAATGATCTTCTAATTCCGCCTTTTCTAACAAGAATTGGCGTGTGGTACGTGTTGATTCTTGAGCTGGGATTGATCTTTCTTTTATTCGCACAGAAAAACGTTTGGTTTTACTTTCTATTTATCCAGCTCACAATATTCCATTTATATTCATGGCACCTCACAAGATTTTTTTATCCGTCGGTGATGCTCTTGCTTTTAGGAATTCTTCTGATCACTCGTCCTTTGGTGCCTCCGCTTAGAATAAAAGACACATTTAAACTCGTGCTTAAACCGAGAGCCGCCAAAGCACTGTTAGCTGTTTTCGTGGCTTTGCAACTTCCTCAGTATTTTATTCCGGGTGACGCCGCAATGACAGGAGAAGGTCGTATGTATGCGATGATCATGTACGACGGTCGCGTGCAGTGCCAACCTCATCTTTCGATTTGGAAAAAGAACCAGGAAAAAGAAGAATTGCCTCTGCAACCTCCATGGCTTATCACGCGCACCCATTGTGATTCGATGGTCTTTTGGCGTTTGGCCCAGAATGCTTGTGAATGGGCGAAAAAAGATCCTGAGGTTTTGCAAATTGATTTGATGATCCCTGCACGCTATGAGGGTCAAAAAGAATGGCAGCCTCTTGTAGCTGCCACGAATATCTGCGAAAAAGAATTGAATTACTCCAGCTTTTTTCCCAATGCCTGGATCAATAAACTTTCCAAATCCGGAAACTAGCGCGCTTCAAACCGATGTTCAAATTTTCGGATGATCTCATGCACTTTATTATCATCCAGGTGCACAAGGCCCTCTTCCACCAAGAGATTTTCTTTATCACGTCCGACAGTTAGAAACGATGCGATTCGCTGATCTTCATAGTAGGCCACTGCAAAGTCGTCTTTCTCCATATCGCCGATCACATCCATCCGGTCAAAGCGATCCGAAAAGCCGACATAATTGAGTGTCACGTCGTAGTGCTGAGTCCAGAAGAACGGCACCTCTTGAAAGCGCACCCGGTCACCTAACATATTTAAAGCCGCTATTTGGCCTTGGCGCTCAGCCACTTCCCAGTGTTCAACACGGATGGGCCTTTGACTGCGCGGATCGGGCCAACGAGCAATGTCCCCTGCCGCAAAGATGCCAGGCACGCTGGTTTCTAAATACTCATTGACCACGATACCATGATCCGTTTTACATCCCGCTTTTTCCGCCAAGGCGACATTCGGTTTAATACCCGTTCCGACAATCACAAAATCACAGGGAATTGTCTGGCCTTCGTCGAGAACTATGCTGCGGTCACGGATTTCTTTCACCGTATGACCTAAATGAAAATGCACGCCATGTTTTTCATGAAGCTTCTTTAAAAAACTTCCCACATGAACGCCGACAGCCTTGAGCAATGGCATTTCTTCCGGAGCGACAACGTGAACTTCCATGTTGCGCATTCTTAAAGACGCTGCCACTTCAAGACCGATAAAGCCCGCACCAATAAGAACCACTTTTGAAGCCCACGAAGTCCGTGCAATAATGCGACGGCAATCCACCAGGGACCGCAACATATAGACATGATCCTTTTCAATTCCAGGGATCGGAGGAATGATTGGAGTTCCCCCGGTTGCGAGCAAGCAGCGATCATATTTCAAAGTTTTACTGTTGGATAAAAGAATAGTTTGTCGATGAGGATCTATTCTTTCAACCCGCACCTCAAGTTCCACATGAATTTTATTTTCTTTATAAAATTCTTCTGAATAAAGGGGAAGCCAGTCTTCTGGCGCATTTCCCGCCAAAAAATCTTTGGATAAATTGGGCCGGTCATAAGGCAAAGACTTGTCTTCGCTAATCAGCTGAATCGTCCCCTGGAAGCCATGACGGCGCAACATCACGGCCGCAGCAGATCCGGCGGCTCCTCCACCAATAATGACAAACTTTTGCGACGCCGTGTTTTCTCTGGGTTTAACGACGGGCGCTTTTTTATCAATGACAAAAATCTTTTTGTCTCGTACTTCGACGTGCCAGGCCGCTATGGGATTTAAGGCCGGAGCTTTTAACACTTCGCCGGTCTTTAAATCAAAACAGGCATGGTGCCAAGGACAGTGCACGGTATCGCCGACAATCAAACCTTCATTCAAAGGTCCGCCATAGTGTGAGCACTGCGCTCCCACGGCATAGAATTGGCCTTCTTGTCGCACTAACAAAACCGGTTCATCCCCAATGTGACCTAAAAGACTTTCACCGTCTTTCAGAGCCTCTTCAGAAATACCCTTAGAGAAATCAGGACCACTGGTCTTCGCGCTCACAGCCATGGGATTCTCCTTGTTGAACCCTTATTGTAGTGTCAATCAGAAAGTCCCGCAGGTCGTGTGCGGAAGTTATGCAGAAAAACAACAATTCATGTTGCATCTTTGTCAGATGTTTCAGGATGAGACACCACTTTCGAGAATTTTTAAGCCGATATCTTCATTAGGACCGACCAAATTCCGATGAGAATACTGGATTTGTTTACGCTACGTAAGTAGGAGGCGGCACTTGAAACAATGGGTGAAAAAACTTGTTGAGCAGTTTGATATGGACTGGGGCACACCCTCCAACGGGAAGGAAGCACCTCAGGCTCCTTCGTTGAGCGAGGACCGTGCAACCCTGCTCTACATCTTAGATGTCTACAACAAACATCTTTTTGAAATTCAAAATCACCAAGTCCGTAAAGTTCGCGCAAAGCTCGACACGTTTGCCAAGGAATTGGTGCAATCCGATGCGGAAGAAGTTGAAAAGGCCCTTTTTAAAATACGCCAGTTTATTTCAAGCTATCGCATTGACGAGTACACTTATGTGCAAAACACGTTTGATGATTTTAAACGCATCATCTGGGATTTTGCCGATCATTTAAGTGAAGAGGCTCACATTGAAGATTCTTCGCAAGGAGATATCAATCAAAGCCTTGAACAACTGCGTGAAGCGGTAGAGTCCAACTCCATCGAAGAGCTGCGTGCGCGTTCCCGTGAGTTTATTAACTTCTATTTAAAGCATCAGAACGTCAATAATGAGCGCCGTTCAAAACGCATGGAGTCCATCAAAAAGAATCTCACCACCGTGAAAAAGCAGTTGATGGAAGCCAATCAGACTATGCGCCGTGACCACTTAACAGGAGCTCACAACCGCAAGAGCTACGATGAGCAAGTTCGTCGCTATTTACAACTTCACGACATTGACGGCGACCCGATGACGTTGATTCTTTTGGACATCGACTTCTTTAAAAAGGTCAACGATGCCTACGGGCATGATATCGGCGACTTTGTCTTGCAAGAATGCGTGCGCCTGCTGCAAGAAAGCTTTTCTCGCGAAGAAGACTTTATCGCCCGCTTGGGAGGTGAAGAATTCGCTGTGATTCTTCCGGGATGCAACACAGAGGCTGCCATCCGCATGGCTGAGGAAGCGATGAATCGCATCCGCAAAGAAGTTTTTGTCCATGAAAAGCTAGAAATTCGTTTTACGGTCTCTATGGGGATTGCAGAAATCACGAAAAACGAAGGCGCCGATAGCTGGTATAAGCGCGCTGATGAGGCTTTATATGAATCTAAGCAAACAGGCCGCAACAAATACACGATCTCTAAAGGCACTGCGATAAAGCGTGTCGCCTAGAGGGAAAGTGTCAAAAGTTTAGACACTCGTAAATGAAATTTTAGTGACCAGAAAAGCCTGAACATTCGTTCGGGCTTTTTTTATGTTTAGAGATTTCTGAACACTCGCAGCGATTTTCCGGCCGAGTTCAAATTAAACTCGCCAACGACCTGGCCCTGCCCTTGCTTTGTGTCTCTGTCATGAAGACAAGAGCACTCCACCCAAAAATTTTATTTCCTCTTTTACTAACAACTCTTTCTCCTGTGACTTCTTTCGCTCAGGAAACTCGCGACATCGTTGTGGCGATCATCGACACGGGCGTTGATGTGAATCATCCTTTGATAAAAAAACATCTTTGGGTGAATCCGAAAGAAAAAGAAAATTCATTAGATAATGATGGCAATGGATATGCCGAAGACCTCCATGGATGGAATTTTGTTTCTAATAATAATGACATCTCCGACAACCACGGACATGGAACTCACATTGCGGGAATCATTTTGCAAAAAGCAAAATCTCACCGCGTGAAGTTTATGATTCTAAAATATTACGATCCAGAGAAGTCAGGGGACGACAATCTCTTAAATACGGTGAAGGCCATTCGTTATGCGACGAAAATGAAGGCTGATATTATTAACTATTCAGGTGGTGGCGACGTACGAAGCCCGCTGGAGGAAGCTGCTATCCGCGATGCACAAAGACAGGGAATTCTTTTTGTTGCAGCGGCGGGAAATGAAGGGCGCAATACCGACCGCGTCGGCTACTATCCAGCGGGCTACCGATTGAGCAATATTATTTCTGTGGCTGCCATGGATGCACGCAAGCGCCTTTTAGCAAGCAGCAACTATGGCGCTAAATCTGTCGACATTGTTGCACCCGGAAACCATATCCTTTCTGCTCTTCCCGGAGGACGCTACGGGTATATGACAGGCACATCACAAGCGACCGCCTGGGTGAGCGGACTTGCGGCGTCCCTGATGATTCAGTCGGATAAATCGTGGAAGCCCGAGGATATTAAAAAGTTTCTAGAGAAAAATGCCGTGAAAGACAGCATGCTTTCAAAGAAAATACGTTCGCAGTCCCGTATTTCAAGTCTTCAGGCTTCTTTCAACTTCTCCCCTTAGATTGACGCAAAGGGCTTCTTCGGAAGCCCTTTGCCAATATGCCAAGAGACAACCTAAAATAAAAACATGAATCAACATCTGCGTTTTATTCTTCCTTTAGTTTTTCTTTTCACGGCGTGCACGGAAAGCACCCATGCTCGCACAGAATCCACGTCTACGAATTGCGTCCACGATGATACAACTTTTCGCTGCGTGAAAGTTTTAAAGAACTATGATGGCGACACCCTCACCGTCAATATTCCTGACGTTCCGGCTTTGATTGGAAAAAACATTTCTGTACGTGTCTATGGGATTGATACACCGGAAGTAAAGACCAAGAATCGTTGTGAAAAAGAAGCCGGTCGCGTTGCTAGAAATCTTGTCGCCACGACTTTGAAAAATGCCAAAACTGTAGAGCTGCACAACGTTCAGCGTGATAAATATTTCCGTATCCTTGCTGACGTTATGGTGGACGGACGCTCTCTTAAAGACATTCTGCTAAAGAACAATCTCGCTTATTCTTATGACAGTGGAACAAAGCAACATCTTGATTGGTGCAAGGTTCTTCGTCAGCCTGCCAGCAAATAGCTTGCGCGGATTTTTAACCTAGGGGCACACTAGGTTATGGAACTAAAAGCGAAAGACCCCGAAAAGCTGTATCGTTGGTATAAAGACAATTTAGGACTCACTTTAAATAAAGAAGGTGTTTTCGTTGTGCCTAATGTTTCGCCTTATAACACCCGTCGCTTCACGCCTTCCAATCCACCGAACGATCTTAATTTTCAAGTCAAAGACCTTGCAGAGTTGATTTCGCGATTGGCCGACAAAGGTGTCCGCATTGATGACCACCTTGAAGTGAGTGAGGATGGACGCTTTGCGTGGATTTACGATCCGGAAGGCAATAAAATTGAACTCTGGGAAGCTCCCGGCAGAGAGTCTTTGATCAATTTGCCAGAGCCTGAATAGTACGCCTAAAATAACGTCATGGAAAAAACCAAAAACGCCCCTCACACCGAAGAGAAAAAATGGTACGAGCTTTTTAGCAATAAGGCTCGCGTACTGTATCCACACTCGGATCCCGCCCATGATTATCTGCACATCCAGCGTGTCGTTAGCACAGCGAAAAACTTATGTATGGCTGAACACGGTGATTGGAATATCGTGATGCCTGCGGCGTTCTTTCACGACTACATCAACGTTCCAAAGGGGGATCCACGCCGCCCGTATGCCTCCCAACTTTCGGCAGAAGCGGCAATTGAGTATCTAAAGTCCGTCGGTTATCCCGAAAAATATTTTGAAGGCATTCGCCATGCGATTGAAGCTCACAGCTACAGTGCGAATATCAAACCGCAGACTTTGGAAGCGAAGATTGTTCAAGACGCTGATCGTTTAGATAGTCTTGGTGCTATTGGCATCGCCCGCTGTTTTGCGACGTCAACTTTGATGAGCCGTCCGTTTTATGCTGAAGAAGATCCGTGGGCGGAATCACGAAATCTGGATGATAAAAGTTTTGGTATTGATCACTTCTATCAGAAAATTTTTAAATTGGTGGATCATCTCAATACGGAAACTGCAAAAAAAGAAGGCGAACATCGTGTCGCCTTCATCAAAACTTACTTAGATCAAATCAAAAGAGAAATTTGATTATTTATTTTCCATCATCGGAGCCGCGGCATTTTCTACAATGCCCGCCTGATTGACGAACTCTTTCATCAACATCGCCAATGTCGCTGTTTTTTCTGGATTCATTTTCTGAAGAGAATCAATCATCTGCTCCTGCACAGTGCGAGGAATCTCCCCAAGCTTGCGCTCTCCTTCCGGAGTCAGCGACACAACCACACGGCGTGAGTCTTCCTTGGAGATCGCGCGAGACACCAAGCCTTGCTCTTCCAATTTCTTTACGACAACGGACACGGAGCTTTGATGTGTCGTTGTTCTCGACGCAAGATCATTGATCGAAAGACCCGGTTCCTCTTTGAGCTTTTTCAGAACGAAAATCTGAGCGGCACTAAGACCCAATTCTTTCTCAAACTGACTTGATGAAACGCGAAGAGCTTTGAAGATATGGCGAATGTAGTCCATAACTTCACTCACCTCTGAACGATATTGTGAAAACGAATCTCTGTTCATTTCTTCATTTAGAACGATGAAACCAAATCACGCAACTTTATTTTTGTATGCGCTCTCATACATGACATTTTGCGAGGCTCAAAAATGATGAAAGAAATTTTTCGAAAAATATTTTTGCGCACTAAAGTGATGTCAAAGTGACATCACTTGGAAGCCCTAAAGGCGTTGCTCCGGGCGCATTGGAAAAATCAATTTTGTAAGCGCGAAGTGCGATCCGATCCACTCCCCAATCTACTTTTGATCCATACAGTTTATCACCAAGAATGGGAAAACCATGACGACTGAGATCAAAACGCAGTTGGTGTGAACGACCTGTGACAGGCTGTAGATCCCACATCAAATATCCCTGTTCATTCACTCCTAAGTACTCTGCAAGAGTTAAACTGTCTTTACCTTGCGCACTTTCGTAAGCGCGCTTTTTCCCTCGAAGAATGTGCGATTTCCATTCAAATTTTAAACCTGGCTGTGTAAGTGAAATCGCCATTTTTTGGTTAGGAACATTGGCGGGAATGTGGGAATAATCTTGCGCCGTTGTCAGTGCTCTGTAAGTCTTTTGAACTTGTTTGTGTTCAAACCAAGCATTGGCTTTGCGATGAGCTTCCGGCGTCTTTGCATACATCACTAGGCCTGAAACTTCGAAGTCTAAACGATGAATCGGATAGATTTGCTGCTTTAAAAAATCTTGCAAAGCAGTGCCTAAACAACACCGCTTATCGCTTTCTTCATGACGGCTCGGTGTCGAAAGCACACCACTTTCCTTGTCACAGATGACGAAAAAATCGTTCTGAAAAATAATGCGAATCATTTTTTTCCGATGCCGACGAGGAAGATTTCTTTGGAAATTTTACGTGTTGAGTCCGGTTTCACTGCCTCACATTTATGGAACGTTTTCTTAATTTCATCGCGAAGCTTAGAAAAATCGTCGCTGTGAAATAGTTTGCAAACAAAGTGACCGTCTTTTTTTAGAAAACGACGAGCCACATCCAACGCCAGCTCACAAAGCTCCATCGAGCGTGCCTGATCCGTCATACGAATGCCCGTTGTCTTTGGAGCCATATCGGAAAGAACCAAATCAAAGGGCGGCACAAAACCGTGCTCTTTGAAAATGTCTTCAAGATTCAAATCACGCAAATCGGCTTGAATAAAAACAGCATTGTTCAGCTTCACTGTGACAGGGCTTAAATCAACACCCAAAACACGTCCTTTTTCACCGACACTCTTTGAGGCGTACTGCGACCACGACCCTGGAGAAGCCCCCAAATCCAAAACCGTTTGTCCCGGTTTAAAGAGTTTGTATTTTTTGTCGATCTCTTCGAGTTTAAAAACAGAGCGCGCGGCGAAGTTTTCTTGCTTGGCTTTTCTAAAATAGTGATCGCGAGGATTGTAAGTCATATCGGAGGGTTATGTCGTTTTCCCGTCTTAAAGTCCAATACTAAATTTTGCATTCCCTTTTGCGCCCATTTATACTAGAAAAGATACACTCTTTTGGGGGGATTCATGAGCATCGTCATCGCTATGGGCATCTTTTTTATCGTCGTAACAATGGTCTTCGTGGCGATTGCTGTGTTCTTACCCGAGTGGATGGGAATTACCGGCAATAAAGCAAAAAAGATCATCGCCGAACAACAAGAAGATTCCTCAAATCCGCCTCACGAGTGAGTGGAAGGTTCTTTAACAAGAGCCAACATCAAACCACCGGCGACAAACAAAATCAGCAAGCCCATCATTCCTAGACGAGAGTCGCCCGTCACGGTGACTCCCACGGCCACCACCATCGGTCCTAAAATGGAAGCAAAACGTCCAACAAGATTGAACAGCCCAAAGTATTCGCCACTTTCTTCCTTACGAATCATTCGGCCAAACATAGAGCGGCTTAAAGATTGAACACCGCCTTGGAACATACCGATCACAGTGGCCAATAAATAAAAATGCCATGCTTGAGACATTCTTGTCGCCAGGATGACCGTGATTGCGTACATGACAATGCAAAGAAGAATCGGTGCTTTTGTTCCCCACTTTTTTGTCACGGTTCCAAAATAATAAGCGCAAGGAAAACCAATAAACTGAGTGATTAAAAGAGCGGCGATTAAGTCTTTTGCTTCAAAGCCAATGGCGATTCCATAATCCACAGCCATTGTCATCACTGTGTACACACCGTCAATATAGAGCCAGTAAGCAATCATAAAGATTAAAAGATTTTTTTCATGCAAAAGAGACTTCAAAGTTCGTTTTAAAGTCCGAAGGCTCTCTTGGGTGAGTCGCCAAATGTTGTGACTGTTGGCTTCCACGTGCGGTTCAGGAACATTCTTGGCAAGAGGTAATGAAAATCCCATCCACCACACGGCCACCATCACAAAAGAAATTTTAATAGCGATCACACCATCCGCAAGACCAAAAAACGCCGGGAAAAGATACATCAGAACATTGATCAAAAACAAAACACCGCCACCAAGATATCCCATTGAATATCCCAACGACGAGGCATAATCCATTTGTGCCCCTTCCGCGACATAAGGAAGAAGCGAGTCGTAAAAGACGCTGCTCGCATTAAACGCCATCATCGCAATTCCATAGGCAAGCATTGCCGCCCACCAGTCTCCCATCGGAATAAATCCCATCCATGCACAGGCCACAACACCGACAAAAGTAAACAGAAGACAAAAAAGTTTTTTAAAACCTTTTAAGTCGGCAACAACTCCCAAGGTCGGACTTAGAAGAGCAATGATTAAACTTGAGATGGAAATCACAGTCCCGAGACGAGCGGTTGTGACGATGGCATCAGCTCCGTCACTCCAGTATTTTTTAAAAAAGATGGGAAAGAACCCGGCCATGACCGTTGTGGAGTAAGCACTGTTTGCCCAGTCGTACAACGCCCAACTAAAGATTTTTTTCTTCTGCGCTTGATCCATTCTTCCCCCGATTCTCTTCAAAGAGAACACGGAAAGCTGAAGAACGGAAGAAGAAAATCAACGCTGACAGAGTCATTAAAAACATCATGCTTGAAAGCGCATTGAGCTTGGGACTCACACCAAGCTTCATCGCCGTATAAAGTTTTACGGGCAAAGTATCTTGTCCCACACCATTCACGAAATATGTGATGAGGAAATCATCAAACGACAAAAGAAAACTTAAAATAAATCCGCCTAAAATCGCCGGAGCTAAAAGCGGAAGCACCACCGTTTTTTGAATCTGCCATTCACTCGCGCCAAGATCGCGAGCGGCGTCTTCAAAGGAAGCATCCACGGTCGCTAAGCGAGAGCTCACGGTCATCATCACATACGAAACCGAAAAACTCACATGCGCAAGCACGACTGTCGTTAATCCCAATTCCATTTTTAGAATAAAAAACCAAGAAAGAAGCGACAGTGCAAAAACGATCTCAGGAAAAATCAAAGAGACAACGGAAAGACCTTCCACAGCCCACGTCCACGCACGTCTATTGTGGCGCAGCCCCAATGCTCCGGCGGTTCCGATCAGCGTCGAAAGAACACTTGCACAAAGTCCGACAACAAAACTATTCCAAAGCGCACCCATTAAGGCGTCGTCGTTAAGAACTTCCACAAACCATTTCAAAGTCGCCTGAATCTGTTCATTTTCCCGAACGAAGACCGCACCTAAAATCATCACGGCAATGGGCAAATACAAAAATAACAGCGTCATCCATAAAACAATACGAGCTGCAAGAGGGGCCTTCGGACGAGAACGTTCGTTCTTCATGACACCTTCCCGCGCCGTCTTTGCATCACAAAAACAAGCCCTACTAAGATCACCATCATCACAACAGAAAGAGCGGAGCCAAAGGGCCAGTCACGGGATTTCAAAAATTGTTCGGTGATAAGATTTCCATAAAGCATATTTTTAGCGCCACCTAATAAATCCGGAATGACGTATTCACCTAAAGAAGGAATGAACACCAACAAAGCTCCACTCCACAGAGCTTTTTTTAGATTTGGCAGAATCACAGAAAATAAAATCTTCCAAGAGCCTGCACCTAAATCCTGAGCGGCTTCGACCAGGTTAAAATCAAATTTTTCAAAAGCGCCATAAAGAGGCAATACCATGAATGGCAGATAAGTCGTCACCATCCCGTACAACACAAGAAACTTATTTTGCGTCAAAGAAAAAGGATCAAACGGCACGCCTAAGAACTGCAAAAACAATTGCAACGGACCATCCACGCCGACAAAGACACGAATGGCATAAACGCGAATCACAAGATTGGTTAAAAAAGGAAGTGCCATCGCTAAAACATACAACCGTCGGACCGAAGAGTCTGCCGTCGCCATAGCCCACGAAATCAAAATTCCCAACACCAGACAGAGGAACGTTGTCAGAGAAGCCAGTTTTAAACTTTCAAACAAAATACCGGCATAGGTTTCTGAAAAAACGCGAAGGTAGTTTTCAAAAGCAAAAAGCCATTCAATGCCGCCGTAGGTTCCGCGAGTGGCAAAGCTCACCCCCACAACAATCATTAAAGGCGCAAGGATAAAAACTAAAAACCATAAAAGAGCCGGAAGAAGAAAGAAATCGCGGAGTCTCATTTCCCGCGTTCCCCAAACATCATGGCCTTCCGTACATAAGCTTCTAAACTCATGCCGAGAACAACTTGATCAGGAGGAATATTAACTTTGCCTTTGATCAAACTGCCATCACCCAAACGAATGGTAGCCAGATCTTCACTCACTTCGACAAGCTCCCCTTTAAGCATGCTTGTTGATTCAATAAACTGAGCCGCAAAAATCGTTTCAGGATTTTCGTAAATCTCTCGCGGCGAACTCACCTGCTCCAAAAGGCCGTGGCTCATAATCCCGATACGATCCGACAAAGCCAGAGCTTCTTCTTGATCGTGCGTGACACAGATAAAAGTCAGTCCTAGTTTTTTTTGCAGAGCGCGCAACTCTTTTTGCATGTGCTCTCGCATTTTTTGATCTAAAGCCGAGAGCGGTTCATCCAAAAGAAGAACCCGCGGTTCATTCACGAGAGCTCTGGCAACGGCCACTCGCTGGGACTGTCCGCCCGACAGTGTTTCGGGCTTACGATCACGGAATTCCGCCATATCCACCAACGCAAGCACTTCAGCGACCTTGGCTTCGATCTGATCTTTGGAAAGATTTTTGATTTTTAAACCATAGGCGATATTTTCACCGACCGTCAGATGCGGAAACAAAGCATAGCGCTGAAATACCATATTGAAAGGACGCTTCTGAGCCGGCAGATGGTCGACTCTTTGACCATCTAAAAGAATTTGCCCGTGAGTAGCTCTTTCCAGTCCCGCAATGATGCGCAAAAGCGTCGTTTTACCACAGCCACTGGGGCCCAGCAGAGAGAAAAACTCCCCTTCAGCGATGGAGAGATTGACTCCCTTCAACGCCGTTTGACTGGAAAAACTTTTACCGATATTTAGAAGTTCTAACATCTGCTTAACAATAAGAAGGAAATAAAAAAATGTCGAGAATATTGATGATCGGGCTGCTTCTTTGTGGGCTTCTTTCGGCGTGCACGAAAAAGGAACAGGTCAGCTACGACAAAAAAGAAGTCAATTTATCGATTTGGGGCAATTATCTCTCCCCCGAATTGCAGGCGCAGTTTGAAAAAGAGACCGGCATTAAGATCAATATTTCCAACTACTCCTCAAATGAAGAGCTTTTAGCAAAAATCCAAATGGGTTCTTCGGGCATTGATGTTGCGGTTCCTTCCGACTACATGGTCGATATCATGCGCAAAATGAGCCTGCTCGAGCCACTGAAAGCCGAACTCATTCCCAACAAGAACTTGGTCTCTACTGAGTTTCTGAAACAAAACTTCGATCCGGAAAACCAGTTTTCATTGCCGTACACTTGGACTACCGTGGGCATTGCGGTCAATCGTGAACTTTACAAGGGCGCAGTCCATAGCTGGAAGGATCTTTTAGACAATCCACAGCTCAAAGGAAAATTTGCTCTGTTGGATGACGTCCGCGAGACCATGGGCGCGGCTTTAAAGCTTCATGGCTACAGTGTGAATACGAACAACGCCGCAGAAATTCAAAAGGCTAAGAACACTCTTTTGACGGCGAAGAAAAATATTAAAATGTTTTCTTCTGACACGATTGATATTTTGAACAATAAAGAAGTCGCTGCGGCTCAAGCTTACTCTTCGGATGCTCTGCAAGCGGCTGTAAAATCTCCAGGAAAAATTGAGTATATTATTCCTGATGAAGGAACGACCTTCGCCATCGACAACCTTGTAATTGTGAAGGGCGCCAAACATCCCGAGGCGGCTCATCAGTTGATTAATTTTTTATTGAGTGAGAACGCCGAAATCAATAAGGTCAAAACCATTTTAGGCGGCCCTGTTTTAAAAGACACTCAAGGAAAACTTCCTAAAGAACTTCAAAACAACCAAGCTCTCTTCCCTCCTGATAGCACTCTGAAAAAAATGGAGCGCATTCATGACTTAGGAGAGCACAATAAGCTCTTTGAAGACTCATGGACTGAGATCAAAACGAAGTAATCTATTTGCGGGCGGGCTCGACGGCCAAAGTCTCCGCCTGCTTTTCTCCCGCAGCCTCTTCCGGCACCTCTGTTTTAAACTCCACGTAAAGGCAGGCGGCCCCAATGACGGTAAAGACAACACCCGCCCCGAGATACAGCACCACACTTCTGCGATCTTGTTTAAAGAGATAATAGCAAAGCCCAATCAAGATAAGGATCGGACCAACCACGACTGTAGAAGCCAACACTTGCCTCAAGGCAAATGCACTGAGCTCCGAATTCATATAACCACCACCTACGTTCAATATTTGGTTATTCTGTAGAACTCTTCGGCAGGACTTTTACCGGGCTTAAAGGAAACAAGTTGTTTTTCACTCTTTGCGGAAGCTTTTAATGTTTCTCAATCAACTTGGGAAAAATTATGTTTTGATTTTTAAAAACGAGACAAATAGGCATCCGGTTTTGAGACAAGAGTCAAATGATTGAGTCCCTCAACAACTTGCACGGGCACATTGATAGAGGAAAAAAGCTCTGCATAGCGAGAAGGAATATCGACTTCATCCTCTGCACCAATCACGACGCTCAAATTTGGTTTTAATTTTTCAAGACGAGTTAACACATCATCGGGCGCGGAAACCGCGGCGGAATATTCCGGACTGTAATGAAGTTTTTCCTGACCGGATTTAAAGATATCCGCCATGTTCACACGAAAACCACCGTCTGCTTCAGGTGAGATCCATCCACCATAGTCTTCGTAGAAAGCATTCAAAGATGTCGGAAGTCTTGGCGCCAATGCCACAAACTTTGCAAACTGCGAGCGCACTTCAGAAACCGCCACCCGCAAAACAAACCCGCCTCCCATCGAATGCCCGGCTAAGATCACTCGCGAAACGGCTCTTTGCATTTTTATATGAATCAACAACTCTTCAAGATCGATTTCGAGTTGTGACGGAGAAATTTTATCTGACAGCGCAAGACTCACTCCATGACAACGTAAATCCGGAGTCACCACATTGGCAATTCCCGCACTTGCGATCGCCGAAGCCAGAACGCACATATAGCGGCTGTCACTTCCAACGCCGTGATAGAGAACAACCAAGTCATCACACCACGCAGGATAAAACCGGTAAGAGAGAAGATCACCCTGGCGAGTGCGAAAAGATTCCTGCGGGGCTAATTTCCCCAGAGGAATCTTAAAGCTTCGCAAATCCAGATTCTTCTTTATCATGCCATCTCTTGTTTTTTATGTTGGTAGTAATTGTAATCGCCTTCGTAGATGCGAATTTGGTTTTTATCTACTTCAAACACACGGGTCGTCACCTCACGCAAGAAATGGCGATCATGGCTTACGATCATTACTGTGCCTGGGAAGTTTTTAATCGCTTCCAAAAGAACTTCTCGAGATTTGATATCAAGATGGTTCGTCGGCTCATCCAGAATCAACAGATTCACAGGTTGCGCTAAGATTGTCGCCAGAACCACGCGGGATTTCTCACCGCCCGACAAAATGGAAATTTTCTTTTCTGCTTCTTCGCCAGAAAACTTGAAGGCGCCCAAAAGACTGCGCACAAAACCCAAACCCGCATTGGGAATGCGAGAGTGAACTTCATCCAAGATCGTTGCCTTTGGATCTAAGACATCCAAAGAATTCTGACTGAAGTAGCCCACGTTGATAGAAGCACCCAAAGTCATTTTTCCTTCGGACGGATCGGCGTGGCCTGCGATAATTTTTAACAAAGTGGATTTACCTGCTCCGTTCACGCCGACAACCGCAATACGGTCCATGCGTTTCACCAAAGCATTGGCGCCAGAGAAAACTAATTTCTCTTTTCCGTCATCACGCTTCCAAATTTTAGCTAAGCCCTCGAACTTAACAACCTCTTCACCGCCGCGTGGAGGAACAGGCCATTCAAATTTGATTTCAGCTTCTTCAGGTGGAATTTCAATACGATCAATTTTTTCAAGCTTCTTAACTCTAGATTGAACTTGCGCTGCATGCGATGCACGCGCGGCAAAGCGGGCGATAAACTCTTCCTCTTTTGCGAGCATGTCTTCTTGGCGTTTGGCCGCTGCAATCAATTGTTCTTTACGAATTTCACGTTCACGCTCGTAGAAATCGTAATTTCCACCGTAGACCGTGATAGTTTTATTCGCAATCTCCACAATTTTTGTAACCAGACGATTCATGAAGTCGCGATCATGGCTTGTCATAAGGATCGCGCCCTTATAGTTCGAAAGCCATTCTTCAAGCCACACGATCGACTCCACGTCCAAGTGATTCGTCGGCTCGTCCATCAGCAATACTTCAGGATTCAAAACAAGAATTTTCGCCAAGGCGATACGCATTTTCCAACCGCCAGAAAAACTTTCCGTCGGACGATGATAATCATCAGGACCAATGCCAAGACCCGTAAGGATTTCTGCAGCACGAGATTCAAGATCGTAACCGCCCAAACGTTCAAACTCCGCCTGAAGCTCTCCGTATGTCTCAAGAATCTTTGTCATCTCATCAGCATCTAGTTCAGGATCTGCAAGCTTTGCTTCGCACTCTTGCATGCGAGTTTGCATGTCACCGATGTTACCCACAGAGGATTTCACTTCATCCAAAGCTGTACGCCCGCGCATGTCTTCAATGTTTTGTGAGAAGTATCCAATGACTGTGCGATCCGATTTTGAAACCGTTCCGCCGTCAACGCCTTCTTCCCCTGTGATAATGCGGAAGATGGTTGTCTTACCGGCACCGTTAGGCCCCACAAGTCCGATTTTTTCACCAGCATTGATTTGAAAAGAACCATTGCGGTAAAGGATTTTATTTCCGTGCTGCTTAGAGATATTTGATAAATGAATCATAGGACCTTTGTATAACCTGAAATTCGTGAAGTTTCTCGCAATATTTTAAAATATTTTGCCTAGTTTGTATGCACATTCGCGAGTGTACACAAAAAGGCGGACTTTAGCGAATTTTACGGCGGTCTCACTTGGTCTTCGTGTTGCTTTGTTACCACTTCGGGGGTAGCAAATGACTGCAACATCGAACCACACTCACTCGAGAAACAATATAATCGCAGCGACGGTGATTTTCCTCTTAGTCCTGTCGACGGGCTGTGCGAAATCAGGGCAATTTCCGGTCACAAGCATTGATAATTCAAACCAAAGTTCTGGGGTCACTGATCCAGGAATAGATGATGGAACAAACAACGGAAACAACACGGAAACTCCTCCTCCCTCACCGACGCCAGAGCCCTCTTACAAAATGGTGCCGCTGGCTTGGGAAAGCACGAAGTATCCTGAGCGCACGCAGTGGTCCGAGTATTTACAAAAAATCATCTTGAATGATTGGAACAGTCTGCTTCCCGGCTCTAATGACATCACAAATTTCTGCCCTCGCTATCACTCCTTGGACAACAACGAGCGCGCGAATGTGTGGGCTCAACTCTTTGTCGCGATTGCAAAATATGAGAGCGGCTACAGTCCCACTTCACGCATGCAAGAGACCACAATGGGAACAGATCCCGTCACACGACAACCTGTTTACTCCGAGGGACTTTTGCAACTTTCCTATCAGGACATTGAGTGGGCACCGTGGTGCAAATTTGATTGGTCGAAGGATAAAAACTTAAGCGGCTCAGATCCGAAAAAAACTATTTTGAGTCCCTATCTGAATCTCGACTGCGGCGTTGGCATTATGGCAAAGCAGATTAAGAGCAAAGGTTCGATTGTCGTGAGTTCGGGAGTGTATTGGGCTGTGATCAAATCAGGTGGACGCTATCAGCAAATTAGCAACATCCAAGGAATCGTAAAATCACTCTCATTGTGCAAATAGTACACTGTCCAGAGAAACCCAAGAAATAGAGAGCTTTTGGGCCCGAGATCGTTTATCTTGGGCCCTTCCTATATCTGAAAGGTTCCTCTAGAATGACTCCACTTACAACTGTTGATAGTTTCGAAAGCTTTGGTCTTAGCGCTCCCCTTTTGGCAGCGATGCAAGACATGGGCTTCTCGACACCGACGCCCATCCAACGCCAAGCTTTGCCACTATTGCTCGCAGGAGCACAAGACTTCATCGGTCTTGCTTCAACAGGCACTGGTAAAACTGCAGCCTTCGGTATTCCTCTTGTTGAGAATATCGATGCAACGATCAAAGACACTCAAGCGCTCGTTATGAGCCCGACACGCGAACTTGCTTTGCAAGTAGCCGAGCAATTGACTTTGCTTGGTAAGAAAAAAGGCGTTCGTGTTGTGACGATCTATGGTGGCTCTAGCTACCGCACCCAAATGGAAGGTATCAGAAAAGGAGCGCACATCATCGTGGCGACTCCAGGCCGCTTGGTTGACTTCCTTGAACAAAAAATCATCAAGCTTCAAAACGTAAAAACAGTGGTTCTTGATGAAGCGGACGAAATGCTTTCCATGGGCTTTAAAGAAGACATGGAAACAATTTTGAAAGCAACTCAACCGGCAGATTCCGATTCACTTCGCGCGGCTTGCCGTACGTGGTTGTTCTCTGCGACGATGAGCCCTGAAGTTCGTCGTCTTTCTTCGACTTACCTTGAAAATCCTGAAACAGTTCAGGTGAACAAAGTCGGCGCTGCTGACACGATCGAACAAGTTTACTACACAGTTAAAAATTCCTACAAAACAGAAGTCATCGGTCGCTTGTTGCAAACTCTTCCTGAATTCTACGGCATCATCTTCTGCCAAACGAAAATGGAAGTGGCAGAGCTTGCCGACGTATTGACTCAACGTGGTTTCCCAGCAGACTCTTTGCACGGCGATAAGAGCCAGCAAGAGCGCGAAGCGACTTTGAAGAAATTCAAATCTCGCCAAGTGAAAGTCATCGTAGCGACAGACGTTGCCGCTCGCGGTTTGGATATCAAAGATCTTACTCATGTGATCAATCACTCTCTTCCTTGGGATGCAGAGTCTTATGTTCACCGTATTGGTCGTACCGGCCGTAACGGTCAAAAAGGTGTGGCGATCACTTTGGTAAATCCAGAGCAGCTGAACCTTCTTCGCCGTGTGATGATCACAACGAAAGCCGTTCTTACTAAAGGCGTGGTACCTTCAGCTGATGAAGTTGCCGGTCTTAAAATCAAAGACGTTTTGGATCGCGTAAGCTCTATGGGAACGGACGCTCCTGAATTACAACTGGCGATGGATTTGATCCAAGATTTGATTCAAGCTGGTGACATCAACTTCAAAGAACTTTCTAAAGAAGATTTATTAGCCCGCTTTATCGTGGCTTACTTCCCGAACGTGTTCGTGAAAAAAGACATGATGCTTGATTATATGGGTGATCGTATCCCTCGTGAACTTTTGCCTCGTGATCCCCAAGACAATCGTTTCACTCGCGGTCGCGATGGTGGCCGTAGTGGTGATAGAGACCGTGGCGGCTACCGTGGCGGCGGCCGTCGCTTTGATCGCGGCGATCGCGGTGGTTACCGTGCAGACCGTAATGACCGTGGTGGCGAGCGCACTGAAGAGCGCAGCGAACGTCCTCGTTTCGCCAGCCGTGATGACCGTCCTGCTCGCAGCGAAGTGACTGGTTATCGTCCACAAAAGAGCGCAAGCTCTTCGAGCGATCGTCCTCAGCGCAGTGAACGCTCTGAACGCTCTGAGCGTGGCAGCAACGAACGTCGCGAGCACAGCGGTATTAAACGTTTCCGCGGCCCTCGCAGACAGCACCGCGACGCCTAAGCGACGGAAGTCGGCAGAGCGTAGGGCCAGTGGCCCGAAGCTGAAGCAGCGTCTCAGTTTAAGACACACGCATTTTTGGCATCGACATGTTCTAAAGATATACAATGGGAAGGCATAGAAACCTTCCCATTTTATTTTGAGACTTCGGCATCATGATTGCTTTGCAATCATGTATGGAGAAACTGCCGATGAAAACTCTAATCATGACATTCGCTCTGGTTCTTTCTGGAGCCTCTGCAGAAGCTAAAATCAGTTCGCGCCTTGAAGGCAATACATGTATTGAATGCTCCAGCGCCACCAATCGCGCCGCTCAACAATTAAGAGATATTCGCAACACGATCACATCGGAAGCTAAAGTGGAAGACATCTTTAGTATTAACGAAAAAATGAATTTCGCGGATAAATGTGAAAACTTCGCCGATGATGATGGCTTAGGACGCTGGGGCACGACGATTGTCAATGAATTGCATCGAGAGCGTTACGCTGAACTCTATGAAGGCACGGCGGATATTAAGGCCGTCTGTCCTGCTTTTGCCACTTTGAATGACAATGCAAAAGAACTGGTTTGGGTGATGGTTATCAATGCCATGGTTCACTTGGAAAGTTCTTGCCAAAAAGGTGAAACTGCAAAAGGTCCCAACGGAACGTTGATCGGATTGATGCAGCTTCATAAAGGCCGCGAAAGCGTCTATGCGAAAGGCTGTCGCAATGGTGATGGTAACAGTCCTGATACGACTTTCCGCTGCGGTCTTTCGATGTTGAACAAACAGCTCGCAAATGATGACGCTTTATTTAGCCGTAAATCTTACTGGGATGTTTTGCGCCCGCAAGCACGCTCTCAGAAGTATAAAAAGGTTCAGTCCGCTGTTAGAAAACTTTCTTTCTGTAAATAATAAAAAAAGGGAAGCTTCTAGCTTCCCTTTTCCTTCTCTCCTCCGTGAATCATGTCTGAGACCAACCCCCGATCCCCGCGGTTTTCAGCTATAACGACTCCAAGTAAATGTCCTACAACAAAAACAACAAAGAACCACATCATCATTTCATGGATTTCTTTGATGACGCCAATGGCTTCTTTGCCAAGGCCTAGTTCTGTTTTAAATTGCATCAAAATGCCGGAGGTCACCATAAAAAGTGTCGCCAGATAAAAGAACGCGTAACCGGTCTTAACCAGCGTGTAGTGAATGGCAGAGCCTTTTTCTTTCTGTGGAACTTTTTTAAGGTTCCAAGCACTTTGCACCGCGTGAGTCGCTGGACATTTTTTAACGACCAAAAGACCAACCATAATTCTGATCAACAAAAGCGCACCAAGAGTAAATCCCAGGTAGACATGCCAATCCCACATAGGATTACGAATACTCACCGCAATATCTTTGGCGACTTCTGGAGTGATGGCTGTCCCTGCTTCTTGCAATTTGGCTTCAATCAAAGCGGCATTGCTTCTCCAGCTCAGAAAGGTCTTTCGCAATAAGACCGTTGCCAAAAGTCCTAAGATGGCCAAAGCATTTAGCCAGTGCCACAAACGCAAACCTAGCGGCTGATACTTACGAAAACTGTATTGAGTCATTGTGCCTCCTCACAGTTCATGACTGTACAGTGGGTTCGTAAGAAAAAATATGATTCGTGTCATACTGCACGGCTAAAAAGATAAAAGAGCCGTTTTTAAGTCGTCAGCCACTTCCAATCCCCGCACCACTCCCATACGAACGAGTTTTTCTCGCAAATTTTCTTTCAAACACAGACGAAGATCCGCCGGTTTTGAGCGAATTTCTCGCTGAATTTGTGCAATTAAAGGAATGGCATCCATGCTGATCGATTCAACGTCTTGAAAATACAAGACGACGCGGCTGACTTCGTGCTTTCCCTGCAGTTCCTGACGACAAGCTTCCAGCGACGGCAGCACGTGACTTGTAATTTCTCCTGTTAAAGAGACGACAAGCATATTGTTCTTTTGATTAAAACTGTAGCTAAACGACTTCTGATCTTCCAACGTACAAACTCCTAGAAATCGATTTAATTTTTAATTTTCTTTAGCTTAACAATGTCATCCTATTCATTAAAGATTTCTCATCCAAGCATCCCAAGCTGAAACAAAATCCCGATTCAATGTTAGACTTCCTCGGAGAAAAGAGGTTTTTATGCGCACACGTCCTGTTTATATTTCCGGCGGAATCCGCACTCCCTTCGTTAAGTCCATGACGACTTATATGGATGTCACTTCCTCTGAATTGATGATTTCGACTTTAAAAACACTCGTTCAAAAATACAAATTAGAAGGTCAGATTTTAGGAGACGTCGGCTGTGGCGCCGTGATGCAAAGTGCTTCGGATTGGAATTTCACTCGTGAATGTGTCTTAAGCTCAGGTCTTCATCCTCATACACCGGGATACAATGTTCAGCGCGCTTGTGGAACAAGTTTGGAAATCACTTCGCAGCTGGCCCTTAAAGTCGCAGCCCATCAAATGGATGTCGCCATCGCTGGCGGCGTTGACACGAACAGTGATCTTCCGATCATGGTTTCAAAAAGTCTCTCGCACAAATTAGTGGAACTGAATGCTGCGAAAGACAACTTGGAAAAAGCCAAAATTTTGGCGTCAATTCGACCCTCCGATTTAAAACCACAACTGCCTGCTGTCGTTGAACCGCGCACGAAAATGTCCATGGGTGAACACACTGAAAAAATGGTGCAAGAGTGGAAAATCTCGCGCGAAGCTCAGGATGAGTTGGCCTTGACCAGCCACAAGAATGCCACGCGCGCTCATGAAGATGGATTTTATAAAGATCTTGTTTTTAATTTTCATGGCCTTGATCGTGATGGCATCATTCGTCCTGACACTTCGATGGAAAAATTGGCAAAGCTCAAACCGGCTTTTGAAAAATCAGAAAAGGGAACTATCACGGCGGGCAACTCCAGTCCTCTCACCGACGGAGCTGCTGCGGTGATAGTGACAAGTGAAGAGGCTGCGGCAAAATACAATCTTCCCTTATGGGCCCGTTTCATCGACTGCCAGGTTTCTGCGGTGAACTTTGTTGCCGGTGAAGGTCTTTTAATGGCGCCCACCATTGCGGTGAGTGAACTTTTAAAGCGCAATAACTTAAGCTTTAACGACTTTGATTTTTTCGAAATTCACGAAGCGTTCGCAGGCCAAGTTCTTTGCACATTGAAGGCTTGGGAGTCCGATGAATACTGTAAAAAAGTTCTAGGTCGCGCGACCGCTCTAGGCCCTTTGGATCGCAGCAAGATGAATATCAAAGGAGGCAGCGTGGCACTCGGACATCCCTTTGGCGCCACGGGAGCTCGCATTGTTGCGAGTTTAGGGAAAATGTTGCATGAAAAAGGCGGTCGCGGGCGCGGGTTGATCTCGATTTGCACAGCGGGCGGCATGGGAATCGCTGCTATTTTGGAGTCCGTATAAAGACCCGTTTGACAAGCGTCTCCCCTCCTATATAACTCTATGGGTCACATATTTGAGGGGAGAATCTTTATGCGATTTCTTACACTGATTTTTACTGCCTTCTTAATTACGGCAACAGCGTTTGCGGCTCCCAAGCAACAAGGACCGGTGGTCATCAATCCCAAGTCTTTGCGCACAATGCTTCTTTCTAGAAACATCGATATCGCCATCGCTCTCAATGAAGTTCAACAAGCTAAAGCCCAAGTCGCTCAAGCTCGCGGAAATCTTTTACCGTCCGTCAATTTAGGTACGGTGATTTCAAGCGGACCTAGCTTCATGCTGACTTCGGTTTCTTTCCTTTTGCCATTCTTAATGCCAAGCAAGTGGATGGATTTAAAAGAGAGCAGTTATCTTTTGAAGGCCCAAGGGACTTCTTACTACTTAGCTCAACTCAATCAGTTTGCATCAGCTTATTCTGTGTATTTGACAGTTGTGGGTGACATGCAATTGCGTGGAGCTTTGCAAAAACAATATGAGAACTTCAAGGCCATTGAAGAACAACTTCGTTTGCCTGCTGAGGTTGGTATCATCCGTAAGGAAGACTATCTTCAAGCTCAAGCGCAGGCTCAGTTAGCGTTGGTACAAGTGTCGCAAGTCGATGAATTGATCAAACGTGAAAAAGCGTCTGTGCGCCAAATGTTGGGTCTTGAGTTGAACCAAGAAATCGTTTTCGAAGCGGTGCACGTTCCCTCTTCCTCTGCCGAAAGCATGAGCCCGCAAGCTTTGCTTGATAAAGTTCATGAAAGTTCTCCAGAAGCCGTACAAATGACAGCTTTGATCACGGCCGCTCAATACAACAAGTGGAGCAAAGCATTTAGTTTCCTTTCTGGGAGCTCTTTGGGGGTAAACCGTCCTTCAACTGGCGGCGCGTTTAGTTCTGTGACACAAACAGGTTCTGTCAACTTGGGTTTTGGTTACTTCCCGGCTTTGGAAATTTCAAACTTGAATATCGAGCAATTGAAGCTTCGTAAAAAAGAACTTCGTTTGGACCAAGCTCAGTTGATTGAAACGACTTTGGGTGCTCTTGAAGAAGCACAAAAACAATACACAGCGGCTTCCCAAGCCGAAGATAACATGCGCCAAGTCTACAATGCAGAATTGATGAGATACCAAGTCGGCATCACGGACATCTTGCACGTGCTTGAACTCGGAAATTCTTTAACGAGTGCGGTTGTGAACAAAGTGAAGGCTGCAACGGCATTAGACACTCTTCGCATCAGTCTTCACCGCATTATGATCTCTGATCAGTTTGCTGGTGTTGAGACTTGTGAAATTGAACGCCGCAGTTCTGGTGGCATCCGCGGAAAATTGGGACGTATCTTTAATCCGGATAAAGATAAAGTCACTTTGGACCAAATCTGCGGCCAGTAGTTCGTTTAATAAATTTAAAAAAGTAAAAGAGCGCCTAATGAAGGTGCTCTTTTTTTTATCTCCAGATTAAAAATTTAAACTTGTATAAAGAGTGAAATCGTTTTTAGCCGCTTTAAAGAGTTCAATGTCTTCTTGACCCTCGACGAAAAGATTATCCAGATAAACTGTCACCGAAAAATTCTTTGAAAGAGTTTTTGTCACACCAGCCTCCAACAAATAAATCGTCTGCTCATTTTTTAAAAAATTCTGGGATTTTAAGAGCCCGCGGTGTCCAAGCATCGCATAGGCCGACCAGGAATCCGTAAAGTTATAAGAAGCCAGTGCATGCTCTCGGAAACTGAGGTTGGTCGCTCTTTCGCCGTCATTGCGAGACTCTAAGAAAAGGCGCGGATTTAAGTAATAGTAAAAAATCCACTTACCGACGGTCCAAGGGATGAATGTATCCAAGCGGATGATTCCGCTCCTGAAAAAGTTTTTCCATTTTGAATTTCGTCATTAATATTGTGGGCCTTATCTTTTTCTAAAGGCACAGAGTTGATTTCAAATGTCGGCACTACTTTCAAAGTGGTCGTCGCGTCGTAAGAGTATTTGACGCTCGCTAAATGATAGGATGTCACTTTGCCATCACTGCCTTTGTCATTCTGCTCTTTTTGATTGATGTAAAACTCCGAATCCAAAGAGAAATGCCACGGGCTTTCTGAAACTTCCCGAATAGAAATCGCACTGGTTGTCACGTCGTCTGTGGCTGCTAACACTCTCACCGACAGTATTAGAACAAATAAAAAAATCCCCCCGCACTTCATCCCAACCTCCCGGCAAAGCCTTGATAGGCGCGGGCCATATTACAGAAGTCGCTTTAAGAATTTCAAATTTTAAGAGGAAAGGTACGCCATTAAGTGCGTCGAGGGCTGGCCCCGCCAGGTATCTAAAAGTTCGACATTTTCAGTGTCCTTTGCTGACGCCGACCTCTTCGTGCATACTAAAAAGAACAAACACTTGCGGGGGACCTCTCATGAAATGGGCCTTGGGAATTATTGCATTCACAGCTATTGCTGGTTGTACGACGGCACCAAAAAAAGAAACAACGTACATTCCACCGACACCCGCTGAGACGGCTCCCGAACCAGCATCTTCTGCAATTGACTACAATGCTCTTCAAAATCATTTGCACATGGATCGCGAGCGTGAGTCCTTAGGATATTCTGAAAAATCATTCAATACCTGCGACGCTGGATATGGATATTCGCGTTCGCAGAACTGTCATAAAGAACATTTTGTCGTCATTCACTTTCGTTTGTTATGCAGGGATTCAGAAGGGACGATTTCCACTGTGCTGACTGAAGACGACGTTCGTCCTTTAGACCGCCGTACAGTGAGATGGTCTTTAAAAGGAACTCAAGGCACCGTGCAAACAGATGGTGATGGTTACGGACAGATTGTGACGGCTGCGAATCTCTCACAAAAAACACAGCGCCTGCGTTTGGCTGTAGGGAATGAATTTCTTTACATGAGAGCCAACGAAATCCAGAAGGTCATCACGCCTCAACCTTGGTGCAATCAATACTAATATTATTGGAGAAGTTTAAGCTGGCGCTCTTTTTCCTGAAGGGACGCCTCTAGGGTCTGCACTTGTCGATTCTGTGTTTCAAAATCTTTTTGCATTTGGGTTAAGCGAGACCGCGTCGTCATTTGGCTCGTTCTTGTTTGATACTGCATTCCTTGCAGTCGATTGATTTCTATTCTTAAAGAAGCGATCTCATCCTGCAAGTCGCTGCGACTGTCAGCAAGATCACTGAGGGCCTGTTCCTTTTCACTTTGTAAAGCCCGCGTGTTTTCTAAAATTTGTGCTGATAGCGCCAAGCGCTGATCACGCATTCCTTGAAGCTGCCTAGTCTGCGTCTCTAAAAGAGTTTGTAAATCCTGAAGCCGGGCTTCACGTTCATTCACGTAAAATAAATTTCCCTGCCAATAAGCGATCTGCTCTCTGGTTTGCCTGATAAGATTTTCTTGAGTGCGGATGTTTTCATCAATTTGATCACGCGCCACTTGCGCTGCACTGCTTTGCTCCCGCAAAGCTTCTGTTGCTCGGCGGTTGATGTCTTGTTCTGCATATTCGTAATTTTTAAGCTCTTCCATAAAATTTTGAACTTGAGAAGTGCGTTCGGTGATCTGCGAAGAAATCGCGGCAGGCGTTTGCTGAACGCTTTGCTGCTGTTGTTGGCGAGCTGTTGCTTCGTCCAGGGCCATCTTTTGTGTAACAAGTTTTTGGCGTTCCTGAGTGATTTGCTGTTGCAAAGACTGAATTTCTGTCTGCAATTGATTTTTAACGGCGTTATTCGGGGTCATTGTGGGCGAAGGGAGCGAAGCCACCCGCCTTTGCGGTCTTGTGGCTTCTTGAACTATCACATCCTGGGTTGTCTTAAGGCTTTTATTGACAAAGAATATCCAGACGGAGACTCCGACAATAAAAGCGATCACAATAAGGAATAAATTCTTTCGCGTCATGCACTCCTAAAACATGGTGTTTCCATTCGCTGTTTTTTCCGGCACGTCCTGAATCACGTCCCAGTGCTCCACGATCTTGCCATTTTCAACTCTGAAAATATCCACAATCGCGCGACCACGGTCTGTGTCGTTTTGTTTTGAAAGCAAATGAAGAGCCACAAGATCGCCATCGCCCATCACGCGTTTGATTTCAACGTGAGATTTCGGGTTTTCTTTAAAATGTTTTTCAAAGTAGGAATAAAAAGCTTCCGCGCCGTTAGGAACGTAAGGATTGTGTTGAATGTACTTAGAACCAATATACTTTTTTGCCGCTTCAGTGGGCTTATGTTGGTTAAAAGCCATTTCATAAAAATCGCGAACAAGCTTCTTATTGGCTTCGACATTGGAAGTCGCTCCAACTGCAAATGCCGAAATTGAAAACAAGCTACATAAAACTATTAAAATCATTTTTTTCATGAAAACTCCTCTAGGAATAGGATCGGTCAGTCTTTCCTGGAGCACAAGTTGCGGTGCCAAAACGCAAACTTGTTGAGAGAAGGCTAGTTTTAGAGGCGAATTCATGAAAAAAGTGCCTAAGGACAGGGTTTATAGAGGTCGCTATTTCGAAGGTCTTAAGAAAGCTGCCAAATTATTGATATTTTTCCGGATTCAGAGTATCTAAGGACCTCCTATAACTGAGGTCCCATGATCAGCACTTCCAACGTCAGCTTAAGATTCGGTGGCAAAAAACTTTTTGATGAAGTGAATGTTAAATTCACTCCCGGCAACTGCTATGGCCTTATTGGTGCCAACGGTGCCGGTAAGACCACCTTCCTAAAAATTCTTTCTAAAGAAATCGAACCTAATACAGGTGAAGTGGTAATCCCACCGAACTTGCGTTTGTCAGTTTTAAAACAAGATCACTATGCTTATGACAACGTCCCTGTTTTAAAAACAGTGTTAATGGGAAATGATCGTCTGTTTAAGGTGATGGAGGAAAAAGACAAGCTTTATGCGAAGCCCGATTTTTCCGAAGAAGACGGCGTGAGAGCTTCTGAACTTGAAACAGAGTTTGCGGAACTCAACGGTTGGGAAGCGGAGTCTGAAGCGGGCGTGATGCTGGCAGGCCTTGGTATTTCTGATGCTCTTCACGCAAAACTGATGAAAGATCTTGATCCCGGTGACAAAGTTAAAGTTTTGCTCGCGCAAGCTTTGTTCGGTCAGCCCGATATTTTGTTGCTGGATGAGCCGACGAATCACTTGGATATCTATGCGATTCAATGGCTTGAAGAATTTTTGTTCAACTTCGAAAACACCGTCATCGTGGTTTCGCATGACCGTCACTTCTTAAACAAAGTCTGCACACACATGGCAGATATTGATTATAGCAAAGTGACAATCTATTCCGGTAACTACGAATTCTGGCGTCAGGCTACGGAGCTGAGCCAACGTTTGCGCGCGGATCAAGCTAAGAAAAATGCCGACAAAGCCGAAGAGCTTAAAAGTTTTATTCAGCGTTTCAGTGCGAACGCTTCGAAATCTCGTCAGGCCTCTTCTCGCCAAAAACAGCTTGAGAAATTGGATCTGGGTGATTTGCCTGTGTCGACTCGCCGTCAACCGTTTGTCGGCTTTGATCCAAAACGTGAAGCCGGTAACGATCTTTTGACGGTGAACGGACTGACGAAATCTGTGAATGGCGAATTGTTGTTAAATAATGTCAGCTTCACGATTAAAAAAGGCGACAAAGTCGTTCTTCTTGGAAAAAATGACGTCGCAAAAACTTTGCTTCTGGATATTTTAGCCGGAGAGGTTGAGCCGGATTCTGGTTCTTTCAATTGGGGTATCACAACGACTCGCAGTTACTTCCCCACTGACAACTCTAAGTACTTTGACACTGACGCCAATTCTTTGGTGGAATGGCTTCGCGAATACTCTGACGATAAAGATGAATCTTTCTTGCGCGGATTCTTAGGGAAAATGCTTTTCAGCGGTGACGACGCTCTTAAAAAACCTCGCGTGCTTTCCGGGGGCGAAAAAGTTCGCTGCATGCTTTCTAAGATGATGCTTTCAGGTGCTAACGTTCTTTTGATGGACGGTCCGACAGCTCACTTGGATTTGGAATCAATCTCTGCCGTGAATGAAGGTGTGAAGCGCTTTAAAGGGACTGTGATCTTCACGTGTCACGATCATGAGTTTGTACAAACAGTGGCAAATCGTATCATTGAACTTGATGGCGGCGTAGTTGAAGACCTCGTTACTACTTACGATGAATATATCGAGTCAAAGAAGCCACAATGATTCAAATCGGACGATTTAATAAGCTCAAAGTTCTTAAACACGTCGACTTCGGTGTCTTCTTAGATGGCGAAGACGACGGTGAAATCCTTTTACCTTTACGCTATATGCCTGAAGAATGCGAAGTCGGCGACACGGTAGACGTGTTTGTGATGTTTGACTCTGACGACCGCCTGATGGCAACGACAGAAACACCTAAGGCCATGGTTGGTGACTTTGCCTTGTTAAAGGTCGTTGCCGTTGAATCTGTTGGCGCCTTCTTAGATTGGGGTCTTTCTAAAGATCTTTTTCTTCCTTACGCAGAACAAATTCATACGCCCAAAGTAGGACAAGATATTATCGTTTATATCTATACAGATAAGAGCGACCGTATTTCTGCTTCGATGCGCTTAGATCGTCATGTTGATAAATCCCCTGTCGACCTGAAAGAAGGTCAAGAGGTGGAGCTTTTAATCGCAGGCAAAACAGACCTAGGCTACAAAGCTATTGTTAATAATAAAATCTGGGGCGTTCTTTACGCGAATGAAGTCTTTAAGCCTCTCAAATATGGACAGCGCACTCCGGGCTATATCAAAAAAATCCGTACCGATGGTAAAATTGATTTGAGTCTGCAAAAAACAGATAAAGTGGGTCATGAAGCGGCCGAGGATGTCGGTCCTTTGATCTTGGATCTTCTGCAGAAAAAAGGCGGCTATCTTGCGATCAACGACAAGACTCCGCCAGAGACGATTTACAATCTGTTCGGTGTTAGCAAAAAGAAATACAAGATTGCTTTAGGCGGTCTTTATAAAAAACGC
This sequence comes from Bdellovibrio sp. BCCA, assembly GCF_037996825.1. Lineage (NCBI taxonomy): Bacteria > Pseudomonadati > Bdellovibrionota > Bdellovibrionia > Bdellovibrionales > Pseudobdellovibrionaceae > Bdellovibrio > Bdellovibrio sp. BCCA. Next base: position 1,282,525 of record NZ_JBBNAC010000001.1, on the reverse strand, counting down.
CTGATCACAGTGGATGACGACGGGATTCGCTTAGCGAAATAAGGATCTTCATGGAAAACGTACACAGCGACAAACCTCTCAATGCGTTTCTTGTCGGCATTCAATTGCCCCGCGTTTCTGATGAAGAAATGAAGGCATCTTTAGCCGAACTTTCTCGTCTCGTAACGACTTTAGGCTACAACGTCATTGGTCAAACTTCACAGCGCCGTCAATCAGATCGCCGTGCCACAGTGTTTGGTGATGGAAAACTAAAAGACATCGCGACATGGACTGGCGGTACCGGTGTGGTCGGACCTACATTCGTTAAGAAAAAACACAAAGCGGCTTTAAAATTTAAAAGCAATGATGACGACGCCGATGATGATTTTGATTTCGAAGATCTCGATGCGGACCTCGATTATTCAACAGAAGCCGAAGATCCCAGTGAAATTGAAAATCCAACATCACATAAGGAACTGGCTCAAGTTCTGGTTGTGGACTGCGAACTTTCGCCTTCACAGATTAGAAACTTAGAGAGTGCTACCGGTGCGCAAGTTTTAGATCGCACAGGTGTTATTATTGAAATTTTCAGTCGTCACGCACGAACACGCGCCGCTCGCCTGCAGGTTGAAATCGCAAAACTAACTTATGTAGCTCCCCGTTTACGTGAAGTCGGTGGCGGAGAAGATCGTCAAGGCGGCGGTATCGGCGGAAAAGGTGCCGGTGAATCCAGCATCGAACTAGATCGCCGTAAAATTCGTGACCGCATCAAAGAACTCAAAAAAGAATTCGCGTCCATCGCGCAAGAACATGATGTGCGTCGCGCGCGCCGTGGACAAGAAATCACGGTGGCTCTTGTTGGTTACACGAATGCGGGGAAATCTTCCTTGATGCGTGCTTTGACTGGCAGTGATGTCTTGGTGGCCGATAAACTTTTTGCGACCTTAGACACCACGGTTCGTATTCTTTATCCTGAAACAAAGCCCAAAATTTTGATTTCTGATACGGTCGGCTTTATCAAAAAACTTCCCCATGATCTGGTGGCGTCTTTTAAATCTACTTTGGATGAGGCGCTTAATGCTTCTTTGCTTTTGTATGTTGTCGATTGTGCGGATTCAACATTCCGCTCGCAACTGGAAGTCACAAAATCTGTTTTAGCTGAAGTCGGCGCTGGCGAGATTGAGAATATTTTAGTCTTAAACAAAGTTGATAAACTCACGCCCGAAGAGCTTGCAAATTTAAAAACCGAATATCCGGATGCGATTTTTATGTCTTCTTTAAATCCGGAAGACGTAGCGTCTCTGCGCGAGTTCTTGGTTAAGCACTTTGAAACAGCCATGGTCGATCAGGATTTATTTATTCCTTATGATGTTCAAGGGGCTATTGGCGAGATTCGCGGAAAGCTGCGCGTGCTTTCTGAGTCTTATGATGAGCGCGGAGTCACTTTAAAAGTGCGCGCTCATGCCGATGATGTGAAAAGAATTAGAACCCGCTTTGGGATCTAATCCATATCATCGCCAGAACCGGTACATTTAAAATTCGTGTGCATTTTATAGGAACCATCAAGGCGATTTTTCGTTGTGATGGTTCTATCTTGATAGTTCAGCGTTACAAGCAATTGTGAGTTTGAATAAGTAGCGATGTCTCCTTGCTCCCCTTGGTACGATAAGAACTTAGCATCGCCTTGAACACCACGAAGGATAGCTACTTCAGGCTCAATCACAATCACATCTTCCCTTTGATCACTGTCCTGATTAATTCCCGAGCAAGATAAAACGCCGTCAGCGAAAGCTGAAGACACAGACATAGATACGAGCAGAATGGCGAAAAGGGCTTTCATAGGGAACCTCCGAAATGAATCCGTTCTTTTCCTGCAAAGACCTAACCTGGCAGGAACGAATTTAACGGAGTTTTATCAGCGAAAACCCATTTAAGACTGTAAATAGTGACGTTTTTGGCAATTCACAATTATTTTAGACCGATAAGAAGGTCGAAATCTTCCTTCGTCAGGGCTCCACTGCCGGGGCCAACATCGATATCATTTTCTGTCGTCGTAAAGAGTGATTGGAACTTCTTATCTTTACGATTTTTTAGAAGTTCGATTTTTTCCTCTAAAGACTCATGCATGATGTATCTGAAAACCTGCACGGCCTTACTTTGACCCAAACGATGCGCACGGTCTGTTGCTTGGTTTTCCACCGATGGATTCCACCATGGCTCTAAATGGAAAACATAACTGGCTTTCGTAAGGTTCAACCCCACACCACCCGTTTTTAGAGTCATGATTAAGACAGCTCCGCCGGGAACTTTGTTAAAATCCGACAAGATTTTCTGTCTTTGTTTTGTTGGAATTCCACCATGCAAAACGAAAACAGGAATACCCGCCTTATGCATAAGATCGGCCGTGTGCTCTAAAGTCTGCAAGAACTGCGTAAAGACCAGAGCACTTTCGCCGGACTCCACGATCTCTTGAATAGAATCCATCAAGGCCTCAAGCTTTGGCGGAATACGATCATAGCGGACATTTGGAAGAGCCGCCGGGTCAGAACACGCTTGGCGAAGACGCAAAAGAGCCGTGAGCATTTGCAATTGCACGCTGGCTTCTGCTTGTGTCAAAAGACTGTCTTGCACTTTTTGATTATAAGAAAGAGCGATGTCGCGATAGATCTCCATCTGTCTTTCTTCAAAGGCAATGCTGACTTTCGTTTCTTGTTTTTCAGGAAGCTGATCGAGAATTTCTTTTTTCGTGCGACGAAGCATCAAAGGTTTGATTTTGAGTTTCAAATCTTCGATCTCCTCACGAGTCACCATTTCCGTATTTACGAACTGACGACGGAAATCTTCGATCTTTCCAAGACTGCCAGGCACCAAAAGATCTACCAGAGAATAAAACTCTCCGTAGTGATTTTCCATCGGTGTTCCCGTAAGACAAATCTTAAAGCGTGCCGTCAATGCACGAGCGGAGCTTGTGCGTTTCGTGGTGATATTCTTTAAGTTCTGCGCTTCATCGAAGATCAAAACTTTCCATTTATACTGATTAAGGAAACTTTCGTTTTCCATCAAAAGACCGTAGGTCGTTAGCACCACGATATCTTGCTTGGATTCAAGTTTCTTTCCCACCTTCATCATGTCTTTGGTTGTAAAGACCGTAAGAGGAATATCCGGAGTGAATTTTTCAACTTCACTTTGCCAGTTAAAAATCAATGACGACGGAACGACAACCAAGACTTGGCCCATGTCGCCTTTTTGACGAAGATCTTCAAGGAATGTCAACGTCTGCAGGGTTTTACCTAAACCCATGTCGTCAGCCAGCAAAGCGCCTAGTTTTAAATTGTAAAGATCCTGCAACCACTGAACGCCAGAAACCTGATACGGCTTTAAGTCCGCTTTCACCGTCTTTGGAATTTCCACAGTGCGATCCGCTGATCCCATTTGGTCATAGAAAGCGCAAAGCTTTTTCCACTCTTCGTCACCGCGAATGCCGACACCTGAAGCTCGCAAAGCCAAAAGTTCCAGAACTTGATGGCGCGGCAAATGATAAACTTTTTCGCCACCTTGTTTTTTGCTGGTCTCAGTTTTTCCGCGTTGCAGTTTTTGCCAGAAATGTTCTAGACGTCTTAACGACGGCATCTGTTTACGAGGAACTAAAAAAAGTTTCCCGTCGTATTCAATCACCCCGCCGCTGCCAAAACCTGACATAGTTTGCGGATCAATTTCTTGGCCACGCAAGAAGAATTTTGGATTAAGTTCAAACCAATTAAAATCGCGATGCTCTTCATCTGTTTGCAAAATAAAGTCGACTTTAAATTCATCTTCGGTCAGTTCTTGCAAGGGCAGACCATTGTAATAAAGTGCGAAACCGTAAGGAATCAATCCTTGCAGAGTTTCTAAGGTTTCGTGAATTTGCGATCCTTCTTTTTTTACTCTTGGCAGATGAAACTTGCCGTCAAGCAAGTAAGGATCCTTTTCTACGTCGCCGGTCCAAATTTTTGACAAAAGCGACGTGCGAGATTTTTTAAAGGCATCGCCTCCTGTTGAAAGGGCCATGCGCTTAAGAATTTCATACAGAAGATGGAATTCTTTTTCGACGACACCTTCAAGAATCACTTCACCTTGTTCTGAATAAAAAGATTCACTGGCTTTCAGAGCTTTTAAAGTTTTTGCCACGAAATCTTCAAAATGATTGAGAACCGTTTGCGAGCATAGTTCCGTCAAAGTTTGCTCGCGGGCCAAGATAACGCCCGAACCGCTGATCAGAAGTGCTTGAATATTGCTGTGCAAAGATAAGAAGATTTTATCCTCGTCTGGAACCGTGCCATCGGTGAGCATGCCTTCAAAGTGATAGGACAACAATTCCATAAAGAGGTATTGCAGAACGCCGAGATGTTTTAAAATTTTTAAATCCCAATCGCGTTTGCGACGAGCGCGACTTGCGACATCTTTCACATCCGCATTCATAAGGAACGGCAAACCTTCAGACAAGGTCTTAAGATAAAGAACCGTTCGCGGCGTCCAACCTTTACGCAAAAGATTTTTTTGTCCCTGAACGCGAGCATCGTGTTGCACGAAGAAATCACCGGACTCATCTAAGTGAATCTGCAACTGACTTTGTGATGGACTTAAGGTTCTGGACTCACCGGCAAGACGAACTGGCATTGCGCGAGTGCGCAGATATTTTAGAACGGTCTTCGCCTCTAGCTCGCCTTCCAGATGAATTGTGGGCCGGCCTTCAACTGAAACATAGAAATCATTTTCGTCTGCAGAAATGCTGCTGAGAACTTCGCGGATTTGATTCCATTCATGCAACCACGGATGAACCAAAAGCATTCCTTCTGTGGGTTCTACAGCAAAGGACTCAAAATAAACGAAAGGCTTTTTATGAGCGCTCATCAGTTTAAACTCAGCTTCAAGCTGGGCTTTTTCCGTAAACTCGACGCGCCAGTTTAATTCCACTCCCGGATCGAATTCGATGTAATGCAGAGGCAGTCCCAAGCGCGGATGATTTTTGGATTGCAAGAAAAGTTTGAGCTGACCTTGATTCACTTTTGTGGCGACATTTCCCAAGAGAACTTGCATGATCTCTTCAAGCTCGCGGAGATTTTGGCTTAAGAACAGATGCTCTTTTTGCTGCGTTAAAGGCCAGCGTGAAAAAGCAGAATTTTGTGTTCGTGCTTGAGGCAAAAGTTCTTTTGTCACCGCTCTTTGCAAAGGATGGCGCAAAATATCTTTTGCCGAAACTTGCGTCCCATCCGTAAAGTTATAGCGGAGCATTCCTGCTAAGCGATTTTGCTCGTTCACTTCATTGAGATAAAATCCGGAGTAGGCCGTTACTTTTTTGCGGAAGATCTCTGGCATATTCCACAATAGCGGAGAAGGAACCTCAAGATCTCTGGTCATTTCTTGGTGTTTGAATTTGCCTAGATCCGAGGTCAACAAACTTCCGATGGATTCGGAGTTGAGCAAAGGATGATCCTCGAGAAAAAGACTGACAGATTCAAGTTTGATGTTTTGAGAGAAACCAAAGCGTGCTTGCGAGGCTCTAGCAACACTTGTTTGCAGAGGCTCTTCCAAATCTTGCGCCAGTTTTAAAAGCTTGCGATTGACGATGCCTTCTTGCTCTGACGTCAAAGCCTGCCACAAATAAACAAACGCTGTCCATTGGTGTTCACACGTTTTAGGCGTTTCCATGGAGGTTTTGCAATGATCGCAATGAAACTCCAAATCACCACCCGGATTGACTTCGTTGACCTTAACGACGTAACCCTTTTTTGAGTTTTTTGCGGCAAAGAACAGCTGCAACTGCAAAGACCCTTGCGGAGTTGTTTGGACTTCGTGGCCTTCAAAAACACTGTCTTCAATAAAGCTGAGACCCTCTTCATAGGTCGCCAGCTCCCCCAAAGGAACTTTCTCATTGGGAGCGCGGAGTTGCGAAATATTCTGCAGCGTCAGAGGGCTTAAAAACACAGGACCAATCCTTACCTGCCCCGGAAAAAGGGCATCACTTAGGATGGCCCAGATAAGCCAAATTGTCACGTACGAACTGTCAAAACTTTGGGCAAGCCTGAAAGTTTAGCCTTAGCAAAAAACTAACAGGGGAAAAATTTTCGAGAATTCATTATTTTAGGAGCGCTAATAAATTAAAACCTAATGGAAGGAATTTTTATGTCTAAGATGCTTGGTATTGCATTGGCTTCTCTCCTGTTTGTCTCTCACAACGCAAAAGCACAGGAAGTATTAACTTTGAATGGCACTGGTCTTAACGGCAAAGCCTGCACTGTAAAAGTCGTTAAAGATGGAGACACTCTAAAAAGTGTTGAGCTTCAAGGTGCTAGTAAGATTTTTGAAACTCTCTCTGAAAACGGTGGCAGTTATGGTCCAGACACTCGTATTTCAGACAGAGGCGGCGACGAAATCCTTCAGGTTCTCCAGGAAAATCCGGATCTTTATGCAAAAATGGATAAATCAGAAGCCCTTTTCTCAGATTCTGTGACTTACACATTTGATACAGCAAAGCTTCCTAAAGCGGACGATGAGCTTAAAGGCATCAAAATGGTTATTAAAATCAAACTTTCTTACGATAATGGTCAACTTTCTGAAGTGAAAGTGGGCTCTAAAGCGAAAGCACTTTGGGTTGCAACTTTAGCGTCATCTCTTTTTGAATGCGCAAAATAAAAGTGAACCTAAAGTAAAAACTAAAAAGGCCTCTTATGAAGAGGCCTTTTTTATTTAGCGACGTCGTCCTGTTACTTGAACTGGTACGGCTGTTCCGCTCCACGATTGAGTTTGATAGGAACCCTCGCGGATTTTCTTCGAAGTTAAATCCACATCCACCAAACAATTAAAACCAGCATTGGCAGCAAGAAAGGCCAAACGTAAAAGCGTTTCTTCGCGATCGGCGCAGTTTAATACCTGAACTGGTTGCGCTTTTCGGCTCATCAAGCGTGTTTCTTTACTTTGATCTTTCAAATACACAGCTAGATTTTTAGCGCGCTCCATTGTTTCGTTATAGGCTTCAAGTGCTGAAACAACCTTGGCGTCAAAACATTGAGGGCAATAAACGTTATGAGAAAGCTCCTCAGAGACTTTCTCTAAAAACGAGAAACTGTCTTCCCCTAGAAATTGGGCGCACTTCTTACAAACGGAGTCTTTACAGATCCCGCACTGCAAAGTCGCCGACGGTTTTAAACATGAACAACATGAATTTTCCATAGCGGCAACCATACCAGATTGACTCTAAAAAAGCCCCTATTTAATATCCCGGGCGATGAGAATTCTTTATCAGGACGACTACTTCTTTGCGATCGATAAGCCTGCCGGGTACTTTGTACACCCGCCAGAGCTTTCTCCTTATCCTGTTCCGAAAGAAAAAATCTGTCTTTATCATCTGCGCGATCTTATGAAGCGTGATGTATTTCCCGTTCATCGCCTGGATGCTCCTACAAGTGGCGTTCTTTTGTGGGCGACGTCCCGGGAAGCCACCCGTGAACTGAGTCGCCTTTTTATGGAAAGGCAACTTCAGAAGACTTATCATGCGGTTGTGCGAGGACATGTTCAAGAAGAAGGTTCTATTGATATTCCTCTTGAAGTTTTGGGCGAAGATGGACTTCTTGAATCACTCACGGTTTACAAAAGACTCTCAGCCATAGAGCTGCCGTTTCCTGTTGGAAAAAAGTATCCAACCGCACGTTACTCTTTGGTGGACGTCAAACCTGTGACGGGTCGATGGCATCAAATCCGTCGTCACTTTGATCGTGTTGCTCATCCGCTTTTAGGTGACATAGAGCACGGCGATTCTCATCACAACCGGTTCTTCCGTGATCACTTGGAAATCAAAGGTCTTTGTCTAAAGGCGCTCAGTGTTGAGTTCAAACATCCTTGGAGCGGAGAAGATTTAAAAATTTCAGCACCACCTTGCGAAAAGTGGGAAAAGATCTATTCACTTTTTGGTCAGAACTAGTAAGCTTAGATAATAGCGCAACCAAGGTGGTTTACCGTGCTTTATCCAACTCCGCTTATTAAAATCAATTCCTTGTCTGAAATGACCGGCTGTCAAATTTACGGAAAGGCTGAATTTCTGAATGTTGGCGGCAGTGTTAAAGACCGCGCCGCTCACGGTATTATTGAGCAAGCTGAAAAAGATGGATTGCTAAAAGCTGGAGGAACCATTGTTGAGGGCACGGCTGGCAATACAGGAATTGGACTTGCAACGCTGGCAGCACAAAAAGGATATAAATGTTTGATTGTGATGCCCAACAATCAAGCCGCGGAAAAATATCAAACTTTAAATGCCTTGGGCGTGGAACTTGTCACCGTTCCTCCTTGTCCTTTCGCAGACCAAAATCATTTTTATCATACGGCAAGAAGACTTGCCGAAGAGCGCGGCGCTTTTTGGGCGAACCAATTTGAAAACGTGGCCAATTATAAGAGCCACTACAAAACAACCGGCCCTGAAATTTGGGAGCAAACAAATGGCAAAGTCGATGCCTTTGTTTGCTCGTCAGGAACCGGCGGAACCATTGCAGGAGTTTCTCGCTATCTGAAAGAAAAAAACACCAAAGTGCATGTTCGCTTAGCTGATCCTTTGGGATCAGGTCTTTATTCTTATTTAAAAACAGGTGAAATAAAATCAACGGGATCTTCGATCACCGAAGGCATCGGAATCATGCGCTTAACCGCGAACTTTAAAGAAGCTGTTATTGATGACGCCGTTCAAGTAAATGACACAGAGATGATATCCATGCTTTATCATCTGGCACAAAAAGATGGATTGCTCGTGGGAACATCCGCTGCTTTAAATTTGTATGCGGCCTACAAGTACGCGCTTGAAAACCAAGGCAACGGGCTGAACATTGTCACCGTTCTGGGGGATTCTGCACTTCGCTACACGTCTAAGATTTTTAACGACGCGTTCTTAGCGGAAAAGAATTTGCTGCCTCACAAACTGCAAACATTTTCATGACGAGAACCTAACTTAATTTTTTTTAAAATCCTTGCTGAACTTGATAAATCAAAAAGGATTTTGAACATGAAAATACAACGACGTCATTTCTTAAAATTAGGTTTGTTCCAGGCTGTCGCTTTAGGAACTGCACAAAAAACTTTCTCTGCACCTGTTCGCAGTACTGCACAAAGAGCCGAGCCCTCGATTCTTCAGGGAGCTACGGACGACACGAGAACACAGTTCTCGATTGTGTATGACCGAACAGATCTGGAAATTTATGCCGTGAATTCTCAGGGGCAAAGGCGGCTTCCTGATGAAGTCCGACCGATTTCCTTCCCAAACCATCCTAAAAAAATTCTTAAGGTCTTCTTTTCAAATCTGCTTCCGAATGAAACTTATCATTTAAATATTATGGATCCTCTGACAGGAAAAACCATTGATGAGAGGGAATTTCAAACCCTCGATTTGAACAAACCCACCGTGCGTTTTGCCATCTGCTCCTGTATGAATGAAAAGGAACACTCACCGGATATCTGGCGGAACATGGTTAATAACAAACCTGATGTCTTGTTTTTTATCGGCGACAGCGTCTATGCCGATAGCGGCTCGAGCGGCGCCCCAGATCCGGCTTATTTATGGCAACGCTTTTGCGAAGCTCGATCTACTTTAGAAATTTATTTTAGTAAAAAACTAATTCCTATCTTTGCCACGTGGGATGATCATGATTTCGGATTTAATGATGCCAATTCGCTGAGTTACTCTTTTGTTAAAGAGTCTCAGCAAAACTTCTTAAGCTTTTTTGCGCAAGATGAAAGCCACTGCCGACTTTTGGAAAAAGGTCCCGGCGTGAGCAGTGCACTTAAATTTAGAAATCATCTGTTCTTATTATTGGATGATCGCAGCTTCCGTCTGCCTCGGGGTTCAAAAGAAAGATACGCCCATTGGGGACAAGAGCAAGAAACTTGGATGCTCAATCATGTTCGTCAAAACCAGGGACCTTCTTGGTTGATGAATGGCAGTCAGTTTTTTCCGGCGGTCCCATGGAAAGAATCCGTTTCAGGCGACCACCCTTTTCAATTCCAAGCCTTTCTGCAGGAACTAAAATCTATTCCCAATAAAGTGATCTTTGCTTCAGGTGACGTTCACTACAGTGAGATCTCTCGCATTGAACCCGAAGCTGTCGGTTATGAAACGTTTGAATTTACATCGAGCTCCATTCATAGCAGAAATTTCCCTGGTGTCCCTGATGTGATCCCCAACAATCGCCGTATTGCGGGAACAGGACAAAGAAATTACATCATGGTGGATTCTGAAATTTCCGGTGGCGTCAGCGTATTTAAAGCAACGAGCTACGCTGGTAATAATTCCGTCAAATTTCAGAAGGACTTTAAGATTTAATTCGTCCAGGTTTTTAAGTTTTCCGCGAAAATATTTTTCTCCGCCGGTGAAGCGTACTTTAAAGCTTCACTGGCAGATTTTTTTGCTTGTTCGCGCTTTCCATTCGCGGCAAAGGCAATGGTTAGATTGTGCCATGCGATCGCTGAGTTGGGATGACTCCTTGTCGCCTGCGTGAGATATTCCTCTGCCTGCCGTGTTTTATTTTCTGAATACTTGATATTTCCTAGGCCTATCAAGGCTCCTAGGCTATGGGACCATTTTTTCAGAATCTGCATATAAGCTTTTTCGGCTTCTTCTTTTTTGCCAAGCTCCTCCAGAGCGGCCGCAGCCTTCACATGATCTATTTCTTTTGCCGTGACCGTAAGTTTATCTGGCGGCAGAACAACAAGTCCCCAATAATCCCCTAGCATCCACGATCTTTCAAATTTTCTTAGATCCCAAGATTTGTTTCTTTCAGGACCCGAATGCATAAGAGCGACTTCTTGGCGCAAATCATATCCAAAAACCACAGCGTAATGCCACTGTGGAAGCCAAGAGACAGAAAGGTTTTCAAAAACGATAACAGGATGTCCGTTTTCAATTTCTTTTAAAAGATCACGCAATCCTACAATCGGAATCGCCACCATTCCTTGTCTGCGCGCGGCAGTTATCATATCTATTTGAAAGCTTCCCTTCATACCTGGCGTGTAGGCTTGCGGCGCAATCTCTTGAAAGGAAATATTCTTCTGCCAGTAACTTAAAACCATTGTTAACGCCGCTGGACCGCAGTGACCGGCGCTTTGCTCTATAAAAGGAACATTTTGAATCCGATGTGCGGAGGGGCCATGATAAAAGCCTGTCAAAAGTGCTTCTGTCTGCTTCGGAGCGCTCGCACAAGACAGAAGCATGAGATAAATACCACAAAGAAAAACTCGCACGGCAGTACCTAGATTCGTTTGATAAGAAAGATAATCAAAACAATCACTAAAATGGTGACCAGGATATCACCGCCAGCTTGTGCCTTATGAATCTGCTCAGAAAGCTGTTTAAGCTCTGCTTCAGAAAGACTCGCCAATCGAGAGGAGGCTTCTTCTGCCGAAAGCCCGCGATCCATTAACGCTTTCTGCACATCCGTTCGCGATAGATAGTCTTGAACTGTTTGCAGATCTTGAGCGCGCGAGCTTTGCTCAACAAAGTTCCGCGTTGGAATCATACCAGGCGCTGCCAACGCCACCTGCGGAATATGACTCACAAACGCCGACATCGAAACGGCACCTGCTATTTTAAAAGGTTTTGAAAACATAAGCTCACTCCCTTCTAAAAACTCAGTCTTTAGAGTACGGAGCATTCGCTTACGGTGCAAAAACCAATGCGCTTGTATGCTTATTCGCATGTCTAAAACTTTGACAAAAACCATGAGATTTTTATTTCGCTCTGGACCATGATAGACTTTTCTCATGATCAAAGAGCTATGGCATTCATTCCCACGTGTGTTGGAACAAAAGATCAATGGCCTTTTGGATGTGGCGGAGCCAAATCAGGCAAAGGCCTTTCAACTTTATAAAGCTTGTCAACGCGATGGCTTGTGGCATGAGTCTTTTGAAAAGTTCTCTGATCGTATTGCTTCTTATTTTTCGACTCCGAAGTTAGAACGTCGTAAGAGTGACCTTGATCAAATTCTGGATCGCCCTATTGATAGCGTTCTTTACGCCGACTTTCATTTGAATTTTCATAATGCTCTTGTAGACAACAGATCTGTTTTAAATATCGTAAGCTGGGCGCATAATCTAATGCGTGTAAGTATTAAAACGAACAGTGTTGTGATCTCGTTGGATGTTCTAACAAAAACACTACACTACATCACAAATCCGCCGCTCTTTGAAAAGGCGCAGGATATTACATTTGAAGATTTCTGTGACGCCTGGAAGAAAATCGTCTTTCGTCTTTTTGGTAAAGTTCACGATGCGGAATTTACAAGAATTATGAATGAGTTGCAATGGCTCAACACTCAGCTTCAAGAGTCGGAAAAAAGTCCTGTCGATAACTCATTTTTTCCTACGATTTATCTGACCCAAACGGAAATTGATTGGGTGAATGATGTGCAACTGGCTGTTTCAGCCCACTTACCGGCTCCGAAGTTTCCGCTTTCAAAAGGTCCGCAAAAGCAACGCTTGATGGATCTTGAAAGAGCTTTGCGTCTTTATAAAATCGTACAGACCAGCAAACTTCCCGATTTTGTTCAGCACCGTGAGAATATTCGCGCAACGATCTTAGATCGCTGCGCAAAGCTTCTGCAGGAACGCGCTCGTTAACCGCACTCATCACCCCACGCTGCTTTCAATGTGCAACGAGGATTGATAGCCGTTCCACCTGAGCCGTCTTTGTTAACCTGGCATTTGATGTAGGTTGCCTCTTCAATAACATGTCCTGCGGCGCCGTCAGGGTAAACTCCCATCTCTGACATTGCATCAAACAAAGCTTTTGCCGTGATCTTTCCTACGCCCGACGGTTTTGCACACATATATGCAGGCATTAAGTCAGGCAAAACGCCGCGATTCGTTTGGCGGCAATTCAGTTTTGATAAAGACCAAGTGACCGTCACGCCGGAAGTAGATTTAGAGGCAATCGAAGAATTCTTTAAAATATAAGTCAACGTGATCGCTTCATCCCCATTAAATGTTCGCTCACTCAGGTCACCGCAAGCTGCTTGAGCTGTGGAGAATTGAAACACTGAAACCAATGCCGCTAAAAGCAAATAAGTTTTCATTTGAAATGCTCCTTTTTATTTTCCGTTAAAATGAGCCTAAGAGCTTTGAGCTGCAATATATTCGCATTCACCATGCAAAGGTACATTATCCAATCCAATGGATAATGTTTCTAGATTTTACCGACTAATCAAAGGGGACGAAAAGTTGTAGATTAACTTTAATGAAAGGAACCTGACCTATGAAAAAACTATTATTCTCTCAACAAAACAACCAACGTCATTGGGTCGGCGACGGCTTCCCTGTTCGCACTATCTTTACATACAATGATTTGGCAAAAGACATTTCTCCATTCTTGTTAATGGACTATGCAGGTCCCGTTGAGTTTCCTCCTTCGAAACACGTGCGTGGTGTTGAAGAACATCCTCACCGTGGTTTTGAAACTGTGACCTTGGCCTATCAAGGTGAAGTTGCTCACAGAGATTCCTCTGGCGGTGGCGGACTTATTAAATCCGGCGACGTGCAATGGATGACAGCGGCTTCGGGCCTTGTGCATGAAGAAAAACACGGCCAAGAGTTCTCTGAACGCGGCGGTCTTTTTGAAATGGTGCAGTTGTGGGTGAACCTTCCTAAGAAGGATAAAATGACAAGCCCTCGCTACCAAGGCATTCAAGCGGCAGATATCCCCAATGTGAACTTGCCTGACAATGGCGGTTATGTTCGCGTGATTGCGGGAGACTACGATGGACATCGTGGACCTGCGAAAACTTTTACGCCGATCAACCTTTGGGACATCCGCATGACAGCAGGTCACTCTGCAACATTCAAAGTTCCAGTAGGTCATACGACAGCGGTCTTTGTTCTTGGTGGCAAAGTGCAACTTGGAACCGGTGAAACCATTGGTGAAGCCGAACTTGCAGTGCTTGAAAAAGAAGGAGACACCTTCACATTGAATGCGCTTCAAGACGCGAAGGTCTTGTTCTTAGGTGGTGAACCTATTGATGAACCGATCGTTGGCTACGGACCTTTTGTGATGAACTCGGTTGGCGAAATCAAGCAAGCCTTTATTGACTTCCAAGAAGGACGCATGGGCTCTTTTGATCGAGCTGCTGAAAACAAATAACAAAAAACCGGGAGGAAACTCCCGGTTTTTCTTTTATCCTAACATTTCTGTTTTAATTTTCGCACCGGCAGAGAGAAACTTATGGATCGGGCATTTCTCTGCAATCATCAGAAGATTCTTTTTCTGTTCGTCCGTCAGATTTCCAACAAAACGAATTTCGCGAAGAATTTCGTTTCCTGAAGAACTCTCCGACGTGATCTGCACTTTCACATCTGAATACTCTAAGGGAATTCCTTTTCTTTTTGCATACATCTGCACAGTGATCGCCGTGCAAGAGGCAAGTGCGATTTCGATATAATCGTGAGGCGAAGGAGCTTTGTTTTCTCCTCCTTGATTTTCTGGAACATCCGTCAGAACTTTGAAATCGTGAGAGGTGATTTGAAAGTTATAAC